>JAMLID010000036.1 GCA_023954355.1 Oligoflexia bacterium | reverse complement strand
CTGTAATGACGTATACGCACCATCTGCATCATAAGAAAATTCTTTTCTCAAAATAGCTTGCGCTAAGTACATTTTATGGTCGGCTCTGCCTTCACCGGATTGCTCCCAAGCAGAGATACTATTTTTTAATTCTTCAGCATCGTAAATAGTTAGCGCTCTAGAAACTTTCTCTAAGTGAGTTCCCTGAACAACTACTTTTTTTTCTACAACGGTATCTTCTTTTTGTTTTTTCTCTACAGGAGATTCATTGCTTGCTTGTAAGGCGTAAAAAACCGAACCAGCCATCACTACAAGTACTATTACTCCACCAACAATTTTAAGTATTAACGATATTCTTTCTTTTCTTTTGTTGTCTTCTTCAGCTGTATCGATAATTTTTGCATGACTCTCTAAATGATCCACTGACATGTTTACAACTCCGTCAGAGACTTTATTCATATCATTTGAAACAACTTGATTTTTTTCTGGATGCTTTAATAAAGAGTCTAGGGGCATCGGCCTAGTGCCTTTATACTGCTTATCTTCTGAAGGTAGCATATCGTTTTTAGCAGAAGACCGCTTCATTAGTTCGCTTGTTTTATCAGCTACAGTAGAAATATCATCCTGATCTTTGGGTAGCTTCATACTCACTTCGGTAACTTGTTCTCCAAATTCATCAGCAAACTCTTCACTTAACCACTGTACTTGCGACTCATTACTTGAACTCTCTGAATTTGTTTCTCCTCTCAACTCTTTTCTTGTTGGTGTAGGAGTAAATTGAGTAATCTCAACTCGTTGATCGTTCATATCAGCCTGAGTCAAGGTCGCCGTCATTTGCGTTGGTGATTCGGCCACACTACCGTCGTTTAGCTCAGGGAAAAACTTAAATAACTCTGGTTTTTCTTCTAATGCAAACCAATAAGAATTAGCTCGAGATATTTCTGTTTTATTTTTGAGTTGCTTCTTCTTTAATAATTGTAAAACTTCGTGATAAGAAAACGGCCCACGGATCACATTCGTCGTATCTCTAATCAGCCAACCTAAATCTTTATTTTCTTCAGTCATGTATAAATTTCCTAGGTACTCTAGATGAAATACTTGTCAACACTTCCCATGGAATTGTATCTGATATTTCAGCTAAGCGATCTGCACTCATATACTTCTTATACGGCCCACCAATTAACCAGGCTTTGTCTCCTACAGAAACTCTTTTAACCATACTAACGTCTATAGCAGTTAAATCCATACTAATAGTTCCTATCACTGGACAAGCAGTACCTTTAACAACAACAAAGGCTTTATTTGAAAATGATCTTTTATAACCATCTGCATATCCAACACCTAAAATGGCAATTTTCATATTGCGCTTTGCTTTAAAACTAGGACCGTAGCCAACAGTTTCACCACGTTTTATTTTATAAGTACTGAAAATAGTGCTATACCAGTGCCCCACTGGTTTCATTTTTGTTCCAGTCCCCAAACCATATAGATGCAAGCCTACTCGTTTCAAATTACCTTGATGAAATAAATTGTTTTTTAATCCGTGTGAGTTTTCTATATGCACATATTCTGGATTAATGCCTTCATCTTTAAAAAATTGAACAAAATGTTGAAACAACTGAATCTGCTTTTTTGTTATATTACTGTGTTTTTTTTCTGATGCTGATAAATGGCTCATCATACCGGTAACTTTTAAGTATCGATTATTTTTTATAATCGATACTGCTTCTTTTAACTGCTCTTTTGAAATGCCGAGTCGATTCATTCCCGTATTTAGCTTTAAATGAAAACTAACTGTTTTTTTATTTCTAAGAGAACTTTGATTTATTTTTTTTAAAACTTCTAGTGAATATACAACCGGAACCAAAGAATACTTACGGAGCAAATTATCGATATTTTTATTATAAGTAAATAAACCGGACAAAACTAAAATATTGCCCAATACCCCAGCTTCTCTTAACTCTACCGCCTCTTCAAATGAAGCAACACCGAAACCATAAAATTGTGTTTTGCTTAATTTAATCGAATTTATTTTTTTCCCCAATGCTATAGCTGAGTGCCCGTATGCATTGGCCTTTAATAAAACAAGAATTTTAGCATTTTTCGCACTCCTAATAAGAGCAAGATTTTGAATTCAACTCTATTCTAGGCGAATCTCTAAACCTGTTTTCCATAGTTGCCACATCCAGTTAGCTTTTGACAGAATGATTAATAACTCCCTCACACCAATGTAAATCCAGTAGCACTTTCAACAAGTTCTTTGAAAAAGTGAAGTTGGCTACTTAGTTCGCCTTGATTATTTAATCGCCTATCAAAAAAGAATAATAAACAAGCTCTCCCGCCACTTGGAATACTTACGTCATAAGAAACAAAGTCTGTTTGGTGCAATGGCATATACTTTTTTCTTGTAGTGTCCCATCGCTTGAATGCTTCTGTATTCAACACGGTAGGAATTAAACTTGGGTTTCCTACAAAAATACGGGCATCATTCAAATAAGCCATGGCACTATCTGGTAAATCTGTCGTTGTTTCTAAATGTTCAGGTACCAAAGAAAAAGTTGAAGGAGCATATCTTAACACTAAAACAGAAATAGCTGGTGAGCGTCTTACGACAAACTTAGCGAACTCAAACCAAACCTGTTTTCCCGTAGAAATAGGCACGATATCTTTAATAAACGCTTCATATGCTTCTAACTTCCAAGAAGCATAGCCGTCTTGCTCTAGTTCTTGCTCCTTCGATACACGCATAGACCTAATCTGCGTTTGTAGAATTTGATTCTGTTTATTGGCTTCTGATAAGCGATCATGCAGTTCTTCTAGGTAAAACTCAGTTTCTGGGTCAACCTCTCCCATCGTCAACTCGCTCGTATTTAGCATACTTGCTGTATTCGACTGATCTACCGTCAAAATAGATCGCTGTCTAAGTGCAGTTCCTAGTAAAACACCTCCACCTAATAGAATAAGCAATAAAAAGTAAGCCGGCCAACCAATACCCGCGCCTTCTGGAATCACTCCTGGCCAATCAGAAATTAATACAAAGCCCAGCTCAGGCCATACAGACCAGCTCGCTAAGACTTCTTTACCCTCAAGACCTAAAAATCGAACTGTATCTTCCGAATTAAGTCCGTTTGATAGCTCATTTAGCGCTTTAGAAATAGGTTTTGTGTTCACTATATTTAACCCAATAAATCGCTGGATCGGATGATATAATACCGTTCCATCACGATTCACAACCCAGTCACGAACGCCTTCTTTTGAATATAAAAATGAAAAAAAGTCTTCAGACTTATAAACAGCTAAATAGTTTTTTCCTCGAATGGTGTGACCTAAAATTAAATAGGTATGATCTGCCTCTATGTAACTAGATAAAGAAACTTTTTTTCTGAGTAGCTCAGCAAAAGCTTTCTCCATATTTTTCGACAACGAAAAGCCTGCCGCACGAACAAAATAAGCATCTCCCAAAATAGTTTTCGGAAAGCCCGGCTCATTGAGCCGTACAAGCTCATCTTTTTGCGTTGTGGGTTGCTCTGTTAAAACAATAGACTCTAATAGTTTTCGATTTTGTTCCAAACGGTCACCAAGTTTTAAGCGTAGTGACTTATTCTGACCGCGCAAAACGGATAAAAGTGCATCTTCAGACTGCTCTGTAGAAGATCGCTCCCACTGTTTTTGCACCGCAAAAACACCAATGGCCGAAATTATAATTAAGACAGCAAATAAAAACCGTATGATTCTCACGTATAGCCCCCTTGCCCTATTCCACTCCATTCAAGCCTATTATACAAGACAGATATGAATACAAATACCTATTCTGACGCTCTCGTCCTTGGCTCTGGCCTTGCTGGCTTAAACTTTGCTCTTCGTTTTGCAGAAAAAAACCCTCAGGCAATCGTCACTGTAATTACTAAATCATCAGACCCAAGATTATCTGCTACTGATTGGGCTCAAGGAGGAATCGCCGCAGCAATGGGTAAAGATGATAGCATCGAGGAACACTTTCGCGACACCATACGAACAGGTGGAGGATTAAGTAAGCCCGAAATTGTAAAAATGGTGATTGAGAGTGGAAAAACAGAAATCTCCCATCTATTAGAATATGGTGTTCAGTTTACCAAGAGTGAAAGCTCTCCTACTGAATTTGATTTTACAAAAGAGGGTGGTCACTCTAAAAGACGCGTACTTCATGCGGCAGACCATACAGGAAAATCAATCATGGAGGCTCTGTTAGAAAGAATAGCTCAAACAAAAAATATTAAACTACAAACCAATTGGATCGCTATTGATTTGATTTCAGATGCAAAAATACAAAAACGTCGCTCAACAAAAAATTCTAAATGCTTAGGTGCTTATGTTTTAGATTTGGATTCAAAAAAAGTAATGGCAATAAGATCTATATTCACTCTAATTGCAACTGGTGGCGCAGGTAAAGTTTATAAATATACATCTAACCCGGACACGAGTGTTGGTGATGGAATAGCTATGGCCTATAGATTAGGTGCTAAAATTTGCAACATGGAATTCATACAATTTCATCCAACTTGCCTATACCATCCTGAAGCTCGTACAGCTTTATTATCTGAGGCGCTTAGAGGTGAAGGTGCTCATCTTTTAAATGCTAGAGGTGAGCGATTTATGGAAAAGTATCATCCTGACCTAGAGCTTGCACCTCGTGATATCGTTGCATTATCTATTGATAAAGAAATGAAGAAACATGGTGATGAGTGTGTGTATTTAGATATTTCACACAAAGGAGAAGAATTTGTTCAATCTCACTTTCCTCACAATTCAGCCACTTGTAAGCGGTATGGATTTGATTTAGCAAAAGAACCAGTGCCTGTTGTACCCGCGGCTCATTATACTTGCGGAGGAATCCGTACAAATATAGACGGGCAAACAGAAATAATAAATCTATATGCAGCTGGAGAAGCCTCTCATACTGGTCTTCACGGTGCAAATCGATTAGCTTCGAATTCTCTTTTAGAGGCCGCCGTTTTTTCTACACGAGCTGCCGAACACGCCTCTTCTATTTTCAAATCTGAAAAAAGTAATATTGTTTTGCAGAACATACCTGATTGGAATCCAGGATTTGCCAAAGAAGAGCAAGAAGAAGTAATTATCTCTCACTGCTGGGACGAAGTAAGAACCTTAATGTGGAACTACGTAGGCATTGTTCGCTCAAATAGGCGATTAGAGTATGCGGCTCGGCGAGTTTCTTTGCTGAAACAAGAGATCAACCAAGCATACTGGGAAAGAAAATTAAGTAAAAACCTTATCGAATTAAGAAACTTGATTACCGTTGCAGAACTAATTGTAAGCTCGGCCCAAAATAGAAAAGAGAGCCGAGGCTTGCACCAAAATCTAGATTACCCAGAAGTTGACGATGAACTATATCAACGGGATACAATTCTATAGTAGAACGTAATCTTTTCGACGTATTAAAAATGGCCAAAGACAAGGCAGCGAGGATTTTTAACAGCGAGGAATAGTTAACCAGCTGGAAAATTCGAAGCTAACGCAGTATTTGGCCATTTTTATATTCGAAATTATTTGTACTTAACACTACACCCATACGGAGTCGTACTTGCTTCCATAGAAGCTAATTTCTTCTCATCTTTACCAAGTGAAGCTACCAGAAAACTTTTCACATAGTTATTGGCCGTCTTCACATCAGCTTTATCTGCTGAAGGTTTATCATCAATTGCTCCTTGATAAATAAGGATTCCACTCTCGTTGATGATATACATATGTGGTGTTGTTTTTGCGCCATATAACTTTCCAACCTTACCATCTTCATCGATTAAAACTTCACTAGCGTTAGATTTGTTTTCTTTACGATCAGCTTCTGCCTGCTTTGGCGTTGAATGACCTTGTTTACCTGGAGCTGATGAAATAATGGAAATCCACTCTACTCCCTTACCAGTAAATTCTTTTTGTAGAGATTGCATATTACCAGAGCCATAGTGCTTTTTAACAAATGGGCAACCGTAGTTTAACCATTCTAAAACAACTGTCTTTCCTTTATAGTCAGAAAGTGAAACTTTTTTCCCTTGGCTTGATGAAAGCGAAAAATCTGGCGCTTTTTCTCCACTCTCAACTGCAAATGCAGGTAAAGAAAAAACTACTGCTAACAAAAATAATATAGATTTCATATTTCTATCTCCTTTTCATTTCTATAAATCATAGCGGATTTTATCTTTACGGCACGGATTTTTTCACAATATCTTCTGTCAAAATCTGCGGCAATATTGTTTGTTCTCCGCTCGGTTTTAAAACTAAATACACAGGCACACTTGCCCTACCCACCTTCTGTAACGCACTAGTAATTACCGGATCACTGTTAGTCCAGTCGGCGACATATAATTGAATATCTTTTTCAGAAAAGTATTTCTGCATAGAACTAGTGTTTAAGACTAATTGTTTATTTACCTGGCAAGTAACACACCAAGCGGCTGTAAAATCAATAAATACTGTCTTCTCTTTTTTCAAATCTTCTTGAATATTTTGCTCGTTATAAGGCTTCCATAAACCTGATTCGATGCTCGCATTCAGTCTTGGCTGAATTCGAAAGGATAAAAATAGTGCTACCAATATACATAAAATCCCAATGAACTTTGCAGACTTTGTTGAAAATTTATTTAATACCCAAATTCCACTAAAAAGAATAATTAACGCTGCAAGAATTTGGTATATACCAAAACTCTCTACCTGCAGGCTCAACACCCAGAGCAACCAAACAACTGTTAGTGCTAAGGGTATAGCAAAAAATTCTTTCAGACGGTTCATCCAGTTTCCTGGCTTGGGTAAGCAGTTTACAAAACCAGGAAACAAACTAAGTAATAAAAAAGGAAAAGCCAAACCAATAGCTAAAAAAGAAAAAATGAGAAAAAGAATTCCTGTATTTTGCGAAAGAGCCACTCCTATTGCTGTCCCCATAAAGGGCGCACTACATGGAGTCGCTACAATCACCGTTAGCGCCCCTGTAAAAAAAGAACCCCATGCACCCTCTTTACCCGCTAAAGAACTACCAACTCCCATAAAAGAAGAGGGCAGCTCAAAGAATCCAGCAAGATTAGCCGACATAAAAGAAAAAAGTAAAACTAGCGCTGTCACAAAATAAGGATTCTGTAATTGAAATCCCCAACCGATTTCTGATCCACTTGCACGAATAAATAATAGAACAGCGGTCAAAATCCAAAAGCTTACTAAAATTCCCAAAGAGTAAATTAAACCATTTGCTCTAGCCTCAGCTCTACTTACTTTCAATAAAGACAAGGCTTTGATTCCTAGAACAGGAAATACACAAGGCATGAAATTCAAAATGATACCACCTATGAAGGCAAAGAAAATTGTTACCCATAGAGAAAATACACTTGATCCTGAGACATCGTTACTTTGCTGAGAGTCCACTCCCATCACTAATTCTTTTTCTAATGAAAAGTTTCCCTTATCTGTAACTAAAAGTAGCTTTAAAGTCTGCATTCCTTTAGGTGCTGGTGATTTTTTCTTTAACTCCAATTCTATTTTTCCACTGGAGTTTTTAATGATTGGTGATTCAGGGCTAAATACTTTTTGATCGAGTGGAAAAACATCTAATACTTTTTCAAATATATTATTCTTTCTAATTTCAGCACGAATCGCTTTATCTTCTTGAGCCCAATCGATGCTCTCGTCCAACAAAAAAGCTACGGGCTGTTCTGCTCGCAACTTGTCGAAAACTCTTGCCCATGGATTTTTTTGTGGATTTATTTTCGATAAATTAACTTTCGTTTTTAACGTTAGGCTTTCGGGAATACACTCTTCTTTACATACAAGCCAAGAAACGTTGGCAGATATTTCTTCTGAAGATGCCTCTGCCTGTCCAGGAATATCTACTTTAAAACCAATTAAGGTTTCTCCTTCGTAACCAAAATTTACAATAGGACCCAAAGGAATTCTCTTAGGGATAGCAAAGTGTGGTTCGCTTATTTTCCAATCTTTTGGAAGATGCCACTCTACTCGCGTAGGTAAGCCAGAATCACCAGGGTTTTTCCAATAGGTATGCCAATGGTCTTCCATGACAAGACGGATTCCTAGCCATGAGCTTCCACCAATTGTTAATGCCTTATCTTCACTAACAATTTGGGCTGTAACATGGGGGGTTCGCTCTGGATTAGCCAATAGTAGGTTTGGTATGAGGGTTGCCAGTATAAAAAAGAACCATTGCATCTCTTTATTGTACCCTTAGACTTTAAAAAGCTCTCAATGTAATTCCGCCACGCTTTTTTAGGCAAAGCGACACCAAATCCTCAATAATAACACTACGCATAAAATAAATCGCTCTCTTGGAAAGAAGGTAAAGTATTTAATTTAATTATTTCAATTAGTTACAATTATACTTCGATTCTACTTCTAGGCTTAAGCTGGTTTACTTCTTGCAGTTAAGCATTCAAGGGGAGAGTACTGTGATTTTTCATTGGAGAAAAAAGCGGAAAGATTCGGCCGAAAATCCGCTAAAAGATAAGAGCCTTTGGCTTGAATTTTTACCAGAATATACAACAAAAGATCTAGTGCACTTTCAAAATGTTCATTTGGCTCCTTCGTTTCGTAACTTTAACCTATCTATTCCTAAAAGCGCTTGGGTGATTTTGTATGGCGAAGATGATTTTGCTAAAGCTTTGTTTTGTGATCTTTGCTTTGGCTATATTAAACCAGATGAAGGCAGCGTTTCTCCTAAGTTTAAAAGTAGTGATTTGAATTTCATTGGCAGATCAAACACCACCTATGGAAAATCTCTTTTAGATCACCTTACCTGTGGTGTTACGAATGACAAAAAAGAACTGCTTCAATTTCTAATGAGAAAAGTTTTTAGCAATCGATTTAAGAGACATTTGAATCCGAATAATTTTTTTGAATTCAAAGAAAATAAACAAGCCCATGAAGTTGATCTTGATGAGAGAGACTTTTTAGAGATTGCCGAAGTAAATCTACTATTGCAAAAAAAGAAAGCTATTATCATAGATACAACCACTGATTTTTATGAAATTGCTGTAGAGTTAGGCTTTCAACATTCTGATCAAGTACTTGATTCTGAAAAGACTATTTTTTGGATTATTAACGAAGAAAAGAAACTCGCGAGAAGTGCTTATCCTTGGACCAATGAAAAATATTCGCACATTCCTAAAGTGCTTTTAAATTTCCCGTCTGGATCTCCTGTAGGTCACATAAACTAAAAAGACGTACTCCCTCTTTTTCTATACACTCTCGCCCGCCTTCTAGTCGGTCAACAACTGTAATGATAGATTCTACCTTGAATCCAGCCTCTCTAACCTTTTCAACTGCTTTAATTGAAGAGCCTCCAGTTGTAACCACATCTTCTAAAACGATTAGATCCCATCCTTTTTGAAAGCTCTTTGCACCTTCAACCCAGAGAGATGTCCCGTGTTCCTTTGGTTGTTTTCGCACAATATAAGCAGGCAAAGATAAGCCATGATCAAAACCACTCATGCTAACTGCCGTTGCTAGTGGGTCTGCTCCTAAAGTTAATCCACCTACTGCTCGTACAGGCAATTTCTTTTGCTGAATAAGCTCTACCATCATCTTTCCAATAAGATGCGCACCTTCAGGATCTAAAGAAGTCTCTTTCACATCTAAATAAAATTTTGATTTTTTGCCAGATGCTAAAGTGAAGTCGCCTTCTCTATAGCTTTTTTCTTTGATAATTTGAACGAGCCTTGCTTTAAGCGTTTGGTAGTTGGCATTCCTAATTGTTTTGCTATCCATTTCGTCAATTCCCCTACTGCCCTTTTTCTATTGAGCTCATGAAAAGGCTCATGATAGAAATTCGAAAATACGATTTTTGAAATTTTTTCTGAGTGCGCTATTTGCAACCTTTGAAAAAAATTTTCTGCTGCATTCGTATCTACCACACTATCTCGTCCACACAACATAAATAAAGTAGGTATATCTAATGAAGGAATCAAAGAATAAAGATCAGCAATTGCTTTTTCCATAGCAGAATATGCAGAGGGAGAAATCCATCCATGAACCAAAGGGTCTGCATCATATTTTTTTTGCTCTTTATGATCGTGCGTCAGCTGCTTGGATTGAATCCCTGTTGGAATCTGAATTGCCTGAAAAAACGAAGGTACCTGCTTTGCTAAACCACTTTGAATTTTTCTTAAGGGAGAATTACCCAAACCAAACGCTGGTGCGGAAAGAATTAATCCCTCTAGGGTTGGATTTTTTTTCTCTCTTTTAAAATTCGCCACAAAATATGTAGCAACTAAACCGCCAAGACTATGCCCAAGTACATATAATGGCTCACCAGCTTCTAAGTCTTTAATGTCTAATAGGTGCTGAACGTAGCACTGAACATCGTCACTAAGTTGAGAAATAGATTCGAAGTGCCCTCTCGTGCCTTGTGATCTGCCGTGGCCTCGTAAATCAAAAGAAAAAACATCAATCCCTAGTTTATTAAAGTGTTTGGCCAGCGCCTGATAACGGCCAGAATGCTCGCCCAAGCCATGTATAATTAATATAGAAGCTTTCTTCTTATTTTTGGCGATGATCTTTTTGTCATGAAAAATCATCGCACCGTCGTGCGATTGAAAAATCATGACTTAATATAATTTTCAATGGCACCTTTTGCTTCTGCAGAAAGTTGCGTAAAGCGAAAACTAAAGCCACGACCATCTTCTAACGTTCTTACAATTACACCTTCACAAGCAAATCCAGGAACCCCCGTTGCCGGGTTCACATTCAATTTTAATTGAGTTCCTGCTGGGCCTGGCGAATGATCCATAAGCACTTGCATCCCACCGACACTAATGTCTCGGCAAAGCGCCCAACCCACTTCTTTCCCATCAGTTAAAAGAATTTTCGCTTCAAATGGTTTTCTTGGAGTTGCACGCTTATCTGGTTTCGCCTGAGTTGCAGGGATAGCTTGGCCTGCTAGAAGCTTCTTCCATACGTCTACTTCTTTAGCTTGTTGCCAATCAGCAAACCCTTTTTGCCAAATATAGGTAGTGCCCTTTACTCTTCCTGATTGAATTAAAGATTGTACCTCTATATCTGAGATAGGGCCGTAATTTGATTCGTCTAAGTAGATATACCAAGTTCTCAGCTCTTCTTTTTGCTTTGGTGCTAACGGTGGGGGACTCGCCTGTGTTGATTTTTGGATTTCAGCAATCAAGCTAACAGAAGGCTCTGCCGGTAAGAGCGGCTTAAAATCAATAACATCATACAGCCTGGTCCATGAACTGAATCCTTCTTTCCATATATGTGAAGCTAGGTTCAATTCACCCGCCTGGATTCTTTGTACGATTTCTTTCGCACTTAATGGCCCCACGGGACGAGAGTTTACAACGGTATACCACTTCAAAGCGGTGTCTTCTAATAAGAGATTTAACGTATTTTCCATATATATAGTATCTGTCAGCTATAGGCTCTCAGCAACTAAACAGCTGTATATTTTTTATACAAATGTTCAGAGACTAAAGTTTAGTCAGCAGAGATCCCTCTAGCCAGGTACGAAAAAATACCCTTAATTTTTAATAACTTACCTATATTTGAGGAGTTTAATTGGGTATTGGCACTCCCTTTGCTTATCTAGCACTGAGTTCCGTGTGAGGAACCATAGGAGTATTTTATGAAGTTGCGTGGAATTTGGAAAAATTTAGCTCTCGTTGCAGTTGTAGCGGTATTGGCTTCTTGTGGAAAAGCAAAGTTTCAAAAGCAGGAATATCAAGCAACATCTACAGCGGGTCAATATGTATATACTAAACCGAAAGTTGATATCATCATCTTTCAAGATTACTCAGACTCTATGAGAGCCCCAGTAAGTACTGTAAAGGCTCAATTAAATAGTTTCTTAAGTAATTTGAATTCAAACTGGGATTACCACTTTGTAGTACTGCCATTACAAAGCACCATGAATTTAAATAATAAATATATAGTAGCTCAAGACTGTAGCTCAATTTACGGTGGAGCCTGCTTAAGTCAATCTCAAGCATCTCAATATTTTAATAGCGAAATGGGCAATGCTGGCTGGATTAACTCTTTTGACTCTTCTATTGGAAGTACAGATAAAGGGTTTAGAAATATTCATAAAAATATGAGCCAATCGAGCATGACCTCAACAGGCTTTCTACGATCTGATGCGGCTCTTGCGATCATCGTATTAACCAACGGCGAAGACGTTTCTGCCTATGGCAATGATGGTATGGGTGTAAGCTATTACGACCGTGGTGACGGTGTTTATGTAATGGATTATAACTCGTCTACTAGCCAGAATTCTTTCAATAGCTATGTAAACTATTTTAGATCACTAAAGCCGTCTAGTACGCTAAGTAAGTTTTATGCTGTTGCTTCTAATGGCAGCTGCGGATTCAGAGGAAAGCGCTACTTTGATATGACTGACCAAGTAAACGGACGTGCATACGATATTTGCTCTGGTGGATTATCAAACGTAATGGGTGATATCAGCTCTCACTTACAAGTATTAGTAGAAGCAATTATCTTCAACTACGTAGTGATTCAAGAGGAGCCGATTCAAAGTAGTATTATTGTGAAGAAAAACGGTGTAACTATCCCTCAATCAAATAGCAACGGCTGGAGCTATGAAGGATACAAAACCAACTCACCAACATCTTACTATCCATCTAGCGGTAACAATAAGTCTGGTTACTTCATTAAGCTAAATGGATCTGCTGCAACTTATAAAGGAACCGATGTAGTCACTGTTGACTTTCAACGTAAGTGATTCTTTATTATCAGGATCGCGGACTGACTCATCACATCCTGTGATTCGCGCTTGCGCGCTCTCGGCCTCCAGCCTGCGAGTCCAATTCGGCTATCGTGCCGAATTGTCGAACCGGCCTTGCGGCAACAATTCTTTTCCAACAATCCGTAGAAATTAAAAAAGCCGTCCAAACTTTGTTTGAACAGCTTTTTTAATGGCTCAGGATCGCGGACTCAACCCCGTCAAATCTAAGATCTTGAAGTTAAAAGGGAATTTAACAAAATCAATAAGTTGAGAGTGACGCAAGCGATACCGAGAGATACCAAGCGAGCTGTTTGTAAACTATGAATGTAACCATCGTGTAACCATTTATCTTCACTAGGCAAAAGAAAGTTGCCCAGCCAGCGCAAAGCTCCTAGTGAGACTGGTTTTATCTCGCACTCGAATGCTATTTACAAATAGGGCATTCGTTTACAACCCTCTTTTTTTTAGCCTTAACGCATTTCCTATCACAGAAACAGAGCTCAGGCTCATGGCTAAACTAGCGAACATGGGACTTAGTAGTAATCCAAAAAACGGATATAGTAATCCGGCAGCAATAGGTACGCCAAGTGCGTTATAAGCAAAAGCAAAGAATAAATTTTGTCTGATATTACTCATGGTTTGCTGACTCAATTTGTGTGCACGAACAATTCCTAAAAGGTCTCCTTTTACGAGAGTGACTCCTGCACTTTCCATTGCTACGTCGGTCCCAGTGCCCATCGCAATTCCAACATCGGCCTGAGCCAATGCAGGAGCATCGTTGATTCCATCTCCTGCCATGGCGACGCATTTACCTTCTTTTTGGAGTTGCTTAATAACTTGATTTTTTTGTTCAGGTAGAACATCGGCTTCAAATTGATCGATTCCCGTTTTTTCTGCAACTACTTTTGCCGTTAACTTATTATCACCTGTGAGCATAATGACTTTAATATTTTTACTATGGAAGTAGGCAATAGCTTCTTTAGTTGTTTCTTTAATGGGGTCTTGAACAGCAATAATGCCCGCTGGTTTATTATCAATAGCTACAAGCATTGCGCCATTTCCTGTTTTTTGAAGATCTTCGGCATGCTTATTGAGTTCTTGTGTATCAATAGAAAATTTTTCTAATAGTTTTTTGTTTCCTACAAGAACTTCTACTTGACCTACCGTGCCTTTTAAGCCCATTCCAGTAATGGATTCAAATTTGGAAACATCTTTAATCCTTAGATTGTTTTCTTGTGCACCTTCAAGTATTGCGTGAGCCAGAGGATGCTCACTCACTTTTTCTAAAGAAGCAGCAAAAAGTAAAACTTGGTCTTTTGTAAATTCACCTTGGGTGATTACTTGAGAAAGCTTGGGCCTTCCTTCGGTTAATGTACCTGTTTTATCTACAACTAAAGTATCTATTTTTTCCATAGTTTCTAGAGCGTCACCGTTTTTTATAAGTACACCGTGGCTTGCTCCTTTTCCTGTGCCCACCATAATGGACATAGGTGTTGCTAAGCCGAGTGCGCAAGGACAAGCAATAATAAGTACTGCAACAGAGTTAAGAATCGCATAGGTCAATCCAGGCTCTGGTCCAAATAGAAACCAGATAGCTGCCGTGACTAAAGAAGTAAGTACAACAGTAGGGACAAAATAGGCCGAAACTTTATCTGCGAGTTTTTGGATGGGGGCTCGGCTTCGTTGTGCTTGCGAGACCATTTTAACAATCTGTGAGAGTAATGTATCTGTGCCTACTTTAGTAGCTTTCATGACAAATGAGCCTTGGCCGTTAACAGTGGCTCCTGTAACTTTGCTACCACTTTCTTTTTCTACAGGCATGGGCTCTCCCGTAATCATCGATTCGTCTATAGAACTTTGCCCTTCAATGATTTCTCCATCAACGGGAACTTTTTCACCTGGGCGAACTCTTAAATGATCTCCAGGATGAATATGCTCTAGTGGAATATCTTCTTCTGTTTTATCTTCGTTGATTCTTCTAGCCGTTTTAGGGGCTAAACCTAAAAGCGCTTTAATCGCATTACTGGTTTGGCTTCGTGCACGAAGCTCTAAAACTTGTCCAACTAAGACAAGAGTGGTGATAACCGCAGCAGCCTCAAAGTAAAGAGGTACAAGTCCCGCATGCATCTTAAGTTGTTCAGGAAACAAGTTTGGAGAAAATGTGGCGACAACACTATAGATATAGGCAACACCAGTGCCTAAGGCAATAAGAGTGAACATATTTAAGTTTCGGTTCTTAAGAGAGGCCCAGCCACGTTCAAAAAATGGATATCCTCCCCAGAGAACAACAGGGGTAGCTAGCAATAACTGTAAACCAGAATATAACCAAATAGGTAAAGCATGTTGAACGGGTTGCCCTGGAATGAGATCAGACATGGCCAGAAGCAAAAGCGGAACTGAAAAAGAAATACAGAATTTAAGTCTCTTGGTAAAATCGACGAGTTCAGGGTTTTCCGTATCATCGAGCTGAACTTCTTCAGGCTCAAGAGCCATTCCGCAGATAGGGCAGCTGCCAGGCCCTTTTTGTCTAACTTCGGGATGCATAGGGCAAGTATACATACGATCTAAATCTTCTTTAGTAGGTGGTATGTTTTTCTTTTTACTTGTATGGCCATGAGAAGCTGAGCAACAACTATGTTCTTCACTTTTAGCTGGTGGATTTGGTGAGTGATTATGATTATGGTTGTGTTGTTTGTGTTCCATCTTATTCTCCTAATACCATGAGTATTAAATCTCATCTATTATTGGTACAGCATCTTCCTTCCAATGATGGGAAGGTCAATAGATATTTATTTTTTTATTTTAAAAGATGTGCGATAAATTAATTAGTAAATACGGATACTTATGAGTTAAGTCAAATTCGCTCTTGACCTTCCTATGATTGGAACCTTTATTATATGTACGAAACAAGGAGATTTTATGACGATTGGCGAATTAGCAAGCGCTTCTGGAGTAAATGCAAAATTGATTAGGCATTATGAATCCATCGGATTAATTCCAAAAGCGGCTCGCACAGAATCTGGATATCGTTTTTATAAAGAAACAGATACTCAGTTTTTACGATTTATAAAAAGATCGCGTGGATTAGGTTTTTCTATGAAAGAAATTAAGAAGCTCATCGGACTATGGAGAAATAAATCTCGAGCCAGTAAAGAAGTAAAAGCCCTAGCCAATAAACATATTGAAGACCTAGAGCTAAAGATTCAAGAAATGCAAGAGATGGTAGATAATCTACGAAGCCTCGCAAAAGACTGTCACGGAGACTCACGTCCGGACTGTCCTATCATCAGTAATTTAGCAAAAGATTAGGAGACACAGTGACTCAACGGCTTGTGAAAAGTTTAATTTTTCTTTTAAGTTTTCTCCCTAAATGCATTTGCGCATAGAATCACCACCACCCAGAATCGAATCCTAAAATCGCAGCTTCCAAAAACACAAATTTCAAAAATTAATGAGCTTTATAAAGATAAGGTCAAGTCTATATTCCAAAAGAAGTGTTTTGACTGCCATAGTAATAGCACAGTCTATCCTTGGTATTACAAAACTCCAGGTATTAAGCAGCTCATTGACAGTGATATAGAAGAAGCTAAAGAGCATTTAGATTTTTCTAACGACTTTCCTTTTGGTGGCCACGGAGCTTTGGTGGATGATTTAGATGCCCTAGAAGAGATTGCCAAAGATAAATCTATGCCGCCACTTCTATACAGAATAGCCCATAAAGGTTCAGCACTTAGCGATGATGATAGTAAAACGATTTCGGCTTGGGTAGAGAAATCAAAAACACTTTTAAAAGAAATAAATCAATGAATTGTCACAAGGCTGTAGTTTGGATCGTATTCATATAGGAAAGGCGCTTTCTTAAAAATAGGGCGAAAGAATAAGTTATGAGAGTCGTTTTAATGTTTTTTTTAATGACCTTTTGCGGGTCAATAGCATTCGCCGAAGCTTTAATGCCTGTCGATTTATTAAAAAGCGTGTATGCAAATAATCCAGAACTAGCCAGTTCAAGAGCGAGAGCCCAATCTGAAAAAGAGGCTATTTCTTCTAAGTACTCATTAAGTAATCCACGTGTAGGCATTATGCGTGAGTCGAAAATGACTGCAGAGCAAAGAGCTATGGGCGATATGAAGTCATGGTCCGTCTCTCAAGAGATTCTATTCCCAACAAAATACTTTTCTATGGGATCCATGCAAAGCTCAAAAGCTGAAGCTCTTAAAGAAGAATTTTTAGATAAAAAATTAGAAATTCGGCAAAAAGCCCTATCTCTTTATTACGACTATTATTCTGCAGATAAAATTTCTTCATTATTAGAAGCCCAGAGAGAAACCTTACGAGAGATTGCTCGAATTGTGGAATCTAGAAGGGCTACAGGAGCAGTTCCACAGCAAGACGAAATGAAAGCTCATGTGGAGCAAACAAAAATTGAAAATGAAATTTTATTACAGTCCCAAGAATTAGAGGGTATGCGCTCTTCTCTGAACGCTCTTCTTAATCGAGACGTAGAAAGTGCTTTGCAGTTACCTAAGGAAGAATTAAAAACGCCAAAAGTTACGATCTCAGTATCGAAAATAAAAGAACTCGCACAAAAAAATTCTAAAATGATTTCTGCGCAGAGTGCTTGGTTGTCAGAGGCAGAAAGTAGTAGAAGTATAGCCAAGCAAGGCTATTTACCAGATTTTATGTTGAACTATCGTAAACCATTTGGAACAAATGCTCCTACTAATGCTTATGCTTTTGGAATTGAAATGACCGTTCCTATTTGGTTCTTGGTAAAGCAGTCTAGTGAAGTTTCTCAAGCTTCAGCCAAGTCTTTTGAAGTAGAAAAGCGATTAGAGTCAACAAAGAGACAAGTCGATTCTGAAACGAAAAATTTAAGTACTAAAGTGGAAACCTTAGCTAAACTTTTAAAAATTTATGAGTCTGCTTTAATTCCTCAATCGACAAGTGCATTGAATTCTTCAAGGGCAGCTTACAGTGCCGGAAGAGTCGGCTTTCAAGAACTCTTAGACGCCGAGCGCTCTCTTTATTCTGTTCGTATTGATTACTACAAAAACCTGGCCCGCTTTGTGGATGCATTAACGGCTTTAGAAAGAACGGTTGGCGTATCGGTAAGTGACCTGCCAATTGGAGAGGAATAATATGTTTAAGTGGTGGATAATTTTGATAGCTGTTTTAGGTACTGCTACTTTTTTTTCTTGTACAACAAAAGAAAATACTGGAGAAAACGCGTCTGAGCACTCTCATCAACAAGTAGGGCAAAAAGAGGTTTGGACTTGCTCTATGCATCCACAGATTAGAAAAGATGGCCCAGGTAAATGCCCCATTTGTGGAATGGATCTTGTTAAAGTAGATGCAGAGAATCTAACAACAGACCAGTCACAAGCTCATATTCCAGAGGGGCATGCCATGTTTCAATTATCGAACAATCGTATTCAAATGATTGGGGTAAAGTATGGGCTTGTAGAGAAAAAGTCTCTCTTTAAATCTGTTGAGGCTGCAGGAAGAGTGGCTTTTGATCCTGAATTATATACGGCACAAAATGAATACGTAGAAGCCATAAGACAATTAGAGCGAGTCAAAGATGCGCCCATAGCGGATGTCAAACATTCTGCGCAAAGAATGGTTGAATCAGCAAAGCTACGTTTAAAGATTTTAGGTTTGTCTGACGCTCAAATCGCCAAACTTAGGTCTGCAGGGCCGAGCACTGGTTCAAACTTACTGATTACCTCACCAGGAGAAAATGTTTGGATTTATGCAGAAGTTTTTGAAATGGATCTCTCTAGTGTTGAGCCAGGACAAGAGGTAAAAATATCTGGAGGCTCTCTTGAGGGGAAAGAACTTATTGGAAAAGTAGCTTCTGTTGATCGAGTCATTAATCCCATAACGAGGACAGCTAAGGTTAGGGTATTAGTTCCGAATGCTAAAGCTTTCTTAAGACCAGAGGCTTTCGTGAACACCACAATTCTTTCTCCTTTAGGCGAGCAGGTCGTTGTTCCTTTTGATGCCGTTCTGGACTCAGGAAAAGAAGCCTGGGTTTTTGTAGTAAAAGACGATGGGCACTTTGAGCCTAGAGCTGTAGTTATAAAACATTACGCGGGAGAAGAGGTGGCAATAAGTCAAGGATTGAAGCCGTCAGAAAAAATAGTCACAAGTGCAAATTTTCTGATTGATTCTGAGTCTCGGCTGAAGGGGGTTCTTTCTTCACAGGCCGCTGCGGAGACTGGCGAAAATAAGGATCCTGCTCCTAAAACACCCGAATGTCCAAAGGGACAAGAGTGGCATGAGCAAATGAAGCATTGTATGGCGAAGGTAGGCGGTTGATGTTAGAAAAAATTATCGATTTTTCTGCGAGGAATCACTATTTCGTTTTTATGCTAACAGCAGTTGCTGCTATTGCTGCCTGGTATTCGATGCGAGCCATTCCAGTAGATGCGATTCCAGACTTATCCGAAACCCAAGTTATTATTTATTCTAAATGGGATAGATCTCCAGACATCATTGAAGACCAGGTTACCTATCCCATAATCAGTGCCATGCTTGGAGCTCCAAAAGTAAAAGACATTCGAGGGTTCTCAGATTTTGGTTTTTCTTATGTCTATGTGATTTTTGAGGATGGTACAGACCCGTATTGGGCTCGTTCTAGGACCCTAGAGTACCTTTCCAAAATTACTCCGCAACTTCCGCAGGGAGTAAATACAGAGCTTGGCCCCGATGCAACGGGAGTGGGGTGGATTTTTCAATATGCGCTGGTAGATAAAACGGGAAAAAGATCTTTAGCTGATCTTCGATCTTACCAAGACTGGTTTTTGCGTTATGTGTTGCAAACTGTTCCTGGTGTTGCCGAAGTACCGGCAATTGGTGGCTTTCAAAAACAATATCAAGTGAAAGTGAATCCTAATGCACTTCTTGCCTATAAAATTCCCCTGACAAAAGTCGTGAGTGCAATTAAATCAGGAAATAACGATGTAGGAGCTAGGCTTCTAGAGGTTTCAGGCACGGAATATATGATCCGTGGCCGAGGTTATATTAAAAGCCTTCAAGATATAGGTAATATCGTTGTTGGTTACGAGGGTGGAACTCCCATTTATGTTAAAAACGTTGCAAAGGTAACAGTTGGTCCAGATATCCGAAGAGGTATAGCTGACCTGGACGGCCAAGGAGATGCAGTTGGTGGAATTGTAGTTATGCGCTACGGAGAAAATGCCACAAATGTAATCGATGCAGTCAAAAAGAAAATCGAAGAAACAAGACCGTCTTTTCCCGATGGGCTCGACTTAGTTGTTACCTATGATAGATCAGATCTTATTCGCAGAGCCGTTGATACTTTAAAACATGAACTTTTTTTAGAAATGCTGATTGTTAGTTTTGTGATCCTCATTTTTCTTATGCATATACCAAGTGCAATGATTCCTATAGTTACTTTACCATTGGCTGTTCTCATTAGTTTTATCCCCATGCATTTGATGGGTATTTCTTCGAATATTATGAGTCTTGGAGGTATTGCTATTGCTATCGGAGCAATGGTCGATGCCGCCATTGTTGTAGTAGAAAACGCTCACAAACATATTGAAGAATGGGAAAAGGGCGGTAAAAAAGGCGACGTTAAAGAAGTTGTCATACAAGCGATCAAAGAGGTAGGGCCTGCAAGCTTTTATTCATTACTAGTAATTGCTGTGTCGTTTGTCCCAATTTTTGCGCTTGAAGCACAAGAAGGTAAGCTCTTTAAGCCACTTGCATATACAAAAAATCTCTCTATGGTTATAGCTGCCATTTTAAGTATTACGCTTGACCCTGCGTTACGAATTACTTTAACTAATTTTTCGATTAAACATTTTAAGCCCGCATGGCTTTCAAAGATTAGAAATGCTGTTCTTGTTGGTAAAACTTATTCAGAAGAAGAACACCCTATTAGCAAGTTTTTTTTCAAATATTATGGTCCTGTAGTCGACTGGGCTGTGGAAAAACGATGGAAGGTAATCGGAATTGCAGTAGCTATTCTATTATTTTCTGTTCCTGCTTTTCTAAAACTAGGCTCCGAGTTTATGCCACCTTTAAATGAAGGCACTATTTTGTATATGCCAACAACTATGCCAGGAATCTCTGTAGCTTCAGCTCAAGATTTATTACAGAGACAAGACCAAGTATTAAAATCATTTCCCGAAGTTGAGAGGGTATTTGGCAAAGCAGGTAGAGCTGACAGCCCAACAGACCCCGCCCCATTTTCTATGATGGAAACAACAATTATTTTAAAACCACAAAATGAGTGGCGAGTTATGGATCGATGGTATTCTTTTTTACCGAATTTTTTACAGTGGCCTTTTACGTTTATTTGGCCAAATTTCATGAGTTGGAACGAATTGATTGCCGAAATGGATAAAGAAACAAAGTTTCCAGGTACAACGAATGCTTGGACAATGCCCATTCGTAATCGAATTGATATGCTTACAACTGGAATTCGCACTCCTGTGGGCATCAAAGTCTTAGGAGCAGATCTTAAACAAGTTGAAAAAATTGGAGTAGAGTTAGAAAAAATATTGCCTGAAGTTCAAGGCACAAGAAGTGTTTTTGCAGAGCGGATTGCAGGTGGGTACTTTTTAGATTTTACATTCAATCGTGAAAAACTAGCTCGCTATGGAATTAGCATCGATCAGGCCCAAGAAGCCCTTATGGTTTCTGTAGGTGGAGATCCTATCACAAAAACAGTAGAAGGGCGTGAGCGCTATTCTGTGAATGTGCGTTACTCCAATGACTTTCGCTCAAACATCGATGCTCTTAGACGAGTTTTGATTCCAGCGCCAAGTGGAGCACAGATTCCTATGGGACAGGTAGCGGATATAGCTTTTGTTCAAGGTCCTTCGATGATTCGAAACGAAAACGGACTTCTTTCAAGCTATGTCTATATTGACGTTGCTGATAGAGATGTAGGGAGCTATGTAAATGATGCAAAAAAATTGGTTAATGAGAAATTAAAATTACCTGGCGGTGTTGCTTTAGCTTGGAGTGGTCAATATGAAAATATGATTCGGGTAAAAGAAAAACTTAAGGTTATTGTTCCCATCACACTTTTCATTATTATTTTACTTCTTTTTGCCAATACAAAATCTTGGGTGAAAACTTCGATTATTTTATTGGCGGTTCCTTTTTCTGCCGTAGGAGCTATTTGGTTCATTTACCTACTTGATTACAATATGAGCATAGCCGTTTGGGTTGGTCTAATCGCTCTTTTAGGTGTAGATGCCGAAACTGGTATTTTTATGCTCCTCTATCTTGATTTGGCTTACGAGAAAGCAAAAAAAGAGGGTCGAATTCGTTCTTTCTCGGATATTAAAGAGGCGATTCATTTTGGTGCAGTAAAGAGAGTTCGTCCGAAAGTAATGACTGTGGCCACTCTCGTAATGGCTTTGCTACCTATAATGTGGTCTAGCACAGCAAATGCTGGAGCAGACGTGATGAAGAGAATTGCTGCTCCTATGTTGGGTGGTATAGTTAGTTCTTTTTTGATGGAGTTAGTGGTATACCCTGCGATTTTTGCTATTTGGAAATCAGTAGAGTTGAAGAAAAAAGAAACTCAAGTTGTCACAAACACCAATTAATATACGTATTCGTAATAAGGAGGATTAATATGCAATATTTTATTATTTTAACGGTTTCTATTTTTGGAACAGTTTTTTATTCCAACACGAGTTATGCGAAGAAGGTTTCAATTGGTGATTTATTACCCAAGTACGTCTCTATTCAAGAAGCCCTAGCTAAGGATGATTTGCCCTTGGCACAGAAAAATGCCAAAGCGCTTACATCTGAGATTAAAAAAGTAAAAGGGAATGAGTTGCAGGGCCTTAAAAAGTCCCTAAGCCTATTTCAAAAAACAAAAACCATTACTGAGGCGCGAGAAGAGTTTAAGAAAATATCACTTCCATTCGTGAACTTTATTGAATCTCATAAAGAGTCTGATTTTGATTTAGTTTACTGTCCAATGGCAGGTGCTAAATGGGTACAAAAACATGGAGAGATCTCGAATCCTTATTTTGGAAAGAAAATGCTTAATTGTGGTGAGAAGTCATCTTAAAAATAGAGTGAGACGAAACCTCTAAGAAAATGAATGAAAGCGAGTCTTAGCTTTCAAAAAATAGTAGAGTAATAAATTGAATGTAACCATCGTGTAACCATTACCTGAGCCAAATTAAAAACCCCCTGATATCATTTCAGATTTCAGAGGGTCTTTAAAAATGGCTCAGGATCGCGGACTGACTCATCACATCCTGTGATTCGCACCTACGTGCTCTCGGCCTTTGGCCTGCGAGTCCAATTCGGCTATCGTGCTGAATTGTCGAACCGGCCTTGCGGCAACAATTTTTTTCCAACAATCCGTAGAAATTAAAAAAGCCGCCAATCTTTAGATTGACAGCTTTTTTAATGGCTCAGGATCGCGGACTCGAACCGCGGACCCAGTGATTAACAGTCACTTGCTCTACCGACTGAGCTAATCCTGAACACTTGAATCCAGAAGATACAAGATGAAAAAGCTTTTGTAAATCGACTTCCCTGCTTGACAGAAAAGAAGACATAAACGTATCGTTTTGGTATGACGCAAAAAAAATCAGTGGAAATTGTTCTAGGTGACCATAAGTTAACTCTTAAAACGGATCAGGATCCTGCTCGGGTGCAGCAAATTGCAGCCCTTGTGAACGATCGTCTAGAGCGAGTTATGGAGTTTGGCCAGCCAATGTCTCATCAAATTTTGCTTCTTGTGGCTATGATGATGGGCGAAGAGATTCTTACTGCGGAAGAAAAATCAAAAGAGATGAAGTCTCATATTAAGGCGAAATCTCAGGCCTTATTGACGCAGCTCGAAAGAGAGTTTCCTGTTCACGAGCAATGAAAGCCAAGCTTAGAGCCTTGTTTAGAGAGCGTAGAGACCAACTCTCTATTGAAGAGCGCGAGCAGGGTAATCAACAATTAGTAAGTCGAACGCTTGAAGTTTTTGATAAGGTTATCACACAAGCATCTATGGGGGTGTACTATCCTCAAGGTTCTGAAGCATCTATTCAGGGATTATTTAAATACCCCTATCGATTTTATCTTCCCAGAATTCAAGATTTTTCCAATGCTAGAATGGGCTTTTATCTTACCGACTTTTCTAATTTAGAAAAAAACAAATGGGGAATTTTCGAGCCACCAGCCAATGCACCTCTAATAGATGGTCTCTCTTTGGAAATTCTCTTTATCCCACTCTTGGCATTTGACTCTAAAGGGGGGCGCTTAGGTCAGGGCAAGGGCTTTTATGATCGATATCTTGATCGTTTTACTGGCAAGCGAGTAGGAGTCGCTTATGACTGTCAGTTCTTCGATGGTGATTTACCCATGGAAGAGCATGATCACTGCCTAGACTTAGTCATTACACCAACTGCAACATATTTATTTTAGGTACCCTTAACCAATTGTAATTAAAGTATTTTATAGAATTCGACGATATATATGAGAAGGACAACTTATGAGCTATGCTTTAATACTTCTATTTGTATTATTACCTATTACGACTTTTTCTCGCAGTATTGACTACGAGTTTGTTGTTGATGGTAAAAAAGTCATATGCACGATTAGCACTGTGGCTGATTGTAGAGATCAAAGCGGAAATCAAGTTCAGCCCCCAGAAGAAGCAGTTAAAATCTCAAGAGGTGAAAGAACCTTAAGCAAGCAAGAGCTTGCTAAAAAGTGCGATGGTGTTCGAACTAAGGCACTTAAACATCCAGAACCATTAATCTGCGAACGTAAAAGACTAAAACCTAATCATAAATATTATATACCAGAACCAAATGAAAAATATTTTCGGGCAAATTTACCAGAGCACTTTAAAACTGCTAGTGAGTCTACAGATAAAAAATATGCAGAAGTTGTGATGAGTAGCCTTAAAGCGCTTAAGAACTCGGTAGATATTTTTGATAGTTTTTTAGATAAGGCTTGTATTGAAAATAAGAAAATTTCTATGAGCTCTATTCCAAAGGTACAAGAGGGCTCTTTTGCAGAATTGGCAGTCGTACTAAAAGAGTATCGACTAAAAGCGGAAGCTTATTATAATTATCTTGAACAAAATATTGATAAGATAATGGATGATCATAGTAAAATGGGCGATGAAATTCGAAAGCGTTTTTTTTATGCTGGGCTTAAAGTTCCTAGCCCACAAGAGTCTAGTTTTGGTAAAGAATTTGATAGAAATTGGGGTAGACGTCCTGATATTTTCAATCGCCGGATAAAGTTAGTGCGTAATGACTTTGATGAGTACTACGACTTTGCAGATGATTTAAAGGATTTAGAAAAATACGCTCAAGAATGTGACAATATAATGAAGTGAATTTCGCTTCTAAATCTTTTTTAATACTAAATGTAAATTGCTTTTTCCTACGCCTAAGAGAAGAGCTTTTCGGTCGGCAAAAGATTTATGTGAAACTTTTAGGTTTTCATCACTAATTTTTTGTCGATCAATAGTTACTGCACCAGATTTTAGGTGTCTTCTTGCCTCACCTTTAGAAGAGCAGAGTTTTGTCTCAACCAATAAATCTAGAATGGATAATTCTTGGCCAGCTAATAAGTTAGTGTTTGGCACTTCTTGCGCAAGCACTTCTAGGCCTTTATCACTTAACCCATGAAATACTTTAGGGTCTTTAGAGAAAAGCACTTTTGATGCATTATCTGATGCCAGGGCAGCTTCTTCTCCGTGTACGGTTCTAGTTAGCTCATGAGCAAGTATTCTTTGCGCGCTTCTGGCCTCTGGCTGTTCTTTTATTTGTTTTTCTAAATCTTCAATATACTCATCTTTAAAAAGAGTTAAAAAGCGAAGTAGTTTTGGTACTTCTGTATCTGGTTGTTGTAACCAGAATTGAAAAAAACGAAAGGGGCTTGTTTTGTTAGGGTCTAAATAAATAGCACCGCTCTCGGTTTTTCCAAGTTTGTTTCCTGCGCTGTCGGTTAGTAGTGGGCAAGAAATCGCATAGCCTTCTTTTGCGTGTTTTCTTCGAATGAGTTCAATGCCTGTGGTGACATTACCCCATTGGTCGCTACCACCTAATTGTATGCGACAATCGTCATGTTCAAAGAGGTGTAAAAAATCGTAGCCCTGAATGAGCATATAACCAAACTCGGCATAAGAGATACCAGTTTCCATACGAATCTTTACGCTATCTTTTGCGGTCATATAATTGATGGTAATGTGTTTGCCAACATCACGTAAAAAATCTAGGTAGTTATAGGACTTGAACCAATCATAATTATTTCTAAACTCTGCTTGGTACTTGCCTTCTCCAACATCAATTAAGCTTCTTAATTGCGCTTTAATTTTCTCTAAATTATTGTGCGCTTTTTCTTTATCTAAAAGAGTGCGTTCTTCTTTTTTTCCTGAGGGGTCGCCAATTAATCCAGTGGCTCCACCAAGAAGTATTAGCGGCTTGATTCCATGAAGCTGGGCGCGTCTAAGTAAAAGCGCCGCCATTAGGTTGCCTACTTGCAAACTATCTGCAGAAGGATCAAAACCCACATAGGCCCTTGGGATTCTATTTACGGTTTGGCAGTTTTTGAAATACTCTTCTATGGCAGGAGTAAAATCTTGGACGAGGCCTCTTTTTTGTAAATGCTCTAAAAAAGAAGAGGGATTTTCATTTGGTGGTAAAAAGCGGTCCATATTTTTTGTCTCCTATGTGTATACTAATACGGAAGAGCTTGGATGCAAAGGTGAAGTCAGTATGAATAATTTTTTAATAGTCGTTTGTTTGATTGCTATTTTTTCTTATCTTGCAAGATGCGTCGTAGAGTGGGTTAACTTGCGGCACTGGCTGGCATCTAGTGTTCCGCTAGCGTTTCAAGATGCGATTCAAGAAGCTGAATTTAAAAAAGCAAAGGCTTACTCAAGAGACCAATTTTTTTTATTTTTTGCTGAGAAAACTTTTTTCTTTATATTGAGTATTTCTTTTTTATTAATTTATGGGTTTGGTTGGTTAGAGTATTTTATCCAAACGATTTTTGAAAATCCCCTTTGGCAGTTCTATGGCTATTTAGGAATATTATTTTTTGTAACCAGTATTTTAGGGCTACCTTTTTCGATTTACTCAACTTTTGTTGTCGAAGAAAAATATGGCTTCAATCGCACTACAGCAAAAACGTTTCTTTTAGATATTATAAAGGGTGTGATTCTCTCTATTTTCTTGGGAGGATTAATTTTATATGCTTATTTTTGGATATTTAACCAATTTGCCGAGTGGGCATTTCTCATTTTCTGGACTTTTTATTTTTCTTTGCAGTTACTTTTACTTTATATAGCACCTGTATTAATTATGCCGCTATTTTTTAAATTTTCGCCTCTAGAAGATGGTGAGCTTAAAAGAAAAATTGCCGAATTAGCTAATCGCTGTGGAGTAGACTTAGCGGGTATCTATACCATGGATGGATCAAAGCGTAGCTCTAAGGCAAATGCTTTTTTTACAGGCTTTGGAAAAACAAAAAAAATTGTGCTTTTTGATACTTTAGTAGAAAAATTTTCAGAAGAAGAAGTTTTAGCCGTTTTATCTCATGAAATTGGACACTATAAAAGAAAGCATATTATCAAAACTCTTTTCTTATCATCTATTAGTTCACTAGTTATTTTTTATTTAGCATTCTGGGTAATGAGAGAGCCTCTATTTTCAGCCTCTTTAGGGTTTCAATCGGTCAGTGCTTATTCTGCTCTCATTGTTTTAGTTCTTTTATTGCCTTCGGTTTCTGCACTTTTTTCTATCCCATCCTCTTTACTCTCTCGTAAGCATGAGTACGAAGCAGACTCCTATGCTGTAGAACACGGGTTTGGAAAAAATTTGGGCGAGGCTCTAGTGAAACTATCTGTAGATTCTTTATCGAATTTGAATCCTCATCCATGGAAGGTTTTTTTGGATTATTCGCATCCTCCAGTGGTTTATCGTCTAGAAAAAATCAAGTAGTAACGGCTTTAGAAAATTTCCAATCTCTGCGTTAGCGCTCTCGTGAAGTATTTCGACTTGAATTGTGCTTATCAATTATTTACTAAGAAATTTTGAAAAAAATAAAAGAGGACTCAGGTGCAGGTGGTTGATGGAGGGTGATGAGAATGTGCACCTGAGTCCTTAGTAAGAGTATTGTGTCTCCTTTCGTTAGCTAAGTGATGGGTTGGTTAAACTAATTTCCAAAGTTTTATGTACAACAATAGTTGAAGCTACTTTTGATAAATGCGATAAGTATAGGAAGACTAAAAGTAAAAGAAGAAACCCGACATAAACCCCTTTTCTCAATTGTCTCCCCATACTCATCGCTGCGCCTCTTATTCCATTTGTTCAACGTTACAGTTAAGTCTCATTTTACTGAGCTGAAAGGATTCGTTCCTTCCATGTATTTAAATTTAACTTGCGATGGTTAAAACAATATGAAAACGAGATTAAAGTTTTTTAATCTCTACACGGAAACACTTGGATTGGGGATTTTCCTGTAATATTACAATCTTGCCGCTGTGCAGCTCGGCTATTTTTTGGGCTATAGGTAGTCCTAACCCGGTACCTTTGGCGCTGCTTCCTAATAGAGTTGTGCCTCTTTCGTAGCGCTGAA
>JAMLID010000035.1 GCA_023954355.1 Oligoflexia bacterium | reverse complement strand
TGGCGTGACTATCCCTCAGTCAAATAGCAACGGCTGGAGCTATGAAGGATACAAAACCAACTCACCAACATCTTACTATCCATCAAGTGGTAACAATAAGTCTGGTTACTTCATTAAGCTAAATGGATCTGCTGCAACTTATAAAGGAACCGATGTAGTCACCGTTGACTTTCAACGTAAGTGACGCCCATAAAAAGAGCTTATGTGAAGTCTCCATCCCCCCTTCACATAAGCTCTTTTACTCCCCCAAAAAAACAAGCCGATCAAGCAACTGCTGATCGGTTTTTTCTTTTTTGTATATGACCCTGCATGAAGAGAAATCCACCGTATAGAAAAAATCCAAAGAATGATAATCCAGTAATCCATTTGCCTATAGCGATTAACGGGTTTTCATAACGAAACTCTATTATTCCATTTTCCATTTCTGCAGGGATTTTCACAGCCATCGCCCAGGCATTTGCTCGATAGCCTTCTAATGGCTTTTCACCTACATAGGCGTGCCAATGCTTATCGTAGCTTTCGTTCCAAATCAGGTAGACAAATTTATTTTCATTTTTATTAAATTTGATAGAAAAAAAACGTCCGTCTCGATTATTCATTTTCAATTCAGGCTTTGATAAAATATTCTCCTGCTCAATAAAAACCAGAGAAGGGTCATCGACTAACGCTGAAGTATAAATGTTCATTGTATTTTTCTTTAAATAAGATAAGTCTTTTTCAAATGAATCACCTTTGATAATTTTTTCTGGAATAAAAACGTATGGCAAAGATTTTTCTGATTTTTCTAAAATTATTTTTTGATCTTCATCCCTCCTTGGAAGAAACTTAACACCTAAAAAGTCCAAAAATTCATTTAATCTAAAATTTTCTGCATTAGCTAAACTTGACCAAAGCTGAGCCTTTTCTTTAGATGCTAATGCATAATACCCAAAAACATCTTCTACTCCAATAGACATTGGAAGATTTGGTATCAATGCCTCATATGCTGCAAACGTAGTATAAGTAGTGTGGTCCATAGTATTAGTTAAAAATTGATAGCCGCCAAGATATATTGAGCTGAACTTTCTTGCCTCTGGCGACTTTTCCGCATCAAGTTTTTCAATCTCTTTCAATAAGACTTTATGTAAGTCATATCTTTTCGAATCCGTGATATTTTTTGATTGATCCCATATTAAATTATTTTGAACCACTACAAGCTCTATCAATATTAAAGAACAAATCAGTAATAAATATTTGCTCTCAGAAAGCTTCTTAGAATAAGAAATAAGTAGAACTGAAAAGTGTAAAAAAATAAAAACTAAAGCTACTAAAATAGAGTTAACAGACTGTTTAGGAATATCTACTAAAGAAGTAAGTATTAGTAAAATTGCAATTAAATAAATAATAATTGTTAGAAATAATGAAATAGCTGCCCTTGATTTCAGTCTCTTATCAAAAAATGATTTATAGAATACCGGAATCTCTAAAATAAATAATACCCAAAGCAATATTGATGGCCAGAAAAGCAGTCTTTCTGGATAACGAAAACTGCTAAAGAAAGGAGCAATTTTCGTTAAAATTTCATACATAGGAACTATCGAAAATACCCCAAAACAAATAAAGAAAGTTACTATTACACCTAAATGTAATAAATATCTTTTTCTATTTCCAAACATCTCTTTATCTACGAGACATAACAGAGAAAAGATATATATTGGGCAAATCATTGCTCCAGAATAAAGCGAAAATAGAAAAGGACTTTTATAGGCAAAGTTTACAAGCCCTCCGCCCCAAAAAGGGTTATTTCCATACTGATTGCCATAAAATTGCGGCCAAAGAATTTCTAGCAATCTTAGTGGGTGAAAAGAAAATGAAAGTAGTTCTGGCTCTTTGATTCCATCAATTGCCCTCATAGAAACAGACACGAGTTCTAATGTTGGCAACAATTGCATAGCCGAAAATCCGATTGATACTAAACCCATGGCTCCAATCAAAAATAAAGTACGAATCTTTAGACCTAGACTAAGTAATAGCCAAAAAACTGCCATCATTGCCATAAGATAGGTAAACTGCGGATCACCTCCATAAATAGGCCAAGCGATACAAAGTGAAACGATAATCAAGTAAAAATACTTTTTTGTATTTACATAAAAAATCAAACACGCAAAAAAGAAAGGAACAGCTGTAAACGATATTAGTGAATGTGTAATATTATGAGCACTGAGTGATACACCTCCAAGACTAAACAAAAGCCCTAAGACCAATCTTTGTGAATCAATTAGCTGAAGCGCTTTCCCAAAGACACATCCGCCAACTAATAGAAATACATAGTGAATCCAAACAAAATAGTTCATTGCAAGTGGATAATCTGGTGAAGAAAATAATAGAAAAATATAGTTTAGAGGGTGTAGTGGAGAGTTTACATTTTCTGCCCAAAAAGGCATTCCAGAATATGAATAAAAATTCCAATACGGAATCTCACCAGTTAACTGAACAGAATTAGCCCACAAAGATTTTCCAGCTAAAAAATGCCTCGAAATATCTCGATACAGCAATGCACGATCTGAGAAGAATAATATTCTATAGAATGGAGCAAACGCTGCCATTGCTGCTAAAAAAAATAGAAAAAATCGATTGTTAGATTTACCTAAGTTAAAAATATGGCTCGCAATTTTATTCAAAAATTAATTGCCAACTAAAAAATAGTTTGGGGCATTTTGCGTTGATGGAGAAAAAATCAACTTTGGTACTTTTGCATAATTAGTGTTCACACTATTTCCATCTGGGCCAAAAATTAAGCCCTTACGAAATTCGTGTTTATGTACATATGTACCACTACAGTCTGTAGATGTGTAAGCATCTACCTCAAGAGGGAAAAGTCCTGGTTTGTTTACACTTCCTAAAGGTATACGAGAAAGAGCCGTACCATTGGAGACTGGGAGCCCTTGGGTAGACACATATACGCAACTACCTAAAATTGCAGATCCTAAGCGTTGGTAATTTCCATTTTGAATTTTATAGATTGGGTGACTTACTCTATAACTCATCTGGATTGGGCTCGTCGAACCCCAACGGTAGCTCGTATTCAATGAGCAATCTTCTGTGGATGCGCTATAAGTACCTATAGCAGTAGCTGCACCGGTTCCACAAAATACAAAATCAATCCTAGAAAAACGATATTGGTCGTCTCCAGTTAATGAGTTTGTGCCCTCTGTATAACTTAAATTGTTCGAATTAAAAGTTCCGTCTGAACAACCAGCATAAGATAAATTTATAGAAATAGTTTTATTAGAGCCATCTAAAGCGATGGGCGAAGTACTACCAACAGTACCACATTTAACATCAGAGCTTAGCAATGTTGTTGCATCAGTATACCCAAAGGCATAAAAAGAATAATTACCATTAGGTAACGTAATCTCTGCTGACATATCAGTTTCATCGGTTAGCTTTAAGTTGGTAACATAATTTGCACTATAGGCGTAAATCATGATTCCACCATTCATTGTTGCTGATAAGCGTGGATCAGAGCCTAAGTTTTGGTACCCATTAAAGAATTTTACTTTGGTAAATCCACCATCGTCTAAGCGATCGAATTTTCCACACCCAGCTAAAAAACAAAAACCAAGAACAAATAAAAATCTTTTCATAGAATTACGGTACATGAGCTTTACCTCATAGACAATTTTGGAATATTTTTTTTCATAGCAAAATTTAGGTGTCTCGTTTTTGGGCATTCAAATCACGTATTTTCTGACGCAATGAAAGTACTGGCTGTAATTTTTTAAACTTTTCTGTTTGAATTACGGCAGATCTCTCTTCACCCGTCACACGTACTTCTTGAGATAAGCCAGATTTAACTAATTCTTCGTACGCATTCCATTCAAATGGTATTTTCTTATTCCAAGTAGCTACGGCTTTTTGATAAACATCACTTAAGTTTACAGAAAACGTTTCAGTGCCTGCGGCCAAGGATTTGTGGTCACTGAATTCATCTATAGCATTTAAGATGGCAACACCCTTCTCAGTGATTGGCAACCGTTTATCATCTGTTTTAGAATTCTCATCGTGGCAGAAAAACATAAACTTCTCTAAAAAGTCTAAATTTATAGCGAAAAGATTCACCATATCAGGCGTCTTCTCGATACGAATAATTTTCGCCTCATGCATAACATCGGTAAATACTTGTACTTTAGCTAACTGCACACCATTCACTTGAGATGCATAAAATTGAAACCAACCTGATTTGATTTTAAAAGAACCTTCTGCTGTTTTTTCAGAATGGCGGCTGAATCCTAAAATCAAACCTGAGCAAAGTCGCATAATTTCATTCGTAGATAAAAACTCATGAACTTTTGTGGTTTTCCCCGATTCGTCTTTTGCATAAACAGTAGAAGCATTTTCTAATTCTCGTACTCTATTGTTTGTAGTACGAAGTCGCTTCACTAAAGTATGAACCAATGACTTCATCCAAGATGGCTGAGCATTAATAAATTCATCGAATTTACCTCTTGGAATCTCAATAATATCGCAAGGCTGCAGTGCCTCTACAGAAGCAGAGCGTGGTTGATTATCAAGAAAGCTCATTTCTCCGACAACTTCACCTGAATGAACTACACCAAGCTCGATGAATCCAGTGCCTTTTTTCTTGAATAGTCTTAGCGTGCCAGACTGCACCCAATACATGGAATTACTGGTTTCTCCCTCTTTCATAAGGGGGTCACCTTTTTTTAAATGCTTTACTGAAACCATCTTATGCTTCCCTGCAGTTCAATAAGAGATGATTCTAAAACTTCATCTCCACTACATTACCTTCTACTATCAGTGGTGCTGCTGTAGCTTTTTCAATTTCTTCTACACTCACACCAGGCGCACGCTCCAATAGACGAAATCCCTTACCCATTTGTAATTCTAAAACTGCTAGCTCAGTTACAACGACCGATACACACTTTGTACCCGTCAGTGGTAAAGAGCATTCGTTTAGAATCTTAGATTCTCCATCTTTTGAAACATGTTGCATTGCTATGATGATCTTTTTTGATCCAGCAACAAGATCCATAGCTCCACCCATGCCCTTCACCATTTTACCGGGAATCATCCAATTGGCCAAGCTACCTTTCACATCTACCTGCATTGCTCCTAGCACACACAGATCAATATGACCTCCTCTAATCATGGCGAAGCTGTCTGCTGATGAAAAATAACTGGAACCGGGTATTTGAGTTACGGTTTGTTTACCTGCATTGATCAAATCTGGATCTACCTCAGCCTCAGTCGGAAAAGGGCCAATCCCCAATAATCCATTCTCTGATTGCAAAACTACCTGCATGCCATGGGGAATATAATTAGCAACCAAGGTAGGTATACCAATCCCAAGATTTACAAACATACCGTCTTTTAGCTCTCTAGCAATTCTCGCTGCAATTTGTTCTCTTGATAATGCCATAACTATCCCTTTCGAATCGTTCGTTGCTCGATACGCTTTTCAAAGTTACTTTTTACAATTCTATCTACATAAACAGCAGGTGTGTGAATATGATCAGGGTCAAGCTGACCAGGCTCAACAATTTCTTCTACTTCTACAATGCAAACTTTCCCTGCAGTTGCCATCACAGGGTTAAAGTTTCTTGCCGTTTTTCGATACACAAGATTTCCTAACTTATCAGCCTTCCATGCCTTTACGAGCGAAAAATCACCTGTAATGGCTTGCTCAAGAATATAATCACGCCCATTAAATGTACGACTTTCTTTATCTTTTGCCACCAATGTGCCTGCTCCGGTTGGAGTAAAAAACGCTGGGATACCCGCACCACCAGCGCGGACTCTTTCAGCTAAAGTTCCCTGAGGTACCAGCTCTACTTCTAATTCTCCGCTTAATAGGAGTCGCTCAAAAGTTGCATTTTCTCCCACATAAGAAGAAATCATTTTTTTAACTTGTTTCTTTTGAAAAAGCAGCCCGATACCAAAATCATCGACTCCAGCATTGTTAGAGACGCAAGTTAAACCTGACACTCCTTTTTTCACTAGTGCCTTAATCAAATTCTCAGGAATTCCGCAAAGGCCAAAACCACCTAATAAAAGTGTAGAGTTGTTTGCAATATCACTTACTGCCTCTTCAGCAGAGCTAAAAAATTTGGCTGCCATTTGCTTAGATCCTTTCTACGACCATTGCAATACCTTCACCACCACCAATACAAAGTGATGCTAAACCGTATTTTCCGCCTTTTTGTTGTAACGCATGCAATAGAGTTACTAAAATTCTCGCTCCAGAAGCTCCAATAGGATGGCCTAAAGAAATTGCACCTCCATTAATATTCATTTTTGATTCTGGAATTTCTAATCCCTTAGCTGCAGCAAGGGCAACAACAGCAAAGGCTTCATTCACTTCGTAAAGGTCAATATCAGAAGGTTTTAAGTTCGCTTTTTGAAGCGCTTTTTTCATTGCTTCTACAGGCGCTGTAGTAAACCATTCAGGTGCTTGGCTATGGATTCCACAAGAAAGAATTCGCGCCATAGGCTTTAAACCATTCTTATCCGCAAACTCTCTACTGGTAACCATTAAAGCCGCTGCACCGTCGTTAATGGTAGATGCGTTGGCAGCAGTGATAGAGCCTGCTTTATCAAATACCGGTCGAAGCCCTGGAATTTTTGAAAAGTCTGCTTTACCCGGGCCTTCATCTTTTGTGAAAGAAATAGGGTCACCTTTTCTCTGAGGAATCTCCACAGCTGTTATCTCTTTATCAAAGCTTCCATTTTTTTGTGCGTTCTGTGCACGCTCAAAGCTTTGAATCGCATAACGATCTTGTTCTTCACGACTAAATTTATATTCTTTTACACAAAGCTCGGCCGCATTTCCCATATGAAAATTATTATAAACATCCCATAATCCATCATGAATCATCGAATCAATGAGTTTCTTTTCTCCCATTTTAAAGCCTGATCTAGCCTCTTGAACTAAATAAGGAGTCATGCTCATATTTTCCATTCCACCCGCTACCACACACTGACTCTCATCAGTCAAAATCGCGTTTCTTGCAAAGTTAACCGCTTGCAAGCCTGATCCACAAACTTTATTTATAGTTGTAGCTCCGGCACTTGTAGGGATTCCAGAAAAAATCAATGCTTGTCTTGCTGGTGCCTGACCCTCACCAGCAGTAAGAACATTACCCATAATGACTTGATCAACTTTTTTAGGATCTAAATTTGATTGCTTTAAAACACCCTTAATGGCACTTGCTCCGAGCTGAGGCGCTGTAATAGAAGAAAGCCCTCCCATGAAACTACCAATGGCTGTTCTTGCGGCAGAAACGATTACTACTTCTTTACTCATAATTACTCCATGCGTTAGTGGCGGATATTCTCGCCTGATAAAAAAATTTTCGCTTAGAAGTAATCTCTTAGTTGATGAGGATTGTCAAAGCGCGATGCAGAAGGTATCAAAACTAAGAGCCTAACCATCATTTACGGATAGGTTCTAAGGAGGTTCTCAATATGTTAAATCTAATTCTTTGTCTCAAAATGATGGTTTTTAGCTCTAGTTTTGCTGGAACTCCTCCCATACAAGGAGTGAGCTTACCCGATTTAATAGAAAAGGTAGATACTGGTGTCGTAAATATCCAAGCCGTTACCCTAGTAAGACAGCGCATGGGGGCTGATCCCTTTTTTGAAGACTTCTTTTTTCGTTTTTATGGAGTACCAAGAGAAAGTATTAGAAAACAACCTTCTTTAGGCTCTGGTTTTGTGATCGATAATAATGGATACATTCTAACCAACAATCATGTGGTAGAACGAGCTAGTGATGTTGAAATATTTTTTAATGACCAGAAAAAAACAAAATTGAATGCAAAAGTTATTGGGTTAGACCAAAAACTAGATGTAGCTCTTTTGAAGGTTGAGCCAGGACTTTACCTAAAACCCCTTGAACTAGGTAACTCTGACCAAACTAGGGTTGGAGAAACAGTTGTAGCTATTGGAAATCCCTTTGGTCTATCACATACGGTAACCGCAGGTATTATCAGCGCAAAAAACCGAGTTATCGGACAAGGTCCCTTAGACGACTTTATTCAAACGGATGCCAGTATTAATCCTGGAAATTCAGGTGGACCTTTATTTAATCTTTCCGGAAAAGTCATTGGCATTAATACGGCCATCAATGCTGCCGGGCAAGGACTAGGATTTGCTATTCCCATCAACAAAGTTACTAATATTTTAACAGAGCTTAAAAAATTTGGGAGAGTTCAAAGGGGCTGGATGGGAGCATTCGTAGTAACTACTTATCATGGACTATTTATAGATGCTCTCGTAATTAAGTCAGGAGCTGACCGCGCAGGACTACAGTCAGGAGATCAAATCACCTCTGCAGATGGAGAAAAAATTGAAGAAAGAGAAGATTTAGAAAGAATTGTTTCCAATAAAAAGCCTGGAGACAAAATAAAATTGAAAATCATTAGAAGAGATCAACGAAAAGAAAAAACTCTTACCATAGATCTACAACTAGGCTCAGAGCCTAAGAACACCGATATTCCACAGGGATTGATTTAAATTATGAAACAAACAACTCTATGTTTCGTAATTGACCAATCAACAGATTCGCTATTGATGATTCATAAAAAAAAAGGACAAGGCGAAGGAAAATGGAATGTCCCTGGTGGTAAAATTCAAGAAAATGAAACTCCACTAGAAGGAGCTACCAGAGAATGTATAGAAGAAACGGGTATACGCCCACTAGAGCTCCAGCAAAAAGGCAGTATTGAATTTGTTTTTCCTAATGGTGGTTCTTGGAGTAATCACTCTACCATCTTTCTTACCACAAAATTTGAGGGCACATTGGTTCATCAACAAACTGATGAATGTACTGCTGCTTGGATCAAGCTCTCAAGCATACCTTACGAAAATATGTGGGAAGATGACAAACTTTGGATTCCACAAATACTCAAAGGAGAAGTAATAAAAAAAAGATATATCTTCGATGCTGATAACTCGATGTTAAGAGAAGAAATTTTATAGTTCTTACAATCAAACAGGTATAAATCTGCGATTTTATCTACATTTAAAACGATATCTCTTAACTATTCAGTTTTCTGGACCGATCAAATCAGTATGAAACCAGCGGCTTTTCGCTTAAACCTACAGACCTTAAACGCTCTTGTTCCGCAACCGGAGTCACAAGGTAAGTATGCAAGCTTTGATCAGATCAATGGAAATCATCCATGGAAATATACCGTTCCAAACGGGTTTATTGATTACGAAGTTCGAATTTTACGTGGGTCAAAAATTGTCTATTTTAATTTTAATCTAGCCAAAGAGATGGGGTTAATTGCAAAAGAACATCCGCACAAACTTAATAAAGATTTAGAAAATAAGTTAGTAGAAACATTCTCGCTTAGAATTATTAATGAATATGATCAGTTGATGGGATTTCGCTATCCGAAAAAAGACATAAAGCCTAATCGCTATATGGCAACTCGCTATCTACAACTTCAGCACTCTATTAAAAACGGCTCTACTTCTGGCGATGGAAGAAGCATGTGGAATGGTAATTTTTTATCTCCTAACGGTGTATGTTGGGATATTTCTAGTTGTGGTACTGGAGTAACTCGTCTAAGTCCTGGCTATGCAAAAGAATTCAAACCTATTCAAACTGGAGATCCACAAGTTTCTTATGGATCTGGCTTAGCAGACATAGATGAAGGTGTATCAGCAGCTATTTTAAGCGAATCATTTCATGCAAGAGGAATCCTCACAGAAAGAACACTATTAGTAATCGAAACTGCTGATGGCAACGGTATTAACATTAGAGCAGCAAAAGACCTTTTGCGTCCATCTCATTTATTTTTACACTTAAAGCAAAACAACCAGCTAATGCTTAAATCATCGCTCGATTATTTTATTGCTAAACAGGTTCATAATCGAATGTGGAAACCAATTGCTGATGAGCAAAAGTATGATTATTTTTTGAAAAAAATTGTTACTAACTATAGCACTTTTGCCGCTCAGCTAGAAGAAGAATACATATTCTGCTGGCTAGATTGGGATGGCGACAATATGCTCATGAGTGGTGGCATCATTGATTATGGATCAATAAGACAAATGGGGTTATGTCACCATCACTACCGCTACGACGATGTTGACCGCTACTCTACAAATCTCAAGGAACAGAAAAATAAAGCAAAATATCTTGTTCAAACATTTATTCAAATGATCGATTTTGTTCGTACAGGCATAAAAAACGATATTAAATCATATGCTAAGCACCCTCTATTAGATGAGTTTGAGAGTAACTACAAAAATCAGTACACAAAAAGAGTTTTACAAAAAACAGGTTTTTCAAAAAAACAAACGAATCATTTAATAAAAAATTTTCCTAATTTTGTTAATAGTTTCATGAAAAGCTTTACCGCTCTTGAACGTGTTGAAAGTAAAGAGCAATTGATTAGCACGCCAGATGGTATCAATAACCCTCCACTATTTAATGTTCGTAACATTTTAGAAGAACTGCCAAAATTTTATCTTAAAAACAATCGAGTATTTGAACTAAAAGAATTTATAGAAACCGCGAAGTCACCTTACTTAAAGAAGAAACACCAAAAAAACATTCAAAAATTTCAAAGAATTATTACTCGCTTCCAAAAAGACTATATTTCTTTATTAGAAAAAGTGCGTACTGAAAAATATCTATCAAAATCAATTTTAGAATGTGCGATGAGGGCAAGCTCTATTAATAGAAAAAACATAGTTACAGGTGATGGAATCATCCATGTCGTTAACTACCTTTTAGATAAAAGAAAAACAGTAAACAAAAATGAATTTATAAAGATTATTGATGCAATTGTTAATCATCAACAAGGGCACCCTATAAGAACAAAGCTAAATCAAAAATCGAAAAAGATTCTGAAGCGTGTCTTTGATTTAATCCAAGACTATCGATTCACAATTTAAGATATTTTTAGAGTCTCACATTAGATATAAGCAATAAACACACACTAAGCATCAGATGGTTTAAACTTATCAGGGTGACTCACCTGCCATTCGCTTGTTTTTTCTACTTCAGCTGCGATCTCTAGCAATAAAGGATATTTACTTAAATCTATATTATTTCTAGTAGCTGAATACAGTTGAGGCATTAAGCAACAATCGACTATTGAAAGGGCATGACCCAGACAATAGGGGCCATTTTTTCGTGGAAATTTTTTAAGGGTTTCTTCAAATGCGCTCAACCCTTTATATATCCAAAGTTGACTCCACTTCTCTTGTTCGTCTTTATTACTAGAGATTTTCTTGATGACATCTAAATTTTGTAATGGCTGAATGCCAGAATTAATCGTTTCTACTAGTTGTCTAGCATACGCTCTTTCAATTTTATCCATTGGCAATAAAAATGGCTTCTCTGGGTATTCTTCATCTAGCCACTCCATAATCGCCACAGACTCTCCTAAAATTGTTCCGTTTGGTAAAACAAGCGCCGGCAAATAACCAGAAGGATTTTTTTCTAAATAACTTACTTGCTTCTCTTCACCTTTCAGTAAATTTATATGCACTTTTTCTGTCGAGATTTTTTTAATTTCTAAGGCCATACGAACACGCCAAGAAGCACTTGAGCGCCAATAATGATATAGCTTCATCGATTACCTATTTCTTTTTCTTGTTAGACTTCTTAGAAGTACTTACCTTAGATTTATTAGAGGCAACAGCTCTTTTTTCTTTTTGTACTGAAGTAGACTGATCTTTTTTATAGTAACGTAATCTTTGACCTGGGTGTATTCTGCTTTTTCTTAAGCCATTCACCTTCATAATTGTTCGTGAAGAAACACCTATTTTTTTAGAAATCGCAGATAAGTTATCACCGCGGCGAACTACATATATATCATACTCTCTACCTGATTGATCTTTAGATGAGGCAACTTTTGTTTTAGAACGATTCGGTCTGCTTAATTTAGCTAGCTTTTCTTCGTTTTCTTTAAAAGCATCTATATGTTTTTGCGGTACATAAATATCTACTGTATCTTCTTTGCTACTATAGGTTCTTCCCTTAAGTAAGTCTGAGTTCCATCTTTTCAAAACTGATAAAGGCACCTTAGTTGCTTTTGAAATATCCGAAAGCCGTGCTCCCGAAGGCACACTTACCGTCTCAAATGGCTCCCATTCATTTTCAGGCTCGATATCTGAACTAAACCCAAATCTAGCCATATTTTTACCAACTATATGTGCGGCTAAAAACTTTGGCACATAATTTAAGGTCTCTTTAGGTAATAACCCAGCTTCAGCCAATGCCCAAAAGTCTCGTGTCTTACCCTTCATAATAGAACGAACGATTCTATGCTCGCCGGCATTGTATGCAGCAAGAGCCAAATACCATGAGCCAAAAACATTATTTAAATCTTTTAAATAACTGGCCGCTGCTTCTGTAGATTTAATCCAGTTTCTTCTCTCATCAATATTGTTATTCAAAGAGAGTCCATAATTTTTGCCAGTACCTGGCATAAACTGCCAAACACCAACGGCCTTTGCTCGTGATTTTGCACTAGTCACGAATCCACTTTCAATCATAGCTAAATAATAAAGCTCTTGGGGAACATCATTTTCTTTTAGAATAGCCTGAATATGCTTTTTTAGAGGCTCACCACGTTCAAAATAACGTTGAGTCATCGCTCTTTCACGAACAGTAAAATATTGAATCCAATCACTTACTCTTTTATTAATTTCTATCGGAATCTTTAGAGGTATTTTTTCTTCTTTACCGTCCGATTCAGATAATACAGGATTCGTTTCTTCGAGAATTTTTTCGATGTCACCAGCCTCAAAATCTGCTTCAACATTTTTCGCACTAGAGTTTGGCGAACGTCCCAGCGAAGACGACGTATATGTAGCACAACCCTCAAGTAATAAAATCAAAGATGCAAGAAAGAGTATTTTGCCCAAAAATCTAATCCCCTAGAGTCTAAGTATAATGGATCAGCCACAGAATTCATCTATTTCCGGCATGTTTAAGAAGAAATTGCGCTTGTTTGCCAATCACTTTTACTTTCAGACTGATCAGATTCACCTAGATGTATTCTCTCTTCTACCCAAGGCTTCAATGCATGACTGATTTCGTGTAAAACTTCTTTTTCTGTAAGAGAAAATAAATCTTCTCTTGGTGAGCTATTCAAAAATGCCACTGTCAAAAATACACTTTCACTAATTTTTATTGTACTCGCTAAATACGACTCCCAGCCTCTATCAAAAAAACACGCATGATTTTTCCAATCGCTAGACCCAGCATAATCAATAGCCAATGTTTGTTGTCTATCTAGCGTAGAAAAAATATCAGATGACTTTATATACTGACCAGACTCAAATTCTTTAGCTCTCGTAATGCGCTTACTACTTGTTTCTAAAATGAATGCATTATTGTCTATACAAACAGAAACTAAAGCATGATCCATATTTAAATACTGCAAGCCAAGATTCAGTATTCTCTCTAAAACATCTCCTGTTTTTTCACCTCGAACCATTTTAAAAGAATTTCGTATGATTTTTTCTGAACGCGCCCAACTCGTTCTAGTCGTATTAGAACGATATGATTCGATCCCTTTTTTCGCTTTGTAAAATTGAAAAAGAATGATGCCCGAAAAAACCAGCAAACCGCCGATAATGATTTCCATGCCTGGAGCCTCCTGCTCTAACGTCGGGCTATCCTAGCCCTCTATATAATTCTACTCGAAACTTCTTTTTTCGAGAATAAGAAAAGATAAGTTTTTCATGCTTCAATTTGTCATTTTTTTCAAATATGGTATCAGTGCAAAATGATTAATTTCGGTGCATTTCAATTTTCTCCTGTGATTCATATTAATGAACCTTATGAAGTGTATGACTTCAGTAGTGGATATAATCCAAATAGAGAAATCAAAACTCGCTATGGCATTGGAAAATATGATGAAATTCGTCCAGATATGTACTCAGAAGATTTTTTCAAGTCCGGAGCCGAGCCAAGAAATATTCATATGGGAATCGATATTGCTGCACCTGTGGGAACAACCGTACACGCCGTATTTGATGGTGTAATTTTATATACACGCAATAATTTCCGTAAAGGTGACTACGGCTATACGATAATCACTGAACATATTCTCTCAGGAACTCCTATTTACTGCCTCTATGGTCACTTAGCTAAAGAAAGTTTTCAGCTCTCAATGGATGCGAAAAAAATTTATTCTGGTGACCCCATTGGCTATGTAGGACCTAAAGAAGAAAATGGAGGATGGAATCCGCATCTTCATTTCCAGGTGTCACTAAAAAAGCCTACTGAATGTGATATGCCGGGAGCCGTTTCACTTTCGCAAAGAGAAGAAGCACGAAAGATATATCTAGACCCAAGACTTATTCTTGGGCCACTCTATTAACGACAATCTGGATTAGTAATGATTCTATTCGTGCTATCTTTTGTTCTCCACTTAGAACCAAGGTACTTCTCGCTTAAAGAAAGCGACTCTCTAGGTGCGCGGCTTGTACGATCCAATGCTGCCAACTGATATGGACCTTTAAACATATAAGTAGGAACATATGTCATCCCATTCACCCAAGCATCTGATCCAGATTTTGTTAATCCTATATACACGATTGCACTAGTTCTTTGTGCTAAAGAAGTCTGATTAGAAACAAAGTTACCAATAGAGTAAATAACAAATACATCTCTTCCATCATCCGTTGAAATAACTTCCCAAGGCTTAAGTACATGTGGATGGTTTCCTAAGATGGCCGTGGCACCAGCATTCGCTAATCTTTTAGCTAGTGCTCTTTGAGATTTTTCAATAACGTGAGTGCCTTCTTTTTCACCCCAGTGAGGAGTCACAATAACCGCATCACTTACTCTTTTCATTTTCTGAATCTCAGATTTCAAAATTCCTTCATCAGAAAAACATCCTAAAACCTGGCCATGAGAATCTCTTTTTCCATTTGTGCTGAACGAACAAGCAATCCAGGCTATTTTCCATCCCGCTTTTTGCGTAACCACAGACCACTGATGGCTAGCTTTATTTGTTCCTGATTTTTTTCTAGTACCCGTATAAGGTAGTGAAACTGCATCAAGTACATCGATAGTTCTATCTACACCAACGGAACCTCTATCTAAACTATGGTTATTAGCGGTAGAAACAATATCAAAGCCAGCCGACTTTAAATCACTCGCTAAACTTTTATGGTAATTAAAATTCGGATACCCACTATAAACAATATTATCATAAACTTTTCCGGGGTCTTTAACAGACTTACCGTTGCTTGATACTCCAGGAGCCACTGGCCCTTCTAAGTTAGCGTAAGCAATATCAGCCGACTGAAGCAAAGGCTCAACCGACCTCCACAAAGATCGATGACCTTCAGAGCTTGCATACGCTTGTTGTTGTAGTCTTGAGTGTAGAAGCACATCACCAACAGCAGCTATGGTTATTGTGTCTCCTCTATCGCAAGCTCTACGAAAAGTTTTGCCTGAATCTGCATACAAGCCTTGGTTCGTTGAAATAAAAAGTGCTACAAAGCCAAAAAGAGACAAAAAAACGCTTGGTTTCGACATAGACCCCTCACAATAAAATGATTACCCTGTTATTTACGCAAAGCGTTATATGATAATGAATTTTATTTGTCAATTAATGGGTTATGTACTTAGGATTCGGGTTGACGACTCATAAATTATTGAATTTATTAAATTTTTACCTAAGGCAAGCCCCGCTTCATTCGATAGCGAATATTTAATACTTCTACTAAAAGCGAAAAAGCCATCGCAAAATAAATATACCCTTTATTGATATGCCCTCCGGTAGACTCAACAACAAGCATTACGCCAATTAAAAGTAAGAACGATAGGGCTAAGATTTTCACCGTTGGATGCTTGTCTACAAAGTTACCAATACTATTTGCCGAAAAAACCATTACGATCATAGCAATCACCATAGCTATTACCATAATTGAAATATTATCTGCCATTCCTACTGCAGTAATCACCGAGTCTAAACTAAATACAATATCAAGTAGTGCAATTTGAAAAATAATGGCTCCTACCATAGAGGTTTTTATTTTTACCGATCCTGTGTTTGCACTCTCGCTGATCCCTTCTACTTTATGATGAATTTCTACTGTGGATTTCCAAATCAAAAATAATCCGCCAAGAAGCAAGGTAAGATCTCTGCCTGAAAATGAAAAATCACCTAGAGAGAACAATGGCTGCTGTAAACTCATTATCCAACTAATAGAAAATAATAGTGCAACCCTTGTAACAAGAGCTAACATGATACCAAAAGTTCTTACTTTAGCCCTTAGCTCTTCAGGGACACGTCCAACAAGAATCGTAATAAATACGATATTGTCGATTCCAAGTACAATCTCCATAGCAGATAAAGTTATGAATGCTGTTAGATTTTCTGGGCTAAATAAATTCATTTAGCTTCGATATCATATTGTTAGCGCTTCAACTAGATCTGTAGAAAAATTTAAGGGTACTCTAATCTCAAGCGATCAAAGTGCTCTTTAGTAACTGTATTTTCACTACCACCTGACATTATGTCTGTGTCTGTGCTTTGTTGTGTATAAGTGCATTTTTTAGGATCCCACACTTCATAATAGGAGTCACTAAACCCCAGAACATGACCTAGCTCGTGGATAATCGTGCTAGAGCGAATAATAGAAGCCAATTGTATTACTTCATCGCTTCTTCTCACGAATGAACGAGATATATCACTACTTGGTCTCTTAAATTTAAAAATATCTTTATCTAAGTTAGATGACTTCCACTCAACTAAAACCATACTATCTTCATTCTTCCAATAAGTTTCGATATAATTTTTTAAATACGCTTCTATTTCGTATAATTCAAAAGAATCTAACGATAGAGTCAAATTTTTACCAGACCACTTCACATTTGAATTTTTTGTAAATCCAAAGTCTATGAGATCCCAATTCAATCTCTTAAAAAAACGGTCTCTATAATTTTTCTTTTTATCTAAATCACTGCTCGCCAAAAAAGCTTCTCTATACAGATCGTAATAGGGCTGTTGATTAATAAAATCTTTATATTTGTTAAATTTATCAGCTATACAATTTAACTCTTCACCGCAACCAAAAAATTCGTTACTCATTTTTGTTAAAATTGCTTCATCGCCTTTTTTAATAAAAACGTTAGCGCCATAAAGGATTCTATTTTTATCTGAGGTTATTATAGATTTTACGCTGCGATCTAAATAATACCAATCCTCAGTAACCGTATTGTTCTTAATCTTTTCATATCTATCAATGATTTCTTGCCAACCAAAGACATCATCTACCCAACCCTTTTTGTTGCCATTTTCTAATTGAATAATTGTTAATGGCCCAACTGTTTTTATCTTTTTATCATTAGATGAAACATTAACTACTAGAGAAGAGTTAGCTAAGAGAGAATTATAACGATTAATGCTATCTTGGCGGTCTTCTAATGCGATTACGATTTCCATTTGTTTGTCTTTAAACTTCAAATCACATGACTCTAGCCATTTACTTTCGTGAATTTTCGTAAGCTCAGCTCTTGGAGAACCTTCTAAAGGAGCATGCCTTTCTGCAGGAGCAGAAGCTCGTATGTCTGCTACGTTTTCTTTTTCTTTACCGCAAGAAAAGCAGAGTAAAAACACCAGGAACGACAAAGTAAACCCACGATATGCTCTCTTTTTCATGGCACTTGCACAGCAAGCTCCATACCATTTTAAGTACCTAAAATTACTATACTTTATTCATCTTCAGCACGGAAAACATATACGAATGTATAAAGCTTCTACAACAAAATCGAAGACTTAACCCAATCACAGTTTTGTCCGATAAAGTGGCTATGAAACTTATTATACCTATCGTTCTAGCACTAATGCTAGCGACCTCACCCGTACTAGCCTGCGGATATGCTGTTGGCCAGACAGAAACAGTGAGTAAGCTCACTTACTATATCCCCGCTAAAGGTGGTACAAATGGAAGCTGCTCAGGCGGAAAAGCCTATGGAAACGCCTGTAGCAATACCTTTGATAAATTTTTAGAAGGCTCATCGCCCTTTGTACTCGCAGCCGTTGCTCGCAGTAATACTGGCGGCTCAGATGATATGTACGGCGGAGTTTATAGGGCTACCACTATAGAACAAAAAACCGGAATCAAGGGCTGCATAGTCATAGGTGTTGGCGATGTTTATGGTAGCGGTTCAAATGGAAAAAGCAAAATGGACATTGCCATAGGAAACACAAAAGAACAAAGAGAGATGGCTGAAAAATTTAACCAAAGCTCTGGTGAGTTTATTCCTATCGGATCACTAAACTTTGAAGGCAATGACTGGGAAAATCGTAATTTAGAGCGCATTTATGAAGCCGCTAAACCTCTAAATAATTGGGAATAAAATGCTATCTACCTTAATTCTACTTTTATTCTCGACAGAATCTTTTAGCGCAAAAAATATTTGTCCTTCATATAAAAATTATCAAAAAAAAATATATAACTGTGGACAAAATAAGATTTTAGAAGAACCCGCTGAGAAGTGCTTTGAAAAACTAAAAACCAAAGCAAAAAAAACCGGTAAAGAGTTAGATAAATTATTTTCAGAACTCGAAACAAAAATTGCCTCTAACCAAAAATATAACCAAAAAGATGTATCGAACAGATTAAGAGATGCGATTAAAAAACTTGAAAATCAAATTAAAGAACTTCAAGTAAATGCCACCGCTATTGAAAAATATCCAAAAGGAATGATTGATATCCCTAATTCGACCTCAGCAGAAACTAGTTTGGGTTGCTTTAATAAAACCTTCGATTTTTTACAGAATATCTTAACCCAAATGGACCAAGAAATATTAAACTCAAAAAAAGCAAGAATCATTGCTATAGAGCTGCTAAATCGAGCTGGAGTAAACTACACCAACGCAGATAATATTTCGAAAGAAGAATACACAAATATTCTTGATAGCTCTAAAAAACAATTAGAAAACTCACAAACTGATGATGGCTTTAAAGTCTACGGTTTAAAAAAGCGCAAATTTCTAAGAAAAGAATCTGATATTTCTGGAACCAAAGAAGAAAATAAGTGATGCCTTCAGTTAAAATTTTCTCGCTTCTGTTCACGAGACTCTGTAGTTATCACTAGACCCTCTGGAATACTTATGCCTCTTTTTGCTAAGTATGTACGATACATACCAGAGAGCTTCCAAAGTAATTTGCTTTTTTTATTTCTTAATAGAAAGTTTTTTAGATTATTAATTCTCGCGTGTGAAAGAGCCTTCTTGCGAATGAAAGCTTTTTCCCTGGTTAAATCTGTCTCACTCCAAAGAAATGCTTCTTCTAAAATACGGTCAGAAAAAATATTCAATTGATTTGAATTTTTTGGTGATAGATAAACGATATTTTTTGTTCTATGAAGAAAAATCCAAGAATCTTCGTTCCAAAAAATTATTTGCGATCCCGGCTGAATAGAATCATCTTTACTTAAAGATCGACCAATCCATGAGCTATCTTCTTTTTTTCTTGGGCCAGGTACCGGATCAAAAAGGAAAACTCCCTCTAAAAACTCTAGATGATACTGCCTGGCTTCTCCGGTTTCGATGCACTCAAGAGTAAGCATTTTACGATAATCCCAAAACCGATACTGCTTTTGGTCTTTACATAAAACCCTTGCCCCGGGAAGAATCTTGCTTGGATGAACTGAATATACTTTCTCACCAACATGGTCACGTAAGTTTTCTCTGTCTAATTGGAGTTTTTCTTTAAAAATTTCTTTTTGGTATAAACCTGTTTGGTCTGACCAACGTGTGATGAGAGCTTTTACATAAGTTTCACCGTAGTCATAGTATATTTTTTTATACTCAGGAACCTTATCAAATAGATATCTAAATGTTTTAAACTCTGCCTCTCTTAGAGCCAACCTAAGTTTTTTTTCTAAGTCATTTACTTTAGACTCAACAATTAATTTACATTCTTTAAAAATATTTCCGACAGGAAAGGCTATAAAATTATGTTTTTCATTTATCTTAATTTTTATCTCTTCAAAGAACTGATTCCATACTGGATCTAAATAAGCTCTCGCTACAGCATCTATACTTTCTTTATCTACAGAGACTGGGCTGAATAAAGGAATCCCCTTTTCAACTAAATCATCTAATGATCTAGCGTCAGCAAAGTTATACAACTCTATTTCCACACCAAGATTTTGTGCTTTCTCTTTTGTTGTTTTGAATATTTCAATTCTTTCTTTTTCTGGAACAAACTCAGGATGTTCTTCAAATAAAAAAGTACGATAATCAGAAAGACCCGCATTTTCCAGAGACATCACTAGCGCATGAGGATGTAGTTTTGTACCCATCTGGCGAAACTTATGTATTAGATCTATAAAAAGTGGAAGCTCGTGTAAATTAGAGCGCAAAATAATAAAAGAAAAGCTTACTGGAAAATAGTTATCTTTCTCGCTTGCGTATTTAAAAAGAAATTCTATATTTTTCTCTAACCGGTCATAGCGAACATTTTTTTGAATTTTTTCTAAGGTCTCTGGAGTTCCAGCATTCAAGCTAATATTTAAATGCCCTACTACATTGTGATCTATTAAATATCGAACGTTCGTCTCGTTAAGTAACATTCCATTCGTGGAAATTCTAAGAGACTCACAACCGTCTTTTTTTAAGATATCGGCTACTTGCCTCCAACCTGAATACAGAAGAAACTCAGAGCCATTACAAAAGAAATCCAATACATCTTTACTATGGTCTAATGCTAAAGCAATATTGTCTTCTGTAATTGCTCCGCCATTAACAATTTCACCAGTAAATTTACCGGGGCACATTACACATCTAGCGTTACATTTGGCTACCAATTGCACCTGCCTGAAAGCACCTACCACGTCTGGCTTAACTTCTCCCAAGTGATAGTCTTTTACGATTTTTAGTGCTTTTTCTAATTTACTCGCTGAAGGATGAGAAATCGATTGAACTGTACTTAAGATCTTATTGTATACGCCCAAATTCCAATTCGAAAATAAAAGCTCTATGCTCTCAAGTGTTTTTGTAGCTTGATCATCTATTATTTTTTTTTCCCAAAGCTTACGAACCATATTTAGATATGGAGGATAAATTGTTCTCCTAAATGTTTGTGAGCTACCTGCAGCCGCACAAGCGCTGCAATCCTGATCAGGAAATTCACCTTCTAGAATAGTTTTGCGAAATTCTTGTAACTCTTCTGATGTCCATAGATTTGATAAAGCTGTTTGCCTCCAATCACCAAAACTTCGGTGATTTCTACTACAAATACGAAATGAGCCGTCATTATATAGTACTGATTCTACCCAAGGGGCCACACATCTAAACTTTTTCTTTTCTGTTACAGACTCCAAAAAAACCCCAATTCTTTGGAAAGAATATATAAAAACTTAGCTGCATAGAACAACCTAAAGCTAATTTAGGGTTAATTAAACTTGATCGGATACATAGCATTATAATAATGCGCAGCATCTTTCATAATAGGCCAGCAACTAGGCTCCACTCAATCATTGGTGGGGCATAAACCATGCTGATGATAGCCACACTGAAGTGAATGCAGATCGCCACTAGAGTCTATTAAATACTTATGCGCTCCCCAATCTGTAGTCATGAGCGTATAACCACTTTCATTTTCAGAGAAATAAACAACAGAACGATCACTCCCATAGCTTTTGAATTTAAATTCTAACAATGATCCACTGCTTACTCGAATATAACTTCCCCTCTGATCTTCACAAACTTGTACACTAGGCAATTTATCATTCATACACCAACCATGTGTTGCACCTGCTTGAGCCGAGTTATCTAAAAATAAACCTATAAAAAATATGAGCATGACCATAACTAAAGACCTCCTAAACAGAGATTTAGTTCTTTTACACAATAGACACCAATCACTTTAATCCATAGCTAAGATAAATGAATCTTATACTTGCTTGCCTAGACCGGAATTCATTCGAGCCCTCCTGGCTCTCACCCTAAAGGGAAAGCTAAAGCTTTGGCAAAAATGCTCTCCTAGCATTTTTGTGAACCGGACTGTCATTTCTCTCCCAATCCCTTACTCCAAATTTTTTCTCCCAAACCATCAAGATGTGCGCGAGCCACGAAGGCGAGAGCGCTCAAATCCATGGATGGATGCTCTTGATTTTGGGAGAAAAAATTTGGTGCCTAGGACCGGAATCGAACCGGTACGGACGGTTAAAGGTCCGCAGGATTTTAAGTCCTGTGTGTCTACCAATTCCACCACCCAGGCATGAATCGCGATTTGATAGGTTAGAACTTTTCTAATATGAAGAGAGGCAAAAAAAAAGCCCTTAGATAGTCTAAGAGCTCTTTTTTCACGAAAAATCGGTTTTATTTTACGATTTTTTTGAATTCCATGCCTGGACGGAATCTTGGAACACTGTGCGCAGGGATTTTAAGCTCAGCTCCTGTTTGAGGATTTCTGCCTTTTCTTGCTTTTCTTTTTGCTTTGTAGAAGCTGCCAAAACCTACCAAAGTTACAACATCGCCTTTTTTCACTGACTTCTTAATGATGTCTAAAGTGCTATTTAATACCGCTTCTGCTTGAGTTTTAGAAATAGTGTGTTCTTTTGCCAACTGATCTACGATTTGCGCTTTGTTCATTTAATGTATTCCTCCAAATTTATACCAATAAAAAATTTTCTATTGTTTCGACAAAACGCTATCAGGATTTTTTTTAGCGTCAAGATCTTTCCGGAATTCAAAATACTTTTCTCTCACCCAATCGATTGGTTTTGCGTTTTTATCTAACCACCACACATTTTTTTGCTCAGGTAGCCACGAAAAATTTTTTTTTATTTCTCTATTGACACAAAAATCGCATGTACCGCAAAAAATAAATTTTTCTTGAAAAATTTCATCTAGACAATGCAATCTACACTGACTTGGATTCGCCCATGACTCCCATAAATGTAAAAAACGTTGCGCTTCTTTTTCTTTAAGAAATAACAACCGATTGACATCAGAGCGCTTCCAAAAAACTATTGAAATTGCAGGATCACCTGATCTTCCTGCTCGCCCCGACTGCTGCCAATAATTCGAAAGCTCTAAAGGAAAATGCAAGTGAATTACTCTTTCCACATAAGGATAATCAATACCCATACCAAAAGCTGAAGTCGCACAAATGATTCTTATTTTTCCTTGAGAAAACTGTTTTCCTATTGCCTTTTTTTGCTCTACTGACAATCCAGCGTGATAAATAGACGATGATAGCCCTGCAGACAGTAAGGATTGATGAATAGACTCAACTTCACTTCTACTGTAGGCGTATAAAATTACTGCTTTCGGCGATTTAATATTTCGCAAACAAGAAAATAAATTTATCCAATACTCTTTATAGGAGCTAATAGGTAAAATAGTTGTATATAAATTTTTTCTTAGAAATGACTCTTTAACGATTTCAATATTGATTCCAAGCTCTGCTTTCCAGGCACATACTTCCTCTAACGAATGCGTAGCACTCAAAAAAAGAACTTTTGTTTCACAAAACTTTTGATGAATAAATAATCGAATCAAAGAAATATAAGATGAACGAAAAAGCTTCCATTGATCTAAACAATGGGCTTCGTCAAAAACAATCAAATCAGGGGCAAGATTATTATATTTAAAAATTTCGTATATATTTTCACCTTGCGAAGCTAAAAACTCTGGTGTCATAAAAAATAATTTAGAGTTTATGAAATCATTTTCTAATCCCATTTTTTCTGTAGAAGAGCCTGAAGCAATACCCATCTTTTTTAAATTTAGTCTTTGATCTTCTATTAATGAAATTAGGGGACTAATGATCCATATTCTCCATCCCCAGCACAAACTAGGAGCCCAAAAACAAATCGATTTTCCGTAACCTGTAGGCAGAAGACCCGCAACACTACGTCCTCTTGATAGATGAGTTAAAACCTCTATCTGCTTTGGCTTTAGTTGAATATTAAAATCTAAATGAATTTTTATCTCTAACTCCTCAATTGACGGCATATTACTCTCAATGCAAAGAGCTAAATTAATCAACTTAGGGCTTGTATTGTAAAGATTAGTTTTGGTCGTTTGGCTGAGGTATTTTTGGACTCTTTAGGTAGAAAAATACTCCAGACAAGTTCACCATAATTTGAATAGTAACTAAGAGTGTGAATATTTCAGCTCCAATTTTAGAGCCAGCAAGCTTAAATAATTCAGCGAATGCTACATGCCCAACCCCTAGCCCTGCAGGAGCTACAGGAATCGCCGTAGTGAGCAGCCCAATGGGTGATAGCAAAAAGTATTGGGATAACGACACATTTGTTTCTTGTAGTGTGCTTCCCGCTAAAATAACGATCGTTACAATAATTGCATGGGTAGCAACTGCCAAAAGAACGGACTTAAATAACAACCAAGGATTATTTCTATAGCTAGTCCAAGCGTCATAGGCTTGAACTACTATTTTCCCAACCTTATTTTGCTCTATAGACTTCATTTTCTCTCGAATCCAAGCAAATGGTCCCCAAATAGAAAGCATAATATAAGAGAAAAATAAAACGACACCAGCGAATAATAAAAGAACCAAAGATGCGATGGCACCAAGTTTTGGTTGATCCCAGATATGCTCCCAGTTCCATAAAATCGGAGACACAGCAACGATAATTAATCCTACCACTCCCATGATTCTATCTAAGAGAATGGCTGTCAAAATTGGTGTTTTCTTATGCCCTTTTAAGTCGGAAAGTACATACCATGCTTTAATCAAATCACCGCTTACAGCACCTGGCATAGTCGTATTAAAGAAGGCACCTATCATGCCGTAACGTACTAATGCTAAAAAAGGCAAGTCAATCCCCTGCCCTCTTAAGAGCAAGCCCCAGCGATATATAGTTAAAACCGCTGCCATTACGATACCGAAAATCCCTCCAAGTATCATATAGGGGTGAGATAATCCCTGCTTTACAACAGACAGATCTAGTCTATCTGAATAAACCATATAGCCAACAATAGCGAAGGCAAAAAAGAACTTAAACGCTACTTTTAGAAATGAGAAAAATTTATTTCCTACTTTTTCCACTTTTTAACTTCCTTTAAAAAGTTTTGAAAAATTGTTGTTCCAACATTTGCATCATAAACCTCAGAGGCAACATCTCTATTAATCGCTTCAAAACCTGGAATTTTCTTTAATCGATCATCTAAGCTTTTATTTCCTGCAACGAGATCTCTCTCAGGATGAAATTGCACCGCCCACATAGGAAACTCTTTTGATTCAAATGCTTGAATAGGGCAACGAGTATTCCCCGCTACTAATACAAACCCCTCTGGCACCTGCCTTACTTCATCATCATGTGTTTCATAAGAATAAAAAGAAGAAGACAAATTATTTAAAATTACTGAAGAACTGCCTTCTCTTAATTCTATTTTTGCCCAACCGTGCTCTGGATGAATCGCAGCTTTTGCTGCCTCTTGACCACCAAATGCTCTAGCAATCATCTGCTCCCCATAACAAATCCCAAAAGTAGGCACTTTATTTTTTTTACAGTCTCGAATAAGACCCAACTCTCTCTCTATCCAATCAGCATTTTCTTCTATTCGAGTTTTTGAGCCCGATAAAACAACTCCATCGAAACTAGAAATTTCATCAACGGTTCCGCCATCTGGGGCCCGAACTACTGTAACAGAAATTTTCATTCCCAATACTTTTGCCGCCGAGAATAATTGCGCACTAATCTCAGGGCTTCCATGAGGAGGATCAAAGGTATTATCGATCAATAGAATTTTGTACAAACCGTAACTCCACATACTTCATAAAAATGGAATGAGCCGCATTGATAGATATCACGAACCCTGGAATCCCATCAAGAAAGCCGCGCTTCCAAATATAAGTTTCTAAAAATTTTCCCACAGGTTTTGTAAGAATTTTCCATAAACTACCCTTCTCGCCTCGCTTCATTGCTGCTATTGCTCCCAAACGAGAAAAGCGGATATTCGTCTGAACCTGCTCACCTACATCAGAAAATGTATAGTGATAAATATCGGAAGAAAACTCATGCACCACTCCTGCACAGTCTAGTTTTTCATGAACATCGGGCTCTGTCCATTGCCCAGCACCCTTCTTAATCATTCTTGTTAAACGATTAGGATACCAGCCACCATACATGATCCATCTGCCAAGATAATATGTTTTTCTGGGAAACGAAGCTCCAGCCTTTTGCTCACTTAGGCTAGAGGAGAAAAATTTTTTTAATTCATTTTTAAGCTCTTGGCTAATCTCTTCGTCGGCATCTAAAAACAAAATCCAAGATTTAGTACATTGACCGATTGCCCAATTTTTCTGCTGCCCATAGCCAGCCCAAGGATTAACAAAAAACTGAGTGTTTTTTGCCTCTAGAGCAATTTCTTTCGTTTTATCCAATGAGCCCGAATCAACTACGATCACCTCACTTGCCCACGAAACACTATTTAATGCCCTTTTCAGGTTTTTTTCCTCATTGAGGGTAATAATAACTATTGATAAATCGAGTTCGCTTGGCATTTTCTCTATTCTACTAGAAAGTTCGTCTAGACTCTCTACAAAAAACATACTTTCTCCTCTATACTGTGACCTACGGAGGATCCAAATGAAAGTTGCAGTCGTAGGAACAGGGTATGTTGGGCTAGTTGCAGGGACATGTTTTGCAGAAACAGGTAATGAGGTTCACTGCGTTGATATTGATCCTAAAAAAATAGAAAAGCTAAAGAGAGGCGAGCCAACTATCTTTGAGCCAGGACTCAAAGAACTTATGAATAAAAACCAAGAAGAAAATCGCCTTCACTTCACTACTAATTTAGAAGAAGCCGTCAAAAAGTGTTCTGTCGTTTTTCTTGCTGTTGGTACACCTTCATCTGTTGATGGCTCTGCTGATTTAACCGCTGTATTAAAAGTGGCTGCTGACATAGGCAAGGCCATGGATACAACCAAAGTGATTGTAAATAAATCTACGGTTCCTGTAGGCACAGCAAAAAAAGTTTCAGAGATTGTTAAAACATCAACCAAACACCCCTTTCATATTGTTTCAAATCCAGAGTTTTTAAAAGAAGGCTCTGCCATTGATGATTTTCTGCGCCCAGACAGAGTTGTTATCGGTACAGATAGCGACGATGCATGGAAAGTAATGCACGAACTTTACGAGCCCTTTGTAAGACAAGGGAACCCCATTATTCGCATGTCGAATGTATCTGCTGAAATGACTAAGTACGCAGCAAACTCTATGCTCGCAACTAAGATCTCTTTTATTAACGAAATCGCCCTTCTTTGCGACAAAGTAGGTGCTGACATTGAGAGCGTAAGATCAGGAATTACTTCCGATGTCAGAATTGGAAAACATTTCTTATATCCAGGCCCTGGGTATGGTGGCTCATGTTTTCCAAAAGATGTAAAAGCTCTTTTGAAAACAGGAAAAAATGAAGACCTGCCTATGCATGTTATTGCAGCAGCCGAAGCCGCAAACGATGCGCAAAAAAAAGTGCTTGGGCAGAAAATTTCCACACATTTTTCTAATAATTTGAAGGGCAAAACCTTTGCAATCTGGGGACTAGCTTTTAAGCCTAATACAGACGATATGAGAGAAGCACCATCGCTCGTACTGATTGATTATTTAGTAAAAAGTGGGGCAAAAGTTAGAGCCTTTGATCCAGTAGCTTTTGAAACTGCCCCCGACGCACTAAAAGCACAAGGCACAGATGTTTCTGCTGTTCAGTTCAGCGAATCAGCCTACGACACCTGCGAAGGTGCTGACGCTTTAGTGATAGTGACCGAATGGAATGAGTTTAAAACTCCTGATTTTGAAAAGTTAAAATCGCTTTTGAAAGCACCTCTCATTTTTGATGGAAGAAATATTTGGAAGCCCTCCTCTGTTAAAGAGAAGGGGTTTACTTATATCGGAATCGGTCGCCGTTAGTTTTTGGGCTGCCTAAAATAGGCAGCATAACATTTTAAAAAAGTAAAAAGGCTATTCTAAAAGAATAGCCTCTCTATTTCGTTAGTCTTATAGATTGTGAAAAGTATTTAGTTCCACTTGCAAAGTTTTGTAACAGGACTTCTGAAAAAACCAACTGATACAGTTAGAGACAATCCTCTATCCACAGACTTTAGATCAACTTCTTTCACTCTACCTTTTTTTCCGATACTGCATTCTACGCTACCAAAGTTTCCATATCTAGGCTCTCTACATTCTGATTGAATTTGGCAAAGATCTTTTCCTATTAGAGAGCGAATTTCTTGAGGGTCAATCATCGGATCTTTCGTTGCATCACCGCACTGAACTGTTTGAACATCAGGAGAACACTCTAATTTCTGAAACGCCTCTAAAACCCTTCTTGTACAATCTGATTTTTTATCTCTTTTACAAAGAACAGAGACTTCAGACACTTCGGCTTTAGACAAACTTGGTAAAACTAATAACAAACTCAAAACTAATATTTTCATAATACTTTCCTTTATTTTTTTAATTTCTAACTGTAAATGCATCATCACCTGAAAGAGGCATATCAGGAGCTAATGAAATAATTCTTTCGTCATAACGAATCGCCTCTAACTGCTCTACCGTGATACGAGAAACTATATAAATGGTAGTGCCGTTAACTTCCTTGTAATCCAAAACATCTGCTACTTGCCCTAATTTTTGATTTCTTAATTCTTCTTCAGTAAAGCTATCGGCTTTGACCAAAATTATAGCTGCGCAAGCGATATGCACTTCTGGTTTTTTTTCTAACTTCGCTAATATATTGCAAAATCCCTTTGCTCCACCCGTCCACGAAAGATGATCTACGGTCGTAGCATAGGAATGAGAACTCAATAAAAGCGCCCAAAAAAACAATAATGATTTCATAAATTTATATCCTTTTCTCTTACTTTTGACTCAATGCAGTATACTACCACCAAAAGGCTATTTCTAGCTCGAAAGTAAGCCATCAAGTGCTTTTTATTAACAAATTGTTAAAGAGAAACTGTCTAAAAGATTTACAGTGGTAAGCCCTATAGACAAAATATTCTATATGAAATCTATCTATCAATATAATGACCATAAAACGTATCTAAACGACTGGTTTACTGAGAAAAAAAATGGCCCTTCTGGCTTTTCTTTTAAACAATTTAGTAAAGTTGCCGGCCTAGGATCTCCGAATTATATGAAATTGATTATTGGTGGGAAAAGAAACCTAACAAGTACTAATATTCATCAGATTGCTAGTGCACTCACATTAAGCTTTGACGAAACTCAATATTTTGAAGCACTCACTCAACTACAACAATCAAAAACAAATGTAGAAAAAAAGTACTACAAACAGCGCTTAAAAATAATTAAAGCGAATAAACCTCATAAATCTTTCAACCTAAGTGAATTAGATCTACTTTCTGAATGGTACTTCCCTGCGGTTACCGTCTGTTTAAATAACTCAAAAGCTGCAACCGCTATTGCAAAAGTAAAAGAGAAAACAGGACTTAACGAAGCACAAATTAAGCTAACAATAGACATATTAAAGAAAAAAAATCTCTTACTAGAAGAAAATGGTATATATAAGTTAGAGTTTTCTCATTTTATTGCACACGACAAAAAAGCTATCAGCGAAATAAATAAAAAATATATCCGAGAACAATTAAAAATGTCTTCGACTATATTTGAAAAAAAATACTCTCTTGGACCTAAATTTTTCTGCCATACCTTTACAGTATCAACTGACTCATTTCAAAAATATGTAGATTACATGGCCCAATTTATTGATCAAATAACAAATGAATCCAATACAGAGGCTCCAGATGAAATTATTCAGCTAAATATGCAATTATTCAAACTATTAGATCGCTAAATGAGAAATCAAAAAGCGCTTTATTGATTATACTTAGTTCCTAATTCGTCTTTTAGCTTTAATATCCAATCTTGGATATTAATCGCGATTTCACTAGAAGCTTTTATACTAGACTTTACTGAACCAGAATTATCCCACATAAGCTTTAGACAATCTTTATCTCCAGGCTTTTCACAAATATAAAAAACTCCGCGAAAAACATATTCTCCCTCTTCATCGAAAGGGCCAACTTTCACAGTCTTCTCTACCAAGTCACGATAAGGCACCGTTCGAATAGGCTTGTACTTCCCCTCGGCTTCTACTTTTGCAATAAAAATTTCTGTCGGATAACCATAAGCCAAATGCATACCAGGATTTTGAACATCGTAATTCAAAACCAAGAAATCACCTTTTTTTATCTGAAACGGCACTCCTTGGTTGTTCATAGGATGAAAATTCGGAGCAAAAACTCTTTTCGCTTGAAACGCAACAATTGCAACAAGACTGCCTATTAAGAATCCTGTTAAATAAATCGGCAGTCTATATCTTAATAGCGGTTTCAATCTGAACCTATTCTCATTCCGGCAACTCTCATCATTGCTTCGACAATTATTTTTTTCGACATCTTAGATTTTCCGCGAGTACGGTCTTCAAATAAAATAGGAAATTCTTTGATCTTAAAGCCCTTCTTCCAGGCTCTCCATTTTAGCTCTATCTGAAATGCATAGCCTTCAGAGCGTAAAGAACTAATATCTACATCTTCTAAAACTTTTCTTCTCCAGGCATTAAAGCCACCTGTCATATCTTGAAGAGGCATGCCTAAGATTGTTCTGGCGTAGATGCTTCCACCACGGCTAATGAATTTGCGGCTTGCGCCCCAGTTCTTGATGCCTCCACCATCTACATAGCGAGAGCCCACAACTACATCATGATCTGCTAATAGTCGCCAAAACTCTGGTAGATAGTTTGGATTATGAGAAAAGTCTGCATCCATTTCTAAAATGGCTTCGTAGCCACGATCTAATCCCCACGCAAAACCTGCAACATAGGCTTTACCTAAACCATTTTTTTGTGGCCGATGAAGAACTTCGATTCGTGGATTCTTTTGCGCCAATTCATCAGCCAATTTACCTGTGCCATCGGGAGAATTATCGTCTACTACAAGAACCTTTACTTCTTTAATGTTATAAAGATGAGACTTAGAATCTACAACCTGAAAGATCGACTCAGTCAAACCTTTCAGGTTTTGGATTTCATTATATGTGGG
>JAMLID010000034.1 GCA_023954355.1 Oligoflexia bacterium | reverse complement strand
ATGTCGCTTGCCGGGATTGCGATTTCGATTGGCGTGATCGTGGACGGAGCGATCGTAGAGGTGGAGAACGCCTATCGGAAAATCCAGCTTTGGGACGAAGGCGGCAGGAAAGAAAGCTTTTTTAAAGTGAGGCTGGAAGCCCTCACCGAAGTTGGACCCGCGGTTTTCTTTTCTCTTCTTGTCATCGCCGTCGCGTTCTTGCCGATTTTCACCTTAGTGGACCAAGAGGGAAGGCTCTTTCGCCCTCTTGCGCTTTCAAAAAACCTGGCTATGGCGATCGCGGCAGTTCTCGCTATCACATTGGACCCAGCCATGAGAATGCTCTTTGCGAGGGCTGAATACTTTAACGGACCATCGCATTTTTTAAACAAGATCGGCAACACTGCGCTGGTTGGTCGTTATTATTCCGAACACAAGCATCCGATCAGCCAAAGGCTCTTTGCTGTTTATGAACCCGCTTTGAACTGGTGCTTACGTTTTAAGAAGAGGGTGCTTGTATTTGCTTTTCTCGCTGTGCTTTCGATTTTTCCAGGATTCGCTATGCTTGGCTCGGAATTCATGCCGACCCTCCATGAGGGAAGCCTTCTCTATATGCCTACGGCCCTGCCGGGCCTTTCTGTTACAGAAGCGCAGAGAATACTGACGACCCAAGACCAAATTCTAAAGTCACTCCCTGAAGTGGATACTGTCTACGGCAAGGCAGGAAGGGCAGAGACTTCTACTGATACGGCTCCGCTCTCCATGATCGAAACTACGATCGTATTAAAGCCAAAATCCGAATGGAGGAAAGAGGATAGGTGGTATTCTTTCGTGCCGGAATTCATGAAGGCTCCGTTTGCATTGGTCTGGCCGGAGACGATTTCAGAGGAAAAGCTCATTACAGAGATGAATGAGAAGCTCAATTTCCTCGGGATGCCCAATATCTGGACGATGCCGATCAAAAACCGCATTGATATGCTCTCAACCGGAATTCGCAGCCCGATCGGCGTTAAGATCTTCGGTGATGATTTAAAGAAGATCCAGGCAGTGGGACAGCAGGTAGAGCAGGTTTTGCGGGAAGTGCCTGGAGCCCGCACGATTGTAGCAGAGCGCATCGCGAGCGGTTACTTCCTCGATGTAGATTTTGATCGCGAGAAGCTCAAGGCCTATGGTCTTTCCCTAAAGGGCGCACAGGACCAGGCCATGGCCGCGATCGGAGGCGCGAACGTCTCTACGGCATTGTTAGGGCGTGAGCGCTATCCTATTCAGGTGAGACTCGCCCCGGATTTTAGGCAAGATATCCAAGCGATTAAGCGGGTTCTGATCTCTTCCCCTACGGGGGCGCAAGTTCCGCTTAGTGAAGTGGCCGATGTTAGGATCAATGAGGGCGCCTCCATGATCCGGGACGAGAACGCTTCTCTCGTTGGGTATGTGTATGTGGATATTGATCCCGATGCCACCGATATTGGCACTTTTGTAGAAAAGGCCAAGAAAGTGGTGGAGGAAAAGGTACGGCTTCCAGCAGGGTATACACTCTCCTGGAGCGGCCAGTACGAGAATATGGAAAGGGTGAAGGAACGGCTCACAATTGTGATCCCTCTCACGCTCGCGCTGATTATTTTTCTCCTGCATCTCAACACCAAGTCGTGGGTAAAAACGGGAATCGTACTCCTGGCTGTGCCTTTTTCTCTCATCGGAGCGGTATGGTTCTTGGTGCTACTTGACTACAATACGTCAATCGCGGCCTGGGTAGGTATGATCGCTCTCCTTGGGCTCGACGCTGAAACGGGGGTATTCATGCTGATGTACCTCGACCTTGCTTTCCATGATCGGGAAAAGCGTGGGCAGATGAAAACGCATAAAGATCTCCATGATGCGGTGATGGAAGGAGCCGTACATAGGGTGCGGCCAAAGCTCATGACTGTGATGGCGCTCTTTATGGGACTAATTCCGATCATGTGGTCGATGGGAGCAGGAGCCGATGTGATGAAGCGGATCGCAGCTCCTATGATTGGGGGGCTCTTCACCTCATTCCTGCTTGAGCTGTTGATCTACCCCGTAATTTTCTATATGTGGAAAGAAAGAGAACTTAATTTAAGGGAGGCAAAATGAAGAAAGTAATTGCAGCGTTTGTGGTGTTTGGAACCGTTATCGGCGGGATATCCGCAACGGCTAAAGAAGAGAAGGCGAAAGTCATTGAGCTAACTGTGGGCAAGAGCGGTTTTGAGCCAAAGGAAATCAATGTGAAGCCTGGGACCAACGTGGTTTTGAAGGTCACGCGAAAGACCGACGTGACCTGTTCCAAGGAGATTCAAGTGCCAGCTAAGAAGATTGAAAAAGAGCTACCACTGAATAAGCCAGTAATGATTGCTCTCGGAAAACTAGAAAAGGGCGAGATAAAATTCGGCTGCGGAATGGGCATGATGGATGCCGGCCAAATTTTTGTGAAGTAACTGTCTACTTAAAAAGGAATTTACCTGTATATAAAAAGCTAAAAACAAATCTCTAACTAATTCCCGGCTATGAAACAAATCAATAGGCAGTATACTTTCATGAGGTTTTCTTGGTGACGTACTCAACTCGTCAATGAGGCGTTCTGCTAGAGACTTCTGAACTTCGCATTTAAACTCTAGTAACCGTTGGTATACGTTTCTATTCCATGAGCACGATGTTCCCGGCTCCTGTCATGTCATATTAGTGAGTGCTAATACCTTTTATTTCACAGTCCTCGTGAGATAATAATACATTATGCAAATGAATAAGCAAATAAAAATGAAAATTTTAAAAATCAAAAAATTGCTGGTTCATTAAAATCTATTCTTTCAATTTCATTTTCAACAAAATCTATTGGCATAGAAGAAAATTGAAGATCAAACCATTCATGAAATCTTTTAATAGTTCTATTTTTAGGCCAAAGATCCTCATCGGTACACCAGTCATCTAAAACATGAACCCAAATACTGGGAGCAAGAATTTTTAAAATCTTTTTTTGATCCGAAGCCTTTTTCCTCTGCGCATTCATTTATCCAATCGACTACGGGTTGTTTTGCTCGCAAGATAAGGATAGCTCGATTGATATGATACATATTACCTCTATATGATTAAGCCCGTTTTTTTAACTCTTCACGTACTATTTTTCGTACACTTTCTTCGGTTAGCTCAGACTTCATGGGGCGTTTACGATTTAATCCAACAAAATTTCGAATTACTTGGTTGAGTAAGGTTTGGTATTTAATATTTTTTTTATCTGCTATCTTTTTAAATGCCTCAAGTGCATCTTGATCTACCATGGTGGTAATGCGTTCCTTTACATTTTGTGGTGCAAAGGTGTCAGGGTCTAAGTCTATATTTCCGTAAATAATATCTTTTTTATTCTTGGTATTCATGCCATGCCTCCATTAAAAATGTCTTTTTCTCTATTAGATAGTCACGTATTTGTTTGAGTGCCTTTTCTGAAAAACCTCTAGAATATATACATTCTAGAGAATCAATAAGAAACTTGGCTTCTGCATTAGGGCCAAGAATATGTACATGTGGAGGATTATGATCCTTCGGGTAGATTACAATGCGTAAATTCTTAGTCCTAAGTAGGGTAGGAGCCATATGCATATATTATACATATAATAATATGTATAGTCAAGGGACCTGATATTTCACTGGTAGGTATTATAATTGAGCTTTTCTTTTGGTATTTTTGGTACAACTCGACTGCATTTCCTAGACCAAAGGGTTTTTGAATATTTTCCATAGGAAAGTGGTTTTACTGTTTGGGCATGTATGGCTTTCTTTGCCATTTGGTAAGCGGCCTTACTGAGGGATAAGGAGCCATTAAGTAGTATGGCTAAAAATCCAGCCCATAGTAAAAATTTTGCAACATAAAATTGTTCATTCATCGTGATGCTCCTTTTAATTTTTTCTTTTCTTCTGAAATTTGAAATTCTATTAACTTTCGCTCTTCCGAACTCAAATTCAGCTCTGAAATCCCAGTCTTACGTAGTGTTCGAGTACTGGCATTAATGCACGACCGCCTTCTTCCCAAGATTTGAGAAATTTCAGAACTTTTCATTTTTTCTATCCAACGCAGTCTCGCCAGCTGCGTTAGATCCAACTTGACACCATTCCATCGCACCAGATACTCTTTAATCGCTTCCGGTTGTTCGCTTACTTGTACGCGACTTCCACCAAAATTTTTTCAACGTAGTTGGAGAAATTTTGGTGGAAAGACCGAGGAAGAGAAGCGAGTAGCGCGCCATCCAGTGGATGGTGAGCGAGCTTGATGCGAGCGAAAGCGCAACGAGGTGGCTAGGCGGAGTTTGAGCTTGAGGCGAGAACGAGCGCTTAGCCGATTCCCACCACCCAATTTATGTATTTTGAACCCATCTATTTTAGGTTGGTTCTTGAAGGTAGAACATATGGAATACAAAAAAAGAAATAAGAAAATCAGTGATTTTTTGGTGAACCTTGCTGCAAGAGGGGAAATCATTGTCGCGCTTTTAATTTTCGCGGCTGTTGGTCTAGGTTTTATTGCTCTTAAGTAGTTTTCTCATCTAAGGCTGGTGGGTTCACAAAAATATCAGGAAGATATTTTTGCACGCGAAGTTAGTAAAAACTAACTGAGCGCACGAAGTGTGGAGCGCAAAATGCGCGACATGAATTTTCACCACCTCCACCAAATAAAAAAAGTAGCCTTGAGCTACTTTTTCTATTTGTGCGAAGCGGGTGAGATGATGAGAAGATACCTCATGGCACTAATATAAATTTATTTTCTGGTATGAAGCTCAAAAGCGTATTTTTAAAGGCTCTATCTGCAGTAATAATTAGTGGAATTTTTGATTCTTGAAATAGATTGATTATCATTGCATCGGAAGAGCCGATACCCGAAAGACCAACGATTTTGACCATTTTTTCCCAAGATGGGGGTCGATTAAAAAAATTGTTAAGGTCAATTTCTCTTGTTCCTAAAAAGTTTAACTGCAAATTACTTACGGCTTCTTCCCAAACATGCTCAATATAATTATAAAGATAACTTTTACAAAAATAATACCAAGCGTTTTTTTGAGAAGAGTGGGTTTCTTGTTCAAAGAGCTGCATATATTCTTTGATTTCATTATCACTGAACTTAAATGTTCGATTCTCGGCTGTTGCCTTTGCTTTTCTTGTTTTAAGCGATTTTAATTTACTTTCAATTTCGCCACTTAGATCTTGAGAAAAATCTTCGTAGAAATCTACTAAACCTTCAGGGACAAGAACTCTTCTATTGAGATCTATAAACTCAGATCGCACGTTTTGATTTGTATAGATTGGGATTTCTAAACGATGTAGGATTTCAAAAATTTGCTCACTCCACTCATTATTAGTATCTAAAGGAAAAGAAGCTGCGAAGACAATGTTCGTATCAACGATACAGCCAGTTTTAATTGCAGGAACTTCAAGTAACTTACCTTCTAGCTCATTAACGGAAAGCAGCATTATATTATATCCTAGTTTCAGGTCTAAACGGGCGAGCAACTTTCTTTTCTCTTTTTTTATGTTTTTTAAAAATCTCTATTAATTCAGGTGAAATTTTGCGTGTGTTTTTTTTCTCCCAAAAGAGTTCTCTAAGTTTTTGACCTGCTGTCTTATTATCATTTATTTGGTTCATTATTATCCCTTTCGTAAGGCCTTCTTACCTTACGCTTTCAAGATAACATGACTTTATAAGCATACAACATACTTGAATTATAAGGCTTTTTATATCGTGGTGGCCAATCTATGAAAAATGAACGGAATGATTTTCACTGAATAGGAAGTTATTATGTAAGTTTTAAATTAAGAAAATATAGATGCAAATTATATCCACGCAAATTCAAAAAATAAGATTTTTTAGATTCAGAAATTACAGATTTGTTTATACTATAATTTTTTTATTAATATGTTTTTCCATTTCGTTTCGCCAATCGTTACTTCTTTTTTGAGGATTACACCTAGTAGGTGTAGGTAGGTGATGTATTTTGCTAATAGGAATATTTATATTGTTGTGTGAAAAATATCCCTGAATCAAATGACTGATTCCTGGCTTTGAGCGGCATGTAAAGAAAATGGGTTTTTTCTCAATGATTTCTTTAAGCTGCTCGCTTGTAACTTTAAATTCTAATCGCCTCTTTTTTTGTGCAATAAAGATAATGTCATCAGATGGGTTTTTTGCATCATTCGTATTAACTCTAATTTCTTTAACAATATTTGACATTGCTATACCGTGTTCTTCTAAAAAGATTTTCTTTTCATCTATAGTCATCTTTTTAGGTTCAATATTTGGTTTAAATACTAATTGAATGATTTTCCAAAAATGGTTTCTATTATCGTGATAATAAAAAGCTTCTTTAGGTCTATTGTCGTCTATAGTTCTGGCTATAATAGCGCCCATAGTACCCAAAATAAGAATTTTTGGCTTTTTTGGAATAAAAGTTTCTATTTCATCTTTAGAAATTACCATCTTGATAATCTTTATTATTATTTGCCTAATCTAAAGATTTAATTTTTTTACATTTTTCTTTAAGTTTTTCTGTATTATTTTCTTCACTCATACATTTTTATTTGATGACTTGCTAGCGAAAGTCAGGCAGTCTAGGACTTTCTGTATCTCGTAGAACTTCAAAACCCTAGGAGATCAACTTTTTTAGATTTTCAAGAATATATTGCTCAGGATTTAGAGATGTGTTCTCTTGATCCCTAAACTCACGGACAATGCGGTTTAGGGCAAAACGATTCATAAAGCCCTTATCACAAAGCTCTACAAAGTCATCTTTAGAAATTCCCGTCATCACTTCAAAAAATTGCGGGGACTTAGTCTGAATAACATCATCTATGTTATATTCTCGCTGGTAAGTCATATAAATAAAATCGGCCATGCAGATCGCTAATCGTTTAATTTGTGTGGCATACCATTTTTTTCTGGTTTGTCTTTCTTTGTCTTTATCCTTTTCAGCAAAGTCTTCGATGATTTTTTCTTTTTCGTCTTTGGTAAGGTTTGGATCACTTTTTATATTTTCCAAATCGCTTGCGTCCCGCCCAATTTGAATAAAGTCTTCAATAGTTGCTGTAAATTCACCGCTACGATAACCTTTAACTTTTTCGAGTATCGCTAAAAGATGTGGATGTTCATCAAGTAGTTTTAATTTTCCAAAATTCACCAAAACATTGGAAGTAATTCTACGAGCTAAGGCAATGCGGGAACCTTCGTGATTAAGAACTTCAAAAATATTCTTAGCCGTTGTGGGAGTGCTGACCAGGCTACCTTCATAAAATCGCTTAATATCCAAGGTGTCGCATAGGCCCTCGGTCACGATCTCTAAGTTGTCTTTATTCACATCCGTCCGTTGTTCATAACTTTCCTGCTGATCAACTTGATCAGCAATATTGCTTGCACAGTCATAAGTTACCTGTAGGCAACGAGTGATAGCAAAGTCAAAAACCCATGCTTTAGGTTTTAGTGGTGAATTTATTTTTTCATTTACCCAAGCAGACTGCACTCGGAAAATTGCTTGATAATAACTCTCGGCGGATTTAATATCGTTCAAAATTAAAATACTGTCCCATTCTTTGATCGTGACCCCTGTTAAAAAACGGCCACAGGTAAAGGTTATGGTGCCTAATTTATTTGGATTTTCATTGGCTTCATTGATGGCTTTTTGTACCGATGATTTTTCTCTGGCCACAATGCGGTCATCATCATCTTTTTTGTTATCGCTTCCCGAAGCATTGATAAGAATAAAATTAGAAAAATACGGATGCGATTGGAGCTTTTCAATTAAGGCAGAAATTGAATCCACTCGGTTCATCCACCAAACGGTATGCCTTTTAGGTGGACATCCTAGTTGCGATCCAAGTTTTCCATAAACACTAATAGAGCGAGCCTCGTGGCCTGATTTTGTTAAACCCTCAATGAAGTGATCAACGGCTTCCTCGTAAACAAATTTATTTTCTTCATTAGTTTCAAAAAGTCTATTGAGTGAAAAATCAATGTCGTCAGTCTTGAAAGTTTCCCGTTGCTCGGCGATGTCCTCGTCGGTAATTTCAATGGCCGAGATATTAAGATCGGGCATCAAGCGGTAAATTTTCTCCGTCTGATTTTGTGGGTCAGACTCAATCTCTTCTTTTTTATTTTTTTGCTCATCAAGGTAGCTGTAGGTATAAACTTGCTGGGATGAAAAATCGTCCTGTTCAATTAAGCGGAATGGGGTGCCTGATAAATCAAGGCGATGAGTGAATTTAATTTTTTCTAATATGCTCTTGGCCCGCTCGGTTCTACTACCATAGTGAACCTCGTCAAAAATAACCAAGTCCCAAGCGATTTCTGGGATTTTATGAAGCCGATCTTTTGTATTTCCATCCTTATCAATCCACAGGTCTTGTAAGGAAACACATAAAACAATCGGGCCACTGGTTCGTGGGAAATCACCGTTGCTGTTTAGGGCGGGGTCGTTGGGGCGATCACTTTTTTCTTTTGCCCTAATACCTGTCCACCCATCAAAGTCCACTTGTTCATTTACGGTATCAATCCATTCACCGATAACATCGGGTTTATAGGTCACGATCAATGTATTGCGGGCATTGATTTTTTTAGCCAAGTGAATACTGGTAAAACATTTACCAAATCGCATCTTGGCATTGATAAGAAAACGGTTGGAGTGGGTGGCGGAACCAATGACCTCGGCGGGATATTCTTTTTTAAACCACTTGCTTGCTTTTTCAATGGCTCCCGCTTGTTCTTTACGGAGTTTATAATGCTCGGTGCGGGAACTGCCGTTTACAATTTCATTGTAAGCACGGCGAACATCTTTAAATGGGTCGTTTTTATTTGTGGCTTGGAACCATTCTTGGCCGGGGACTTTCTCAATTTTTTTACAGCCATTTTTTATCAGTTGAGCATGGATGTGGTGATCACGAACCCCATCGGGAAGCATCCCGATCATTTGATAATCAGGATTTTCAGGATTTGAAGTCCCAAACTGATTCCAAATCCTTTCTTCGCCGACTTTTGTGTGGCCTACTTTTATCCAACCGTTCTTTTTATATTCCTCGGTGGTGTAGGCGTAGAGTTCTAACTGTTCCATGCCTACTATTCCTCGTCATCGTCCATTATGCTTAGGTCGCTTGGACTTGACCACTCTCTTACTTTTAATTTGATGTGGTTTTGTTCTTCTTTATTAAGTTTAAAAAATTTGAAAAGCTCGTCATCTGTCCATTTTTTACTGGTATCAACATAAGGAACCCAAGCCCACCGATCAGCTGGTAAATGCTGGGTGATCTTTCTCAGTCCAACAAAATACCGTGCAAAATCAGTTTTTAAATAGGTGATTAAATTTTCTGCCTCCGCTTTGGTCTTAAATGCATCAATGATGTTATAAGTCTCAGTTGTAATTGTCCCTGTAGGAACTAAAAAGATTTGGTTAAGTGGAACGGTTGATCGCCTTGCACCTTTAGAGCCTCCTGCAACCGCAGGGACGGAAACTTTCCAAAGATTTATTTTATCTTTATTTTTTCCAATATCATTGAGGTTCGCATAATTGATGGTTTTATTACGACTCAAACAGGGAACTGCATCTTTACTATCTTTGGTTAATTTTTTAGCTCGTTCAAAATAAAATGTCCTAATACCAAATGGTTTTCCTGCCCAAGCAACATCACCAATAAATTTCCCAGACCATTGTGATGATACCTTTCTTACCAATGAATAACCTTTAGGATCATCAGCAATAATATCAAACTCATCGAGATGCAAAGTTTCTGCATTTTTGCCATCGGTAAAATTAGTTTTAGCCGAGTGGTTTTTATCATAATGTAAATAACAAACCCCTCCGTTAATATCCACTGTTGGGAAGACCTTGCTGGAATTTTGAAAATATACAAGATTTTTAATTTTACGAGATTTCATTAAGTTTTCTCTAAAATTATCAAGCCCTTTACCTCCACCAAACCATCGAGCAGGGATTACAAGGATAAACTCACTAACCTCATACGATTGCATAAGAGTTTCAGCGAATAGGTTATAAATGGATCTCGCACTTTTACCAAATCCACCGTCCTGCTCTTGGTAGGGTGGATTTCCGAGGGCGATTACTCTTTTACTTTTTGTCTTTGAATTGATATAGCCGATCATATTTTTGAACTCCCTTTCAAATTTTTCCTTGTCTAAGGTTCCGTCTTCTTCAGACACGTAATGCCCATCACGGATGATGTGATTAAATTTTTCTTTGTGTGAATTTTCATTTCCTAAAAATGTTCGAATGCTGAGGCGATGATGTCTTTCATCTGGTGCCAAACCAAAATAACGGTTGGACTGGTAAATTTCTTTCATCACCATATCCACATCTAAAATTTTTGTTTTACCTTTTGATTTGGCCCAACAACTATGAAATGCACAGGCAAGTAGTAGTTCGCCTGCTTTGCAGAAAGGATCAAAGAAAACCACATTTTCATCAGTAAACACTTCCTCGCCGAGCAAGGCCACCATTTCTAGGGCCTTTTCCATTCGTAAAATAGGCTGGTCTCGGCCAATTACATTGCCGAGAACATCAACGACATGGGCTGTGGGTTTGATCGCTAAGGCACTCATTCAGTTAGGCCCTTACAGATTGCGAACTTCTCGGCTTACTAGTCGAGTCTTGTGATTTAGTTGTTTTAATAACGGCTTTGGCAAATTCATAATCTTCAAAGCCTCTTAATTTTCCTGAAATAATAGCATCAATAAAACGAACTGATCGCTCGTATTCAAGCGGGATAGTCTTAGAGGCTTCGCAGGATTCGTAAAAATTCACCCACGTTAAATCAAAGTCCATCGGTCGATGCCCATTTTGTGAAAACCACTTGGCTCCTGCTTTAGTAAGGTTGGCGCTGGCTTTCGCATTTTCTGTATTACTTAACGCGGACAAAGTTTCATTTTCATCGATGTGCCATTTGATCGCCGATAAAACATGGGCGAAGAAATCCCGCTTTTTTGAAAATAGAATCGCATCGTTTTTAATTTCTAATTTTGTTTTTAAAAAATCCAAGGTCGCTGCCAATACACGGGAGCGGCAGTTTTCAACATTTTTAGGGTCGATATCAATCGCCCACAAAGTATTAAGTGCATTGGCAATGGCATAAAATGGTGCTTCATTGCCTTTGCCCAAACCTAGAGCAGTTGCTTTTTTATAAATTCCTTCAAGCCGCCTTTTGTAAATTGGTAGAACTATATTTCCGTGGCCTGAACATGGTTCAAAAAAAGAAATTTCCACATCTGACCATAGACCCCTCTTATCTCTTGCGAGTAGGTTTAACATATCATCCACATAAGATTCTGGAGTGAATACTTCGCCCAAATCTTTGATGCGGTCTTTACTGCGATGAAATAATTTTCCTATATCAACGATACTGTTCACTTTTAACTCCAAATTTTTTTCTTCTAATTTTTCGAAATATTAAAATAAAAACTTTAGATGAGTTTCTACAGAACCCGTGTAATTGTGTAATAAATTAAAATACATTCCTTATTGTATTTTTAATTTATTTATGCACGTGTATTTTAGCTTAACTTCAAAGGTTATTTCTTCGATAACTAATTAGTATCTATAAATATTGGAGGCTCATTGGTTAAAGGAAAAACTCTAAAAATCTATGTCATGGGATCAACTCCAAATTCGCCAAGGTCGGTCGAAATGCTGAATTGGACAGGTTTTGCTTTGTTGGGGGAACGACAGCACTTATCAGCAATTCGTGCAAGAGAGGAACTTTGTGAGCCAGGAATTTATCTTTTATTGTCTGAAGCAAACGAAACGGGCCTTACAAATATTTATATCGGAGAGACAGAGGATTTTTCTAAAAGAATCGCAGATCATTCAAGAGATAAAGATTGGTGGAATAAGCTTATTGTGTTCGTAAGTAAAGACCAGAATCTAACAAAATCTCATGTAAAATACCTTGAGCGAGAGCTATATTTTTTAGCAAAAAAATCTATTGGAAACTTAGCACTTCAAAACACAAAAGAGGCAGGAGGTTCTGTTCTTCCAGAAGCAGATCAAAGCGCCATGCAAGAATTTTTACAAAATATGCTTTTTATTCTAGAGTCACTAGGCTTAGGTTATTTTTCCTCAGAATCAAACCAAGAAGCTGTCGCTAGCCATGAGCTTGCTATTCCTAGAAGCTCTGATCCAATAGAAGGTATGGAGTTTAAGTTGGCTATGCCTAAGGAAATTGCTGCTAATTTGTATAGCAAAATGAAGATTCATAATGGGACATATGTTCTTCAAAAAGGTTCTTTTATTAGAAGAGAACCAAGAGATAGTTTTGAAATTCATAATCCAAGCTACTATGCATTTTGGAAGCAAATTATAGAATCCGATGCTGTGGTTTCTTCTCCATATCAAGGTGCTTTAGAGACCATACGAGATATTGAATTTCGCTCTCCTTCTGTTGTGGGAAGTATATGTCTTGGTAGGTCAACAAATGGGCGCACAGCATGGAGGCGAGTGTCTGATGAGCGTACTCTTTTAGATTGCCAGGCTGATGCATTAGAAGATGCCGCATAAAATTTCATAACATGCCTCAAACACGCCATCTCACAAAATCTCGCTTTAAAATCGGCCACGAGTGTCCGACGAAGCTATTTTATTTAGACGACAATACATACGGTAATACAAAAGTTGAAGATTCTTTTTTAGAAGCATTGGCGGCAGGCGGCTTTCAAGTGGGAGAGTTAGCAAAAATCTACTATCCTGGTGGCGTAGATATTAAAACACTCGATAAGCAAGCTGCTCTTCAAGAAACAAACGAACTTTTAGAGAAAGAGTCTGTCGTTATTTATGAAGCTGCCATTCAGTATCAAAATCTTTTTATTCGCGCAGATATTTTAGTCAAAAAAGATAATCGTATTGAAATAATCGAAGTCAAAGCAAAGAGCTATGACTCAGAAGAAGATCACTTCTTAACAAAAACGAAAAAACCAAAACTAAACTCCGCTTGGGAGCCTTATCTTATGGATGTAGCTTTTCAAGCCTATGTATTAAAAAATGCTTTTCCTCAGTATTCTGTAACTGGTGCTTTAATGCTGGCAGATAAATCACAAAAAGCTTCTATTGATGGCATCAATCAAAAATTTTTCTTAGAAAAACAAAATGGCCACACTTCGGTTAAAGTAAATGAAAATACAACAAAAGATAGTTTAGGTAATCCTCTTCTTATAAAAGTTTCTGTAGAAGAAGAAATTAACTTTATCTGGCAATCCACCTATGAAGTTGATGGCAAGATGTTTTCTTTTTCTGAATATATACATTTTTTAGAAGATATTTGTGTGAATCGAAAATTTCTGAATCCACCAGTTAGTGCACAATGCAAAAAGTGTGAATTTCGTATAGATCAAGACCTAAAGGCTGAAGGCAAGAAAAGTGGCTTTGAAAATTGTTGGAAAAAAGCGAGGCACCTAAAGTCAGCAGACTTTGATCGGCCCTTTATCTTTGATATTTGGAACTTTAGAAAATCTGATGCCCTAATAAATAACGGTGCTTTCTTTATGGATCAACTAACAAAAGATGATTTCGCAAGTGGTAGCTCAGCAGAGCGCCAGTGGCTGCAAGTTAAAAAGGTACAAGAAAAAGACGAAACACCTTTCTTAGATAGTGAAGGGCTTTCTAGTGAAATGGAGTCATGGAAATATCCTCTGCATTTTATTGATTTTGAAACAACCATGGTGGCGATTCCTTTTCATAAGGGGCGAAGGCCGTATGAGCAAATTGCTTTTCAATTTTCACATCAACAAGTAGACGAATCAGGAAAAATCTCTCATAAAGATGAATACATCAATCGTGAAAGAGGAAAATTCCCAAACTTTGATTTTCTTAGAGCATTAAAAAAAGCCCTAGAAAAAGACGAAGGCACTATTTTTCGCTATTCAAACCACGAGAACACTGTTTTAAATCAAATCAAAGAACAGCTCTTAACATCTGAAGAAGAAATCCCAGAGCGTGATGAACTTATTCGCTTTATTGAAAGCATCACTACGCACAAGAATAGTGAGGGTAAAGTAATTTCTGGCCCAAGAACAATGATTGATCTCTGTGAGCTAGTTAAAAGCTATTATTATCATCCTAAAATGAAGGGTTCGAATTCGATTAAAGCGGTTCTACCGGCGGTACTTAATTCTTCGGAATTTTTACAACAAAAATACTCTCAACCAATTTACGGAGCCTCTGGCGAAATTGATGGAATTTTTAGCCATAATTTTAACAATCACTCTTGGATAGAGGTCGACCAAGAAGGAAAAATAAAAGATCCCTATCAATTACTCCCACCTGTGTTTTCTGATATCTCTAACGAAAGTCTTGATACCGTAATTATTGATGGCCAAATTGCTGATGGTGGGGCAGCCATGACAGCTTATGCTCGTATGCAGTTTACAGAAATGTCTGACGAAGAGTCAGATTTAGTAGCCAAGGCACTGTTAAAATATTGTGAGTTAGATACTTTAGCTATGGTCATGATTTATGAGTATTGGAAAAGTAAAATCTCAAGATGACCATAGATATTTACCTAATAGTTGAAGATTCAAAAAATAGAAAAAACGGTTTCTAATTAATAAAAATGAAATCAATGAAGCGTTACGTGTTAGCGGCTAATACGGTGCATTCTATGTTTCGTATTAAAGAGCTATATGTGTTTTTATAGCGTGCATCACTATAGTTAATAGGAATGATCAATTCGAAATGCAGATCGTTTTATTTGATGAAGTAGAAAATTTTTGCAATCATAATTTATTACAATAGTTGCCTTTACTCAAATTGCTATTTTCAGTTTTTATTAAGAACGCAACTATCTAAATTGTTGTGATAATTTAGTTTAACCTTGGGTGAGATATAAGTGACTATTGTTTATCGCTCAGACTATGATCCAAAAGATTCAGATGAAGGAGGGTTAGATGCAGTTGGTCTTTCATCGATGGGTGAGTATCTTGCACAACTGTACCTTCCTGGATTTCTAGAGAGACATCGTCGACCACGTTTTTTAACTCTGGCGGTGATTGGCTTATCAATTAAAGCCGATGTAGAAAATATTGTTGGTAATAAAGAGTACCCAACAACTTTTTGGGAAGCCTATGAATGGGTTATCGTTACTGGTTTGATATCGTCAAAAGATACTACCATTAAAAATCTACCTTCTAGCGATAAGGCAAAAGCTGCAATGGCTCAAAATAAGCCCCTAAGCGCTGATCGTTATTTAGTTACTCCTTCCGTATTTGGATTTCATGGGGTTTATAAATTTCTTTTAAAAAATTTAGGATTAGAGAGCCATGATTTACCTGGAGAGTTTTCACAAAAACTCTTGCATGCATGGGCATTAGATCAAAAAATTCCTGGCTTTATTGATATGAGTGGCGATGGAACTTCAGAAAGAAAAGAGCTTATTAAAATAATTGCTGAAACAATTCAAGAGGGCCATGTGGCTCGTTCTTGGAACTACAGAGGTTGGGAGTTTGTTTATCGTAACTTTCATCCCTTAAAGCTTGGTTCCAGAGAAAAAGAAGTCATTAGTAGCCTTTTATTAAATGAACCAATTAGAAAAGAAGTTTTTTCGTTTTTAAACTCAAAAAAAGGCCAAAAATATTTAACGGACACATCTAGTACGCAAAGGCAGTTTTTAACGGATTTAAATAAAGAAAGTTCTGGAAATCTCAAACAAACATTAGATGTAATTCTATGCTATGAACGGTTTGCACGTTCGCTAAATGATATATTTTACGATGCTCTTGTAGAGTTATCAGAAAATAGTATTGGATTAACATCAAAAGAGATTGCAGAACGTATTGAGTTAAAAAATAAAGATTTTTCTGCTCAGCTTCATAGGCATTATGGCGATGCATATAAAGCAATTCATGCACATTCAGATATTAATATTTCAACTAGATTTGATATTTTTGTTAAATTTGAGCAAGTGTTTACAGCAAGTGATTGTATTGATGCAGTTCTTACGCATCATCTTCTTATCCAGCAAAATAAATCAACGGGGGCAAAGAATCCTTGGGTGTTCGATGTACAAGGACGATGGATGGTTCGTGCAAGTTATGCTCATAGAGATCAATCTGCTCATGATGATTCGCTCGTAAATCTATATAGGTTAGGGGTTTTACGATTATTTTACGAAGATATCGGACTCATAAATGCTTAAAAAAGACACTAAATTTTTAGATTTATGGGAGCGACCAGACGATGCTGGTGATGCAATTGGCTGTCTAAGCACTTCATTTACGTTTGATTCTGGTGAGTATGAAGAAGAATGTCTGTCTAGATTTTTGCAATTAAGTGCTGATGCAAAAGAAGAGAAGATAATTCAAGTTATTGAATTAGAAACACGTCTTCAGCAGCTAGGGACAGTTACCGCATTTGTAGATGCACGAAACGCTTCTGGTAAGCGTTCTCCTCGTTGGACTATAGCCCCTGTTCATGCGGTTGGATCTGTTTTTCATCCAAAAGTTCAAATTCTTGTATGGGCCAAGTGTGTACGTATTATTATAGGCTCTGCAAATATTTCTCTCTCAGGTCTTCGCTACAATACCGAGCTTGCTGTGGCATTTGACTATAAAGATCTAGAGCCTGCAAGTTTAGACTTTGCTTTAGATGTTATAAAGTTTTTTAAGAAAATTAATAAAGAGGCTATGATCTCTGAAAAAAATAGAGAGAACGTTACAAGTCTTTTAGAAAAAACAGAGTTACTTCTTCGCAGCTTTGAATTAATGAAACCAGAAGTTCCATATTTTTTCGTGCCAGCTATGCCTAAGTCTTCTTCTGTATATGAACAATTATTAGAAATAAAGAAATCGCATATTTTTGACTATGCTTTTATTGAATCACCTTCATTTGATCTTCCAGGTACGAAAAATGAAGCTGCAGAGAAAATATGGGATTTATTAAGAAAGAATGGCGAGGCGACAGTTACATATAATTTACAAGGTCGTGAAGATAAAAAACAAAAATCTTACGATATAATTGCGCCAGAGAGCTTAGTAAAAACTTTCAAGGCAAATCAAGCAGTGAAAATACGAATGTATGAGGCAAAAAAGAGCGAGAGAGGAGACTTTCATGGCCGAATGCTTCATTCAAAGTTACTGGTACTGGTTGGAGATAAGAAAAGCTTAGTCATGATGGGGTCCAGTAATTTTTCAACCCTTGGTTTGGGGCTTTCGAAGAAAAAATCAAATTTTGAGGCCAATGTAGTATTCTTGTTAGATAGTTCTAAGACAATGAATCAATTTATTGATCAAATACTTCTACCTTCTGAAGAGGTAGATATTAAACATATAACTTGGTTGCCAGAGAAAAGCGTAGACCAAGCTGAGTTAATCGCCAAAGTTCCGTTTCCAGACTTTATTGAATGTATTACGTTTAATTCAAAAGACGAGGAGGCATTTTATAGAGTTAATTTTTCAGAACAAGCACCTGAATTTACTGTATTAGCGCCTGACGGAAGATCTCTTAACTCTAATAATAAGAGAGATAAAAATAGACTCACTCTCATGGTAAAGCATATTGTACCTTATTCTGATCTAAAGATAGAATGGGAAGAAAAAAGCGCTCTTTTTCCTGTAAGTATTGAGTCGCAAGATGAGATTCCCGCGCCAGACTATTTAAAAAACTTGAGTCTTGAAGATCTTGTTAGCTTATTGTCTTCCAATTTACCTTTGCAAAAAGCACTACAAAAGTTTCTAAGAAAGAAAAATCAGGAACAGAATAGTTACGAAGAAATAGTCAATCCGCATGATCGAGTAGATACTTCTAAATTTATTTTACAAAGAACACGCCAATTTGGTTGGGCTATTAGCGCACTAAAGCGGCAAATAGAAAATAATCCCAATACAATAGAACAACTAAGATGGAGGCTTTCAGGCCCTGTCGGAGTTTTTGCTATTAAAGATGCTGTATTGAGATTTTTTCCAGATTCAGAAGAGCGAACTTTTTTCTTGGCTGAAATAATCGGTGAGCTATATCGATTGAAAATTCCTGCTACTAAGACGCTTAAAAAAGAAGAGATTACAAAAGAAGTAAATATAGTGATTGATAAGTTAAAAAATGAACTTTCTGTACTGAAGATTCAGTCGTCTATATTAATTCAAAATTATATTAAAGATTTAGAGGCAAACTATGTTGAAAAGTAGATATACGTTTTTAGAAAAAATTGATCTCTATACAGAACATCAAATTAAAAAAGAAGATGCTAAGCGGCAAAAAGAAACAGCGATAGAAATTTTAAATAGAATTCGTGATAGGCAGCCCGGTCTTATATTAGCTGACGAAGTGGGAATGGGTAAAACCTTTGTAGCTCTCAGTGTTGCTGTATCTTCACATATGAGTGATCCTGATCGCCGTCCAATAGTGATTATGGTGCCGCCAAGCCTTATGTCAAAATGGGAAAGCGATTTTGAAGAGTTTAAAGGCTGCATTAAGGATGAAGCAATTAGTAGATCGCTTCAGTGTGCAAAGGCATTTACTGCTGAGGATTTTTTAAAATTATTCGATGACCCAATTGAAAGAAGAAAGACAGTTGTATTACTTAAATATGGCGCAACTGCTTCGGGCCTTTCTGATCCCTGGGTGAAGGTGGCTCTTATTAAGCGGGCAATTAAAGGAAGAAAAAATATATCTGATCTTTATACGAGCCTGTCACGTTATATGGCTTCGATTATTGATTTGAAAATGAAATCTAATAGGCTGGGAGATGATTCTGAAGAGTTTTGGATTAGAATTCTAAATTCATCACCATCAGAATGGGTCAAAATCATTAATCGATATGAATTTAATAAGGAGCCAATAAAAGATGATCCAGTGCCAAAAGCAATCGAAAAGGCTTTAGAGAAGTTGCCAACAGAGGAAGTAAATAATTTATTTGCTGAACTTTATGCCAGCATGCCAAGAAGAGACGGCTCTAACTTAGAAGAGAGAATTAAAAAAAGCAAAAAAGCAATCAATGATGAATTGAAGAAAATTTGGAGGCAGTTAGTGTTAAATCTTGATATTACATCTTCGCTTTTAATTTTAGATGAAGCTCATCATGTGAAAAATGCTCATACAAACCTTGCTAAAGCCTTCGCCACTTCAGATGCCGAAAAAGATTCGGAAGCAATTCATAAAGGAGCATTGGCTAATGTATTTGATCGTATTTTATTTTTAACAGCAACCCCATTTCAGCTGAGCCATTACGAGCTAATAAGTATTTTAGAACGATTTAGAGCAATAAATTGGGACACTTTAAGCTCTTATAAGAAGTCAGATTATGAAATGGACATTAAAAATTTGCATAATCTTTTAGATAAATCTCAGCAACAGGCGGTTCAGTTAGAGAGGTATTGGGGAGATCTTGAAGAAAATGACATTAAAGAATTACCCGAAAAATGGTGGGAACTCGATATTAGTGATATAGAAAATCCTCGTATTTCTCGTTGCAAATTGGCTTTTCAGAGAACACATGAATCAGTGGTAGAGGCACAGGGAGAATTAAAAAAATGGGTTATTCGGCATCTCAGAGATCGTCATATTATTTATAATGATAAAACTATAGCAAGAAGAAAAGTAATAGAAGGTTCTGGTATTAAAGACGACATTTCTTCTAGTGAAGGGCTTGGGGTAACAAAAGAAGAATTATTTCCATTTTTATTGGCTGCAAGGGCTATATCTGTTTCTTCAGAAAATCGACCAGTGTTTGCAGAAGGACTGGCCTCTAGTTATGAGGCTTTTCTCGACACTAGAAAAAGTAATCTACAATCGCAAGATGAAGAAGATTTGGAAATTCAAACCACCACAGAGCAACTTACAGGCTTTTATTTAGATCAAATTGAAAAATCACTCGAAAGAAAAGAAGGTTTCGTAAAATATAGACACCCGAAGCTTAGTGAAACAGTTGATAAAGCCATAAGCCTCTGGAAAAAAGGTGAAAAGGTCTTAATTTTTTGTCATTACTATCAGACAGGTAGAACACTTCGACATAATATTTCTATAAAAATTAACCAGCTTATTTTAGAGGCAAGTGCACAAAAATTAAATTGTTCAATAGATGAAACTAAAGAGCATCTCGTATCTCTTGGCCAAGCAATTGATAGACAAAAGGCACAAATTGATGAGTATGTAGTGAAATTAATAAAATCACAGAGCCATTATGCAGTTTTAGAGCCGATGCATGAAAGAATTGGAAAAATTATTAAGAGAATGATTAGAACACCAAATTTTTTATCTCGCTTCTACCCAATGGAAGAATACGCAACAAAGTCTTCTTCTAGTTCGAAGCTTTTAGAAAAATCTTTTAAACAAAAAGATGCTTCAGGAATGACAGTCGAACAACTTATTTTAAACTTCTTTGACTTTCTATCTCGTAAAAGTAAAAATATTGAAAAATATTTATTTGCTTTAGAGAAAATCAAAACAGGCTCTATTTTTCAAGCGGATGAAATTGAAGACGATCTAGATGAAGCTGAGAAAAACCCTAATGCTAAAGATGAATCTAACTCAACTGTCCGACTAGCCAATGGCAGTGTGAGTCTCAACGCTCGTAATCAACTTATGTTAGCTTTTAATACACCGTTTATCCCTGATATTTTAATAGCAAGTAGTGTAATGGCAGAAGGGGTAGATTTACATCTGAACTGTCGTTTTATTATTCACCATGATTTAGCATGGAATCCTAGCACATTAGAGCAAAGAACAGGACGAATTGATCGCATCGGAGCGAAGGTAGAAAACTGTGGTGAGTCCATATATTCGTATTTACCTTATTTATCTGCTACTCAAGATGAAAAAATGTTTAAAGTGGTAATGGATCGTGAGCGTTGGTTTAAAGTAGTGATGGGAGATACAGTAAAGATAAATTCGGCATTTGACGCAGAAAAACTAGCGAATAGAGTAAATTTCCCTGAAGAGGCGGCTGAAAAACTAATGTTTAAACTTCAAGTTGTTGAATAGGTTTTTATAAATATCTTACCAATAAGCATTTTTTTAAATCAGTGCTTTTTTATAATCACAGCGAGAACTTGCTCGCAAGCAATACAAATCAAATTAACCTTGTGAAAGTCTATTCAATCGTGATTGACTCTACCCTAAAAGGAGAACCTATGAAGATCGCACCCTTTCAGCAGAAAATTTTGATGATCGTTGCAGTTGTGGCGCTACTTGGCCCTAATGCGCTCTATCTTTATGCTCTTTTTAAAGACCCTAGCCTGAATGTAAGTGCTATGCAAAATCCTGTAGCCTTAGCTTTCATGATTGAAGCTATGATGCTTCTAGGGCTTTTTCTTTGGTATGTTTGGATTCAAACGCAATCAATCGCAAAAGTGATGACCTACTTGATTTTGAGTTTTATAGGGAGCTTGGCATTTAGTTTTCCTTACTTTCTTTATCGCCAGAATAAAAAGACCAAATATTGAGTGTAAAGATAATCAATTCAAACAAAATTTTTAAGAAAGCGTAGATAAAAGATGAAACTTTCAGAAAAAGAAGAAATAGAAATTTTTTTAAATTGTGAAAAATTTTTAACTCATCATCCAAGAAAACGACCAAATGAAACACTGATTGAAATTGCTTCTACAATTGAGCCAGAAGAACAAAGTGATTTTTATGGAAAAGGTGAATTCATAGAAGATTTTGAAAAAGATGTCGCCAAGCTTTTAGGTAAAGAAGCCGCGGTTTTTATGCCAAGTGGTACTATGGCTCAACCAATAGCGCTAAGAATCTGGAGCGATAAAGCAAAAAATAAAAATTTTGGATTACACCCCACAAGTCATCTTGAAAATCATGAACAGCATGCGTATCGCTATTTGCATGAGCTGAATGGTTGTTTACTAGGCGATAAAGAAATTGTTCTTAAGCCAAAAGATATATACGCATCTTCCGAAAAAATTGCTTCGCTCATTATCGAACTACCGCATAGAGATTTGGGAGGTGTTTTACCTGAATGGTCAGAGCTAGAAGAAATGAGTGCTTGGTGTAAAAAGCAAGATATTCGATTTCATATGGATGGTGCTAGGCTTTGGGAGTCAGCACCTTATTACAAGAAAGATTACAAAGAAATTTGCGCTCTTTTCGATTCTGTCTATGTATCTTTTTATAAAGGCTTAGGTGGGGTAGCGGGAGCGATTCTTGCGGGACCTAAATGGTTTATTGAAGAATCTCGTATTTGGCAGCGCCGCCAGGGCGGCAATCTTATTTCTTTGTATCCCTATGTAGCATCAGCTCGTGATTGCTTAAAGAAGAGACTTTCACGTATGCAAACTTATCATGAGCATGCAATGGCTATTGCTGAGGCTCTTGAAAAAATACCAGAGATAAAGGTTATTCCTTCTAAGCCCCAAACCAATATGATGCATCTAATTATTTCGAGCGATCTAGAGAAATTAGAAGAGATGTTTTTACAAATTGCTCAAGAAAAGAAAATTTCGCTTTTTAGAAAAGTCGAAAGACTTAAGAATGGCATGGGAAGATTAGAGCTAAGTATAGGAGATGCAACTATGGAATTTTCTGCTAAAGAAGTAGCTGATCTGATGCACGAGTGTATTCATGGAGCGAAAAGTAAATAAATAGGTAGTTGATATATGAAAATCTTCTGTTTACTAATCAGTATATTGTTAATAAATAAGCCAAGCTTTTCCCTAGTTGATTCGGTTAAAGTTTTTTCTACGAAAATAGAGAATTGGAAAATCCTATCTCATCATATGGACACTGGAAATCTTCGTTCATGTTCTGCTGAAGGTAAGATTTCCGACTTAGAAATTTACATCGTTAATTCTTTAGTTGATAAGACCATGAATATGACTTTTAGGTTTGTTAAGGGTGGAAAAACACCAGGGCCGTCAAATCTTGGTGATCAGAGAAAAAGTTGTGGACTAGGCGAAGATTCAGCCTCTATGGGAACTTGGCGCTACAATCCCAATATTTCTGGTGAAGAGTTTTGTGATGGCAAGATCTGGGTAAAGCCAACAGAAAAGCATTTTAAGGGGTCCGTACTATTATTGGATGAAAAAGAGGTTGCAACAGCCAAACAAGGGGCAAGCTTTAAAACAGGTACTATTTCGGGAAAGACTATTTTTTTCGAATATTCGGCTTGGTTTCAAAATGTGCTGGGGCTTAATAAGAAACTATCTAAGCCTGGAAAAATAGAGCTTCGTATTAATGATTTAAAAACCCCTATAGTTTTAGAAAATCTTAATTTCGATAAAGTAGCTGTAGAACTTGCTCGCTGTGAGCGAGAAGCTAAGTGATTTAGCTGAATATATTCTAAAAGATAAATACTCTTGGATTCAAATTAAAGTATTCACTCGGCACTAGCTTCACCCAATATATTTATTTCATCTTTTGAAAGTTTTATTTCAGGAGCTTTTGCAATTTCTTTAAGCTGTTCGACACTGGTTGCACTAGCAATCGGGGCAGTAATTGATTCACGATGCATTAACCAACTAAGTGCAATTGCTCCAGTACTAGTGCTATGAGTTTTTGCAACAGTGTCCAGGGCTGCTAAAATTTTATGTCCTCGAGCGTTTAAATATTTTGCCCCTATACTAGGCCCACGTACGCTTTTTCTAATGTCGTCGCTAGATCGATATTTACCAGTTAAAAAACCACTTGCTAGAGAGTAATAAGAAATTACTCCTAACTTTTCTTTTATGCAGAGAGCTTCTAATTCAGATTCAAAGCCCGATCGGTCATATAGATTATATTCTGGTTGAAGACTCACATAGAGAGGAAAATGTTTTTCTTTTGAAACCTTAAGAGCATCCATTAGTCTCTGAGCTGAATAATTAGAGGCCCCAATAGCACGAATTTTTCCATGTTTCAGTAAAGTTGAATAGGCCTCAAGAGTTTCTTCTAAAGATGTTTCTTGGTCATCAAGATGCGATTGGTAAAGATCAATGGTGTTGGTTTGTAAGCGTCTTAAAGAGTCTTCTACAGATTTAATGATGTTTTCTCTTTTTAACCCTTTTGATCCATCTCCCATTTGCATACCCACTTTTGTGGCGAGAACTATTTTGTCTCTCTTGCCGCTTAGTTTTAACCAATTGCCAATAATGGTTTCTGATTCTCCCCCCTTATGTCCAGGTACCCAGGTAGAGTATATGTTTGCTGTGTCTATAAATTGAAATCCTAAATCTACAAAGGCATCTAAAACTTGAAACGAACTTTCTTGATTAATTGTCCAGCCAAAAACATTTGCTCCAAGGGCCAACGGAGCAATTTGAAATTCTGTATTGCCTAAATTTCTTTTTTTCATATGGCAAGCTCTTTCATCTTAGAGCAAGCTTAACGTAATTGATTTTGAATCTGAAATTTATTTTACATTCTTTTTAAATTCATTTTCATGTAGCCAGGCACTCTGTCTAGGAGGTGTTTTTGTTTTGGACCACTCGTCTAGCATTTCAGGTGCGATTGATTTTAAACTTTTCATCTGTTGCTCTGTACCAGTTACACAAGTTAATTCAATACGATGACCATTTGGATCAAAAAAATAGATAGAACGTATAATCCCGTGCTCGGTAATTCCTAAGACATCTAGCCCCTTATTTACTAATTCTTCTTTTGCATCGATTAATTCTTTTTCATTTTTGAGTTGAAACGCTATGTGTTGTACCCATAGAGGTGTATTTAAATCACGGCTCATTTCTTTTTCTCCGGTGATTTCAAAAAATGCTAAGATATTTCCCATTCCTGCGTCTAAAAATACATGCATATAGGGATTTGGTTCTTTCGTTGAGGGTACTTTATCTTCGGCAATGCAGACCAAGAGATCCATATTTAAGTATTTTCTATACCAAGCGACGGTCTCTTTAGCGTCTTTGCAGCGATAAGCAACGTGATGAATTTTTTCTATATTAATCATATAAGTCCCCATTTCGTGAATTAACGATCATTTTCCACCTTGCTGATTAATTCATTTAGGCTTTCGTAAAGTTGTTCTGGGCTTTCAAGGAGAAAAAGTTTTGCTTGCATTTGGTCGATTCGAAATTCTTGTTTTCGGATAGTATCGACATCAAATGGCAAAAGCTCTGGTTCTTTGCTAAGTGCATACGTGCATTCACCAATAGAAGAGGCTATCCCAGCTCCGAAAATACGATTGCCTTTTGGAGTATTGACTAACGCAAACTCAACTGTAAACCAGAAGAATCGTTCATATTGGCGTAGTAAATCTGGGCGATCCATTACTCGACAAGCAGCCTCACCAAGTTTTTGACAAAAGTCTGCATATTTTTTATCAGTTAAAAATGGTAAGTGCCCATAAAGATCGTGAACAATATCTGGTTCCGGTGTGTAGCTTAGGTCTTTTTTATCACGAATAAAATTTCCAATAGGAAATAATCGATTTGCGAGCATCTTATAAAAAACAGAACCCTCTTCTAAGCCATTTACCAGTATTCCTCTCCATCCTGTCATAGGCTCAAGACGTCTATTAATTTCGTTTACGTCTGGTATTTGGTTCGGCTCTATTCCAAGTCTAGTTATGCCCTGATCAAATAATTCGTACACTTGATTTGATCGAGTCTTGCTGTGTTCTGATAAAATTGATTTCCAGCACTCGAGCCCATCAGTTCCAAAGTTTTTTTGAGTTTGTCCAATGGGTAGTGAGTGCATTATAAAACTCCTCTTTTCATTTGGTCTCTCTCTATAGAGTCAAAAAGGGCTTGAAAATTACCTTCACCAAAAGAAAGATGATTTTCTCTTTGAATGATTTCTATAAATATGGGGCCAATAATATTTTTAGTAAAAATTTGTAAAAGATATCCTTTATCATCTCCGTCAACGAGCACTTGTAGATCTTCAATTTTTTGCTTGTTTTCTTTTACATTTGGCACGCGTTGAAAAACAGAACGATAATATTCTGGAGAAATATCTAGTGTTTCAATCGATGTGCCCTTCAAAGCATCTAGAGATTTCAAAATATCATTAGTTAAAAAGGCTAAGTGTTGAATGCCCGGCCCATTATACATCTCTAAATATTCATTGATTTGTGATTTAGCTTCGTCTGCTTCATTTATAGGTATACAGAATTTTCCACAGGGAGATTTTAGTGCGTAAGACGTCAAACTAGTCTTTTTGCCTTTAATGTCAAAGTAACGAACTTCTTCGAACCCAAAAATATTTTTGTAAAAATCTGCCCACGCCTTCATGGTTCCTTTATGAACATTATTGGTTAGGTGATCAATAACTAGAAAGCCTTTCTCTTTTACGATTACGGGGTCTTGCAACAATTCAAAACCAAATCTGCTATAAGAGAATTTTCCTGCTTCATCAGGCTCAATAAAGTAGATTAAGCTATCGCCTATGCCATAGATAGCTGGAACTGCTAAGTGATTTATATACTGAAAGTCTCCCTTTAGGCAGGGCTTTGCTCCACGAGATACAGCTAACTTAAAGGCCTCTTTAGCATTTTTCACCCTCCAACCCATAGATGAAATTGAGGGACCATGTTGGGTTTGAAATTCTGAGGCAAATGAGCGTGGCTCATAATTAGCGAAAAAGCTAATATCGTTTTGACGGTATAAATCGATATCTTTTTCATAATGTCTAGCAATTTTAGAAAATCCAAAATCTAGAAAAAGATTGTGAAAGTGGTTTGCTGCTGGCGCAGAGAACTCTACAAAATCGATTCCATTTAGTTGCAAAGGGTTTTTAGACATTTTTTCTCCATTATAAGTGTAGGCTTGCTAGGGCTTCATATATTAAAAAATAATATCGAATAAAAATGTTGAAAAATAGATCAATTATTGTACATTCATTGTTCAATAATTAGACAATATTTTGAATATATGAACATAACGATCGATCAAGCTGCTGCCTTCGCAGCTGTAGCAAAAGAAGGTACTTTTCAAAAAGCAGCAAAGAGATTGGGAAAAGGCCATTCGGCTGTGATGTATTCGGTAAAGCAACTTGAAGAAGAGCTACAGTTGAAGCTTTTTGATCGAACGGGGTATAGAAGCGCGTTAACTTCTGAGGGTCTATTGATTTTGAAGTATTGTAAAAAGCTGCTCAATACTACGGAAGAAATCACTCATGTTTGTAGAAAACTAAAAGGCGGATGGGAGCCAAGAGTGAGTCTGGTATACGATGGTGTTATTGATTTTAACACTATAAGTGATGTGCTTTTAAAAATTAACAAAGACGATATACCTACAGAAATTAAAGTCGCTTCAGCCCACTTAGATGAGGTTGAAAAGCGATTCGATCAAGAAGACGCAGATATGATGTTAACTATTTTGCCAAACCAGCAGCAAAAGAATCCCTCCATTCAATTAAAATCACTGAAGGTGTTGTTGGTAGCAAGTAAAGATTTTCCCCTTAGTAAAGAGAAGAAAAAGATTTCAGTTTCAGAATTGAACAATTTTACTTATATCGGAGTAAGGGGCTCTACAGCTGGTATAGGTCTTAGTACAGAGCAAATAGAACTAAAGTCCATCTTTATAGTGAACGATTTCTATACCAAAAAACAGGCAATTTTGAAAAAACTCGGATACGGTTGGTTACCTGATTATATGGTGTCGCAAGAACTCAGAAAAAAAACATTGTGCGTATTGAATACTGAAATAGCAAATCAACATATTTTGTATCCTCGTCTTTATCATAAGTTTGAAGATAGTCTTGGACGAGCAGCTGAGGCATTGCTTAAGGCATTTAGTGCTTACTAGGCAGTTTTATATCTATAATTTCGAGAAAAAGGTGTGAGGACATGAAAAAATACATTTCAAAAATTTTGAATATCGCGTTTGCGGGAATTTTACTTTTCATGCTAGCGCAAAAAATACCTCTTTGGTTGTCTAATAGCAAAAGCGAAGGGCAGCAAGCACCTTTAGCTAGCGTTAAACTTTTAAATGGTGATTCTCTTCAAATACCAATGGCAAAATCACATGCTATAATTTTTTGGGCTACATGGTGTGCGCCATGTAGTGTAGAGCTCGCGCGAATACAGGCCATGATTGATAGGGGCTCTCTAAAGCCTGAAAGCATTATTGCGATTTCATGGGGAGAAGATAAAAAGACAGTAGAAGAGGTAGTAAAAGAAAAGGGGTATACCTTTCTAGTGGCAACGGATGAAAAAGCAGATGCCGCAAAAATCTATGAAGTCGTGGCCACTCCAACGCTTGTTCTGGTAGATGACCAGGGTAAAGTAAAATGGAAAACGACAGGCCTTAGCGCTAGTCTTGAAGCAAGACTTAGAGATCTATAGAGCATTATTTCTTAGTTAGTAGCGAATGCTGTGGCAAAAGCTCATAGCGATATAAGAGCTTAATTTTACTGTGTATTTTTGTATAGAATTTTCTATACAAAAATATGAGATAGAGTTAATCTAATCGTAGGCCCTTAGGTGAGTTTAAAAAAACATTGTTAGGTTTAAATATCTGAGTTTATTTATGCGCATAGATTCTCAAAAAGTGATTTCGGTATATTACGATGGTCTCTGTAGCTTATGTTCTAGAGAAATTAATCATTATAAAAAAATGAATGGCGCTGAATCCATTGAGTTTATAGATATTTTTGACGAAAAATTTAATGCTTCTAGTGAGGGCTTGAATCCAGTTGATATCCATAAAAAGCTGCACGTAAAAGATCAAGATGGCAATATACAAACGGGAGTTAATGCCTTCATTTGTATTTGGCAGAATATACCATCTTTAAGAGTGCTTGCAAAATTGGCTAGCTTTTTCCCTATAAAAATATTTCTTATTTTCTTATACAAGATATTTACTTATATTAGGCCGTTACTACCTCGCAAATCATGTGAAAATAGTTCGTTTTGCGAATTCAATAAAAGCTAAAATGAATTATTTTGATCAATATGCTCTAGTCGTTCAAATATTAACTTGTTTTTTTATGACAGGAGTAATTTCTGTAATTCAACTCACGCATTACCCTAGTTTTAAACAAATCGAAAAAGATAATTTTATAAGTTTTCATAAAAGACATTCTGCCTCTCTTGGGTTAATTGCTGGACCAGCTATGATTTTTGAACTCATATCGGGTTTATGGCTAGCGATGCGTTTTGGAAATTTATTTTACCTAAATGCCTTTGCGGTAATTGTCTTATGGGTATTTACTTTTTTCGGCAGCGTACCTGCACACTCAAAGCTAAGTCATGGTTTTAATGAAAAAGCGTGGAAGCAATTGGTTTGTTGTAATTGGCCAAGAACTGTAATTTGGTTGGTGAGAAGTTTTATATTTTTTCTCTATGCACTAGAAAATATAAAATGGTGATCAAATGAAAGTAGTTTGTATTCTCGGCAACCAACTTTTCAAGCCTGAATTAATCCCAATAGAAAATAAAAAACAAGTTTGTATTTTTATGCGCGAAGACAGAAGTCTTTGTACGCAGTATCGCTTTCATAAGCACAAGATTATTTTCTTTTTATCTGCCATGAGAAAGTATGCACTTGAGTTTAAACAAACGGGATTTCTAGTGCACTATGAAAAATTGAACGATAAAGGAGTTTCGTTTGAAGATAGTTTATTCAAATTCATGAATCAAAAAAAGAGCAAACACCTTATAATGTTTGAGATAGAAGATAAATTTTTTGAAAAAAGAATTTTAGAAAGATTTGACAACGAAGAGTGCAAGATTGAGTTTTTTTCAAGTCCGATGTTTCTGACAAAAAGGGACGATTTTTTAAAGTTAAATGCAAAAAAACTATTTATGAAATCGTTTTATGAGGCTCAAAGAAAGAAGCATAAAATTTTGGTTGATCATAAACTACGACCTCACGGTGGCAAGTGGAGCTTTGACTCTGAGAATCGAATATCACTTCCAAAAAATCATATTTGTCCAAAGCCGCCACATTACAGATTAGACAATATAGACAAAGAAGTAATCGAATTGGTAGAGCAAGAGTTTAGCGACCATCCAGGTCAAGGAGCGAATTTTTGGCTACCAACAGATCGTAAAGGGGCCTACCAATGGGCAAAAGATTTTTTTGAAAACAGATTTTCTCATTTTGGTCCTTACGAAGATGCAATTTCAAAAGAGAACGATTTTGTTTATCATTCAATTTTAACACCATATTTAAACTCAGGTCTTATAACTCCAAAAAATTGTATAAGTACTGCGTTGAAAACGGCAAAAGATAAAAGAATTCCTATAAATTCTCTCGAAGGGTTTATCAGACAAATTATTGGCTGGAGAGAATTCGTTAGGGGTGTTTATCAAGAGCATAGTGAACTACAAGAATCTTCAAATTATTTTTCTCATAAGAGAAAACTGAATTCATTATGGTATTCAGCAAATACAGGGATAGAACCATTAGATGATGTTATTAAAAAAGTACAGAAATACGGTTATGCCCATCATATTGAGCGTTTAATGGTGGTGGGTTCTCTAATGGTTCTGTTAGAGGTTGATCCCAAGGAGTCTTATCGCTGGTTTATGGAAATGTTTATTGACTCTTCCGATTGGGTTATGTGCCCTAATGTATATGGGATGGCACTTTTTTCGGATGGTGGTCTTTTTGCTACAAAACCCTATATTTGTGGGTCAAATTACTATAAGAAAATGGCTAACTATAAACACTCTGATTGGTGTGACGAAGTAGATGGCCTTTATTGGACGTTCATTAAAAAACATAAAGATAAATTTTCAAAAAATCATAGGATGGCTATGATGGTAAGATCTGTTGAAAAAATTCCCGCAGAACGATTTTCCTATCTTGAAGAAAGAGCTTTAGCCTTAAAAGAAAGAGTAACGACTAAATAAAATCTGACTAAAATATCCGTGAAATATTGCAAAAAAAATATAACAATTTTTTTGCTTTTCGATGCTTGACATTTTTTTCATCAAAACCATTCATAAATTATAAAGACTAGGAATGTCTTAAAACCATCTCATTTTTCGCCATATGTAGGAAGAGGCGTGAAAAACAAAAGGAGGTAATTGTATGAGAAAGAAAGCAAGGAAAGGGGATCTTTATCCGGTTTCGTTATTATTAGCTCTACTTGTAACAAGTGGTTTCGTTGATGCAAGTCCAGAATTTATCAATAATGAAACTCAAATTAGTAAATGGAGTAAGCTCTTAAATCAAAGAGAAGTTGTTAAGTCATGCACTGATATACAATCGTCTTTTTTTAAAAATGAAACCTGCAATACTCAATTTGATGAGATTGCAAATTCATCCAATGTACAAAAAAAACTGTCTATGAATAGATAGAGAAGTGTTTAGTAAAAAAATCTGGAGGTAAAAATGGAGTATTTAAACTTTAAAGGCTTCAACCCCGATGATGCCTTAAAAAATAAAGCGTATTTAATTATGGATGAAATAATAGAGCGCTCTCCTAGTGATGCTAAAGTTGTAGCAATTATGGAAAAAATCGGAGAACACTATTACTGTAATATTGAAGTTGGTTCTATAAGTTTTCCGTTTACTGTAGAAACTTCGCACCGGTTGGCAAGTGTTGCTTTAGAAAAGGCACAAGTAATAGTATTAAGAAAGTTAGAGCGTTGGTGTAAATCGAGGTTGCTAAAAATTAATAATATGTCTAGAAAAATACCACTAAGGCTTGCAAAATCAGGTAACTAACTTTAGAAAATATCTAATCTCGATAAATGCGTGCGTAAGTTTCTTTTTGACCTGCGGTATTTGCGAAAATCAAAAAGAGTGACGTTCTTGTCGTACCTCCGTTCGCATTAAGTGGACGGAGTGCCCTTTTCTATTACATTAAATATCAGAAAACCTTTCTAAAAACTGTTTGATATTCATCGCTGGGTATCTACCTTCACGATCGTTGATATATCTTTGGTAATCAATCACTCCTGAATGCGTTCTTAGCGTTTGGTCTACATAATCTGTGGCCGGTATTAAACGAATTAGAGCATCTGAGCGTGGTTCAAAGAGGTGCTGACCTTCGATCATTTTTTCTTCAGGAATATCTTTTTCAAACATATCTTCAATATAGTCAGAAACTTTTTTAATAGTGGCAGATTTTCCGTGGTCATGATCCATCACTTGCCCTTTATAAACAACGAGCACATGGTATTTCCATTCTTGAGATCCGTTTCTGCCGCCACGTGCATATACCGAGCTTGCGTTCCCCGGGCGTGGATAAACATAAGCTACATATAGTTGTGTTTTATCAATACCTGGTTCAGTGAGTAATTTGGAGGCCAAAGTATGCGCATTTTGGTAGCAGTTTCCATCAACATAATCGCAAGCATAAGATTTTTGAAAAATACTGTCCATTTTGGACCACTCTTGCTCGCACGGAAACTCTACAGCATAAGCTGCTGCAAAGAAAATGACTAGCCTAATGATCATATAGAGCATCTCTAACGTATCGGATCTAAAGAATAAATTATTTAATTACCCATGCAAATGCGAATTGAATCATAAATAATGTTACCGAAAAGGGATTTTGAGAATTGATT
>JAMLID010000033.1 GCA_023954355.1 Oligoflexia bacterium | reverse complement strand
GTTACCCTTTAGCAAACAATGGTCGATCTACTCATTCCACTGATCTTATTTTTAGTGGGCAGTTTTTTCATCTGCCAAAAATTTTCTATTAAGAAACGTTTACCTATTTATTTTTTTCTCTCTCTTTTTCTCTATTCATTGCATCGCTTATTTTCTCCCGAGCCTGTGGTTTGTGAGGTACTAAAAGGTAGCACTGCTGATTCTTTAGGCTGGATGTCTAACGACAAAATTCTCTCTATCAATCACGCATCGATCAATAATATTAACGACTTTTTACAATTCTCGCGCTCATTAGATGAAGAGGGACCTTTTTTTCAAGAGTTTGCAGCCAAGGCTCTACGTAATAATACAATTATCGATTTGCCTATACGTATTTTCCCTTCTGAAAAGCCTTTCTTATTTGAGCCTCTTGGCTCTAAACGCATCTCGGCTATTTCTGGTGGATTAAATTTCTTCTGTAGACAGCCCTTAATTCAGTCATTAACACCAGAACTTCTAAGAATACAAAGAAAGAATCTATATACAGAACCCACAGCTAGAGTGCTGCAATTTGGCCCAATGAAAAATGTTAAAACCATTTCTGATATAGACGCAATTTTAAGTATAGCTAACGATACTGCCGTTATCCCTATGCAGACACAATCTGGCTGGACAAAAAGACAAATACATATTCCCTTAAAAAATTCCTTATCAAAAAAACAAAAAGGCTACCTTCAGGCAAGAAAACTTTCTACTGGTTTTCCTGATTTGGGAGAGACAGTATCTTCCTATACTTATGGTCAGTGGATTCACCACGGTGTTGCAATAGGTTCACGTATTCTCGAAATTGAAGATATTAGCCTTTTCTACCCACATCAAATACGAAAAATTTTCAAAGAAAGAACAAGTAAAAAAATCATGGCAATGAACGTACTATCTTATAAGTTAAAACCTGAAGAACTGCGATCTGAATCGATTTTTTTTCATTTTCATCCAAATAGCTTTGGACTTTTTTTGATGCCCGATCTTATACGCTTTTCAAGCGCAAATAGTGAATCTTTTATTAAATCGATATTTTTATTCCCTGTGATAGAAACTCAAAATAATTTTATTTCCAATTGGAGTGTTTTATATAGAAGTCTTCGCAGAGATTTAGGATTTTCAAATTCTTGGTATCGATTGCCCTATAATTATTTTTCACAGCTCGACTTTTGGCTCTACAAAATATCACAGATTTTTTTCATCCTCTTTTTAGTAGAAATTCCGTTTTTATTTTTAACCATTAAAAGAAAACACCTTTCTTATACTTATGTTTTTTTAACTTCTATCTTACTTCTAGCAAAATCTATCTGGATGCAAAATGAGCTTTAAACTTACTTATCTAGAAGACTTTCTTTGTGCCTTTCTTATCGGGATGTCTTGTGTTCTTCTCTTTAATCTTTGGGGACTATCTTTTGACACATGGTATTTACGTGAAGACTCTTGGATTATGAATAAAGGAAATCTTTCCATTATTGATATTTTTTATCTTTTAATAAGAAGGCAAGATGATTTTGGTGTAGCACGCCCACTTAAAGATTTTTTCTTTGGAATACCTCTACTGATTAAAGCTGATCCTATCTATATTTATAGAACTGTAAATTCTCTCCTTTTCTTATCAAATGGATTACTTTTAGCTCTATTTTCTTATAAATTTTTTTCCTCTCGTCTTTGGTCAATTGCTATTGGTTCTAGTTTTTTAATGCTCTCTTGCCATGTTCAGCCAGTATATTGGTTATGTGCTATGCACACCACTACAGGGATTTTCTTTTCTCTTCTTGTTTTGCTCTTAGCATTCAATCCATTAAAAAAATATACCGCTCTTCTTATGGGAATATGTTTTTGGTTTTCTATACTTTCACGAGAAACTCAAGTTATTATTTTTATTTTTTGGATGCTTATTGCTTGGTATCAACATAAAAAAGTAGCCTGGGGAGCACCTATCTTAGCTCTTATTTTTAGTGCCTATTATATTTTTCCATTATATGAAAGTGGAAGAATTGAAAGTTTCAACTTTACGCTTAATGCCACTTTTTGGAATGCTATTTCGTATTTTACACAATTTTTTTATGCTAGAGCAGGGGTTTTTCATCTTACAGAATTGAATCAACTAAGCTTAGTAAATAAAATTGGGCTTATTTATTTACTCATAACCTTTCTATTTAGCGTATTCATTTATTTTAAAAGACGAAAACTTCTATACTTGTTTTATTTTATAGGCACCAGTATAGCAACGCTTACCATCGCACCATTTAGCAAAAACATGGCAATGGAATACTCTGCTTTTCTTGGCATATTTATAGTACTATCGCCTTTGCTTTATCTTGATTTTTATAAAGAAAATTTCGCTCTCAATTTCAAAAAAACACAAAATTATGTAAATAGCGTATTGCCAATTATTCTACCGATTTTCTTTTTCTTTGGCTCTTTTAGCAATATCGAACATTACGGCACCTATATGCATCGAGAGAGTAAAACTGTAAAAAATGTTATTACAGCTGCTGTTCGACAAGAACTAAACACCCCATTAGGAGTATCTATAATCATCGAAGACTTAAGCTTACGAATGAGAAAAAGTGGACACCATTTTTTGACTTCAGTATTTCTAAGCCCCGGGCTAAGTTTATTTGCTGGCTCAAACTCTATCTTCATAGATAAAGAAAGCCTGCCAGAAGCATTAGCGCTACCTAAACTAGACCCAGACGACTCGGTCAATGAAGAAATATTAGATAGAAGCAAAGCCATTCATTGGATTTATTCCACTGATCGTTTCTGGCCGATAAAAAATTAAAATTCCTTGGTTTTTTGCCAGAAAAGAGAGAGTCTTAAATGTAAGAGGCGGTTGCGCATGACCTTTGTACAAATGATAGTTGGACAAACTGAGTGGAATTCATTAGGCACATATTGGCTTCCCATTGGCTTCAAAGTTGTCTTATCTATTATCTGCGGTGGTGTCATTGGACTAGAAAGAGAACTTAAGCATAAGCCAGCCGGATTACGTACAAATATTTTAATCTGCTTAGGGGCTGTTTTATTTACTTCTCTATCTGTAATTATAACCGAAACAGCTGACCCTGGCCGCCCTGGAGATCCCGGAAGAATAGCAGCGCAAATAGTTTCAGGAATCGGATTTCTAGGCGGAGGAATGATTATACAAAGTGGGGGGGCAGTAAGCGGACTCACAAGTGCAGCCACCGTATGGGTTGTTGCAGCTATTGGTGTTTGCATCGGATTAGGATACCCCATAATGGCAACTATTTTTACCGTTACTGTTTTTTTCACTCTTAGTATTCTTTCTAAGGTCGATAACAGACTTCTAGGTAAACTTCAGTGCTATGAATTAACAATCTACCTATCTGGTAATCATACAAAATCTCGATCAGAAGTAATGTCGGCTTTTAAACAAGGTGATTTAGAACTTACAAAGCTTCAAGTGGATGAAAATGGAGACGGAGAATGCTCTATACGCGTTCGTTATTTTGCTCCAGAATCTAGACACCTGAGAATCCAAGCTGCTCTATGGGGTGTACCCTCAGTGGAGAGAATTAATGTAGTTGTTTCATAAGCAACTGCTATTTTGATTTCGTATTAATCCTACTTTTAAGTTCTTTACCAGCTCGAAACCTTGGCATCTTAAGCGCTTTTAGTAAAACATCTTTTTTCTTTGCTGGGTCGTATCCTTTACGCTCTTTGTGCTGAGAAACATAAAAAGTACCAAAATCCATAATTTTAATTTCTTCGCCCTTTGCTAAAGAGTCCATCACAATATGAGTAAAAGAACTTATCACACGCTCAACGGTATGTTTTTCTATTTTTAGATCTCTCGTAATTTTTTCAATCAGATCTGATTTGTTCATAAGCAAAATTTTAACACCAATTCCGAAAACGTGTGGAGGTTTTTGTTGTGGACGAATGGAAGAGTGCTAAAATTAAAGAAGAATTCTGCTCAATTGAGTAGAACTATTGGGGGAGTGAGTATTCATGACAAAAGCAGACTTGGTAAACATCATCGCAGAAAAAGCAAAGTTCCAACATAAACAAGCAGAAATCATTGTAAATCTTGTATTCGACATGATGATCAATGCATTGAAAAATAATGATCGTATCGAGATTCGAGGCTTTGGATCTTTTGTTAATCGCGAATATGGCGCTTATCAAGGAAGAAACCCAAAAACTGGACAAGTAGTAAATGTTGCTCCGAAAAGAGTACCTTTTTTCAAAGTAGGAAAAGAACTAAAAGAGATGGTGGATTATCCTCAAAATCGCCAACCATAGTTTTTAATCATTGGAGTGTCACTACATTAGTGTAGTTGTAAAAAAAGAAAAATCGCTAAGAAAATTCGATAGAGACCAAACCAAAAAAAGCCATATTTTTTTACAAACTGTAAAAACCAGCGGATAACAGCAAAGGCCACAATATACGATACAATAAAGCCAACCGCTAATGCAGATGCTTGCTCGGCATTTAGTACTTGTGTCAGCGGTAGAGAGCTAGACTTTATATACTTTAGTAAATCGTAGCTAGTCGCTGCTACCATTACGGGAATTGATACGAAAAATGAAAACTCTAGAGCCAAAGAACGACTAAGGCCAACAACTTGACCAGCAGCAATGGTACTCATAGATCTAGATGTACCAGGAAAAACCGCAGAAAGAACTTGTACAACTCCAATCCACGCAGCCTTCCAAATACTTAATTCTTTCATAGAATGGATAGGTCCATTCTTAAAAAACAAATCTACTAAAATCATTACTACGCCACCAACAGCAAGAGACGTAATCACAATGGATAAACTCTCTAAGTGATCTCCTATAAGCTTAGAAAGTAGAAATGCGGGAATCGCAGTACAAAAAAATGCTATCGCAATCAACCCCAATGGATGTTTTATAAGCGCTAGCAAACTTTTTTGCTCGCTAGCTTCCTTTAAAAAAGTTTTTAATTTTTCACGATAGATAGCAACAACAGCAAGGATGGCTCCAAGCTGGATAAAAATAGCAAACAACTTCCAAAACTCATCTTCAAGAGAAATTCCCAAATAGTACTGAGTAATCCTTAAGTGTGCAGTAGAAGAGACAGGCAAAAACTCAGTCACACCTTCTACAATCCCAAGGATTACCGCCAATAGGATAGAATTCATGCGCGATTTTTGTACTCTTCTAGAGTGAACTCATCTACTTGAATTGAAGCCCAACGAAGCTTTTCTGCTTTATCAAGAGACTCAAACTCGGCTTGATTAATTACTCCCTTAGCCAAGGCTTCTTGAAAAAGTTTAGCGCCTTTTATTTTTGCAATCTTCTTCTCTCGAACTGCTCGTTTCACTTTTCTTTCTATTTCTTCTGCAGATTTAACCGTAATTAAAGCCTTCTCTAGTTGCGCTCTATGATCATTCTCTGGATCTTTTGACAAGTATATTCCATCAATGACTCTGGTTCTCTGCTCACAAGGTGTTTGAATAAGCCTTGCCAATTTTTGCGCTTGCGCATCACTTGGGCCAGCCGAGAATCGGTTTAGTCGACTCCACTGACCAAAAATAGCTCTAAAAATCCAAGTAGCTCCAGGAATCTGAAAATTTGAAAATATTCCATCAAATGAGCTTTGGATATTTCCCAAAGCCATTTCTAAGGCATATTTCGCATAAGGTAAGTCTTCTTTTCTTCTACCCTCAGCATCCCATCTTCTTAAAGTAGCGCTTGCTAAATACATCCATGATAGAGCATCAGCAAAGCGACCAGTAAGCATTTCTTTTTGCTTTAACTTACCACCCAATACCCCCATAGCTACATCTGCTAAAATCGCAAAAGAGGCCGATGCCCAAGCAAGTTTTTTATAATAAACAGCTAATGGGCCTGCACCTGAAGGAGCCATTGAAAGTCGCCCTCTACTCAAACTTAGACCTATAGAGCGAAATAAGTTTCTCACCACATGACCGATATGCCCCCAGAAAGCTTTATCAAAGCCACTTAGACTATTTTCTTCAAGCGCTTTCACTTCGGCAAATGCATAGGGGTGCGCACGTAAGGCACCTTGACCGAAAATCATCAACGTTCTTGTTAAGATATTGGCACCTTCAACTGTTATTCCAATAGGTATAGAAATATATCCATGAGCAAGAGTATTTTTAGGACCACGAGTGATGCCTGCTCCACCAAGGATATCCATAGCATCGTTCACGCACTTTCTCATGATTTCTGTAGAGCAATATTTAGCAATTGCTGTAATCACAGGCGGTTTAATGCCTTTATCTATAGCGCCACAAGTATATCTTCTACTTGCTTCTAATAAGTAAGCGCTCCCCGCGATGCGAGCCAAATGTTCTTCAACACCTTCAAACTTGCCTATAGGCATTCCAAATTGTTTACGAACAGCTGAATGTGCGCTACTTAGCTGAGCACATAGTTGTGCTCCTCCCGTACTTTGCGCTGGTAATGAAATTCCTCTACCAGCACCAAGGCACTCCATAAGCATTTTCCAACCCTTGCCAGCACCACCTTCGATTCCGCCAATAATGCATTCTTCTGCTGGTACGATAACATCCTTACCGCGAGTAGGGCAGTTATAGAATGGTACTCCTAATGGATCATGACGTTTTCCCAATACTACTCCAGGAGTATTCGAAGGAATCAACAAACAAGTAATTCCTAAATCTTCACCCTTGCCCAAAATATTTTGTGGATCACGAAGTCTTACTGCCAAACCAAGAACTGTTGAAATTGCTGCTAGGGTAATCCAACGCTTTTCCCAATTTAACTTTACCTGAATCGAGCCATCACTCGCTTTCATGATTTCTCCAGTAGAGAGCAACGATCCTGCGTCTGATCCAGCTCCTGGCTCTGTTAGTGCAAAACATGGCATTTCTTCACCGTTGGCAAGTCGACGAAGATATTTATCTTTTTGTGCTTGTGTACCGTAATGAACTAATAATTCAGCAGGCCCAAGAGAGTTAGGCACCATCACAGAAATTCCCACCGGTAGAGAACGAGAAGATACTTTTTTCACCACTTCGCTATGGCAGAGAGCAGAAAAACCAAGACCACCGTACTCTTTAGGAATAATCATCCCTAAAAATTTTTCTTTCTTCATGAAATCCCATACATGATTTGGGATTTCACGATCTTGCCAGATTCTCCAATCGTCGATGATTTCACATAATTTTTCTGTAGGTCCATCAATAAAAGCTTTTTCTTCTGCACTAAGCTCTGGATATGGCTCTGCTAGGATTTTTTTAAAATTGGGCTTTCCTGAAAACAACTCACCCTCTACCCAAACCACACCGGCCTCTATGGCCGTTCTTTCTGTTTCTGAAATCGTTGGAACAAATTCCATAATTTTGAAAATTTTCATAATCACAGAAGAAATGAGCAGAGCACGAATTGGGCGTACATTGGCTACGACTGCAATAAGAGCAAAGACTATCCATATGGCATTACCAACACCTGCTAAAAATAAAATAATTGCAGCGCCTAAAGTCCAAAGAAAAATTGGCGCACCTAAAAATCCCAAGCAAAAAACTAAGCCTAAAGACAAAGCAATCAATAAACCACAACTCATATTTAAAAAACTCGCGTCTAGCATTTTTTCCCCCACATCTACCGATTAATGCTTTAATTTTACGCTATTTTTCTCTGTTTGCTTAAGGGAAAAACCACCGCAGAAAAAAATGCAGATTGCGCGCAGTGTCTTACAAGACAGTAGGGTGATCTTCTTCTAGCGAAAGCATTTCTTCGTCAGAATTATAACGAAACAAACCACCGTATCGCCCCCAATCAATTAGGGTATCCAAAGCAGATTGTGCGTTCACAGCAGGTTGCTTTTCTTGCAACCACTCGATCATTTTCGAATAAGGAAGAGCTACTTCTTCTTGGTTTTGTAAAAGCTCAATCACCATTTTTACAATTCTTAGTGATTTTAACTGGGTATTAATGGCTTCTTTTCTCTGATTTACATCTCCATGAGCTATCCCTTGCCCTAAACGTGTAAGAATCACCTTCTGATAGGGGGTATCAACAAAGCCAATTAACTCAGCAGCCTTAACTGCTGTTAGTGCTTCAGAAAAATCTTTTTCAATTAAACGAGGTAATTCAAAAATATCAAGCTGCCCTTTATAATCTACTAGTAACTCGGTTAGTCCGATCACATCAGCAATAGGTACAGGAGGTAAAACCCATAAAGCGGCTTGATTTTGCGCATTAGAATTATCGTCATCGCCTAAAATACTATCTGATAATACAGAATGTATTTTGCGTACTAGCTGATTAAACTGCCAAGAGTTCTCATCTCGAGGAAAAGCCAATGGATTTAAAATATCAGCCTTCACATTTTTCGGCGGAGCTCCTAAAACTATGATCCGATTCGCCATAGATACCGCCTCAACTATGTCATGTGTTATGAAAAGTATTCCTTTAAGTTTTGAGGTTTTTCTCTGCCATATTTCTAAAACTTCTCCCCTTAGAGTATCTGCAGTTAAAACATCTAAGGCAGAAAAGGGCTCATCCATTCCTAGTACTTTTGGATTCATTGCCAGAGCCCTTGCAATGGCCACTCGTTGCTTCATTCCTCCAGAAAGTTCTCTGGGATATGCTTCTTCAAACCCTTCAAGACCCACTAAGTCAATCGCCTCAGACACTCTTTGTCTTCTAGTTCGTAAGCTATATCCTTGGGGGAAAAGCCCAAACTCAATATTTTCAGCTACCGTTAGCCACGGAAACAGAGATGATTCTTGAAATACAATAGATAGCTCTCGATTGAGCCCTTCTAACTTTTGACCATTTGAATAAATTTCTCCTGCTTCTGAACGAAGCAATCCACTCATGAGTTTCAATGTTGTGCTTTTGCCAGCTCCAGAAGCACCTAAAAGGGCAACAATTTCTCCAGGATGAAGCGTTAAATTAAAGTCTTCCAATACAGATACAGAGGTACCCGAGCTTAAACGATAAGACATTTTTACGCTTTTCATTTCTACTAAAGGTTTTTGCTCTGACATTTAGGTATCCATCCGATATTTTGTTTCCGCTAAGTCAAAAAAGTATGCCCATAGCGTTCTATTTAACATTACAACTACAAAAACCATTACTGCAATAGCTGCAACCAATTCAGAGTATAATCCGTTATTTGCCACAATCGCTATATGTGATCCTAAACCCTTTGCAATATATTCTTGCTTTCGAAACACTACGATCTCAGCAACGATGCTAGTGTTCCATGCACCACCGGCCGCTGTAATGAATCCCGTCACAATTTGAGGGAAGGCAGCAGGCAGAAAAACCCGTCTCACAATTTCCCAATTACTCATACCGATCCCTCTTGCATAATCTACATATTTCTCAGGTACGCTTGCTGCTCCAGCGATTACATTAAATAGTAAATACCACTGCGCCCCCGTCATCATAAAAATCACACTTCCGATCTCGATGGGAATCGAAAACCACAAAAATAAAACCATAAGGGGCGGGAACAGCATAGGAGCAGGGAAAGCCGCTAGCACCTGGATTACCGGCTGCAATCGTTTAATTAATTTTGGTTTTGTACCCAAGTATAAGCCAAGCGGAACCATGATAAGCCCACTTAAAATTAAAACGAAAAAAACTCGCATTAGCGTAAAGGCTGCTCCGATTAATAACTCTATCCATCGATCCAATGAGATATGTAGAAACATTTGAAATCCTACATATACAGAAAAAAATGACAACAAAACAAAGGCAGTAAATACGAAATACCCAAGATACACCCACTGAATTTTTGTCTTTGTTTTTTTTCTTCTAGATTGATTTACATAAAAATTTACCGCATATCTTCTACGCATTTTACGAATAAAGTTCGTAATTCTTTTAGACTTAGCGAAGAAATTCAAAACAGGTTCATCTTCATCTTCTTCACTAGTAGTTACTTTTCGAAATCGCTCTGCCCATCGCAAAAGAGGCTTCCAAATCAAAAAATCTGTTAAAACTAAGATCAATATCATCGTGATCCCGCCGGCAAGAATGGCTTGAACATCACCTTTTTCTGCAGCTACTGACATATAACTACCCAAGCCTAGCAGGCTAAATGACTTGTCACCGAAAGTATAACTTTCACAAACAGTTAGAAAAAACCAACCTCCAGCAACTGACAACATACTATTCCAAATGACATCATTCATAGAGTAGGGTAGCTCTAACCTAAAAAAGATTCCTAATCGCCCATAACCATATGCTTTGATTGTGTCTAGGTACTCTCTAGGAATTGTTTTAATAGAGCTATAAAAGCTCAACATAAGATTCCAAGCCATCCCAGTATAGAGAGTAAGAATTGCCGCTATTTCTAATCCGATTCTGCTATCAGGAAAAATGGATAGAAAAAAAAGCACCAAACCAGGAAGATAACCAAGCGCAGGAACGCTTTGCCCAATATCAATTAGTGGAACTATAATTTTTTCAGCCAATTTTGAATGTGCTGCCCAATAACCTATAGCAATACTTGAAAATAAACATACGATATAGGCGAAAACAATTCGCGATAATGACAAAAAAACTGCATAGGGTAGTGAAGAGAAAGATAAATCAATGGGTTCTGGCGGCTGTAAAGGGCTAGACCAATACCTAGCCACGGTTATCATTGCTGCGAACCCACCTACTAAAAACGCAAAAGCCAATACGTCAGGTGCGGCAAATCCAGTTTTTTTCGGATTAATTCGCTTCCACATGGAGAGTTTCCTTTACTCGAACGGGGCTAAACGTAAACCTACATTTCACAGCTTAATTATGATAAATGTACAACGTATGAATACAGACTTCCAGAATGCAAATTTGAATTTTCAAAAAAAATCCGCCCCATGGATGATCGTCCAAAAAGAGTCCGGAAAAATTGCAAATCTTTGGACATGTAAAGGCGCTGATCATGAAATTATACATATAGAAGGTGTACAAAGTTGCCAACAACAGTACCCCGAGCTTTCAAAGCAATTTCAAGATCAGCAAGAAATCCCAGAAGATACCCTTTTTCTCCCTACAGGTATCGACCTACAAGTACATTTACGATTTCCAGGTCAACCGACAAAAGAAGAGTTATTGGGTGGTCTAGAATCTGCTATTGTGGGAGGATACGACACGATCGTTACCATGCCCAATACGAATCCCTATTTGGACAATCCTGAAGAACTCCAAAAGGCCGTATCATCTCTTAAAAAACTGTGTCCAGACCATTATCCGGTAAAAACCTATTTCACTGCCTCTGGCACTAAAGGGATGCAAGGCACATTAGCGAATAATATCTCTTCTCTAAAAAAAGCCGGGGCTATAGCCATTACAGATGACGGTTGGGGAGTTAAAGAAGAATCGGCTATGCGTGAAATTTTTCGCCAATGTGAAGAAAACGATATTCTTTTTCAACAACATGCTGAAATGCCTGGGCATGGAGGTGTTGCGAGCGGTAGCGATTTTCAGAAAAAATTTAATCTTCCAGAATACCCAAGAACTGCTGAGTCTCAAATGATCGCTAGAGACATTCGAATTTTAAAAGACTTTCCTAATGCTCGATACCACGTTCTTCATGTGTCAACCGCAGAAAGCTTAAAAGAGATTCAAAAAGCAAAAGATGCTGGATTAAAAGTAAGTGCTGAGGTTACCCCTCACCATCTTTTTTTCTGCAATGAAGATATTCCAGATGAATCCAATGAAATCTCTACAAGCTTTAAGATGAATCCACCGCTCTTTGCTAAAAGTGACCGCGATGCTCTCAGAAAAGCCCTACGAGATGGCCTAATCGACTGTGTCTCTACCGATCACGCCCCTCATGAATGGAAGAATAAACAAAACGGCTGGAAGCAGTCTCCCTTTGGCACAAGAGGGATGGAAACCGCTCTACCTGCACTAATCACACTCTGGAAAAACGGTGAACTCAGCTGGAGTCGCTTAGTAGAAGTCTTCTCAATGGAAGCCAGAAAGCTTGTTTCTTTACAAAAAAAACCAAGCGGCTGGCTTTTTCTTAGTCCTGACGCTTATACACTTACTCCCCAAATGCTACCTGGAATCTCCAGAAACACCTGCTTCTTACAGCAAAAATTATACGGAAAGCTAGATCTGCGCGCCGAGCCAAACGGTTTCTGGCAGGCTTAGTAAATCCATACTTGCATTGAGTAAAAAGTGATGAGAATTCTTCTCTATGCTTTTTTCTATACTACTTCTACTTTTTTCATCCTCTTCCCATGCGTTAACAGTTACGTTTCATGACCCTTGCGAGCCTCGTAAAGTATTGGGCGTAAAAAAATGGCTTAAGCCCTATGAACAGAAAAGTTTAGGCTCTATTACATTAGAGAGCTTGGATGAACTAAAACTAGATTATATAGGCGCTGAAAAGGGGATACATACTATACAAGGAACTCCCGTAGGAGAAGATGCCTTAGAAATCATCTCCAGAGAAGAGATGCGCGCCTACGGATGGTGCTTTCATCTAGATGGCAAATTACTAGAGTCATATCCAGATGAAGTATTTCTCGATAAAGAGAATAAAAAAATTGATTGGTTTTTCGGCTTTGCTCATTACATTAGAGGTAAGTGGGTTTCTCAATGTGAGCCAACAAGCAAGACTCGAACTCCATTTGTATGTAGCAAAAAATAAGCACTCTCACCTTGGAGGGTGTAAGCTTATCTCTCTTCCCTTAAATGCATAGAAATACCATTTGGTAAGTAGAATACGCTATCGGTATACTATCTTCATGAACGATAGAAATCTAAACAAGGCTTATGACTTAGCCAAAGAAGTCAGAGAAAAAGCTTACGCCCGTTATTCTGGTTATAAAGTAGGATGCGCCATCGTTCTTAATAATGGAGAGATCGTTACTGGATGCAATGTAGAAAATGCTAGCTATGGAGCCACGGTATGCGCCGAAAGAAATGCTATTTTTTCAGTTATTGCAAAACATGGAAGTTGTGAGGCTGCTTATTTAGTTTTAGTCACAAAAACAGAAGCGAGTCCTTGCGGCATGTGCCTTCAAGTAATGTCAGAATTTTTTCCGGCTGATTTTCCCATTTATGTGGCAGATGAGAAAAAAATATTAGGTAAAAAACTATTAAAAGATTTTTTACCTTTACCATTTCAAAAAGAAAATCTTTCAAAACATGGATCCCATTAAACCCAAATTTTATCATTCAGCTTTTACCATTGCCTATGATGGCATGAGCTTAGAGCTTAGTGGATTAATTTCGATTTATGGCATTACAAAAATATTTTTGAAAAATGGCTTAGACCCAAGTTGGCGTCCAGCTCTGGGCAAATCTGTTAATGTAGATTTAGGTAGCTTTCAAACTAAGGGGGTGCTCACTCAACAAATTGTAGAGCATGGATCTCATCTTCATATTCATTTTGCTGACTTAAAAAATGAACATAAGGCCTTTATTGAGCAAAAAATTCATTCTGATGGTGTTTCTCCTGGATGGAAGAGAAAGTTTCCTCGGATTCCTATTACTGGAGCTGAAGATCCCGACCTACCAATACCGAATCTATGTTTAGTAAAATTTATCGGACAAGAATTTTTTGTAAACGTGATCAACTTTACCTTGGGTGGATTACGCATTGAAACCATAGGAGATAACTTAAGCGAACTTCGTGTTGGTGCAGTTATTCATTTTGATTTAATTTCAACTTCGGGAGAAATTTTTACAAACCTTTCTGCTGAAGTTAGAAATATGTCGGTAAATGAAAATCATGGAGAAGCTGGAGCTTCTTTTGTTACGCGATCATTTGGGTTAAAATTTAATGAGCCACTTGATCCAGTAAACGACAGAAGATATAAAAATCTTATTAAAGATTACTGCACCATTCTTTTAAAAAAGTTCAAAGAGAGCGACAAATAGCCCCTTTATTGAGCCCCTCGTAGACTTTAACTACAAGACCATCATTTTGGTTATACTCTTCTAGTATTGTTCGGTAGGCTAGCTGTGCGATATTTTCGACCGAAGGCTCATTGCTCATTAAAACAATTTTCGAAACTGGAATTGTTAGAGAGAAACTCCCTTGATTTGCACCATATCCCATGGAAATAAGCTGATCATTATTTCTATCTCTTCGCCCGTCTTTTAATGATTCAAGAGAGTCAATCCCTTTAGAAATAATTCTTCTTTGCGTGAAATGCGCATTCTCCCATAACTTCGCCAAGAAAAATTCTCTCTCAGGGGCTCGATCACCTCTCACATAAACCTCTATGGGGTTTCTATGTCCATGAACGAGACGCTGACAGTTACCCTCATGATAAGGCAAGCCATGTGTATACGAATAATTTGCTTCATTTCTAAATCGTGAAGCCTCTTGTAACTCTATTTCCACAGAAGTGACCGATGCTGGCATTGAGCGCATCACAGCTTTAACAATTTCGTGTTCTAGTTTTTTTTTGTTCAGCGTATCTTCTTGCACGTAGGCATAAGCAGATTGTGGTGCCTGATATGAAAATTTTTCTGTTTGAATAGAATACGAATCCGATTCTTCTTTTTTTAAAATTTGATTCACTAAAAACCTATGGTCAAATTCCTCGTCTATCACTTTTTTTAAATGATTTTTAGCAGGGCCAAAATCATAAACAAAGCCCCTATGGTCTAACACCCCAGATAGACGCGCCGAGCAATAATAGGATTCTCCACGAATGTCGCTATCCTCTAAGAAAGCAAAGTCGAGAACCGTAAATTTTTCTAAAAAAATCTCATTCATTAGTTTGTGCTTTCTAACATAGTTTTTTGCCTCACCTCAGCAAAAAAAACTCCAAATGCCCAAAGAATAGGGTAGATAGGTAATATGAATATGCCTATAGAAGACATTTTAAAAAACGTTAGACCAACTCCATGGAAAGAAAATGGCTTAAGTGAAGAAGATAAAGTAGAGCAAATTTCTAATAAATTTCAAGAAATTATGGAAATTTTGGGCTTAGATCTTACAAACGACAGCCTAAAAGATACCCCAAAGAGAGTTGCAAAAATGTATGTAAAAGAACTCTTTAAGGGACTAACACCCGAGAATTTTCCTAAAATTACCGTTATTGAAAATGAAATGCTTTACGATCAAATGGTTCTTGTAAAAGACATTAGTATCGTATCTTTATGCGAACACCACTTTCAAACAATTCACGGGACAGCATCAATAGCCTATATTCCAAGCCATGGAGTAATTGGATTGTCTAAGATTAATCGGATTGCTGATTACTTCTCAAGACGCCCACAAGTACAAGAAAGACTCACAAAACAAATTGCAGACTGCTTATCATACGTATTAAAAACTAAGGACGTGGCTGTATATATTAAAGCGAAACACTACTGCGTAATTTCTAGAGGGGTAGAAGACGTTAATAGTGAAACAGTTACCTCAGACCTAAGAGGTGTATTTAAAACACAACCAGATACCAGAAAAGAATTTCTTCATAGCTGTTTATCTTAGATTTATAAACAAGCAGGTATTACTGATTCATAGCCAGAGCTCAAGTTTGCTCCCAAACTACCGTTTGGCTGAAAGCGTACTCTTAGATTAGCACCTTCATCTACTGCTTGTAGATTTTCGTCTAAACGATAAGTTTCTGTTTTTTTCAAAAGATATTTTGGAAGAAATCTTTCATTAAAAGAAATTTCCGATTCTAAAATAGGCCGACTAATAGATGACACAGACATTATAGAGTCTTTAAGCTCTCGGACATAACAATATGGCTGCAAGAAACTTAAGTGCACATACTCTTTACCATCAGCATTGGCATTTTTAGTGAACGTCTTTGGTTTAAATGTCCATTTAAATGCTGCTAGCTCTGGCTTTTCGCTTACAACTTTTTGAATTTCTGTATTTGCTTCAAGCTGTTTTTGATTATAAATGCTTCTTGCACTTTCTAAGCTTTGCTCTATAGCCTCGTTAGAACAGTCAGAAGTAGCGCTATCATATAAGCTTTTGTCTTTTAAACAGCGCAAATTTGTACCCAAGCTCATATACCTATGTGTAGTACTAGTAGAGTTAATACCGTAGCGGGCTAGATTTTCAATATTTGCTTGTACTCGTAAAAGAGCAAAGATCACACCTTTTACTTTACCACTAGCACCAACTATTGGGCCTCCAGAGTTTCCTGGAATCACCTGACAGTCTGCAAATGTTACGACTGAACTGGTATTCGATTGCACATCAAATTTTTTCGGCAATAAGCTATCCATCACCGTTCTACAAACAACCTTTTTAAGCTCTCCACTGAAGCCATTTGCTGCCGAAATAGGGTTCATTTTATATAAGTGAACTAACTCGTTATCGGAAAAACCTTCACGACTCATTTCAAAGTAGGGGCGGTTGCTCGATTTGGCGAGTTTTATATATGCGTAATCTGCTTCAATTTTTCCATCTCTTTTGTCTGAAGCAAAAAGCACTCGATCACATTCTAGTTTTGAATCATATCCAGAAGCTTGGATGAAGTTCATCCACATTCTTCCAGAGCAACTAGAATTTGCCTTCTTTAAGTCATCAGGTACGCAATGGGTATTTGTTAAAATTATATTTGGAGCTACTAAAGAGGCTGTACATTGAGCAGCGCCATCGCTTGTAGCATAGGTCAATAAACCGACAGAAAGCGAGCAGTCATCGCTACCTTTAGCACATTTTGGACTCGCATTACTTGCAATACGAACAGCTGCTTCTAAACTTGTGGTTGGTATTTTATAAATAGGAGATTCAACTGTCTTGCTTGAGCTCTTTTCTTTAGCGCAAGAAACTAAAATAACCGTCAAACTCAAAAGAACAAGAATAGGGAAGAACCGCTTCATATCAACCTTTCTATTCCCCCAAAAAATACCTGACTATTTTTAACAGATAATATAACCAAAGTCAATGAGAAAATAACTACCTTTATTCATGTAAATATTTGATTTTATTAAATTATTTATCTATCTCACCGACAAATAAAGTTAGGGTAGCTAATTTTGGAGGGGGCTTTGAAGCCAGCACTTAAATCTATTGGTTTTTTTCTATTATGGCTTCTACCAGGCCTTGCTGTCTGTTTATTTATTTCTCTTCAAATTAGAAAAACCATTTCGGATTTTGAAGAAAGAAAAGAAAATCAAATATTTTCTCGCTCTACGCTCACCATTAAAGATTCATTCGAACGCTATGTATATGGTCTACAAGGCGTAAAGGGTACATATAGCGCACTTAATAATGAAGTTCGTACGGAACATTTTAAAAACTATTCTAAATCTAGAGAATATTTTAACAATTTTCCAGGAGCCTTAGGGTTTGGTTTTATTCGCTATATTTCTGAAAGAGAATTCTCTGATTATTTAAAAAAAATATATATTGTAAATCCCACATTCAGTATTAACCGCCTAGATTCTGTCAATAATTTTGGAAACTATTTTGTCATAGAACAAATAGAACCAATTGAGCAAAATCAAAAAGCCTTAGGCTTAGACATTGGCTCTGAAGTCCGAAGAAGAGAAGCTGCCGAAAAGTCAATTCTCAGTGGCGCCCCAACACTCACAGCTACGATTAAATTAGTGCAAGATAATAAAAAAGAAAATGGATTCTTATTTTTGCTTCCTATTTATAAAACTATTTTTACTCCCGAATCAAAAGAAGAGAGACGAAAAAATATTTTTGGCTGGGCATATACACCACTATTAATAGAAAAGTTATTCCATCAATTAGAGGATAAGCTTGACCCTCGTGTGCTTATCTCTATTAGTGATTTAACTAGCGACATAGAAGAATCAATATATAAATCAGATAAAATCATAGATAAGAAAAATATCGGCAATACTTTTAAATCAGAAATAATTATTGGCGGCAGAAGATGGGTATTTAAAGGTGAATCAGATGTGAGCTATAGAAATCCAGCCTACGCGATACTGCCTTATATAATCTTTATTCTAACTATGATTGCAAATACTATTGGTGTTTTTTTAATTCATCGTTTTTTTCGCCTTAAAAAGCAAGCAGAAGAAAAGAGTAAATATGCAAGTTCATGGCAGCAAGCGGTTCTTGATGGAGCAAACTATTCCATCATATCTACAAAGCCTAATGGAATCATTTCTACCTTTAATCGTGCAGCTGAAAAGATGCTAGGATACAAATCAGAAGAAGTTATAAATAAAACAAGTCCTTCAATTTTTCATGAGAAAAGTGAAATCGAATTTCGAGCCATGGAGTTAACACAAGAGCTTGGTGAAGTTATTGAGCCGGGCTTCAATGTATTTATAGCAAAAGCCTTAAAATCAAAAAATGCAGATATAAATGAATGGACATACATACGTAAAGATGGAAGTAAGTTTCCCGTACAGTTAAGCGTTACTGTAATGAGAGATAATGCGGGAGATGTTATTGGATATTTAGGAATAGGCGAAGATAAAACAGCACAAAAATCTATGGAAAAACAAATTAATGACCAGCAAGCCAAAATGATTCAGTCTGCGAAAATGGCAGCCTTAGGAGAAATGGCGGGTAGTATTGCGCACGAGATTAATAACCCCTTAGCGATTATTATGGCTAAATCTGGACAACTTAAAGATGACCCAATAATAAGCAGTAAAGAACAAATCCGTTCAGAAATCGCTAAAATCGAATCAACAAGTGAAAGAATTGCCAAAATAGTAAAAGGGCTTAGAATCTTTTCTCGGAACTCTGAAAATGATCCAGCAGAAAATATTTTACTTGAACATCCAATAGAAGATGCTTTGTCTCTATGTACAGAAAAATTTAAAAAAGAAGGCATCCGCTTAAAAATTTCTGTAATACCCAATACCCCCATAAAAGGAAGACGAGTTCAACTTGCTCAAGTTTTTATGAACTTATTAAGTAATGCTTTTGATGCTATTCGAAATCTTGATGAAAAATGGATAGAAGTGAGAACTGAAATCGAAGACGGGCTAGTAAAAGTATATTTTATTGATTCCGGTAAAGGAATCCCCTCAGAAATTGAACCAAAAATTATGAATCCATTTTTCACCACAAAAGAGGTGGGGTTAGGTACTGGATTGGGTTTAAGCATCTCAAAAGGAATTATAGAAGACCATTCAGGAGTATTGAATTACGAGCTTATTCGATCTAATACAGCATTTGTAGTGACATTACCTATTTCTAAGTCCTAATAAATATAAAAACTATTATTTTAATACTTCTCCAAAATATTTTCCGTCAATCTCGGCGAGCAATGAAGTGAGCGTGAAAACTTTTTTCCCTTTTTTATTTTTACAGAGCTCATTTATTTTATGAAATGCAATGGAGAATAATTCATGTAATTTTGGAATATCTTCCTCGGCCACAGAAAAAGTAATAAAGGCAGCTCTATTTTTATTCTCTACGTTCACTTGAGTTTTATTTGCAACCTTTAGTGCATATTCATTCCAAAATGCAATTGACTCGACCAAAAGCTCTCTGTTTGCAGCTAAATTAAGTGGTTTTTGCATTACATCTAGCTCATACTTTTTTTCTATTTTATTCCAGTTAAAAAATTTTTCTTTTTTTAAGTCATCAATTATTTTTCTACTAATTCTTTTGTCTATATATAAACGCTTAGAGAGTTCTTCCTCTAAGTTCTGACAATTTTCTGCCAAAATTGTTTCAATTAGCGACAATAATCCAATCAACCATGGTTTCGATAATATACTCTTTTGAGTTTCATCCAGCTTGTCAATTAGCTCTTTTAGCTCTTCAATCTGAATTTTAGTTGGAACAAGACAAGTAATAAAATCAGTAAATGAATAGTTTGAATGCTTTACAACTTCGAATATTTTTTCTGCCGATGGGGGGCGTTTTACCATTTATCCAATTACTTATTGTTGAGGTAGAGATACCTAATGTTTCAGCTATTTCTTTATTTAATTTTTTTCCTGTAAAAAATAGAATTATATCTTTAACGCTTTCTACTTTTCCCGTATATGCGAATGCCGCATATAGATTTTTCTTCACATCTACGTCTCTTTTTATGCAAAAATCGATTAATGACTCCCAAGTAATCAAAGAATGAGAGGACTCCCATCGATTTACTTGGTTAGAGGAATACCCTAAGACCCTGCTCATTTGCGCAGCAGTTCTTTTACCCCTTAGTGATTTAATAAGCAGACTAGAAATATAATTGTTTTCTTTAGTCATTTGAGAGACCTATATAATATTTGTTTACTTTCGTATATCTAGTTCGAATCCAATGCTATATTTAACTAAACCCATAAACACCTAAATTTACTGAATTAATCACATTTACAATCCGTATATGAAAGAGAGCTTTAACTATTGAAATAGAAAAGAAGTAATCAATACATTATTTGTTGATCATTTAGTTTGGTATCATAGATTCTCCCACGTACAGTTAGCCCATAACCCAAGTCTGAGATTGCCCATCTTAGAACAAAAGGAGACCCCCTATGAAAACATTATTAAAGTCTATATTAATAGCTAGTTTATTTAGTCCAGCAGCTTTTGCTGTTGATCAAATTCAATACACAACCAGCGCATATTACTGCCAAGTTAATATTCCAGGCGCTAGAGCAGATCAGTACCTAGATGTTGAATACAAAATGACCAAAGCGAAAATCGGTTCGGTAAGAAACTATGCCGTTGAAGTTACCAGCGCTAAATATAATACTCTCGGCCTAGAATACTCCGCTTATACATGGCCAGTACTAGAAGATGGAAAATACATAAAATTAGGACTCATTAATGAACTAACAAATGACACTTCTATTGGAAGTATTCACTTTGGTATTAGACAAAATTTATTAAATTCTGGTTCTGCCGTAAAGGTTGAGCTAGATTTTCTTAGCCTTGACTATAGCGTAGTTTATAACGTTAGAGCCTTGCTAAATGGCCATGAATCAATAGCTAGATGTCAAAAAACAGCGTCTACTAACCACCTTTAATAATAAAAAAACGGCTCAGAGAAAAAACTCTGAGCCGTTTGACAATTAAATTGTCATTTGTCCTCTAAACTATTGTAGTGCTCTAATTTTAGGAAGCGTATCTAAACGAACAAAACTATAACCATTCGCTTTCATAGTTGTAATATAACGATCTAACATTTGAGCTGTTTTCGCATTTACATCGTGAAATAAAACAATCCCACCTTTTTTCTGAAGAGACTCATTAACATACCCTTGCGTACAAGCACTCACAGAGTATCCTTTGCTCCAGCAAGCCCAGTCAGCTGCTCCATATTGAACTCCGCTTCTGCTTATAGCGCCGCCTACATCCCAAAAAACAGGGCCCACGTATTGAGCCAAAGAAGGAATCGCATTTAACTTAGCAGCATGAGAGCTTTTCCAAGCACCAAAAGGAGCTCTAAATAAAAATACCTCATCAGAACGAACATAATTTTTAATTTTTTGGTGTGTCGCTGCAATTGCACTCACAGGATCAGAGGTTGATCTTAGGTTACCATGTCTTTCTGTATGGTTTGCCAATAAGTGACCTTCTTCAAAAATCTGATTCATTGTAGATTGACGTCCAGCTGTATTTTTTCCATTGATAAAGAATACTGCTTTGATTCCATGCTTTCTTAAAACATCTAGAACTAAACGAGTTGTAGGAGTAGGCCCATCGTCAAAAGTAAGTGCTAGTCTCTTTGTCCCACGAAGACCTACATCTAATACGTTCCCTTGAGAAAATCGTGTGTCCTCAGATCCTAAAAAATCACCTTCGCTATCAAGAGAAAGCTCAGCGCGAGTATTTGTTGCGTATAAAGACGCTAATAATGCCAGAAAAACTGAAAAAAGTTTCATATCCCATCCCTTTTTGTATAAATTCGTTTAATCTACGCACTGCACTAACATAAATAAACGCACAACGTCAAATAAGATTTTGTTTTTTTAGACCGAAAAGTATGTGCTGAAATAGAATTGAAGCCTGCGTGCTTACACATTAAGTAATGGAAATAATATAATAAATCAAACAGCTTACGAGTAAAAGCAAATTACAACTCATGACTAAAAGCTTAAACAAGACTATATTCAAGTTTTTAAAAGATGTTCTACTCTATTTGTTTTGCTAACAGTTTCTCTTAGCAACAACAGAGACACAAAAAAAGTCATAGTTTGCTTAAACGAACGTAGCCTAGGCGATGAATATCCATCACAAGATAGTCCCAATTTAGGTTTTTTTGAATTAATTGTTTCGCTCGGCAAAACTTGAAGTCCCAAAAGTAAATCGTAAAAAGAAAAAAATGTAGAAAGGTTTTTTCCATAATAATCCTCATCAGCAAAATGATGTATTCGATGATAGAGAGGTGAAGTTAAAAATCTATCAAAATAGCGAAAGGAAATTGGAATATTTGAATGCACAAAAGCACTATAAGCTCTAAAAAACATATAAGAATAAAAAATTGCAACGCCATTAGTAAACATAATTGCTAATCCCAAATTGGTAAAAGCTTTTGATAATACTGATGCTACTGGATGACTTTTGCCACCTGACAAAAAAGTCAGCGCACTATTTTGATGATGCATTTCATGCAAACGAAACAATAAATTAAATTTATGACTAAAATAATGATATATATACAGAAAAAAGTCTATCAAAACTACCCCATAAAAAACGTCTAAGAAAAAGCCTAAATTTCCAGGGAAAATTATAGAAAAATTTAACCTAAAGAAAGTTAAATTTTGTTGACTCACAAATATGTAGATAGGAAAAAACAAAAGCACATCAAATATCGGTGTAAAAGCCCTGTTTAATATCGTAGACATAAGATCGAGTGTAATTGACAAAAAATACTCTTTCTCGATTTTTACAAAAATGATTTCAGAAATAAAAAATAAAAAATATAAGAAAATCGTGAGCAAGTTAAATAAATAATTTGTAAAAACAGATTGGTATATGGCGAAACCAACTTTATAGGCTTCTAATACAAGCGATTCCATATAACCTCCTTTAATTCAAGCTACATTACTATATTTTCTTACTAAGGATATTAGCGTAATAGTAAAAATTTTACATTTAAATATAAACACAATAGTTGATGATGGAAACAAATTACGAAAGCGCACGGATGTCGTCGACAACATCAACGGCTTTTGTTTTTAGCTCACGATTAATTCGCCTCATAAGACCACTTAGAACTTTTCCAGGCCCTATCTCATAGGCAGTAGAGACTTCTAGCGCTGCTAACTTTGTCATCGACTGCTCCCAACGAACTGACCCACAGATTTGACGAATCAGACAATCAACAACTCGATCACTAGCACTATAAACTTCTGCATCTACATTCGCGATATAAGCAAACTCTAAACTATTAACCGAGGTTGCCTTTAACAAAGGAAGCATTTTTTCTTCAGCAGCCTTCATAAGAGAACAGTGAAAGGGGGCAGATACTTGTAAAGGAACCGCTCGTGCTATTTTTAAATCAACGTCTTTACTAGCCAAGTCTACAGCCTCATCTATAGCTTCTTTATGGCCAGAAATAACGATCTGACCACCGCCATTATAATTAGCTACCTCACAAACTTTAGCCGTCTTTTCTGAAGATTTTTGGCATACTATTTTTGCACTTTCTTCCGTTGCTCCCACTAAAGCAGCCATAGCACCCGTACCTACAGGAACGGCTTCTTGCATAAACTGACCTCTTTTTTGCACTAAACGAATTGCATCGGAAAATCGCAATGCCTTAGAGGCAACAAGAGCCGAGTATTCACCTAGAGAATGTCCAGCTACATAGGCCGGTTTAATTTCAGACTCATTAATCATGACATTATAAGCCGCAATTGAGTGACACAAAATGGCAGGTTGCGTATTTTGCGTTAGTCGTAAATCACTTTCTGGGCCATCAAAACATATTTTTTTTAAATCTAAAGACAAGGCATCATTAGCTTCTTCGAATATTTGTTTAGCTACAGAGAAATTATCGTAGAGCGATTTCCCCATTCCAACATATTGAGAACCTTGGCCAGGAAATATAAAAACAGATTTCATCTTAATGATCCTCTACGCGTTTTTGTTATCTATTAAATAATTTATGCTTAATGTAAGTTTTTCTAAATTTTCTAGCGAAACGTTAGGAAAGATAGAAATACGAATTTGGTTTTCTCCAAGCTTTCGATAGCAATCGATATCTTGAATTCCAAACTTCAATAGCCTCTTCGTTAACACTTCGTAGGGGATAGCAGAGTCAATATTAATTGTTGCAACTGTTTTTGATCGAATATTTTTATCTTTAATATAATACGAAAGCTCAGTACGAGATTCTACCCAGTGATCTAATAAAGCTACTTTTTCATCCTGCATTTTTACTATGCCAGGCATTCCTCCTTGAGCTAAAAACCAATCTAACTGGCAGTTTAAAAAGAATAGGGTAGTTAGAGACGGAGTATTATAAGTCTGATTACTATCTCCATTTTCTAGAGCTAATGTAAAATCAAGCATAGACGGAATATAGCGGTCACTTTTTTTAATTTTTTCAATACGCTCAATCGCTTTAGGGGAAAAAATTCCTATCCATAATCCCCCTTCAGAGCCAAAGGCTTTTTGAGGAGAAAAATAAAATAAATCTGTTTTAGACAAATCCCACGAGTACGCCCCAGCCGCAGATGTTGCATCTACTGCTAATAAAGAATTTTTAGCCATAGGGCACTCTGGCCACATTGCTCCGGTAGAAGTCTCGTTCCATGTAATACAATGAACATCACAATCTGCAAATTCTTCAAATTTTGGTAACTCACCATTTTTTACTTTAACTTGATGTGCTTCAACAAAATTAGACTCATTGGTTGATGAATACCATTTTGAAGAAAATTCTCCATTAACAAAGTGAGCTGCTTTCTTTTCTACCAATCCAAAAGTACACATATCCCAAACTAGAGAAGCAGAGCCATTCCCCATGGCAATCTTATACCCATCAGGAACAGCTAAAAATGTTTTCAACTTAGAGATAATCTCGCCGACCACATTTTTAACAGCGGGTTTTCTATGGCTTGTTCCTAAAAAAGACTTCGACTCTTTTGCTAGTTTTTCTACGAACTCAGGCCGAACTAAAGAAGGGCCGCAGCCAAAGCGGGAATCAGTTGGACGTAAATTACTTGGAATTTCAATATGATCAAACATACTAATGTTTTATCTTGGATATATACGAAAGGCAACCATACAACTAGCTTGAAAGCAGCCAAATAAAAACCTAACCTTGGGCTGCATCTACCTGTTCATTGAGCGTCCAAAAATCAAAGAGAACGCCAACAAGAAATAAACCTCCAGTGAGCAGCCATATAATACCCGTAACCCACTTACCCAAATAAAAACGGTGAATCCCAAAAAAGCCAAAAAAAGTAAGTAGAACCCATGCAATAGTATAACTAAATTTACCATCTCTGTATTTAGCTTCTGCGCTGTCTTCTAGCCACGGCATATAAAACGCGTCAAAAATCCATCCAACTAACAATAAACCAAAAGTGCAAAACCAAATGGTTCCCGTTATAGGTCGTCCATAGTAAAACCTGTGTGAGCCTGTGAATCCAAATATCCACAATAGATATCCCACTAATAACGAATGACTATCTGATTTCTTTGTCATGAATTTTCCTAACTAGGGTAGAGGAAGTAGCTCTGCTATTTTCGCTCGAAACTGCTCAGAATATTGAAATTCTTTTTTTGTCGACTGATAAACAATCATAGACGAAGTACCACTCTCTAAATCTCTTGAAATTTCTTCTGTCTTTTTATTTAGGCTCGACTTCAAATTCGCTACAGTTGTCTTATTGCCACTAATATAACCTTTTGTAATACCCTCTTCCAAAAAAGAAAGGGTTACTGCTCTTACAAGTAGCAATCCAAAGCTTCCTTGTTGATTAAATAGAAATTTTAATAATTGCTCTTTAACAAAAGCTCTTTCATTTTTTGGCCACGGATAACTTAGTAAAGAACTTAAAAGACTATAAGTAAGGCTCGTATCACATGCCTGCGCCTTAGAGAGTTCATCCAATCGTTTTGAAGCTTCATCATTGTCAGTTGGGTTTGGTTGCTGATCCCAGTACTGCGCATAGGAAGAGCTTGCACTTGGAATCAATCGAAAACTAGAAAAAAACAGCATCACTTCTTTTGCTGTTTCTAAATTTTTAGGTGTCCACTTCTCATCCGGTGAAAAGCCCCATCCCTTACTTTTCACAAGTAGCTCTTCGCATTCTTTAGGAATCATGCCAGGAGCATACTGATCTTCAGGCATCACAGGAGAGTTATCCGTAGTACCAGCACATGCAACAACAAAAGCAAATACTAGAAAAGCTAATCTATTAAGCATGCTTTGGTCTTGCTTGGGTTTGTTTTGAGTTTGCTCGCTTTTGCTCACTCTTTTTAATCCAGTTCTCCATAAATAGAACCATTGGTGTAGCTACAAAAATAGCTGATGGGATCGAAATCGTGAAACCAATTAGCATTGCCAAAGCAAAATCCCCGAGCACTGGTCCGCCAAGTAACCATAAAGAAACCGCAACAAAGTTAGTTGATAAAGTTGTTAAAACGGTTCTTCCAAGGTTTAGACTAATGCTTACATTAGCAATATCATACATGCTTTTTTCTGGATGCATTTTAGCCATATCACGAATTCTGTCATAGATAACAATTGTATCGTTACATGAATACCCAGCAATTGTTAATAGAGCAGCTACAGTAGAAAGTGAGAACTCTCTACCTAAAATTATCCAGATACCTAACATACCAATTACGTCGAAAATTAATGCGCGAACGATTCCGGGGCCGAATCGAAAATCGAAACGAAAAGTAATATAAATTAAAATTCCAATTGCAGCAGCAATCACTGAAAAAATGGCAGAAAAGCGTAACTCTTTACCTGCTTGAGGCCCTACAACGTCTACTTTTTCAATCTCATAACTTCCAGCAGGAATCTTTGCGCCAAGAGCTTTTCCTATAAGATCAGAAACTTTTTCGGTTTGATCTGCTTCTAGCTGCGTTTTAATAATGTATTCATTTCTAGCAGAGTCTTCTATGGCAATAACTTTTGCATCAGGTAAACCCCCTGCCTCTAGAGCGTTTCTAACCTGCTCAGTACGCCAATCTGCAGGAAGAGAAACTTGAACCTCTGCCCCTCCTGTAAAATCGATTCCATAATTTAATCCCTTAGTGAAGATTAAAATAATCGATAAAATTACAATAGCAAAAGAAGCCCAAACAAAGGGCTTACTTATTTTCAACCAGTCAACTTTTAAATCTGTTCTTATAATTTCAAACACAAAAGCTCCTATATACTCAATTTTTCTACTTTATTATTTTTAGATGCTAAGTAGTAATCGAAAAACAATTTACAAACAGTTACCGCGCAAAATATTGTTGTTACGATTCCGATTAACAAAGTTACAGCGAAGCCTTTAATGGGGCCGGTTCCGAAATTTAGTAGAATAATTGCTACAATTCCGTGAGTAATATTCGCATCAAAAATACAGGCAAAAGCTTTATCAAAGCCTGCTTGTACTGCCGCAAATACCATTTTTCCCTCTCGTAATTCGTCACGAATCCTCTCAAAAATAATTACGTTAGAATCTACAGCCATACCGATAGTAAGAGCCAATCCAGCAATACCAGGTAATGTTAAGGTCGCATCAACACCAACTAAAATCGCTAGAGTGAAAATTAAGTTCAAGATTAGAGAAACTGTCGCTACAACTCCACTCATACGATAATAAATCATGGTAAATACAAACACTAACAGACAACCTACAAGGCCAGCTGTTAAACCATGCTTAATAGAGTCTGCTCCTAAAGAAGGCCCAATCACTCTTTGCTCCAATAAATCTAACTGCGCGGGTAGGGCACCAGCTCTTAGGATAATGGCAAGATCTCTTGCTTCTTTAAAAGCCTGATCTCCACCAGCACCCAAAGTAATTGTACCGGCTCCTCCAGGGATTGGCTCGTTTATCGCTGGAGCCGATTGCACCACATCGTCTAATACAATTGCCATCAAACGACCGACATTGTTTTTCGTCAGCTCAGCAAAAGTTAGAGCGCCCCTTGGATTCAATTGAAAAGCAACAATCGGGCGTTGCTGCATTTGATCAAAACTAACGGAGCATCGGTCAATTCACTTCCCGTTAACTCCACTTTTGAATGCAAGAGAAAGGGAATATTTTGTCCAGGTAAGCGCTCAAATAAAATTTGAGAATCTTCTGGAATTTTCCCTTTCGCGGCCTCGTTAATCGCTACAATATAATCAGAAAACTTTTGGCCTTCTTTAAAACTGATACCTTTTTCTTTTTCTAGATTCGCTACTAAACTTACAAGATCAATACGAGCATTCGTATTCACCATCTTAAATTCAAGTCTAGCCGTTCTACCAACCAAGGCTTTTGCTCTTTCAATATCTTTAACCCCTGGCAACTCTACAACTACACGATTGTCACCCTTGGTTGTAATTGAAGGCTCGGTCACACCGAACTCATCAATACGATTTCTAACAACTTGCACACTCTGATTTAAGGTATTTTCTTTAATTAATAAGCGATAATCTCTTGCTAAACCGACAACTACGCCACCAGAACCTGGCTCAATTCTTCTTAAGGTAAAATTTTGCTTCTCTAAAGCCGCGTCAAATTTTGTAGAATTGGCATTCTCAAACTGCACTAAAATCTTTGGGTCTTCTTCTATATCTTGGTTTATTTGACCTACGGTAGACCTTACACCTTCTTTTTCGAGCTCGTTTCTAAAGCTATCAACCGAGCGCTCCAAAGAATCTTTATACACACGCTTAAAATCAACACCGTAAACCATATACAGACCACCTTGCAGGTCTAGGCCAAGGTTTACTTTCTTCTTAAAAGGAAATTTAGTTGTCTCTAAGTCTAGGTTTCCAACGGTTGGGATAACATGCACGAATGCTACAACAATAAAGAAAACCAACAATCCGAATCTTAACCACCATGAACGACTCATACGTCCCCTCCTGAATTGAGAAAAACACTAACAAGGATAAATGAAAAATACTAGAGTGTGTTTTCAAGTCGAATCATAGCATCCTTGCCGCATTGCACACTTCAAACGAGAAAATTAATATTTCCCTTAGACGGCTCTAACGAAAAGCAGCCGAATCTGATATGAGGATTTATATGAAAAAAAACCTAAAAACTCCTTTGTCTTATAATCCAGAAAGTCTTCCTCGCGAACTCAAGCGCCATTATATATCTGCTACAGATGGCGAAATCGAAGCAATGCTCGAATCGGTTGGAGCAAACTCATTCAAAGATCTTTTTTCACAAGTTCGTGAAGAAGTTTTCATGAAAACGCCTCCTGCAATCCCCGAAGAATTACCATATCAAGAATTATTAGAGCACATGGAGTCGCTCTCTCTAAAAAACAATGACTACCTTTCGTTTCTTGGCGATGGGCTTCAGCACTATGCAACACCTAATGTCGTTCCCCATGTTTTGTCTATCCGTAATTTAACCACCGCATATACTCCCTACCAACCCGAACGTAGCCAGGGCACCTTAATGAGTTTGTGGATTTATCAATCCTCTATTGCAGCACTTACAGGATTTGAAGCCATCAATGCCTCTTTTTATGACCGCTCTACTGCACTTTTTGAAGCTCTTAAATGTGCGCAAAGACTTAGCGGTGGAAAAAACAAAGTCATTGTTGCTGAATCTATTTATCCAGGTGATTGGGAAACCATCACTACCTTAGCTTGCTATACTGACCTTGAAATCATTCCAGCCAAAATTGACCAAAAAACGGGAACACTTTCCATAAATACCGTTAGGTCTCTATTAGAAAAAGAAAAGGGTAATATCGCAGCACTAGCTTTTCCGCAGACTAACTTTTATGGACTTTTAGAAGATGTAGATGCACTTACCGACCTAGCCGAAGAGTTTCAGATTCGCTCTATTGCTGTAGTAGACCCTATGACTCTAGGCACAGGGGGATTAAAGCCACCCTCAGAGTATGGCAAAGCAGGAGCTTCTCTATTTGTAGGTGAGGGCCAGCACATATCTATACCACCTAATTATGGGGGCCCAGGACTTGGTATTTTTGGAATTCGCTTTAACGAAAAAAATAAAACCGATATTCGCCAAACAGCAGGACGTTTTGTGGGCAGAGCAAAAGACAGTAAAGGCAGAGACTGCTTTGCTATGATTCTCTCTACACGCGAACAACACATTCGTAGAGATAAGGCTACATCAAATATTTGCTCTAACCAAAGTTATATAGCTACCCTCACCGGCGCAGCTCTTTTAGAAAGAGGTGCCGAAGGATTAGCTAAAATAGCTACACAGATTCAAAAAAATACTGAAGATTTTTTCACCTTTGTTACAGCTCGTGAAGGAATAACTTTTCCTTTTAATACTCCGTTTTATAACGAGATTGTACTGCAATTTGATCGCCCAGTTGAAGACATACTGCAAGCAGCAAGAAAAGAAAAAATACATCTTGGGGTAGATGTATCAGGTAGGGGCGGCCTAAAAAATGCTATCTTAATAGCTTTTACTGACCGACATTCTATAAAAGAAATCGATCTTTTAAGAAAATTCTTTGAAAGAGAATTCCCAAAAACAAAATCTAGTCAAGCAATCCCAGCAAGAAAAAATAATCGCACTTCACTGGTGAAGCTTCCTAAAATTTCTGTAGATAAAATTAAATCTTTTTATACTTCGCTGGGCGAACAAAATGTTAGTCCAGATGATCATATTTATGCGCTCGGCTCGTGTACCATGAAGTATAACCCTTATATCAATGACTGGGCGGCACTGCTTCCGGGTTTTGCAAATATTCACCCTCAGGCACCCTTTGAAGACTCTCAAGGTTGCTTAGAAGTCATTTACGAAACGCAGGAATATTTTAAAGCAATCACTGGACTTCCAGCACTAACAACTCAACCAATGGCAGGTGCACAAGGTGAGCTAGTAGGGCTTAAAATGTTTCAAGCATACCACGAAGCTAAAAAAGAAAATCGTGATATTATTTTGATCCCAAGATCAGCTCACGGAACAAATCCCGCTACAGCAACAATGGCTGGATATAAATCAGAAAATATAAAACTAATTGAAGCCGATACCGAAGGTCGAATGAATTTAGAGCAAGTAAAATCACTTGTTCAAGAGTTTGGAAGCCGAATCGCTGGCTTAATGGTCACAAACCCAAATACCAGTGGAATTCTAGAAACTAACTTTAAAGATGTAGCTACATTAATCCATTCAGTCGATGGTCTAGTTTATATGGATGGTGCCAATATGAATGCTATTGCCGGCTGGATGAATCTTGAAACTCTTGGAGTGGATGCAGTTCACAATAATACTCACAAAACATGGTCGATTCCTCACGGAGGCGGCGGCCCGGGTGATGCCTTCGTAGCTGTCAGTAAAAAATTAGAAGACTATATGCCAGGAATTCAGGTGATAAAAAAAGAAGGCAAATTCTCGATTCAAAAACCTTCTAAGTCTATCGGTAGCGTGCAAAGACACTTTGGTAATTTTGCACATAAAGTCAGAGCCTACACTTATATTCGTGCTCTAGGCAAAGAAGGTGTAAGAAAAATGAGCGCCTACGCTGTATTAAGTGCGCGCTATTTATTTGCACAGCTTTCAAAACAGTTTCCTACTCTGCCTGCTGAGTCAGAATCTATACCAAGAATGCATGAGTTTATTCTTACGCTTTCAAAAGACGATTTTGCTCGAGTAGAATCTGCGGGTATTCCAAAGGCGATGGTAATTCCTCGTATTGGAAAGCTATTTTTAGACTTTGGACTACACGCGCCGACGGTAGCTTTTCCCGAAACTCTTGGACTTATGGTAGAGCCAACGGAAAGTTATTCTAAAGCCGAACTTGATGACTTCATCTCTACTGTAACGACAATAAATAAAATCGTTAAAGAGACTCCTGAGGTGTTGCATACGGTTCCTCACTTTACACCTATTGATAGGGTTGATGAAGTTAGCGCTAATAAAGCAATGCTTTTAAGTGAAGAGATTCCTCAAGAGCTATATGAAATTTTGCCAAATCGTGCTGATGCCATCGAACTTACTAAAATGGCTAAAGGCGATTTATGGAAAAAAATTACTGAAGCACATAAACAAAATAAAGCCTAATGAGTAGTCTACCAACGAACCAGATAGCTGTATGGAGCGAAAACGCACTTGATAGCGACGGATATAAACTAGCAAAACGCTTGGGCTGCATTCATCACATAGGTGAAGATCCACCAACAAATGAAGATCTGCGATGGCTGTTTTATTTTGACAACTTTTATCTATACCTACATTCATTAGAACACCCAGACTATAAACCCATCTATATCGATTATTTTGCTAAAGACTTTGCCAAGCGATGGCGCTCTTTAGGCAGAAACGATCTTTTAATGAAAGCGATAGGCACAAAAAAAGGTGTTCGCACTGTTTTAGATGCTACCTGTGGAATGGGTTACGACGCTTTTCTTATGGCAACGCAGTCCGAACTTGACGTAACCACTTGTGAGCGCAATCCCCTTATTGCTGAATTAGTCAATAATGCATTACTCAGAGTAAAAGAAAGTGCGCGCTTTGAAGATTTTCCCTTGTACATTCACTATGGCGATACTAAAGATTTTCTAAATGAATATGACTTTTCTTTTGATGCAATTTATTTAGATCCTATGTTTTCTAAATCAGCAAACGAAACAGCGAAACCAAAAAAAGAAATGTTTTTATTTCGTGAATTATTGGGAGACGATTTAGACGCTGGTGAACTATTTGCCACAGCCTATGAACGCGCAAACAAGAGAGTTATTGTTAAGCGCTCTGATAAATCAAGACCACTCGTAGAAGTGCCAGCACCTGATATTTCTTTTAGTGGAAACACCATTCGCTACGATGTGTATTTAAAAAAATAAATTCACGTCCGCTTTTCGTAGACGAATGAAGATTTAATCTATTAGACTGCCTATATGAAAAAAGTTGTAAAAAAAATACTTCTACCTCTTGAGTCATTTGTAAAAACAGAAGCTTCTTCTGGAATTATTTTAGCAATCTGCACAATTATTGCTCTCGTACTCGCAAACTCTCCAGTAAGTGAACAGTATCACAGCTTTCTTCATATAAAGATTTTAGGCCTAAGCATACACCATTGGATAAACGATGGGCTGATGGCACTTTTCTTTTTCGTAGTGGGCATGGAAATCAAACGAGAGCTTCTAATAGGCGAGCTTTCAACACCTAAACAAGCAGCCCTTCCCATTGTTGCAGCCATTGGCGGAATGGTTGGCCCAGCTTTGATTTATTATATTCTTAATCCAGAATATCCAAACGTCAAAGGCTGGGGAATTCCTATGGCAACGGATATTGCTTTTGCGGTCGGCGTATTAAGTTTTTTTGGCAAACGAGTGCCTTTTCCTCTTAAAATTTTTCTCTTAGCCTTGGCTATAGTTGATGATTTAGGGGCTGTTCTAGTTATTGCTTTTTTCTACTCAAAAGGAATTTCTGGCCCATATTTAGGATTCGCAGCTCTTGCAATTGGTGCCATGGTTCTTATCAAAAGAGTGGGAATTCGAAATTACGCTGTCTACTGGGTCATAGGAGCTATCGTATGGTTTATGGTTTTAAAATCAGGCGTACATGCAACTATAGCAGGTGTATTAATTGGATTATTAACTCCTCTTGAATACCCAAGAGAAAAGGGCAGTAAAGAAACGTATTCTCCTCTACAAGATATGATTCATCATCTGCACCCCTACGTAAGCTATGGAATCATGCCTATTTTTGCTTTATCAAATGCTGGAGTAACCTTGGGAGATACATC
>JAMLID010000032.1 GCA_023954355.1 Oligoflexia bacterium | reverse complement strand
CTACCCTCCATAAATGTACGCAAAAGTTCTTTGGTTTTAAGCGGCATGCCTCCCCACGATTTAGTGGCAGGCATGGGGGCATGTAAGCTTGGCAGTTTAAGTTTTTTATAAAAATAAAGATGAATAGCGGTAACGTCAGAAAATCCAATTAAAAGTTTTGGATCTTTTTTAAGTAGAGAGGCCAATTTTTTTTCTTCAAAAATTGGCAATAGCCGCGTTGCTCCATACCCACCTCTAGCAAACCAAAGTGTTCCTACATTTTTATTTTTTAAAAGATGCTCGATATTTTTCGTGCGACTTAAATCAGAGCCAGCCATAGAGCGAAATCGTTGAAATATCATTTCACTATAGGTGCTGATGCAATCCCATTCAGAAAAGAGCTCAAGACCATCAAGCAAAAGCTTTTTATCCACAAGAGTGCTAGAGGCGGCAATGCCTACCCAGCGTCCATGTGGCTTAGCGAAAATTTTTTTGCTACGCATAAAAACCCCTTCACCTTTTAGGTTACACCAAGGCTAAAATGGTGTAATCAAATAAGACCAAGTTGATTGATTCGTTTAAGAAAAAATCGATTTTTTCCTAATCGACACTTTTAATCGTGACATTAGCGAAGAAGAATTGATTTGAACTGGTGATGAATTGTTTGGAAAACGTAGGAGACCATATGGCAGGTAAAAAATTAAGTCCTGAAAAGCTCCGAGAAATTCACGCTTTGATGGTAGAAGCTAGAATTTTGGAAGAGCGCTTGATTAAAATGAATAAAGCGGGTGAGGGATACTTTTGGATAGGTGGCCCTGGAGAAGAAGCCTTTGCGATTCCTTTTGGAATGTTAATTAATAAAGGCCAAGGCATTCAGCATGACTTTTTGCACCTACATTATAGAGCCAGTGCGACTATTTTAGCTATGGGTGGTGAGTCGATTGATTCTATTCGCCAGATGAGAGCCGTTTCTACAGACCCCTATTCTGGCGGGCGAAATTTCGTAAACCACTATGCTATTAAAAAATGGAATGTGGTTCCTGTATTTTCTTGTATTGAGCCACAGTATTTACAATCCTTAGGTACAGCTCACGCACAAAGAGAGGCGGGTTGTAAAGGGATTACCGTTGTAACTGGTGGTGATGCTGGTACAGCAGAAGGTGATTTTGCTAGTGCGTTGGTTTGGTCAAGCAGACCCGCAGGAGAATTGCCTTTATTAATGATTGTTACAAATAATCGATACGGAATTTCTACTCCTTGGGAAGGCCAGCACGGTGAAAAATACATCTCTGATCGTGGAACTGCTTTTGGAATCAAAAATGCTGTGATTAACGGTAACGATGTATTTGAAGCTTGGGAAGGTTTAGAAAGTGCCATGAATTATGTTCGAAAAGAACGTAAGCCTTTCTTATTAGAAATAAGTGTGAGTCGCTTATATGGACACTCTTCGGCTTCTGGTGCTCCTCGATGGAACGAAGAGGATTGCATAGATGTTTTTGAAGAAAAATTGATTAAGCAAAAAGTTATGAATAAAGATCAGATTAAATCTGTTCATGATGCAGCTTTAAAGAAAATTACGGATGCCTATAAACAAGTTCAGAAAGAGGCTTTTCCTGACCCAAGTTCAATCTATGATTATGTTTGGACTGAGCAAAATGGCGATAAGGGTAGAGATTCTTTTGCAGCACAAATTGGAGTCGATTTTACACAAAATCCTCCACCGGCAGAACATCATTAAGAGGGGTTGATTATGGCTTCATTAGCACAAGCAATACGAATGGCGCTCCACTACGGAGAATCTAAGTTAAGTGTAGATGATATTTTTGGACAAGACGTTGGTCCGCCACTAGGTGGTGCGTTTACCGTAACCCAAGGTCTTACTAAGTCTTGGAACTCTCCTCTTGATGAAAGAGGTATTATTGGAATGGCAACAGGACTAGGTCTTGCGGGTAAGAGGTGTGTGGCAGAGATCCAGTTTTGTGATTATATTTTCAATACTTTGGATTTACTCAAATTAGCAGGGAACGCCTCTTGGAGTTCTAATGGCGAATTTAATATGCCTATAGTTGTGATGACTCCTGTGGGCTCTGGAATCCATGGTTCGATTTATCACTCACATTCCTTTGATGCCTGGGCTGCGCGTATTCCTGGTTGGAAAATCGTGATGCCTTCAACTCCTTTGGATGCCTATGGGCTAATGTTGTCTGCGATTGAAGATCCTGATCCGGTTCTATATTTGATTCCTAAGGCTTTGATGAGAGCAAAGGGAGAAGAATTGATTCCAGGTGAACCAAGTTCTGATAAAGAGCTTCGAGAGAGAATTGATGCTCCAGTAGACCCTAAAGCAAGAGTCAAGTGGAAGGCAAATTGGCCAGCTCTTGAATACTATACTGTACCAATTGGTAAGGCGAAGCAGCTTCGTGAAGGTTCAGATGCTACAGTAATTTCTTACGGTAGACAGATGTCATTAGTTACACAAACAGCAGATATGTTACGCGAGCGTGGGGTGAATTACGATGTATTCGATTTGAGAACTATTTACCCCTACGATTGGGACGCAATTAAGCAATCGGTAGAAAAAACAGGCCGAGTATTATTTGTAAACGAAGATACTGAAATTGCGAACTTCGGAGAACATTTACTACGCAGAACTTGTGATGAATTATTTTACTCTTTAAAGGTTCGTCCAAGGCTTTTGGCTGGTAAGCATATTCCTGGTATCGGTATTCATCCAAACCTTGAGAATGTGAGTGTTCCGCAGAAAAATCATATTGAGCAAGAGATGATCGCATTGGTAGAAGATCCTGCCTAAGCAAGGCTTTTATTGTAGACAGCAAATAATCTCATTAGCTGTCTACAATTATCGCTGGTTTATTACGCTATTTTCTTTGTGCTCTTTTTTGGGCTTTAGCAGATCATAAAGTAATTTTTGAAACGCACTTAAAGAAGCTTCGGACAAAAAATCTAATTCATAAAGTTTATGTAATGAGTCGTCTATACTGGCGACTTCGGCTCCAATTTTCACCATTTTATCTACAGTGGATAAGAGCGTTGATTCATTCACGGGCTTTTCGAGAACGGATACTAGGTGAAGAGAATTTATTCTTTGGATTCCCTCTGAGTTAATAAAGCCCGATAAAAAAATAACAGGGGCATAAATTCTATTTCTTCTTAATTCTTCTATAAATTCGATACCACTTTTTTCAGGCATATTTATGTCAGAGATAATGGCCGTATAAAGCTTTAGTGATGCTAGGGGTTCGGCATCTAATGGATTTTGTGATGCTGAAATACAATAATCTGTATTTTTCTCAAGAGAATCGCGGATACTGTCAATGACAGCTATATCGTCATCAACAAGCAGTATGGTTTTATTGTTGCTCTTTGGATTTTGCATAATTGAAATTTTATTTTATAACTGTTTTTTCAAAAAAAGTATTGAGCAGGGCTCTCTTAATAATAGCTTAACAACTAAGAGATCTTAACCGATACTGTGTTGCTTGAGGTCGTATAGAGTGGTCGAAATTATTAGAGTGCTGGAAATCTTTATTGGACCCAGTTGTTGTGGATACGAAAGTCATCTTGGATTCTACTCTTGCAACCCATACGGGCTATGATAGCTTATTCTCATGGAACAATTAGCAAAGCATCCTTTAGAAAAAAAAGTAAACTGTCCAATTTGTAATATTGAATTTTCTACCCTTCCCTTGCGTCGCGGTCGTTCACCGGATGACCAAGAGGTTATTGTTGATCAACATATTTGCCCTAATGGTCATGTTTACCTGACAGAAGTCGGCAAAGATAAAATGCTTTCTGAATGGTAAGCAGAGCGTAAATTTACTGCGACCTTAAAGACCTAAGCCCTATAGAAAATGCGCATCTCGCCTTGCGTAAAAACAGCTCATAAACTATTGTGATTTCCTATGGCAATCGTCCAAAAAATCGCTAAACCTGAATGGTTAAAAGTTCGCGCTCCTGGGGGAGAATCTTTTGTTTCTATTCGTGAGATGATGCGTGCTCGAAAACTTGCCACCGTCTGTGAGGAAGCTCGTTGCCCTAATATGGGTGAGTGTTGGGGCGGCGGTACGGCGACGATAATGGTAATGGGCGATACATGCACCCGTGGTTGTCGATTCTGTAATGTGAAAACGAGTAAGAATCCTCCGGCACTTGATGAGCGTGAGCCACTTCATGTTGCATACTCTCTGAAAGATATGGGATTAGACTATATTGTTATCACAACAGTAGATCGAGACGATTTACCAGATCAGGGTGCTACTCATTTTGCGAAGATCGTAAAAGAAATTAAACGAGTGAATCCAGAATTAAAATTAGAAACCTTAGCAGGAGACTTTCAGGGCAGTCGCGAGCATTTAGAAATTTTGCTTAATAGCAAAGGGATTGATGTTTTTGCACATAATATTGAAACAGTGGAGAGGCTAACTTCATACGTTCGGGATAGAAGAGCGGGTTATCGTCAGTCATTAAGTGTTTTAAAAAATGCCAAAGAAATTGATTCTAACGTAGTCACGAAATCATCGATTATGTTGGGGCTTGGAGAGGCTGAAGAAGAGGTTGTTCAGGCCATGAAAGATTGCTTGGATGTTGGAGTAGAAATTTTTACTCTTGGTCAGTATCTTCGTCCGACGACTAGGCATTTAGAAGTGAAAGATTTTATTCATCCAGACCAGTTTGCAAAATACCAGAAAATTGGAATGGATCTTGGATTTCGCTATGTTGCGAGTGGACCACTTGTTCGCTCGTCATATAGAGCTGGTGAATTTTTTATTAAAGCATTCTTAGAGGAAAAGAAAAGGAGCGTACAATGGAGTTAAAGCTGCCCGACTTAGGTGAAGGTGTAATTGAAGGTGAAATCGTAAAATGGTTGGTAAAGCCAGGGGATAAAATTACGGAAGACCAAGTAGTTTTAGAAATTATGACCGATAAAGCTACTGTAGAGATTCCTACAAAGTTTAGTGGAACCGTCGGTGAGCTTTGCTTTAAAGAGGGTGAAATTGCTAAAGTAGGGCAAGTTATATTAAGAGCAGAGGGAGCAGCTCCTTCTGCTAAGAAGCCTACCGAAACTACAGCAGCTCCGAGTCCTGCGAAGCCACAACCTGCTGTGACGAAAGCTCCGGCTCCTGCGGCGGCACCTATTGCTTCATTTCAAAATAGAGATGTTCAAGCATCACCGGCTGTTAGAAAAGCAGCTCGTGAAAAAGGCGTAGATCTTAGCACCATTAGAGGTAGTGGGCCGCATGGTAGAGTTTTAATGGAAGACCTTTCTCAGACACCAAGCATGGGCGGTAGAGGCTTTTCTCGTGGACAAAGAGGGGTGCGAACAGAAGAGAGAGTACCAGTTCGTGGAGTGAGAAGAAAAATTGTAGAAAAAATGGCGCAATCTAAGAGAACGGCTGCACATTTTACCTACGTAGAAGAATGCGACGTAACGGAGCTTGCAGAGTTTCGATTAAAATTAAAACCTATGGCCGAAAAAATGGGCACCAAGATTACTTTTATGCCTTTTTTAGCAAAAGCTGCTGTGATTGCGCTAAAAGAATTTCCTGAGTTAAATGCGACTCTTTTAGAGGATAACGGAACACCAACAGAAATTGTTTATAAAAAATATTATAATATAGGAATAGCTGTAGACACGGAAGATGGTCTTACTGTTCCTGTAGTGAAAGATGTGGATTGCAAAGGTGTTTGGGAGCTTTCTAGAGACATCGTAGAAATATCTCAAAAAGCAAGGGACCGTAAATTACAGCCTGCAGATTTTCAAGAGGGCACATTTACCATTACGAACGCGGGTAATATCGGTGGATTATTAGCCACACCGGTAATTAATTATCCTGAAGTGGCGATTATGGGAGTTCATCAAATTAAAAAACGCCCTGTGGTAGATAAAAATAATCAAATCGTAATTCGTGACATTATGTATTTATCTTTATCTTTAGACCATAGAGTAGTTGATGGTGCTGTTGCTGCTCGTTTTATGAACAGAGTAGTCGGATTGATTCAAGATCCAAAAGTATTATTGATGGAACTAATGGGCGAAGATTTTTAAGGGGAAGATAATGGACAAATTAAAATTTGATGTAGTGGTAATAGGAGCAGGCCCCGGAGGGTATCCTTGTGCGATTCGTTTAGCGCAATTAGGAAAAAAAGTAGCCATCATTGAAAAAGAATACGTTGGCGGTGTTTGTTTAAACGTTGGATGTATTCCTTCGAAAGCCTTGATTAAAGCCTCTAATCAATATGAAAAAATGCAAAAGTCTGATGGCATGGGTTTTAAAGTAAAAGGGGTTGAGGTTGATTTTAAAGGCCTACAAGAGTGGAAGCAAAGTGTAGTGAATAAACTCACAGGTGGTGTTGGGCAGCTTCTTAAGGGCAATAAGGTTGAGCTTTTAAAAGGTACAGCATCTTTTGTTTCTAAGTCAGAGCTTTTATTAGAGGCAAAAGAAGGCAAGAAAACTATTCAAGCCGATAAGTTTGTCATTGCCGTAGGATCGTCTCCTATTGAATTACCTACTTTTAAGTTTGATGAGAAATCGGTTCTCTCTTCTACTGGTGCTCTAGATATAGATTCAGACATAGGCTCTGTAGTCGTTGTTGGGGCTGGCTATATTGGCTTAGAAATAGGAACTTATTTAGCAAAGTTGGGTACGCAAGTGACTCTCTTGGAGCAAGCCGATCGTTTGCTACCAACTTATGATCAAGATGTAAGTAATGTAGTGACAAGAAACCTTAAAAAAAGAAACGTGAATATTTTAACTTCTGCCTCAGCAAAAGGGTACACCATGAAAAATGGAATGGCGCATGTAGAAGTAGCTGTAAATGGAAAAACAGAAGTGTTAAAGGCCGATAAAGTCTTAGTTACTGTTGGTCGTCGTCCAAATACAATGCCCGGGGCAGATAAAATAGGTCTAGCATTAGATTCTCGTGGATTCATCAAGGTAAATGAAAAACTAGAAACGAATCTCCCCAATATTTATGCAATTGGCGATGTAGCTGGTCAGCCTATGTTGGCACATAAAGCCACAAAAGAAGGCCTAGTGGTAGCCGATGTGATTGCTGGTAAAAAGGGTGCTAAGTATGATGTAAAGGCGATGCCGGCAGTGATTTTCTGTGATCCAGAAGTTTCTACTGTTGGTCTTTCTGAAGTAGAAGCAAAAGCTAAAGGAATCGATACGTTTGTAGGCTCGTTTCCCTTTGCGGCTCTTGGAAAAGCGATCGCTATGGCTGAGACTGATGGGTTTACCAAATTAATCGGGGACAAAAAAACAGGCCGCCTAATCGGCGCTGTAATTGTTGGGCCTGAATCTTCGACCATGATTGCAGAGATGGCATTAGCTATTGAAGCCGGTATGCACGTAGAAGATATTGCTCTTACTGTGCATGCTCACCCAACATTGGGCGAGGCCACTATGGAAGCTGCTGAAGTAGCTCTTGGGCATGCCATTCATGTAATGAATAGAAAGTAGAATGCAAGAAGTTCAAGTCAAAAAATTAGGCGAATTGGCTTATCAAGAGAGCTGGTCTCAACAGATGAGCTTTTTGGCTAAAAGAATTGATTCTGAGCTTCCTGATATATTGCTCTCAGTAACTCATCCTCATTGTTATACGCTTGGTAGAAGATCACCTGAAAGAAAATGGGCTGAAGAAAATCAAATCTCTGAGTGGCAGGGGGTTCCTCTTTTTGTAATTGAGCGAGGCGGAGAAGCTACTTACCACGGTCCTGGGCAGATTGTGATTTATCCTGTACTACATCTTGGTGTTCGCTTTGGTCCCAAAGCCTTACTAAGGATGTTAGAAAATTCTATTATCGAATGTTTGAAAGAGTTTGGAATTGATTCTTATTGGATTGAAGGTAAGACCGGTGTTTGGTTAAAAAATCGTAAAGGCGAAGAAAAGAAAATTGCTTCTTTAGGAATCGCCGTTCGTCGTTCGATTAGTTACCACGGTCTAGCGTTAAATGTGAATACAGATCTTTCTTACTACAAAAAAATTCAGCCCTGTGGGTTTGCTCCTTCTGTGATGACTTCTATGGAAGATCTCTTAGGTGAGAAGCTCAACCAAGAAGAAGTAGAAGAGCGTCTTTTAAGTATTATTCAAAAAAACCTTCCCGAGACCAGATAAGAAATGCAGCTGGACTATCCACTTATAACGGCAACTTTTCATAAACGAGAAAAACGTTTTTTTGCTCATTGTTCGAAAGACGGCAAAAAAATTATCGCACATTGTGCGAATCCAGGATCAATGAAAGGCAATCTAGAGGAGGGTACTCTAGTGAAGTTACTTGATTATGGAAAAGATCATTTAAAGTCGGGGCGAAAATTAAGATATAAATGGATATTGAGCGAGACCAAAGAGGGTACGGTGGTTTTAGATACAACCATGGCCAATAAAATTGTAGAAGAAGCTCTACTTGCAAAAAAAATAAAAGAAGTGTCTCAATATAAAGAGCTACAGAGAGAAAAAACATTTGCTGCCTCTCGGTTCGATTTTTGTTTAGGTCTAGAAGAGTGTTATTTAGAAGTAAAATCAGTAAGCATGGTGATTGATGATGTTGCAGCCTTCCCCGATTCAGTTACAGCAAGAGGTGCTAAACATTTACAAGAACTAATAGAGGTTGTTCGCTCTGGTAGAAGAGCCGTGAATTTATTTTTGATTATGAGGCCAGAGTTTCAAAAAATGCGAATCGCTAAAGAAATTGATGAAAAATATTATCAAGCTTTTGTAGAGGCTAAAAAGGCTGGAGTAGAGTTTCTTGCCTATAATATTCGTGTAGAGAATAATCAAATTGTACTCGATAAAAAGGGAAAGGTTTTAGACCTATGAAAATATGGCAAGAACTAGATGAAAGGTTGCCTGATCTTTTAAAAAAAGGCTTTGATCAGTCTTTTGCGACCTATTTAAAAAATAGCCCAATAAAAGATATGCTCAACTATCATCTTCAAGGTAAAGGTAAGCTACTTCGTCCACAGTTAGTAGTGGGAACAGCGATTCGTTTTGGGCAAAAACAGGCAAAACAAAAAGAGCCTCTTATAGAAGCGGCTTTACCGTATGCTTTAGCCGTAGAACTAATTCACAATGCGACACTAATACATGATGACTTACAAGATGAAGACGAAGTTCGTAGAGGTAAAGAAGCTCTTTGGAAAAAATATTCTGCTGCTCAAGCAATCAATTGTGGTGATGCTTGGTTGATGATACCGGCTTTGGAACTGATAAACTCTGCGCATTATTCTAGTGATCTAAAAATTGATTTACTAAAAATTATTCAAACTAAAACGTTGGCTGTGATTGATGGTCAGAGCAAAGAGTTTGTTTTAAAGAGCAAGTTTTTAGCAAAAGATAAAGTGAGTTTAGATGACTATATTCAAGTTGTATCAGGAAAAACTTCAGCCTTATTTTCTATGCCCATGGTTGGAGGCGCAAAAATAGGTGGTGCCACGGCATCTGATATTCAAATTATAGAAAGTGCGGCTCTTGATTTAGGTATCGCATTTCAAATTCAAGATGATTTACTCGATCTATGGGGAGATAAAGGTCGTGGGTTTGTAGGGGGCGATATAGCTGAAGGAAAAGTTTCGTATCCACTACTAAGACTAGCTGAAGAGATGAGTGGTCAGTCAGAGTTTGAAAAAGTACGTGAAATTATATCTGCACCAAGAGAGAAAACGACACAAGAGCAAATTAACTGGGTAATTGGTGTAATGAATGATTGTGGAATCAAAGAAATAGGAAAAAAGAAATTTAATGAACATATAGAAAAAGCGATGAGTGCTTCTGTGTGGGACGAAGTCGTTGGTTATATAGCTCACAAACTGCAGTTAAAAGTGGGTGCTTTTTAAAAAGCTATTCTTCTTTGGATAGGGTGACTTTATTTTTTCCCGATTTTTTAGATTTATAAAGTGCTTTGTCAGCAGATTTATATAGATCTTTTGAGTCGTTAAAGTCTTTAGAAATGGTGCTTACACCTAGGCTTATAGTTACAGGTATTGTTTGATCATCGTATGTAAATTGATAGTCTTCAATTTTTTTGCGAATTCTCTCTGCAACTTCTAGTGCTTGTTCAGAGGTAGAATTTGTTAAGATTACCATAAACTCTTCACCTCCGTATCTACCCGCGAGATCTCTTTCGCGTAGACCAGCACTTTTTATTTGCGATCCTAAGGTAGTTAAAACGTAGTCACCACAATCATGTCCGTAGGTGTCGTTGATGGATTTGAAGTTATCGATATCAAACATAATTAAAGACAGGTTCGAATGTAGCGCCTTTGCTCTTTTGAATTCTGCTTCAAGAACTTCACTTATGTACTTTCTATTGTAGAGAGTTGTGAGTTTATCCATGAAGGCAGCATTGGTAAGATTAATGTGGTAGAGCGTTTCCAGTTGTCCAGCTGGTAAGTATTTTAAAATAGTACTACCAAGTTTGATCATATCCTCTTTTTCAAGCTGCTTCTTAATATCGTCTAAAGGAGTATCGTTTACATAGGTTCCATTTCTAGAGCCAAGGTCTTCAATAAACAAAGAATCCCCAACACGAATAATCCTTGCATGTTGACGGCTTATGTTCGGATCATCAAGTTGGATATCTGCAACCTTGTCGCGACCCATAATAAATTTTGTGCCACCCTTAAGAGAATATTTTTTTCCTTGAATGCCACCTCTAATAACAATAAGAACTGGATCAACAGCTTTAGCTAATTCAAGATCGATTTTAAGTGTATCAGTCGCGGGGTTTATGGCTCGCGTGATATCAGCTTCGGGGACTTTTTTGTTTTTGGACTTTCCCATGGATATCTATAATTCTATACGTTCCTGGTCTAAAAATCTATTTTGCCCGCTTTCTAAAGCGTGTTGAATAGCCGTAGATGAATTGATTTATGCAGTGAGCTACTAATTGAGGTGTCGATCCACTCAAATCTAATGGCGGCGATGTCTCATAAATACCAAAGCTTTGTACGTGGTGACTGGCTCCTGAGCTGTAGGAAAATTGGATTACATCTTCAGCAGTAAAGCCCAAGGTTTGAGCAGCGCTACAGCCCGGAGCATATTGTAATGCAACCGAATCTATATCTATAGATACCATAGATATTTTTTCTTTTTTTAAAATTTCTTGTACTTGTTTAGTGGTGGGAGTCTTCTTTTTATATATATCTTCTAATTTTATGACCGATATTTTTTTAGCTTTTGCATAGTCGTAGAGTGATTGAGCATTACAATGAGTTTGGATGCCAAACTCTACAAGCTGAAAAGTGTATTTTTTGAGATTATTGTCTTCGAATAATAAGTACCATGGTGAACCACTAGTGATTCCGTCAAATGTAGGTCGCAAATCTAAGTGAGCATCAATATTTAGAATTTTAAGTTTTTGTTTTGGTTTAGATAAAATTAGAGATCTAGCCTCGGGATAGGCTAGGTCGTGCCCTCCACCTAGAATTAAGGGGAAATGGCCTGCTTGGTGAATTTTAGAAATAACTTCTGAAGCCAATGTATGAGTGTCTTCAATTTTCTGTTCTGGTGTAAGATCTCCTAGGTCGTAAATTTTTACCGGGCAATTAGGATGAGCGAACCGATAAAGTTTTTCTCGAATTTTTATGGGACCAAGAGCTGCTCCTGTACGACCACCTACATTTTTTATCCCGCTATCATCAGCCAAACCAAATATTACAATACCGTGTTTTAATTTTGTGAGCTCATTCACGGAAACAGCTGTTACTTGATAGCAGATTTGCGATTTATCAAGAGCATTTTTGGGGTAAAAGTTACTGATTGGGTATGTTGTGATTTTCATTTTGCCTCTAATCCGGTAAATTTATAGTAGGAAGTTTTTGAGGGTGTCGTCAATAGAATGAGTAGTGAAGAAAAAATTTGGTTTATTTATATAACCGACCATCATGAAGGTCCTTTTGATCTTACAGAAATACGCCAAAAAGTAGTCGAAGGTGCGGCTAATGACCAGTCGTTGGTTTGGAAAGATGGTATGCCCGAGTGGGTTGCGTTAAGTACGGTTCCTGAATTAGTTGCGGCATTAAGCGGAGAAGATAATAATTCTTCTCCTGTTCCAGAAGAGCTATCTTCTTCAGGGCCATCTATTGCTGAGATGTTGTCTCAGTCTCAACAGCCTGGTGCTGATTCGCCTATGGGACAAGCGGAGAATTTAGACGTAACCCAATTAACAGATCCTGGCGCTGCATTAGCTTCTGTTTTGAATGAAGTAAATCAGCAGCCGTCTTCACCATCTATTTCTTCTATTAATGATTTAGCTGGAGCTGCGCCTGTGGCTTCTACTAGTGCGAACCCTCTAGAGGGAATTTCGCTCGATGATAATGTTTGGACTTTAAAAATAGGTTCTGTGGTCAGTGGCTTACATTCAGTTAATTCACTTGTTCAGCTAGCAATAGGTGGAGATATCCCAGCTGACGCTATGTTATGGAGACCTGGTTGGACAGATTTTCAACCCATATCTACCGTACCAAAAATTTCACAGTCAAGAAAAGTAAAAAGTGGGTCTAAAACAGCTGCCTCTACTATGGGAGCAAGGGGGGGGTTGTCGCCCTTAGTTGCTGGAGCAACAATTGGTAGTGATGATCCAACAGACCCTGGAATATTGGCTCCCAAAAAAGCAGGAATTTTTTCAAAGATAGCTACGCTCATAAAAAGAAAACCTAAAGCAGCAAAGCCTGCAGCTGCAAAAAAAGTAGCTACGGCTCAACCAGCAATGAAAAAAAGAGGGGCAGGACTTGGAGCATCTGTTGGGGGTGCGCTGAAAAAAGTGGGTTTAGTAGTGGGCGCTCTTGCTGTTTTGGGTGGAGCAGCCGCTGGATACTTCATGTTTTTGGCATCGCCTATTCCATCTGATTTAGACGTGATTCCTGATGACTTGGAGCTGATGAAAGAATTAGTAAAAAGCCCATCCGAGCAAGGAGGGAAATTTTATTTTGCTACAGCAAGAGGTACAGAAACCGAAATAGCTGACCCAACAGCGCCTAAGTTTTATGTCGCATCAAACCTTGCGCAAAATACAGAGGTTACACTGAAGCTTGTAGGTAAACCAGGAACATTGGTAAATCGACCTAGTTTCAATAAAGAGTGGAAGGCAAATGTAGAAAAAAATCAGATAGCTACTTTTGCTAAAATAGATGATGACGGTAAGCCTCTTCCTTTAGGCTTTTATATGATTACTGTTAGTGCAAATGGCGCAGAGCCATTAGAGACTGAAAAATTTTTAGGTGGATCAAAAGGGGCTGCTTACGAAAAACGTCTAAAAACATACAAAGATAAACTAAATGAAGACTACGATAAAGAAATTCAAGAATTAAAGCAGTATATTGACACTCTTAAAGTGGTGTCTACTGAAGTTCAAAAGCGTTTATCTGACTATAAGAACTCAGCAGCGGGTGATAGAGCAAAAGTGGTATCTGATTGGAACTTAAACGTTCCTAGGTTTGAAGGCTTAATCTCTGATATGAAACAGAGCGTAGACAAAGTGATTGCCGATTCAAGTAGGAAAAATTTTTACCAAGATAAGTATGAGCAATTATCACTTACAGCACAAACGGCTATAGATTTATTTGAAGCACATAAAGCAAGAACGATGAATTCACCCCCTACTAAAAACCCTGATGAGCTTGAAACAAAATTCATGACTTCTATTGCCGATTTAGATGCTTGGTTCGCCAAGGCATTAGTAAAAAGCCCAATAGAAGCCTTACAAGAGAGAGAAGCGCCAAATGAGCAAAAATGATGGAGCAGAACAGAGAAGAGCTAAAAGAACTGTAGTTCAAGAGAGCTTTAATCTATTTTTAGTCATACCTAGTGTTCATGGGATGGTTAGAATCTATATTAAAGATATTTCACGAGTCGGAATCAGATTTCAGTCAGAAATCGACGATGCAATTAAAGTTGGTGACCAATTGGATGCTAGGCTTTATTTGAATCCTGCTTTTTATCTTCCCTTTCAGGGCGCTGTAGTACGAGCCGAGAAGGGCGAGATTGCTTTAGAGTTTAATGACCCCGCTTCGCCTTCGGCCGTAGCAGTTGGTAAGTTACAAGATTTCTTAGAGGCAGCAGAAAAAGCTGGCGTAATGATTTTATAATCAGAGTGCATCTTTATCTTGTGCAATTTTATAGAATAAAAACAAGTAAAATCAATTACTTATGATAAAAGCCAAAGATTGACTTGTTATTATAATGCAGTGTGCTATAACGCTCTTTGTCCCTTCTGAGAGGGCCTCCTGCTGAGGGAGACACCCTTTCACCTGTGGTATTCGGAGGTTCGTTATGAGACTCGTGAAACCCATCGTTATGATCGTTACTCTTTGTTCTTTAAGTGCAAATTCTGAAGGCGCATCAACTAAGTGTGAAAATAAAGTTAGCGGAGAATGGAAGTTTGGTTCGGCTCCTAATGGATGTGACTCAAATACTTATGGCCAAGAATCTAGCGTCTGGTCTTTGTATTCTCCTTTAGTTATGGATGAAAGATCTAGTGGTCTTAATCAAGAGAGAAAAAGATATGTAGGAGAGATGTTCGTTTTTCTTAGAGATGTTGCAGATTATTATCTTCTGCAGAGAAGAGAAAAAGTTCAAGAGCAGGAAAAGTTCGAGTGGAGAAAAGCTGTGATGGCTCTGGCACATCAAGAGAGTTATTGGAGTCATTACCGTATTTCAAAAGTAGATCATAATTTAAAGCTTATGCGAGGTGATAGTTTGCATGGCTGGGGATTAGTTCAAATAGATGATAGATGGCATAGTAATATGATTAAAACCGCTAAGGCTTGGGAGCTAATTGGTAATTTACTCTATGGTTTAGATATGTATTTTAAATTTTGGGAAAAAGCACCGTCTCAAGCTTGTGTTACTGATGGAAACTTTCAGGATCGAGCACGTTCTGCATATTCAATGTACAATGGTGGTCCAAGCAAGGGATGTCGTTGGAATGATAGCTCTGATAAATGGGCCAAAAATGACAAAGGATTTTTAGAAAAATATTCAGAAACTGCTTGGATGCAAGAGGTTCCAAACAAAAATATTAAATCTGGAGTTGATGTAGTTTGTTTGATTGAAGGAGGCTCTTCTTGTGGTTCTGATGGTGTAGTGATTGATACAACAGAATACTGGTACCAAGAAGCGAGTACAGATTCTAATGTTCAATATACTGCACAAGCTTATGGAGACGACTTATGAAGTCAACAACAGCTGTATTTGCTTTATTGGTAGTAGGTGGTGTTGGTTTTGCTAGTTTGCCAAAAGACAATAGCCCAACAGTACACTATGAAGAATTAAAAACTAAAAAATTGCCTTTTTTGCAGACGACTACAAGAGATGCTGCAAATGACAACAACAAAGAAGTTCATTTTTTTACTTCTGAAACACAAACTGCAAGGGTGCAGAAAAAGAATCCATTAGATAATAAAGATGCGGCTAAGCACTGGAATCGAATTCGTGCCGGTAGTGCCTGCTTTTCTCATGGAGTATGCCCAAAGGGGCTACCAGATTCAGACCCTATGGAGCGTTCAATTTTCGCAAGAGATATGATTTTAACAGAAATCGATTGGTTTTTAGATAAGCAAGCGACTTCTAAACAGCAAATTTCAAGAGTTACTCTTACGGGTCAAAAATTACTACGTTTAGATGATGAGCAAATACAGATAAAGAGTTTAGATCTTTTAAGAGATTATCCAGTGAATGGAAAAACGGTAGAAATTTTATCAGAAATAGCTCCTGATTTTGTAGATCCGGCTTTGGTTAGAAAAACGATTCTAGAATTTTCTCGCCATACAGATGCAAGGTCTCGTGAGATAGCAATGAATACAGTTGAAAGATTAATTTTTGAAGGTGGTATTTATGCTTCTAGAGAAGCAGCAAAAAGTGCCACACTTTTATATTCGCCAGAAACAGCTTCGCGATTTGAAGATTGGATTCGCAGAATGCCAAGTACAAGCGCAAAGCAAAAATTATTAATCGAATCTTTAAATATCAGAATAACAAGAGGCTTGAATCAGTAAGTAGAGGATAAGCGGCTAGCTTGTAAAACTAAGCCGCTATGTTGGGATTTTCTTTAGAAACAGTGACCGCTAATAGATCGTAAAGCGCAGACAATAGGAAAATTTCTTTCAAGAATTTCACCCGACCAAAGATTTTTAATCTGAATGTTTTGTTCGAAAACAATCTCTTGACCTGGGTTTCCACATTCGTCTTTAAACGTTTTATTTTTGTATATTTTTCGTTTGCTAGTTGAACTTAATTGAACGGAATTATCATTAATTTCAGTGTCGCCAAAGTCTAAGTTCGGAATTTCAGATACATAATTTATTTGGTTTCCATAAAGCTTTAGCGAGGCTTTTTCGAGAATGAACCCACCGCCTGTACCAATACAGCTAATATTGTAAGCGCCAGCTTGGGCAAAAGAGCCGGCCATCATAGTTATTAAACTAGTTAAAATGATTGATTTTTTCATTTAAATCTCCTTTTATGTTGTTGGTCAATTTATAGTGCTACGCATTATTTTTATCTAGGATTATTTAATAAAAAAATCCAATTTTCTTTTAGTTTTACTAAAATAAAATAATGAAGCCTGTTTTTGAGTATCAAGATTATAGAGAATATTTATTAGATTCGTTTTCAAGCTCTGAACGAAAAGGAATACGTAGTCGCTTTGCCGAAGCAATTAAAGTTCGTTCTGGCTATATAAGTCAGGTCTGTAGCGGTAGCGCTAACCTTAGCTCTGAGCAAGCAGATCTTGCTAGTGGTTTTTTCTCTCATACAGAAGAAGAGGCTTTATACTTTTGGTATCTGGTTCAGTACGCGAAAGCATCTACAGATAGCCTTAAAAATCGTATACGATCTGAGTTAGAGAGAGTTCTACAAAATCGCTTAGATTTAAAAAATAGATTTCAAGTAAAACAAAAAATCTCAGAAGAGGACGAAGCTATTTTTTATAGTAGTTGGCACTATCTAGCGGTATTCGCTTTATTGGCAATACCTACTTATAGAACTACAGAAAAGATAGCAGAAAAACTTGGTTTGGCAGTAGCTAAAACTACTGAAGTATTAGCAGATTTAGAGTCGCTTGGTTTAGTAGGCTTTAAGCATAATAAATATTTTCAAGATCTATCAAGAACGCATCTAGGAAAAAACTCTAAATTTATCGAGAGACATCACCAAAATTGGAGATTACAAGCTATGCAATCTATAGAGAAAAAGAGAGAAAAAGATCTGCATTATTCATCGGTGATTACGCTCTCAGAAAAAGACGCATTAAGAATTAAAGAACTTTTAATTCAATCACTTGAAAAAACAGCCGAGATTATTCAACCATCAAAAGACGAGAAAATTTTCAGTCTTTGTATGGATCTTTTTGAGCTTTAAATAAATTGAGATAAACTTATTTGTAGAGGGATCCGTATGAGGTTGCTAACTAAAGTTCTTATATTTTTTATTTTTGTTGGATGTAGTTCTTCGTCAATAGGAAATAAAAAAGAATATAAAAATGGTGCTAGAGATATCGCAGCTATGAGAGAAATTATTGAGGGTGGTAATCATGGAGGTGGTGGCTCGGCGTACGAAGTTGCTTTTATTTCTATTGGCCGCTCACTAGTAGACGAATTACAAAAAGTAAATCCTGATAAAGTTGCTGGTGTCCCTCTCTTACAGCTAAGGCAAGTAATAGATGAATCTATGGTGGATGCTTCATTTGATTTACTTTATAGAGGATCAAGAAAAAATAAAAAAAGAGTGGATGCCTTAAATTATCCAAAAAAAAAGAAGATTGTTCTTAGTATTCCAGCTTGGAATAAGTTAGAGACTTTCGAGCAAAAAGAAAATTTAGTTTTACATGAATATTTAGGACTCATGAATTTAGAAAAAGACAATTATGATCTCTCACAAAAAATGCTTTCTGAGCTTAGACGTTTTTCAAAAATTTCACCTGCTGAAAAAATTTGTGATCCTAACACATTAGGTTTGCATCATGGTGATTATTGCCTGTGGGATTTGATTGAGTCTGCTCAAGAAGATCTTGAAAAAACGTATAAAATTTTAGAATTTAAAATTGATCATATAAAAATAGAGAAAGATGACGATGGAGCAAGCGCATATGTAAAAGAGAGGGCAACCAAAAGATCTCGTGAGATTAAAAAGATTTTTCCTTTATGGACAGAGGCCGAATGCGCCTTAAGTACAACGGTAAAAATGGGTAATCCAGGTGCCTATTATTTTTCTTTATGTGAGCTAGAGGCAACACAAGCACAAAGAAATAGATTGCTTCGTCTTTTGAATGAACTAAATGAGTATTAAGTTTTCGTTTAGAGTGTTGTGCTTGTGAAGATAACTGAGTGATACCGTGTAAATACCTGCTCCATAAATTTGGCTTATTGTCTTGCCGATAAGTAGCTTATGAGTGCTCGCTTTGGTGCGCTATTTATTTTATCGATTTTTTTTTCGCGATTTGCTTTCGCAGATACATTTCTTTTGAGTAAGCCAGTAGAGCAAAAAATAAATCTTCCAAGATGGGCGCTTGCTTCTACATGGGCTGTCGATACTAGTGTAACCTTGTTTCAAGCTAGTGGTGTTTTTTTAATCACGGGTGACCCGATTAGTACTGCAGGGTATTTGAGTTATGGACTAGCAACAGGAGTACCCTCAGTGAATGCAGAGGTGAGGGTTTTAAACAATGTTACGGCAACTTGGAAAAATAGAGAGAACTATAAAAAAATAGCGTCGTTAGAAAATGTAGAAGGCCTAAAGCTATTGCGTACAGGGTTTGATAGGCAAACCGGAATTTATTCGTCCGAGTTGCAGTCTATGGATTTTGTTTTTGTAGAAACTGCTGAAGGTAAGTTTCCTCCTGCAACAGAATTAGGCGAGTGGATCCCTATAAAAGATATTGAGAGTGCGAAAATACAATTCTCTTTATATATAGAAAATGAAGTACTTGATGAAAAAAAATTAGAAATTTCTCTGAAGACGCTTTTTTCTGAAAGCAAGGTAGATCAAGAGACGATTAAAAGTTGGAGAGAGTCTGTTCAGTCGTGGAGCAAAAAACACTCTCTATGGGAGAAGTTTTTTAGGGCAAAAGAGCATGAAAAAATCAACATTCAAGCGAGCCTCTTTTTGGAAGGTAACGAAATACCCTTAGGTGACTATTCGAGAGGAAAAGGGGTGAGTAAATTGCTCGGAGATACACTTTTTCAAAAATTCGTAGCTCTTGTTAAGGGTAAAGAAGTAGAGGGGCCAAATAGCTGGAAAACCAAGGATATTAAGCTCTTAAATTCTGGTGGTTGTTCTACCTGGTATCATAGGGCAATAGGAAAAGCTGTATTAGTAAAACCATGAATTCTCTTAAGTACTTAAGGGGTTAGCCGATAAGTAAGTGAGGAGAATTTATGCCAAAAGGAATAAACAATCAAAGAGTCATTAGTCTATCTAGCGTAAGAAAAGAGAAAATTGAAGAAAAGCGACGAGACTATGAACGAGTTGTTTTTAAATCAAATTTTGGAGTGTTTACCTATCATGAAGAGAGCGGACTAAACGCGATTGAAGTCTTAGATATTTCAGAAGGTGGTTTACAATTTCAAACTCCAGAGCGAAGTGCGCTGAAACTAGATGTTGGTCAAATTATTCCAATCCGATTTTATTTTGCTACTGATCACTATATCACCATTGACGTGAAAGTAGTTCGATCGTTTATAGCTTTAGAAAATGGCACGGCTGTGCATAGATATGGTTGCTTACTAGATAAAGGTATGGCTTCCTATGCAGCGATTTTTCATTTCGTACAATTTATTACAAAATGTGCAGAGCATGGACATAAAGACGAAGAGCATCTAAAAGTCTATTACTAAAAGCTGAAAATGAAATGCTGTTACCGTCGACAACTTTAATAACGACAGTAACAGCATTAGTATTTATGCTCTAAACTCTGATGACACTCCATTCAAATATATCTTTGATAAATCTCTTTTTTCTTCTCTAGTTAACACTTTTCCTGCAAGTAAAAAAATTTGATCTTCTTCTTCATCTAAGTGATGGCTTACCTTTTCTTTTAATTCTTTGCATTTAGAAAGCCAAGCCGGAGAGCTAAAGTCTATATTTGAAAGTTCTTCTAAAATCTCGTCTATTTCTTCATGTTCAGAAACACTATGTCTTGTTTTTGATTGAGTTAAGTCAGACGTCAGTAATTTTTTATATAGTGAGCGCTCTTCAAATTTGGCATGTTTTTTTAATTCCACTGAAAGAATACTCAACATTTCACGTCTTCTTGCAGTGTCTCCTGAAGTGTCGACTAGTTTATCTAGCAATTCTCTTTGTACTTCATGATCTCTTCTCAACGTTTTAAAGATAGTGTTCATTTTATCTCCTATACAATGATTTTTGTGTTTGTGATCGAATACCCAGCGATCTATAAGAAATTTTAATGATAACTGATGAAATATTAATCAAAGGATATAATTTTTTTTGTGTAATTTTGTTAACAATTCTGTATTACAGACTGTCTGATTCTAATTTCTTTTAAAGAAGTTCACAAAAATTATAAAATTCAAAAAGGATAGCTTTTAAACTCTATGAGATAGTTGTCAGACCTAAGAACGAAACTATTGAGGAGAAAAATATGTCGAAAGTTAGATCGTTGGCAGAATATAAAAAACTAAAGCTACACAATCAAATAAGCAATGACAATCATTTCGGAGATAAAAACAAGAGTGATATTTCTGGTGATATTGGAGATTCAAAAGACGATAAAGCTAGAGAAAAGAAAAGTCTCTTCTCAAAGCTTTCAGATAATCAAGGAAAAATAGGTTGGGCACTGCTATGGTTGATGGGAGTCCCCTTACCAATATTATTAGTATTGTATATTTTTATGGGCTGATTTCAGCAGAAATTATAGCTTTAACTACGTTTAATAGAATTCGTTTGCCTTAGCTTGAATAGAAAATTTATCAAGCTAAGGCAAGATATTCGCATTCGATACTTAGAGACTCGGCTTAAGTACTTTCTTTTTTTCTAAATCTACATCGTAATATTTAATGTCATTTAGAATTTGCGAATTCGGACGATAGTTCTGTAACCAACCATGTCTAAGGGCAAAAGTTAATGGGTACCACATCATTCCCCAAGCAGCATCTTTGAAGACAATGTCCTCAGCTTCTTTAATAAGCTGACTTCTTTCTTTAGAAGGCGTCATGATTGCTATTTTTTCATAAAGCTTATCGTATGCTGGATTTTTGTAAATTGTAGCATTTGGACCAGGGGCTTCATTTTTTGAATAAAGCAAGAAAAGAAAGTTTTCTGCATCAGGGTAGTCAGCACTCCATCCACCCATAAAAAACTGTAGGTGGCCGTTTTTTTCTTTTTCTAAGTAAGCAGGAAAAGTATTAGCAACTACTTCAATTTTAATACCAACTTCAGATAATGACTTTTGCATCCACTCTGCTTGTTGTCTTGATGTTGAAGATGCGCCACGTAGGTCATACTTAATTACTGGTAAGCCTTTACCTTCAGGATATCCCGCTTTCGCTAAAAGTTTTTTTGATTCTTCTGGATTATAATCGTTTACTGTTTCTGTTCTCCCTGAAAATCCATTGATCACTCGAGGCACTATACTTGTAGCTTTAACGCCTCTTCCGTTTAAGAATTTTTCGATGAATTCTTCTCTATTGATGGCCATAGAGATTGCTCTTCTTAAATCTATATTGTTCCCACCAACTATTTTATCCTTCATATTAAAGTTTAAATACCAGATAACTGCTTCTTCGCCCTTACGAAGATTGATTCCTTTTGCAGCAAGGCTTGGGTCGAGTTCTTTGTCTTTGATAGCAGAGTCAAAGTTGTCTTTCGGAATCCCAGCCGCATCCAAATTCCCTTTCAAGAATTGTAACCATGCGGGTTGACTCTCTTTTATAATGAGAAAAGTAATATCGCTTACTAGAGGTAACTCTTTACCTGCAGAGGCTAGTAGCCCCTCAGCTTTTGCTTCGTCATCACCTTCAGTAGGGTAAAAGTCTTTTCTAAAATTAGGATTTTTACCTAATTCGATCCTAGATCCCTTAACAAATGTTTTTAATATGTAAGGACCCGTCCCTACCATTCGCTCTGTTAGACCTTGGTGTCCATACTTGTCTGTTACTTCTTTTGCTACAGGTGCACCAAATCCCATGGCAAGAGCATTTAATAATTGCGGATAAGGTTTAATCAGTTTGATTTGAATGGTGTAGTCATCTACTGCTTTTAATCCTTCTGGATTTTCTGCCAAAATTTCTTCTAATTTTGTTCTATTGTCAGAAAGTTTTTTTCTGTATTCATTCCAACCAACAACTTTATCGTCAAAGATCCAAGTCCCTGGGCTTTGGATTTCCGGTATTAAAAGACGCTTCCAGCCATAAAGAAAGTCATTTGCTTTTAATTCTCTGCCTTTTCCATTGGTAAAGGCTGCATCGTCTTGCCACATCACGCCTTTTTTAATTTTAATAGTATAGGTTTTTTTATCAGCTGAGATCGTAGGCATTGCTTCTGCAAGTAGAGGCTCAAGCTCAAGTGGGGTTTTTGTATATTTATATTGAAAGAGGCTTTCCATTGCTAGCGGTACAACGGTAAGTGATACGGTATCGTAGGCTATCGCTGGGTCTAGACTTTTTGCATCGTCACCCAAAGCAAGCGTTAGAGATTTTTTAGTAAAATCGTCTTTGTTACCCGTGCAGGCGGTTAGTGTTGAAATAAAGCATAAGCTAATAAAAAAAAGTTTAAGAACGCGCATTTAGTTGCCTCCCCATAAGTTTTACGGGAGGCAATATAACGGAACTTTATGATTTCTCCAAAGAAGAAAGGGCTTTTTCTAAAGCTTCTTCTAATCCTTCAACTTGTCCACCTGCTTGAGCTTGTTCTGGCTTTCCACCGCCCTTTGCGCCAAAGATTGGAGCAACAGTCTGTATAATTTTCCCGGCATTGTAAGAATTCGTCAGATCTTTTGTTACAAGAATCATCAAGTATCCTTTATTTTCTGCCAGATTTTTTGCACCTAAAATAGCTACTCCACTTGTTAGGCGATCTTTTAGGCTTTCTCCCACTTGTTTAAGTGCTTCGATTCCACCTTCAGGTAAGATCGTACTTATTATTATATGACCATTTATTTCTTTTTTCTGATCAAAAATAGTTTTTGCTAATGCTTTAAAAGAATCGGCCTCTAGCTGTTTTAAGCGTTTTTCTAGTTCTTTTTCTGATGCAAAAATCTTATCGATTTTTTCTATAGCTTCGGCAGTAGAAGCTGCTTTTAATTGGCGGCGTAATTCGTCCATTGCAGCCGAGCGTTCACGTAAATATTCATAGGCTGTTTTTCTTGTATAGGCAATTATTCTTCTAACACCCGCAGCAACTCCGCTTTCGCTAGCTATTACAAAGCTACCAATTTCCATAGTATTGCTCACGTGTGTGCCACCACAAAGTTCTGTCGAAAAGCCATCTCCTATGGCGACTACACGAACTTTATCATCGTACTTTTCACCAAAAAGAGCTACGGCTCCTGCTGTGATAGCTTCGTCTCTATCCATAATTTTTGTCTGCAAAGAGTTGGCCTGGAAAATTTCATTATTAATCATATCTTCTATTAGTTTTAGCTCAGCATCACTTACTGGTTTGAAGTGCGCAAAGTCAAAGCGTAGAAGATCGTTGGATACTAAGGAACCTGCTTGTTTTACGTGTTCTCCTAGAACTTTTTTCAGTGCCCAGTGTAGTAAGTGAGTGGCACTATGATTTGCCATGGTGCTCAATCGATTTTCTTTGTCTACTTCAAGAGATACGGTTTTTCCTACAGCAAGCTCTGCTGGTAATAACTCAACTCTGTGAACAAAATAGTTTGGTATTGGACGAATCGTATCTAGCACTCGAGACACTTTTGTTCCATCAACGGAAATCCAACCGATATCACCTTTTTGACCCCCGCCTTCTGCATAGAAAGGCGTTTTATCTGTTAAAATATAATTATCTTCATCTATAGATAGTGTAGTTAATATCTTGGCTTCTGAAGAGAAAGCTTCGTAGCCTAAAAATTTCGTTTCTGCGTGTTTTTCAATGACAGACCAAGCTGCTGTATTGGTTGCCGAGTTTTTGGCATCTTTTGGGCCTCGACTTTTTTGCCTTTGTTCTTCTAACAAGAGATCGAACTGTTTCTCATCGAGTCCTACTTTGTATTCTTGGCAAACTAATTTTGTGAGGTCTAAAGGGAATCCAAAAGAATCATAAAGAAGAAAAGAGGTTTTGCCTGAAAGTTTTTCTCCAGGTTTTAGTTTTTTTACTTCTGTCTCTAGAAGACTTAAACCTTTCTCTAGGGTTTCAAAAAATTTACTCTCTTCAGCGCGGATAGCTTCTTGTATAAAACTCTGCTTTTCTTTGAGTTCTGGATACGCTTTTCCCATAGAGCTTACTAACGATTCTACGAGAGTGAAGAGAAAGGGGGTGTTTAAGCCTAGATTTTTACCATAACGAACAGCTCTACGTAAAATTCTTCGTAAAACATAGCCACGACCATCGTTCGAGGGTAGAACTCCCTCAGCAATGAGAAAACTTGTGGCTCTTAGATGATCAGCAATTACTCTCATAGCAACTGTGTCTTTATTTTCATTTTGTTCGGGAACATATTTCTTTTTTGCAACAGATTCTATGGCAGCAAAAACAGGCTGAAACAAATCAATTTCATAATTGGTTTGTTTGTCTTGTAATATGGAAGTGACTCTTTCTAATCCCATACCTGTATCTACGCTTGGTTTAGGTAGTGGAGATAAATTCCCTTGAGCATCTCGGTTGAATTGCATGAAAACTAAATTATAAAACTCAAGATAGCGTGGACCATCGCCACCCATACGGTCTAGATCTGGGTTTCCAGTATTATAACTTTCACCTCGATCGATATAAATTTCTGAACAAGGCCCACAAGGGCCTACGTCTCCAGCACTCCAAAAATTATCTGCTTCATCAAACCGATAAAGTCGTTCTTTTGGGATTCCAATTTTTTTGTGCCAAATATCGTATGCTTGATCGTCTTCTCGAAAGACTGAAATGTGCAGCTTCTCTTTTGAAATCTGAAATTTTTCTGTCACTAGTTCCCAAGCCCAGGCAATGGCTTCTTCTTTAAAGTAATCACCAAAAGAAAAATTTCCTAACATCTCAAAAAAAGTATGATGTCTGGCTGTGAAGCCCACATTTTCTAAATCATTATGTTTACCTCCTGCGCGAAGGCATTTTTGTGCAGTGGTTGCTCGTGTATATGGGCGTTTTTCTATCCCAGTGAATACATCTTTAAATTGGACCATTCCTGCAGAAGTGAATAAAAGAGTAGGGTCATTGATGGGCACTAGTGACGAACTTTTTACTCTTGTGCATTCTTTGGATTCAAAAAAGGATAAAAAAGTTTCTCGAATTTCGCTGGTTGTGAGCTTTTTCATAATGATCTCAATGTAACGTAGGCTTGAGTCATAGTCGAGAGGGCGCTTCATTTCAGTGGTTCTGCTGCATATGTCAAAGATTACAATGATGGCTCTACTATGGCTTTAGGAATAAAAAGTAGGTGCTCTTAAAGTACAAGACCCCAGAATTCGGCAATATCTGATTCTCCCGTAGCTGCAGCTAAGGAACGTAAAAATTGCTGCGTATAGGGACCTAAAAGATCGGCTCGATCAAAAGCCCCATAGCTGTAAGACTCTGATGGTCGAGTCACCCTTAGCTGCGATTGGGAGGCAGCGATCCTAAAATCGAAATATTCAGGTCCATCAAACTTTGGTTCTGTTCTTACTAGCTCTGCTCCAACGACGGTTTTTCCTCTCGCAACATATTTTGACTTCCATACAGCATTTCTGCCGATGCTGTTTTTATCAAATGAGTCCGTTGAGTAAAGAGCAGACTCTGTTTCGTAAAATACGTTTTCAGCAATCGTACTTCGTGTTCTTTTGCTGTTGAAGCGAACCCCTTGACTGCTACGTATAAAACTATTCCTAAGTACAGATGCTCTAGAGGCGTTAGAGGCGATAGCTATAGAGCTTTTATTTTCAAAAAATAAATTCCTACGGATATTTGCAGAGCATCTGTCATCTATAGATAAAGAAATGGGCCAATCCCCAAGAAATCCATTGGCTTCAATATTGATGTCTGTTGTATCGCAAGAGAGTCCACGCACTTTTCCACTAATAAAAATATTGCCATACATGCCAACATTATTCGATTTATGGGTCCAAGCAGCGACACCACCCTTAGCTTCTAGTACGTTCCCTAAAACGGTTACATTAGTCGATTCAGAAATGGTTAGAGCAGGGGCTTTTATTTCTTGTAAAGCTGCAGGAGAAATTCTGAAGCCTGATAACATCACATTTTCTGCTTTATTAATCAGCACCACTGGCACTTTAGGGTTCGTGCCCATAATGGTTGTTTCTTCTGGCCCTGATCCAGCTAAAGACATATTAGAGGGGAGATCAATAGGGCTACTTACTTTATATGTTCCCGGAAGAACTTTAATAACAACTTTATCTGTGTCTTTGGGTGCGAGTGTGCGATCTCGAGCAGGAATATAGAGTGATGCATCTGTTTTTGGGGCATCGCCTTTTTTAATAGCAGCAAAGGCATCTTCAATCGTTTTGTAGGAGCCGTTTTTCCCTTTTCCATCAACCAAAACACCTCTACCCAAGATGACACCTAAACGGTTAGGATCAATAGGAGTATTTTTTTGTGCTTTAGCAATTAGCTTAGCAATCATAGAAGATAAAACACCTCGTCCTTGAGGTAACATCATGCCAATCAATTGGCCTTGTGAATTAATTACGGCGGTGCCTGCTTGACTATCGCTAAGTGTTTTTCCAGCGACAGATAAAATCCCCGTTTCTTGGTTGGCTGCTGCTAGTAAAGCGCGGTGAATCTTCGGCTCTATATTACCTTCGTTATCGTTATCAAATGAAATTGTGAAAACAGAAATTTGAGCACGCTCATCGGGATATGGTGCAAAGGGGATTGGTGCAGGGCTAGCTTCGGGCGCAAGTAATACAATATTTCTCTCTTCATCTATGAGTGCAACTTTTGCGGTATATCGATTGCCCTCATTGTGGGTAATTTCGATAGTATCTGCCCATTGTTGAGAGTTTCCTAAAACTATAGAGAGAGGAGTCGCAATAAACTGAGAGTTAGTGCCTACACCAACACCCATGGCTCTAGCTAGTTCGTTACCAGAAGCGTCTTTAGCAGTTACTCGAACTACGCTTTGTTGGTAGCGGCCGAGAAACATTTTGCCGATATTCACTTCACCTCTCGCATTGCGATATTGCCCTAGAGATTTACTTTCTGTCGTGCTGGGAGCAGGTATAGTATCTGGGGTAGGTACGTCAATTCTTGTGGGGCCGGTTCCTGTAGAGGTCGCCGTGGCTGTAGATCCAGATTGTTGAACTTTTGGACTCGATTGAGCGCTGGACGGAATATAAGTGCTAGAGCCTTGGATGCCCAGAGCTGGATCAACTGCTAAAGCTGATGTTGATAGTAAAAAAAATACCCATGGGGTTAAGTGTCCCATGGGTCTAAGTGTAACCGTTCGTGCTGAAAAAGGCCAATGATTGAACACTCACACTTCGTACAATTCTGTAGCAGCTCTTCAAAAATGAGCAGCCAAGTTATGTACACTATTCTGGCAGTGTTTCTCTTGCCAATTCAGCACAAGTAAATAGTTTACTGAAGTTTTTTGCCGGGTTTAGCAGCGCTTTTTACTTCTACTTTCGCCTCTACTTTTGCTTCTTTTTTATCTGAACCGCTTGTGTCAGCCATTAAAGCAAAAGAAATACCTTTTTCTTTTAGAACCTTTTCACGAACTTCAGCTGTAGACTTAGGATTTGCTTTTAAGTATTCCTTAGCAGCATCTCTTCCTTGGCCCATTCTTTCGCCATTATAACTATACCATGTTCCACTTTTTTCAATGATGTTCATTGAACTTGCAAGATCAAGTAGGTCACCTTCTTTGCAAATACCTTTACCGTACATAATATCAAACTCGACCTCTTTAAAAGGAGGCGCTACTTTATTTTTCACCACTTTTACACGGGTGCGGTTTCCAACCATTTCGTCCCCGTTCTTAATAGCTGCAATACGACGTACATCCATTCGCACAGAAGCATAGAATTTTAGTGCGTTTCCGCCGGTTGTGGTTTCTGGGTTACCAAACATCACACCGATTTTCATACGAACTTGGTTAATGAAAATAACAGTGCTTTTTGATTTATTAATAGAGCCTGTAAGTTTTCTTAAAGCTTGGCTCATGAGTCTTGCTTGTGCTCCCATTTGTGCATCACCCATATCACCTTCTAATTCTGTACGAGGTACAAGAGCCGCAACAGAGTCGATCACTAAAATGTCAACTGCAGAGCTTTTGATTAACATATCTGTGATTTCTAGTGCTTGCTCTCCTGTATCAGGCTGAGAAATCAACATATTGTCTACGTCTACACCCAATTTTCTTGCGTACTCTACATCGAGTGCATGTTCAGCATCTACGAATGCAGCTGTTCCACCACGTTTTTGGCATTCTGCAATTGCTGTGAGTGCAAGAGTGGTTTTTCCTGAAGATTCTGGACCATAAACTTCTACGATTCTTCCTTTTGGGATGCCACCTATGCCTAAGGCTAGATCAAGAGAAAGTGACCCAGTAGGAATCGCTGTGATTCCTTCATGTAAAGATTGCCCCGTCCCTAGACGCATAATGCTTCCTCTACCGAATTGTTTTTCAATAGACTGAATTGCAAGATCTAGAGCTTTTGCTTTATTGTTTTGTGTTGTTTCGAGGGACGACATAGTAACTCCTTAAAAAATGGGTTCTCAAGAACCGTTGATCCGATATTTATCTAGTATGTTCGCAAATGGTTAATTTCTTTCTTGGCTTCGCCATTTTCCCGCTCCACAGTACTTTTGTGTACTGCTCACGGTTAAAATGTCTTACACGACTCGAACTTAACTCATTTGTAAACATACTTCATATGAGCCTGTAGAAAAGAAATGAGCATGCATATACTCTCTTCATTTTTCAACAAACCTACTCTATCACACTGAGCTTAACGGAAACCTGTTACCGTGAAAACTGAGAATTTCAGCGCGCAGTGCGTTTAATGCAAGATGCGCTGCAAGGATTCTATTTTGATCCCTTGTTCCAGAACCAGAAAGTAAAACTTGATGAACGGTATTCAATCGAGCATTGCCGGCAATTGCCACGTGAGTCGTGCCTATAGGTTTTTCTTTTGTTGCTCCAGTTGGGCCTGAAATTCCTGAAACAGCAAGCGCATAGTCTACAGAAAATAGTTCACGAGCATTTTTTGCCATTTCTTCAACGCATTGCTTTGATACAGCGCCATATTGCTCTAATGTTTTTGAAGATACGCGCAAGATTTTTTCTTTTACCTTATTGTCATAACAAATGATGCCACCTTCTAAGAAAGCTGAGGCACCGGAAAGATCTGTGAGCATTTTTCCCAGGAGGCCACCAGTGCAGCTTTCGGCTAGTGCAATACGTAATTTGTATTTATGAAGTAAATAAGAAACAGCTTCGGCTAAGGATATTCGTTCTTTAGCAAAGCAAATTTCAATTACGGCTAAGTCTACCGCAGAGTAAAACGATTGAAGTTCTTTTTGGCTTGGTTTTTTTCTCTTTTCTTTGTTCCAGATTTCACATGTCAGATCGATATAGGGAAAGTGAATATGCACACCAAAACGAAATGTTTGAGGATATTTTTTTTCTAGTGGCAAAACAAGAGAAGAAACTAGTTGGTAAACGCTGCTTTCTCCTAAGCCAAAGGTTCGCCAAATTTTTCTTTCTTGAAGGGCATTTTTTTTACTCCATTTTTTCAATAACGGCAAAAGAGCATTTGTAAACATGGGACGGCACTCGTTAGGAGGGCCAGGTAAAAAGACAAAAGTACACTTAGCTTTTTTTGCTAGAACTCCCGGTGCCGTACCGGTTGGATTATCAATAACTTTAGAAAACTTTGGGATGAGTGCTAGACGGAGCCTAGCTTCAGTAAGCGGTAGAGACCTAGCAGCATATCTTTTTTGAATATGAAGTAATGATGATTTGGTTTGTATAAGTGGTTTTCGTAAAAATTTACTTGCGGCAAATATAGTACGGTCATCATTGGTTGGTCCGAGCCCGCCGGTGCAAATCACGAGAGTTGCTTTTTTTTCTGCATCTTTTAATGCTTGGATGATTTCTGTTTCTTTATCAGAGACCGTTCGTATTTCTGTTACAGATACTCCAGATTCTCTTGATTGTTCAGCTATCCAGCTAGCATTGGTGTTTTGTGTTCTTCCGTCAAGAAGCTCATCTCCAATAGAGATGAGAATAAGTCCTTTTTTATTCATTTAACCTCAGGTTGATTTTATGAAGATCAATATATTCCTAGGGTCGTAAAAAAGTCCAGATCGTCGGATCATAAGCTATATCTAGAACGTGTTTTCAATAATTAGAATCGTAGCGAGTTGCCTTTAAAAAATAGCTGACAAGGCGCGAAGAGGAGGAATAGTGATCCCTATTAAGATAAAAAGTAGTGATCAGAAATTTGAAAATATTTTAGTAAGAAAAAAATCAAAAAGGCATAAGCTGCGGCAAACACATCATCCATCATAGCTCCAAGTCCACCTTTCCATCTTTTGTCTATCCACCTTATTGGCCAAGGCTTCCAGATATCAAAAATACGAAAAAGGATGAAGGCAATAACATAATCCCACCAATGTGTAGCAAGAGAAGTGACAATAAAAATTCCGATCACTTCATCCATTACAATTGAAGAGTGGTCTTCTGTTTTGGTTTTATCAATTACTTGCTGAGCTGCCCAAACGCCTATAAAAAATAGTGCAACACATAGTATTGTTGCCCAACTAGAAGGTAACTTCCATAGATAGTAACTAAAGGGAAGAGCAGCTAAAGAACCAAAAGTTCCGGGAGCAAATGGTATTTTACCCACATAAAAAAAGGTAGCTATTGCATCGCCCAAAAAAGCTGAACATTTTCTTAGCATTAAATTAAGCTACCTTACTATAGTAAATCTGTCGATCGAACTACGGTTGAATACAATCGAATCGCAATTTGATGAATTGTGCGTATGAGTGTAGAGTCTAGGTGGGGGGTAGACTTGGCGCATAATCATGAAGGGCACCAAACATTAATGTCGTATATCGATTCACTACGATTGAATCGCGATGTGATGAACTTAATGTTGCGTGGAACTAGTGTAATTGATTCGTGGCATTCGCTACCTATAGCAAATCTTGATTTGGCAACAGAGTTTTTGCTTCGCTACGGGTATGATTTAGAAAATCCTGTGGAAGCTGCCGAACTTTTAGGTAACTATCATGAATCTTTACGATTCATACGAAAATATTTTTTGAAACCAGAAAATCCTGATGGTGCCGATTTAGAAATTCCGAAAGCGTTTTTAGAACTAATCGACATTAGAACTCTCTTTGTCTGGGCATCGGATAGATCAATAGAACAGTTAGAGAAAAATAGATGGGCATGTTCTGTCTTGCGAGTTATGCACGCAATTTCGCACTTAGATAAAGATATTCGTCACTCCTATTTTTCTGAAATACAAAAACAAATTTTTGATCGCTTCTATAGAGAAATACATTCTGCAAATGATAGCGTTTATTTGGGAAACCCCAGTTCTCCTGATGCTGTTTTGTTAGACAAATTTCAAACAAAGCCAAGAAAAGCAAGAGACTCTACTGTGCTTAAAATTTTGCATAAAAAAGAAAACCTTGCTGAAGATGTATTTGATCAAATTGGTGTTCGATTTATAACGAACAGTCGGCTAGATGTGATCCGTGTATTAAAATACTTAGGTGATCGATATATTGTAATGCCGATGAATATTCGCCCCTCACGCTCAAGAAACTCTTTGATTGATCCACTTCGTTATAGAAGAAGTTGGAGAGAGGTGAAGCAATCTGTTTTAAAAGGAGAGTTTCATAATCGTGAGTGGGTTGATGAACTTTTAGAAAAAACACTAAGAGGAGGCTACGACGAAGGTAGTAAAGCAGTGCAAGGTACTAATCCCTTTTCAAGCAATAGCTTTCATTCGATTCAGTTTACCTGTCGTCAGCTCATTAAATATCGTTCACCAGTATACGATGACGTAAAGTCATTAAAGCAAAAATTAAAATCTAGCGACGATGAAGAAGTGCGTAAGTTGGTTGATAATCTCGATATTTCATACCTGACTAAAGAGCAAAAATTCTTTTATCCATTTGAAGTGCAAATTTTAGAAAAAACCGATTTTGAAGAAGCTGAGACTGGCGCAGCGTCTCACGCACAATATAAAGCGGCGCAAACTAAAGTGGCCATGAAGCGTGTACTAGGGCCTCTTCATAAATAGGCTCTATAAATCACGACGCAAATTTTATTTTTTTACCGGCTTTTACTTACCACAAGTTCTGCTAGCATTATTGCCATGATTCTTTTTTATTCAATCGTTCTGTCTCTATTCGTTCACTCTTTTTCGTTTGCTAATGCTGATCTTACTTTAAGATTAGAAGAAGATTTAGGAACCCTAGATTGGAATTATGGTGAGATTAATGAAGAAATTGTTTATCAGATCATGGAGGGGCTTTTCCAGGGTGACGAAAATGGATCTCCTAAGCCAGCTGCAGTAGGTTCATATACTTGGAATGATGATCATACGCAGTTAAATATTAATCTTAAAAAAGACAGAAGGTGGAGTGATGATATGCCTCTGTGTGCTTCACATTTTGTTGAATCATGGAAAAGATTACGCTCAAAGGAATTTGCTTCTCCATATGCACATTTTGCTAATGCTATAAAAGATATGTTTCCTAGATCATGTAGAGAGTTGATTGTTCGGTTCGAACGATCAACTCCCGAGGGGTTGGCCATATTGTCTCATTACGTATTTCTTCCGATTCGCCAAGACTTGATTGCAAAAGATAAAAAGTATTTTCAGTCAGGCAAAGATTTGGTGGTGAATGGCCCTTATAAAGTAAAAGAATGGGACTTAAATAAGAAAGTACTTTTAGAAAAAAATCTCTCTTATCCACGAAAAAATTATAAATTTAACTCAGTAGAATTTGTATTTGTTCCCGAAGAGAGTACCGCTAAAACGATGTTTGATCAGGGTAGAATTGATTGGATGAAGGGTTTATCTCCTTTGTCTCGTAGTGCTAAGCTTGAAAAATCTCCAACATTTAAAACTTTTCCATCGTTTACTTCTTATTACTTTGGTTTGAATCAGGAGTATTCTGATTTATTAAAAGATAAAAATATTCGCCATGCTTTATCTGATGCTTTGGACAGAAAGCAGATACAAAAAATTTTAGGCAAAGAAAGTAGAGGCACTTCTACTTGGTTAGCAAAAGAAATGCTCTCTAGTATTAAAAATCAAAGGCAGAAAGCTAATTTAGAAGAAGCTAAAAAAATATTAAAAGAAGCAGCAAAAAAAGAAAAAATGGATCTTAAACTAAGAACATATGCAAAACCAGCGCATAAGCTTTTGGCAGAGTGGGCACAGGGACAGTGGGAAAAAAATCTTGGTATTCGTATCCCTATAGAGGTCGTTGAAGAAAAAGTTTACTGGAAAGAAATCTATGCTAAGCCTGGGGCTATTTTTTTCGGAGGAGTAACGGCACCTTATGGACATCCACGAGCGTATTATCAAGAGTTTTTTAAGAACTCATCTGCCAATTGGACGGGTTGGACTTCTGCATCTTATGATGAGGCTGTATATAAAGAAAACTTTCAAACAGCGGAAGATATTTTGTTATCAGATGGATATATCATACCGCTCTATTCAAAAGACATTGTTGTGCTAGTGAGTAAAAAATGGAAAAGTTTTTTTATTAATCCCTTGGGGCAATTTTTTATTGAGGGGATGAATTGAGAGAATTTGGAGTAATGCAGTAGCTGCATTGAATAATTTTTTATTCTTAATTTATATATAAGATTTTTTGTAAAAATAAAACGTGTAGAAAATCGCTAAGTAACTAATTCTTTTTAATTGATTCGATAGGTAAAAGAAATAAATTTTTTCTTGTAGTTAGTTTTTCTTAAGTATTTGATGTGACGATAATTGGTTAAGAAAAATTAATTCGTAAGTTTCTATAAAAAATTAATTGCTAATTTTTTTAGGTGCTCATTAGAATCTCTC
>JAMLID010000031.1 GCA_023954355.1 Oligoflexia bacterium | reverse complement strand
CCTAAGCGATGGCGATCTAGATATACTAGAAGGTAAAAACTTGCTCGACTTAGACCTTGCAGAGGGTTTTGTAGAAAATCTTATTGGAATTTTTCCTCTACCCCTTGGACTTGCAACCTACTTTCGAATTGATGGTAAAGATATTCCTATTCCCATGGCGATAGAAGAAACATCTGTAATTGCTGCCTGCAGTGGTACGGCAAAATGGATACTCTCCCATGAGGGAAGCGAAATCACCACTTCTGTTACAGGCCGAAACATTATTGGGCAAATTCAGTTTCCCTCCATTCAAGATCCTGAAAATACGGTTCGTATTATTAAAGAGAAAGAAAAAGAACTTTTAACGATTGCGAATTCGGTGGTTCCTGGACTTGTTCGTAGAGGTGGCGGAGTCACATCTATTAATACGCGTCTCATTTATAATGAGATGGGAAGAATGTTGGTTCTTCATATTTTAATGGATCCTTGCGATGCCATGGGAGCCAACCTCATCAACCAAGTATGTGAAGGGCTAAAGCCTATACTTGAAAGTTGGACAGGAGAAAAAATAGGGCTGTGTATACTGTCCAATTTAGTCGATACAAAAATTACGACCGCAAAAGTAAGAATACGAAATATTAATCCAGAAATAGGAAAAGGAATTGAATCAGCCTCTCTTTTTGCCGAAGCTGATCCCTATAGAGCTGCAACTCATAACAAAGGCGTTATGAATGGAATCGACCCACTTCTAATTGCCACAGGTAATGACTGGAGAGCTGTAGAGGCTGGCATACATGCTTATTGTAGCCGAAGTGGCGACTACCAACCAGTTACTACTTGGCGCATGGATGGATTAGACCTAGTAGGAACCTTTTCGGCTCCTTTAGTTGTAGGAACTGTTGGAGGAGTTACAAAACTACACCCCACAGCTCAGATTTGCTTGCGTATATTAGGTGTAAACAAAGCAGACGATCTCTCAAGAATTATTGCTGCAGTTGGGCTTGTGCAAAACCTTGGTGCTTTACGCGCTCTCTCTACTGTGGGGATTGTAAAAGGTCATATGAGCTTACACGCGACAAATTTAGCTCTAGCAGCAGGTGCCAAACCAACGGAGCTTATTGAGCTACGAGAGAATTTAGTCGCTTCTTTGAAAAAAGAAAAAAATATTACCATGACGAGAGCCCGTGAGCTCTTAGATCGTTTGCGAGGCGTTCGCCCCGAAGCCCCGTGAAACAGTTTTTGATTCCTTCTAAAACGTTTCTTCTTGGTGAATATCTTGCTCTCACCCATGGCGTGGGCTTAGTTGCTGTTCATTCTCCTTTTTTTCGCATGCAACTAACCAATGAGAATCCTACTGAGTTTTCTCCCCTATCTGCCGCAGGAAAATATCGTAAAAATACTTCATTTCAGTTCACAGACCCTCATAAGGGCTTAGGCGGATTCGGTTGTTCTGGTGCAGAATGTATAGCCACCCGACTCTCTGAAACACTAGAAAAAATTGATCCATGGGAGACATTAGGCCTTTTTGCTGATCAAGGTAGCGGACTAGATATTCTTTCTCAATCCTATGGGATCAACCAAGAGACTGACCAAATTCTTTGTATCGACAAGAAAGCAAAAACTATTGAAGTGATGCCCAGATTAGGGATCTTTGTTACTATTTTTCATACACAAAAAAAAGTTCCCACTCATGAACACTTAAAAACATTAGAGCAAAATGCATTTTCACATTTATACCCAATTTTTTCTGCTGCGATTGAAAACTGGAAAACAAAAAATAGCGCTGGCTTTTTAGCCAAAAGCGACCAATATCAAAAAGCACTTAATTCTTTTGGCCTTCTAGCAAAGCACTCAAAACTAGCATTAGATGATCTCTCATCACTTAACGTACTTGGAGCCAAGGCCTGTGGAGCCATGGGTAGTGATACAATAATAGTTTATACGAAAACGCAGAACCAAAACTTAAAAGAATGGCAAGAGAAGCACTCTTTGCTCGAAATTCATCGATTTCCAGTGTAGGAACTCTTTATGATTGTACAATCCACAGCACCCTCAAATATTGCACTCATTAAATATATGGGAAAAAGTCCGGGCAATAAGGCCGTCAATAAAAACCTTTCTATGACCCTTTCTGCCTTTTATAGCACAGTAGAAATTTATCCAACGAAAGAAACTCAAGACATTTGGCGACCCTTATCTGGATCTGAAAATTTACGACTTAGCACTTCTGATAAGTTTATCACCTTTTTTCGCAAAGAACTTCTTAAAGACAATATCAAAGAGTTTTATGAAATTCGTTCTGGAAATAATTTTCCCTCTGATGCTGGACTTGCAAGTTCTGCATCTAGCTTTGCAGCATTAACAAAGGCAATTTATCTTTTGAAAGAAAAATTAGGCCTAGAAGCAAAATCTATTAAAGAACAAGCTCTAGCTAGTCGAGAGGGGTCGGGTTCTTCCTGTAGATCATTTTTTTCTCCCTGGTGCTATTGGACAGAAGAAGACATTGGTTCTTTTTCAGTAAAAATACCACCTCTTGTTGATTTCGTAGTTTTAGCAGATCAAGAAAAGAAAAAAGTCTCCTCCTCACAGGCGCATCAAAATATACGAACAAGCCCGTTGTTTGAAAATCGTATTGAACGAGCCAACCTGCGCTATGAAAAAATGAAAACGGCTCTCGAAACAGGCGACTATAAAAAAACAGCCGAACTATCCTGGGACGAACTATGGGACATGCATAGCTTATTCCACACTAGTTCACCGCCATTTTTTTATTTTGCTCCAGAAACTATTCGTATTTTACGTTTCGTAGAAGAGCTTTGGGAGCAAACAGGCCATGGCCCAGTCACCACCATTGATGCAGGCCCAAATGTTCATCTACTCGTTCCAGAAGAAGAGTCACTTTCTTTTGCAACACTTTTAGAAAAAAATAAATTTCAATATATTAAAAGTAAAGCATGACAAATACTGTTTATGAAACTCATGGCAAATGTATTTTACTAGGAGAGCATTCTGTTGTTCGAGGTTATCCTGCAATCGTTTTACCTCTTTATACAAAAACAATTACACTAAAACCCTCATTAGATTCCTTTAGCCCTGACTTTTCGGCTCCGATAGAAAAATGCTTACAAGAACTGAGCAGACTCACTAACCAAAAAAATCCAGAACAAACCTTTTTAGTAGAGTCTAACATCCCTGTGCGAGCCGGCCTTGGTAGCTCAGCTGCACTCTCGGTTGCGCTCACGCGCTGGTGGAATGACCATATCTCTCCAATTGAAAATATTTTCGAAACGGCTCTTAGACTTGAAAACATTTTTCATGGACGCTCTAGTGGATTAGACATTGCAGCCTCTCTTGCTGAAAATCCGATTTACTTTCAAAAAGGAAAAATCCAAGAAAGTTTTTCTCAAATACCAGGATTTTTTAGCATACATGATAGCCTTGAGAGATCTTCAACGAAAGAGTGCGTACAAAAAGTAGAACAACTAGGCCGAACCGATTTAGATGAAGCCATGAACAGAGCCGTATCATTAGCTGCGAGTGCAATAAATGAAAAAAACACTACACTCTTAGCAAAATCTCTAGAACAAGCGTATGAATGTTTTTCATCTTGGGGGCTTGTCACTGAAAACATGACTAAACTAAGAGCTGATATTCTTAAAAAGGGTGCCTTAGCCGTTAAACCGACGGGATCAGGCGCTGGTGGTTTTTTATTAGCCTATTGGGACGAACAAAATGAAGATCGTTTTTCGTTTCATTAAAGCTAATAGATTGTATTTGTAAAGTTTCGTTGGTTTCTACATGCCCTAGGCTAAGTAGGATTTTTTAACATCTTCTTAAGCTCATCAGCATTGAATTCTTCTTTTTGAAAAACCATTTGAAAAATCGTTTTTTCCTTCATCTTAATCAGCAAACCCAAGCCTTTTGATTTTTGCTCAAAACCAAGTCTTACGACATATGCTCCAGGGATTTCTTTTGTACAGATTTCTACATTAAGCTCTTGAAGAGCTCCAGAGCCTTGAACCAACTCTTTTAAAGACGAATCTAAAGAACCTTCATTTGCCGTCAAATACTCTGCGTCAATCGATGATCGCACACCTTCATTTTTTAAAAAATGATCTGTGGTAAAACCTTCTAAAAAATCAATCACTGTATCTGGAATAGACGCAGGCAAAAGAGCCAGTTGCTGACGAATATTAAGTCTCTTCTCAGCCATTGAGTCTCCTTGAGAAATTTTTTAGATTTTTGTATATTGCTCTCATGAAAAAAAGAATTCTCGGCATTTCAGGAAGTTTACGCTCGGATTCATGGAATTCCAAGCTACTTAATCATTTTCTTTCCACTCTTTCAGATACATACGAAAGCAAAGCAGAGACTATATCAGACCTACCATTTGTTAATGAAGATTTAGAGAAAAACCCCTTACCTGAGAGCATTCTTCGGTTTCGTCAATCTGTTTCTGACGCTCAAGTGATAGCGATTGCCTCACCTGAGTATAACGGATCATTCTCTTCTGCCTTAAAAAATGCAATAGACTGGGCTACTCGCCCTCCAGGTAATTTATGGCAAGGAAAAGTAGTCGTCCTACTCTCTGCATCTCCTGGAGCATTAGGCGGCGCTCGTGGGTTAATCCAATTAAAAACTGTTGTTAGTGGAATTAAAGCCTGGGTGTTACCAGAGCAGGTTCAGTGTAGCCATGCACATGAGGCTTTTAGCTCTGATGGAAAAGTCAAAAATGAAGCGGTGCTTAAACAAATGGAAGGCTTAAAGCTCGCACTAAAAAACTTTCCCTTAGCTTGAAAAGCCGTTATCAGTTTTTAGCATTAAAACTAAAAATAATAAGCCAAGCCAAACTTTAATTGAGATTTATTTCTGTAATAAAAGTGTACTCTAGCTTCAAAATTTCTAATAAGAGTTTGAGATATACCACCCGTAATCTCTCTATAGGTGGTGTCGTCTCCAGTAAGCAAAAAAAGCTGTCTAGCCTCTGTTATCCACTTCGCTCCATTCCATAAATCACGATAAAAACCAATGCGTGGACCAAGACGAAAACGATGAGACTTCTCTAAAGAACTCCCATAGTGGAATGCGGTTTCTGCTAAAAAAAAGAACTTTGTATGTAAAAACTCTGCCGTTAAGCCGTAACCACCCTCTAACCTTGCTTGCAAACAATTCCATGCACTACACCGAATGGAGTCTTCTTCATCACCTGCAGCCCCTATCAAAAAATACCAAGAAGTTTTTTTAGACCAAAAAGATGTCGGAGATAACGAACGCAATTTAAGAAGATCAAATCTATGTAAAAATATTTTTTCTTTTTTCTTTCTAAGATAAAGATCGCCCATACTTAACTCACTACCCTCTTCGTATGCATCTGAATTGGATAAAAAATCATGTAGCGTGCCTCTATAATTTAGTTCCAAAAAATTTCTCTCATAATAAAATGCAAGCCTTGAACTATTATGACCCTCTAAAGGATCTGCTGGCTCTGGCACAGTAAATATATTCTGCCGCTCTTCTTTCATATGATTCATTAAGTAATTTTCATATTCTGTATTTCTTTCTCTTTCTTTTCTTTCTATCTCGTATTGATATTGTTCATAGGCTATAGAGGCTGAGTCAGAGTATTTAGGTGCATTTGCAATCTCTATTTCTCGAACATCTTTTAGCTCTTCTTTACTAAGTTGATTCCATTTATATTTTAACTTTGAATATCTTGAAGGACGATATCTTGCCTCTCCTAATAAATTGTAAGATTTTAGTTCACGAATCGTATCAAGTGGAACCGCCCAAAATAAAAATGGCTTAGTCAAAGGTATGCCTGGTCGAACAACTTTTAAAAAATCTAATAGATAATAAGAACAATTTTTTTTCAAAAAATAATAAGGGAAAATTGCATCCCTTAACTCCCAAGAATGCGCCACTAGTATATTCACTTCTTGCTTAGAAAACTGTAGCGGGTAGATCCAAAAATCTCGATTTTCTACAAAATTATATTCTTTAATTTTTAGATAAAAAGGAGCTGCAGCAAAATACCCTGAAAACCCCCCTGTTAAACCTTTCCAAACATAAGGTAAGCCTACGACGCTTCCTGTTTCTGCTCCATAATTCAAGGTATAATCTAAAATTTCATTTTTTTTACTAGATCGAAATTTTAATAAGGTATGTCCATACATCGAAGATGGGCTATTAATAAAAGCCGAAGCCAAAACCAATTCGATTTGATCTGCAGCAAATGAATCTCTATAGTGAATCCACCTGCGACAGATCTCTAAATTTTTATCTTCTTGATACCAGCCATATACAAGAGCACGTGCCGGATAACGACAACTCGCTTCGGCTATATTTTCTTTCTTTAAGCGTTCTAGAGCCTGCCATTCATCTGCTAATGAGACACTACCATTTGGTGCAAGAAAGAAGCCCGACAAAATATTGCTTTTACTACCTTCGAAATGAAGAAGGGCCTTCCACTGATCGCCCTGCCAATCTAATGGCTCAGCAAATACCGTGAAGACCCTCAACAAAAGAAGAGCAAAAATGCTCATTGTCTTAGATTAACAACCAGATTGGTTGGCAATTTTTCTAACTACGTTAGAGGCAGTTTCTGGCTTAGACTGAGTAAACTCTTTTCGTCCAGCGATTAAATTAGATTTGAAGCTACCTACATCTTCACATCCGTATACATTTACTAGGCCATCTAAATACTCACCCTTACCAGCAGCTAAATCTCTTTGGATTTCAGAATAGTTAGATTCAACAAAAATCTCACCTTCTTTATCTGCTTGAGCTACTCCGTCAGTTGTACAATTTGACGTTCCAAAAGAAATAGCAAAAGTTTGAAAACCTGTTCCATTTAAAAAAGCAGCGCCTACTTGAGCCCACTTATCATCATCTTCAATTACTGTAGAACCTAATCCACAACCAGCCATACGATGCCCACCACTAGACATAGATCTTGGCGCTTCATAGTTATTGCTTGGCTTGGTATTTCTTCTACGAGCAGCTTCAGCATCTGTTACCAGTGCTACGCATAACGCAACACCCAAAATTAATCCTATTTTCTTCATAAATATCCTCCTTGGATAGGTTTTGCTAAAGTGTAATAGAAAATGCAAAATCATCAAGTAAGTATGGGCATAGGAGGTAAAAAACAATTGATGCCTTTATCCATAACAATAGCATCACGAACAAAGTGGTGAAATCTTATGTCTTGCTTTATGATAGACTGCTTAATTGCCTCTTCTGATTTTTCACAATCTAAAATTGTTTTCCATGCATAAATTTGGTGTGGCAAATGCATATCACTGTTCGCAAGAAGAGGTAGACCTGAATGCATCACTTCTGGAAATATATGAGGACCACTGGCAACTTCCCAAGCATCAAAAAGATGCGACCATATTTCTCTATTATCCCATAAATGATAAGTTTGTTTTTCCCATTTTCGCGTAGAGACAGGGTGAGCGGCAACGACTAAGCCAGAATTTTCACGAATCTCTGCACATAAGCGCTCTATCGGTAGAGAGGGGTTCACATATTTGCGAATCCCAATAGCTAAAATATGAAATGAACGATGATTTGAAAATGAGTTTTTTGTAATCTCAAAACCTGGCAAAACTAACATATTATATAAGCGCTTTGCTCGTACAGCCTCTTCTTCAATCTCTTCAATATAAGAAGAAAAATTCTTCTCATCTAAAGTGCACCCTAAATAATGAGCTGCCTTACCCAAAAAACTAACTTTTTCGCAAAGGTGATCAGTAATACAAATTGTACCGTGACCGAGCTTTCCGCAATAATCTACCAACTCTCTTATCGAAAGCTTTCCATCACTTTTATTTGTATGCATATGAAAGTCAGCCATAAACATAAAACCATTATAAAATCGTATTCACGTTAATTGCTTTAAGTTCTAATCGTTCTATTGTTAGGACTCTGTTAGGTTTACATCGCTAGGGTTAGGATTCTATCCAGACCACCTAGCAATGCTTGTTTTGCTAGGTTAGTCTTAGAGCTAACGATATACTGAAAGACCAAACCAGAATGAAACAAGGACTACCAACACTCACACATCTACTAATTGATCCTCAACAGCCCTTCATTCATCGTGATCTTAGTTGGATTCAATTTAATGATAGAGTTTTAGCTGAAGCTTTTGAAAGCAACAACCCATACCTTAAAAGATTAAAGTTTTTGGGAATATCATCAACAAATCTAGATGAATTCTTTATGATTCGATTTGCTTCGCTACTTCGTTCACTTCAATCTACCAAAGATCCAGTCGCAAAAGAGCGTTTAGAAAGAATTAAATACTGGATTTTAGAAAGCGTACGAAAGTTCACCTTAAAGCAACAAAGGTGCCTGAAAATACAACATAACAAAAAAGGCAAAATTATTGTTTGCCTAAAGCCAGTAAAAGCAAGCAAAGAATTTTCAATCGGTAAAGAGGTTTTTGAAAAGAAGATACTCCCAAAGCTACAACAAAAAAATAATTTTCAATTGTCTCAGCTTCTTGACCTTAAAAATCTACAGCTATTAGTTTTTGTTGATAATTCTATTACGTATGAAATCGATCAAAGCTTAGAGCAATGCTACAGTCACTACGATAAAATCACAGATACCACCTATATCTTCTTCTTAGATGATTTACTCCTTTCACACTTAGATGCCATGCTGCCCATCAAAACTAAGCCTGGAATTTTACGTTTAACAAGAGACGCAGACTTTACTGCTGATCTTTCTGAGCATGATACTGAGTCAATTCCCGACATTATACGCACCTCTTTACAGTCTAGAGAAAAGGGTAAATTTGTTCGTATGCAATATCACGGCAGTTGGCCACAAGGGATGATTGACAACCTTTCTACATATTTAAAGATATTACCGAATCAATGCTTTCGTACGCCCGGTACTTTTTGCCTTGGAGGTCTTTTTCCTATTGCTCAAGATTTAAGTGAAATTTTCGCAAAAGATCCTAGCTATTGTAATCCACCACTCCAAACAGTTGTACCGACACCGTTTCGAGCAAAAAATATAGTAACAATTTTTGATTCCTTAGCTAAATTCGACTTTATATTACATCAACCATACGACTCGTTTTTATCTTATATTGCCTGGCTCAAGCAGGCCGCCGAAGATCCTAAAGTTATCTCTATTGAACAAACAATTTACCGAACAGATTCAGTATCGAAAATAGTAGAAATTTTAAAAGAAGCAGCAAAAACAAAAAAAGTAACTGTAACCCTAGAGCTTCGCGCTCGTTTTGACGAATGGAACAATTTAAAAATTGCTGATGAGTTAACAAAAGCTGGAGTCACTGTAAAATTTGGATTCGGCAATCTTAAATTGCATGCTAAAGTGACGCTGATTACGCGGTTAGAAAACAATAAAAAAATACTTTACACACATCTTTCCACTGGCAACTACAACTCCAAAACATCTAGACTGTATACTGATTTTTCTTTATTCACAGCAAACTCAGAAATAGGTGAAGATGCCAAACATTTTTTTGATTCGGTTTACAGAAAACATATCCCTTCTAGTTTTAAAAAACTTTTGATAGCTCCCACTAAACTGCATAGTAAATTACGAGCACTCGTGAAAGACGAAACAGATGCCGCAACTAAAGGAGAGACTGCTCGTATTTTCGCAAAGGTAAATTCACTTGTAGATCAAAAATTGATTGAAGACTTATATCGTGCTTCACAGGCTGGAGTAAAAATTGATTTGGTTGTTAGAGGAGCATGCTCACTTGTTCCTGGGGTTAGTGGACTATCAGAAAATATTCGTGTTATCTCTATTGTTGATCGCCTTTTAGAACATTCTAGAATCTATTATTTTGCCCACTCGAAAAGTCTTTATTTATCTAGTGCCGATTGGATGCCTAGAAACTTTTTTTCACGCTTAGAAATTGCCTTCCCTGTTTTAGACAATGCAATTTTTAACTATGTCGAATCTGTAGTTATTCCTGGTTACCTTAAAGATAACAGTAAAGCAAAATACCTAGATAAAAATGGATTGTGGAAAAAACCACCTAAATCTAAAGAACAACATAGATCACAAGAGTTTTTTGAAACCCTAGCTGTCAACCGCTACAAGGGCACGCCTCTTGACAAAAGAAACCTGTCTACCTTAAACGACCAAACCTCTTAAAGACCAATTCTCTACCGAAAAGATTCTCAAAATACTTTAATTTTCGCTCTACCATTACCTCATCGAGTACAGAAGCTCCCTTGCCAGATACGGAAATTTCGATTTTGTTTCGTAAAATTTTTATGGAACGAATGGTCATTTTTAAGTCTGGACCTAAATCAAAGGAATCTACTATTTTCAATAACGCAAGAATTGATTCAAATGCCTTCTTTTTTTCAGCCCCTTTAATTGTAATTAAATCTTTTCGTTCGATTTTATTAGAATGTAAAAATCTGCATAGCAAAGCTACAAACTCGGCCTCCCAGTTTTCAAACGATGGCAAGTCAACATTTTTAACTAAATAGTATGTGTGCTTATCGCGATTTGAAAAACTAACCACCTCACCGCATTTTCTAAGAATCAATGCTGAAATTAAATATACCTTCCATTTACGGTCTAACCTATGAACAGAATGGAGTTTGTTAAAAAGGATAGATGCTTCAGCTTCAACTTGCTTAACCCAATCAACATCCACATTAAAGCGACTAGCAATTTTATAAAGATCATCATAGTGCAATTCTATTTTTGAACGTACATTTCTCTTATTTAGTTTTAACTCCTCTTCAATAATTCCATCTCTTAAAGAAAAGTCTGTGAATTGAATTCTTTTAATACCTAACGCAGCACAAATTTCTTCTAACAAAATACTACCAGACAAAATCATATCTACACGCTTTGATTCCATTCCTTGGACCCCTAATAGCTGAGTAGTACTCATTTCTTTCATCTCTAAAATGAGCTTCTCTAAGTCAGAATAGGGAAACGGATTTAATGTTAATATTTTACTGATCGCTTTGGCTGTGCCAGATGATCCAATAGCATAACTCACTTTTTTCCATTTTTTCTTTTTAATAATCTGCTTTAACGTCTCATAAATATAAGAACGAAGCTGTTGCACATCAGATGGTTTAGGCGGGCTTTTCTTTAAAAAAACCTGCTGCAATCTTGCTGTTCCCAAGGGAAAACTATGAGATGAAACTACCCTACCATTTCTGCATATAGATATCTCAGTGGAGCCGCCCCCGATATCTACCAAGGCAAAACTACCTTTTGGACAACGTTCGTTAGACAAAACTCCTAGCGCAATAAGTTTTGCTTCTCCCTCACCAGTAATGGCTTTTAGTTCAATACCGGTTCGTTCTTTCACTTTTTCAATAAGCGCTTGGCTATCATTTGCTTCTCTTAGCGCACTGGTTCCAAAAGCAATAATCTTTCGAACCCTCATACTGTCAGCAATTTTTGCAAAATGATCAAATGCTCTAATCGCTCGATCTAACGCTCCTGGATGAAACCTACCTTTCAAAAATATATCCTGACCTAAGCGAATCATTTGCTTTTCGCGATGTAATAATTTTGCCTTCCCTTTTGGCAAAATCGAATAAACGTCAAATCGTATGGAATTTGTGCCTAAATCTATGATCCCTGTTCGCATTCCTCATTCTAGACTCTTTTTCTCTTTTCTTGAAATAGGGATTTTGTAAAAATAACAAAATATGCTTCATAAAAACTGGAACCTTAAAGCAAGAGCCGAAGAACGCATACATGAGATGAGTCTTTTAGATAAGATTTCTTATGTGTATAAATACGTCTGGGGACATCAATATAAAACCACAGACCCAATTGCCTCTACTTTAGTAAAGCAAAATCGTCTTCGTCGGTCTGAATATCATAGAGCCCTAAATACTGAAGATGTGACTACCCTAGGCCTAGTAGGCGATATTATGTGGATCAGGGATAGCTGGAAAACATTCTTACAGCCAGAGGCAAAAAAACTTTTAGAAGAAAATCACATTTTAGTTGGAAATTTAGAAACCATACTTTCCTCTAAATATCCTGTGAAAGAATATTTACCTGATAGATTTGTCTTCAACTCGCCCACAGAATACCTAGATAGCTTTCAAAAAGAGAACGTATCTCTCTTTACCAGCTTATCGTTTGCTAACAACCATACGCTCGATTATTTTGATGAAGGTGCGTTAGATACCCTAAAAAATCTTGATCAAAGAAATATTCACCACTGCGGCGTTGAAGACAGCCTCCAGCAGCTATACACAAAATTTAGTCAAAATAATATATCTTTTGGACACTACTCTGCCACATTTGGCATGAATGACCTAAATCGCCAGAAAAATTCAAAGTTAAGAATAAACTACTTATCAAAAATATCTACGGCAGCGTCTCTAGCTGAATTAGATTTAAGCGAAGTTTTAAGTGCCGTTTCTCAAATGAAAAAAGAAAATATTCAATTCATAATGGTCTCTCTTCATTGGGGTCATGAGTTTGAACATTTCCCTAAAACATTGCAAAGAGACGTAGCGAAAAAAATTATCCAAGCCGGCGCTCACTGCATATTAGGATGTCACCCTCATGTCATTCAGCCCTACGAGTTTTTTTCCATAAACGGATATGACCCAACCAACATGGAAGATTTGTCAGTAGAGAATGCCTCACCCTACAAGGCGCTTGTCTGTTATTCGTTAGGAAACTTTTCTAACGCAATGATTACTGTCCCCTGTCAAGTTGCTCTTTTATTGCAAATTAAATTTTTTAAAAATGCTCGCGGTGAGTTAGATTGGAATGGGCCTATAACTAAATTACTTTGGAATCAAAATGAGCCTAAAAATAGAAAGATGACCCTTTTAGACTTTCACTCTTTAAGGCTTACTGAAAAAAAGAAAAAAGACTTATATAATTACTTACTATTTCTTGGTACCCATATTTATGGGCAACCAAATTTTTTCCTAGAAAAGAGCTAATTTGAAATTTATTAAAGGCCTATTTACTGTTGTCATACTCGCTATAACCATTCTTGTGGCTAACTTCATTCAAGTACTTTCTGTCTTACTTTTGCCCATTTCTACTTTTTTAACTAGATTCATTAACCGGTTTTGCTCAAAGTATTGGTTTAATTTAAAAATACTTTTATTAAAAAAAATTCAGGGCATCGAATTTATTTATACTGGCGATAAACTTTCAATATCAGAGAATGCGTTTGTTATTTGTAATCATCAAACAATGTCTGATATTCCAGCTCTACTGTCTTTGGCCTATGAATATGGGCGCTGTGGTGATACGAAGTGGTTTGTAAAAGACCCTCTAAAATGGGTGCCTGGTGTCGGATGGGGTCTTTTTCTTATGGATAATTTATTTGTCAAAAGAAACTGGGCCGCAGATAAAGAAAAAATATTTAAAATTTTTAAGCGACTTCGCGAAAGTAAACAACCATACTGGGTTATCTCTTTTTTAGAAGGGACAAGAAAGACTCCAAAAAAACTAGAGAGATCTCAGCAATATGCAAAAAAAACCGGCGAAAAACCTCTTCAAAATTTACTTTTTCCAAGAACAAAGGGTTTTGTTGCTACGCTAAGCGGATTAGATAATACCCTTGATGCTGTCTATTTTTTTCTTATCGGTTATCCTAGCGCACCTCCACCATTAAAAATGTTATTTTTTGGTGATGTTAAAAAAATCCACTTACATGCTGAGAGAGTCCTTAAAAATCAAATTCCCGATACTGAAGAAGCTCAAGAAAAATGGATAATTGAAAAATTTCATTCTCTTGATCAAAAAATGGGCTCTTTTTTAGAGCGCGGACATTTTTAGATTTCTCTTGCACTTATATGCGTTTAACATTACTTGGCGTATAAGGACAATAGCCCAATCGATTACCCATTTCTGTAGGAAACTTTCGACACACTTGAGGTCTTTTCTCGTACACGCTACATCGTTCATTCACTAAAAAGTAGCAAGAACCATCTGAGCGCTCTTGAATCAAAAATAAACCAGTTGAAGCTCTATAGTTTTTTATGATTTTTCTTTGCTGCAGAATTTTTGCTAGTTTTTTATCACTATATTCACTTGCTTCGGGTGCCAATCCGAGTTCATTTAAGTCATCCCGTGTAACCTCTACGGGCATTTTGCAACATGCTCCTACACATTTCATGCATAATTCTTCTTTGTAGCGAACCCAGGCTGAGACCCTATCTTGCTTACTATACATTGCAGCTTTCTTATCAAGAGTTTAAAATAAAGCACAATGCCTAAATTTATTTCTTTTATAATTTTTCTTATACTTTTTGCTCTTAACTCTACTTTATTCACACTTTTACTTGATAAAGAGCTTTTAAATCACCAAATATACTATGCAACACTAGGCGCAACTTCTTTTGTTTTTTCTCTCATCACCGCTGCTTATTTAAATATTTATGCTTATCAACTTTACAGAAAATTTTATATTTTATTGAAATCAAGCATAGAACAACGTAATGAACTACCTCTCAAACTATTACCAACAAAAGACTTAGAGCCATTGGCAGAACTACTTAATGAAAAAGTTTTATCTGAGTCCAACTCTATGCAAAACGAATGGATGCAAGAACACCAGTCTCAGCTTTTACAACTTAATAAAGAACTAGCCCAGAAACTTTTTGAAAATAGAGTTATGTTAGCGATGTGGAATGAGCAAAACCGGGCTGAAGACAGTAAAGCGTTTTTGGCAAAGGTATTAGAAGAAATGCTATTAGGCCTTCCATTCACATATGGATGCGTAATCATTAGACCACTTGCCCAAATTGGACCAGAAATCGTAATTGCTAAAATGGAAAAAAAGGAACAACATCAAGAAATTGCTGCGGTAGACGTTTTAGAGCGAACAGAAAAAACTTTATGGTTAACGGCATTTGCTCCAAAGCTCAGAGATTTTTTATTAGAAAAGAATGATCAATCTATAGACTCAATGTCTTTAGTTCAATCTGAAGTTATATCTTCTATTATGCCAGAAGATACAGAAAAAGAATTGTCGATTGTAAGCATCAGCCTCGCACAAGGCAAACAATCTATTGGAAGCTTACACCTAATTAGCGATCGCGCTGACTTTTCTCTAGAAGACTCACAAAAAGGTTTTTTATTGAATGTTGCAACACAGATATCACTTCTTCTAGAAAATCGCTCTCTACAATATGCAACGCGCGTTGATCCATTAACTAGATTATACAATCGCGGATACATGACAGACCGACTTAGAGAAGAAATTTTGAGAACTTCTAGAACAGGAAATCCTTTTTCATTTTTAATGATGGACTTAGATCATTTTAAAAAAATCAATGACACCTATGGGCATCAAGCAGGAGATGATGTTCTTGTGTCTATTTCAACATTATTGAAAAAAACATGCCGAGCTAGCGATGCCATATGTCGATACGGAGGAGAAGAAATTGCTATTATTCTTGTAGAAACACCGTTAGAGGGGGCAAAAATTTTTGCAGATAATTTATTGAAAAAAATCAGAGAAGACGAAATCGTGTTACTAAGCGGAAAAGAAATACACATTTCCGCTAGCATTGGCATAGCTGAATTTCCTAAACAATCTTCTAATGGAGAAGAGTTAATACAAAAAGCCGATCAAGCACTCTATGAAGCAAAGAAAAATGGACGTGATTGCTGGAAAGTATTTGAACTTTAATTTTGCCTTCCTGCTTTTACGCAGGATATAATAAATAGATAAGGACATGATGTCCTAAAAATAAAATGAATTGGAGTTAGGATGATTCTAATTATTTCTTTACTACTCACTCAATTATCTTTAGCACTCTCCCTTAGTTGCGAAACAGACATACCTTCGACAGGAATATACTTAAATTTGGTAGACGACGAATACCAATTAGAAATTCAACACTACTCGGGTCTTCAGTATATACCCTATTACAGAGGAATCGTGCGCCCTAGTTTATTAAATCGTTTAAATGAAGATGCGAAAATTCTACAATCACTTGGAACGTCCTATACATTTCGCTTTCCAAAAAACGAGTGCTCTTTAGTTTCGGATGGAATTATTTCATGCATGAACGGAAAAAAGAAAACCATAAATGGTCAAGAAGTAAGTGCCTTTGCCTTAGATACGCAAACGGTTGATTACAAAACTTTCGCTGGTTCATACTCTCGTCAACTAGTTCATGTCTTTCTTGTAGTAAACAGTCGCAGCATTCATATGGAGGCAGAATATCTTCCAGGAAACTGCTACTTTGGTAAAGAAAGAGATTAATAATTTTAAAAAGACAAACTAGTTTGTTATTTCCTTGGCAGAGCTTTTGTTGGATTGAATGCTCCCCTTTGTTCGAGCTTTAGCCATAATATTCATTTCGTTTTGGCAATTTACTAACTCTATGACATCTCGACAGTATGTTCTAAAGCTATTCACGCAAGAATATTTGCTATAAAAATATGATTTAGCCTCTCGAGTTTCAATTTTCATCGCAAAATCCATACAAAAAGGATCTTTAGCAGAATCAAGCCCCATCCCTTTTAATAAAATCGTTTTTGCTAAATAGTCTTCACTTGCAGGTTTTCTTTTTCCCTTTTTTGCATCCGCAAAAGTTCGTACACATTCTTTTCTTGCTGACCGAATATCGGCGATTGCTCTTTCTAAATCATTGAAACATTTTTGAGAGTCAAGCTTTGTGCCTATCAACCCTATAAGAATATAAGAAACTGCCGCAAATGTATTTTTTTGTTTATTTGTTAGTTTTGACTTTTTAAACACATCATAAATGGCATCATATATGTCTTCTGAACGCTGAAAATCAGAAATGAAAAAAACTTTTTGACGAATAGAAAATTCGCCAAGAAAAGGGTTTCTCACTTCTAAAAACTCTGATGAGTCACCACTTTTTATTTCTACATTTGTTATTCCTAAATTTGTTTTATAAGAAATACTACTACTAGAAAATCCAGATTTTTTTAAATTCGCCACTAACTCAGCTTCGTATAAATCGTCTTCAACTCCCATACTTTTAGACCACAGTTGATTTAATACTTGTTGTTCTTGATCTGGAAAAAATTTTTGAAAATCTTCTATTGCAACAGAAACATAGGCACCTGAAAGTCCCTCAAGTGGACTTGAACCAGCCATTGCAAAATTACTTATAAAAAGTAGAAACACCAACATTACAACCTTATCGGTATTTTACTCTTTCCACTAAAATGATTTATTGATCGGTAAAATCAAAATAACCATTTAGTATCAGCTACTTAAGCAAATTATACGATCACCTCTCTAAAAAGACTCAAGCAGACGATAAAGCATGTATGGAGGAAAAATGAGTTTAATACTAATACTATTTTCAATATTTACTACAAACAACTCACAGGCTGACTGTAGCAAGTTTCACAATATTAAAATGATTCAAACCGTTGATGATACATTACATTACGAATTTATTGATCAATTACGTATAGCACATAAAAAAATTGAAGAATTAAGAAATATTTTAGGATTCATGGATTTTATTTTTATTTCTTATAAAAAGTAAATCTTTTTCTCTCTAGATAGACAAGCGCCTAGCTCTGTCATAAAATTTATAAAGATGCGGTATTTTCAAAAAAATTTATTAAAAATTTTCTCATTTTTATCAATATTATTGCTCGCATCTTGTGCTTCAAGTAACAATGAAGCTTTTCTAAAAAGAGACTTAAGTTCAGAACTGACGATTTTAGATCAACCGATAGATATTAATGGCATAACCGTTAGTATAATTGATAATCAGTGGTATGTAATACAAGCAGATATAAATAAAACAAAACTAATTCTATTTAACCCACCAGAAACAGAAAATTTAAGGGTCATGGATTTAGCACAGCAAGAAAATCTTTCTGTAATTATTAATGCTGCAATGTTTGCCAAAGATTATAAAACAAGTATTGGTTATATGAAAAACTATCAAAATATTAATAATGCTGGCTTTCATCCCAATATGTCTTCATTTTTGCTTTTCAACCCTAAAAAAGAAAATCTAGCAAAAGTAAAAATAGGCAAAAAATCAGAACTAACAAATTACCACACTGCTTTTCAATCTTATAGAATGTGGTCACCTTCTGATGGAATCTTATGGAAAAAAGGAGCACACTATTATTATCAAGTAGCCCTAGTTGGAACAGATAATATGAATAATTTATATTTTTTCTTTCACCCTTCAAGAATTGATATTTACGAATACGTTGAAAAAATCCTAAAAACTATCCCAAATCTCAACGGTCTTTTATACCTGGATGGTGGATCTCATGGCACACTATACTTAGATAAGCCTTTAGGTCGAAGCTGGAATGCCAAAAAATGGTCTTTACCAAATTTACTAGGTCTTCGCCCCCTACCATAAGCGCCTCCATTAAGAGACGCTATTTTTTTTGAAACAAAGTGATGACTCATTCATTTCAATATTAAGAAGACAACAAGAGCGTTGATCTTAAGATCAACGCATAGGGAAAGGAACAAATATGAAATTCGTAATGATTATCGCTACACTAGCTATATTTTCTACAACAGACTCTAACGCTGCAAACTATAGATATCAATACAAGGTATCAAAGAACAATGCTGGCGCTGTTAAATACGAACCAACTGGCAACGTACAAGTTCAAGTACAATGTAAGCGAACAGCTTATAAAAATAGTGCTGGAAGAACCATGTATTATACCTCTTGCCAAAAATAACTTAGACTTGACTGAGCCATCCCCCCAAAGGTAGGCCAATGGCCTGTCGAATTTTACGACAGGCCATTTTTAATTAAAAATTTTACACCGCTATAAGTATTTAAATTAGCTAAGCAAAAAAAATTTAGTTTTTTTTGAATCAAAAGAACATTTCAGTAGTTTCTATAGAAACGGGGGTTATTATGGAAGTCGAATTAACAGGAAAAGTAAATCTCTCAATTCTATCCAAAGAAGAACACAATTTTAATGAAAGATGCTTAGCCATGTTTGAAATGTATACCATTCGAATTCCTTGGGCAAATAGCAACCCAAAACCACTCACAGATAAAGAACTAGCATGCTACGAAGAAGAGTCAATTTTTATAATTAAAAAATAATGAGCCTATCGTGGAATTAAGATAGGCTTTTTTAAAATTTATCTTTGTATTTCGCAAAATAAAGAAAATCTCTTACCTTCAGAGATTTCTAAATCATGGAATCCTTCTGGAAATTTAACTGAGGCAAAAGCATATTTTCTAAAATGTCGTACCTGAGACAAGCTTTACATAATATACCGGAGACATAGTTTACACTTTTCCAAACTAGGAGAGATTCTAATGGGTTGGAAGGAGTGAAATAAAATGGATGAGAAACTTAAATTTATAACCAGGTACTTAGAGGGCGAAAAAATAGCCCCTCTTTGTAGAGAGTTTGGGATAACAAGACCAACTGCATATAAGTTAATTGATCGCTATAAAACCATGGGGCAGTGTGCCTTAGTAGAACAAAAAAAACTCCTCATCGCTATGCTAATTCTTTACCTATACAGGTAGAAGCGAACATCATCGAACCTGCCCGTATTGATTAGTTGGATTTATTGTAATCTACAGGTGTATAAGGTGAGTCCCCATCAAGTAAATCAGTTACCAGGGATTCAAAGTACTGACGCGGATTAACTTGGTAATTTACAGGATTCCACTATGGAAAATAATATGGCTGACGTGAGAGCTCCTCCATCGTCTTTTGCTTCATCACCTCAAACCGCAGCCGCATTTCTTCTCTAATTTCTAAAACTATTAGCGGATCTTGACCCTTTGCTTTTTTATTCAATTGATAGATTTCGTGAAAATGATCCAAGTAAAATTGTATCTCTTTATATTTAGGCCACATTTTAAAAAAATTCTGCCGAGCATGTGCAGTAAGTCGTCGATATTCCCCGTCAGGAGTTCATATTTTTGAATTCAGACGGGGTAGAGGCAGCCTTGCCTCCATGAAGTTCTTGCACTAGTGCTTTTAAATATTCTTTCCAAATATTCTTTTGGAAATCCCTGCCAGGTGTAATACGGCCAAATCTTCTTTTATCATAGAATCAATTTTTTCACCTTTTGGAACAATATTACTTTAAAATCTTCTCTTCCTATCAGTTGGCACTTTTATTCGCAAAGCGCCCAGTCCTTTGGTGGCATATTCACAAACCCTAAAGCCATTTCTTTTATTATCCTGCTGATCCAGAGAAAGTCATTTCTGCACCCATCAAATCGCTAATGGCATTTGATGCCGCTAACTTTAAATCACTAGCAAGACGATCTAGTATTTTAGTTTTCTCCTCGCGAGCTTATATGCTGCCTCCCACTAGTAGGCTACTTTCACAATATAGACCGTAGTGAATAAGCATTTATTCCTCCTAGTAAAGAATAAATACGTACATGATCTATTTTCCCTTTCATAAGGGAAACAGCTTGTTGCGATCTAATACCTTTTGAACAATACACAACTAATGTACTGTCTGTAGGTATACTATCTGGAAATTTATTTTTCAGCAAACAACTCAATGGCCAATGTATTCCCCCAGGAATCGTGCCTGATTCTAATTCATTTTCTTCACGAACATCTATATACTTAACTTTTGGCATTAAACAAGATTCTTGCCAAGAAATGCACTCAACATCCACTTTAAAATCACATGATTCAAAATCTTGTCCTAAAGGTATTTTTTTAGAATCCATCTGACAAAGACATTCGGCACGAACAGGGAACTGATACGAATATTGTGAGTTAGTTAAAAAATCAAACGCAAGTAGATTATCTTCTAAAATTTTAAATTTATCATGGCCAGAAATATTTAATAAAACTTTTATACTCTCTAAAGCTTGCCAGCTGCCGATCACACCTACAGTGGGTCCCAGAACTCCCTCCTCTTGGCAATTCCCAATTTTAGTTTTGGGTACATTTGGATACAAGCAACGAAAGCAAGGACCCTTTCCCGGGATATAAGACATCAATCTACCCTCAAACCCAGTTACTGATGCTTGGACAAAGGGTTTTTTTAATACTAATGCAAGATCATTAAGGAGATACTTTGTCTGAAAATTATCTGAGCAATCAATTAGCAGATCAAAATCTTTTGCTATTTCTAGTGCCCAATCTCCAGAAAATTTCTTCAGATAAGCCTCTACTTTAGCTGAAGAATTCATTTCCATAAGTTTTTCTTGCGCCACAAGTACTTTTTCTTTTCTAATGTCCTTTTCGGAAAATATAATCTGTCTTTGCAAATTACTCAGATCGACCCTATCAGGGTCGACTAAACCAAGACGTCCAACTCCTGCAGAGGCCAGATACATTGCTACTGGTGATCCCAAGCCACCACAACCAATAATTAAGACACTTGAACGCTGTAAAATATTTTGCCCTTCTGAGCCAAAGTCAGTAAGATTTTTTTGTCTACTAAAGCGATTATTGGGCTTCATTCAAATTTCTTTCATATTTAGAAAATTAAAACTTTTTGATTTAAAATAGTCGATTTCTAAAGAAAAAATAACATCTTTCTCTATTTTTTTTATTTCATGTTCAGACTTTTTACCGGTTTTTATTCCAGAATATAGCTCTTGCAACATTTCCTTGGTCACTACGATATTTAAACTCATATCTCTTAATTCTAATAAGAAAGATTCTCCAAGAATCAAGTCACATAAAAGACTTTGAGTTGAGTTAATCGGAAAGGTAGAATGCAATTTTTTAAGCTCGTTGAAATTTACGAATTCTTCCGGTGACAATTTTATTGCTAAGCCACTTTTTTTCCATTTAATATTCATCATTATCCCTTAAAAAATTTTGCCATTCGCTTTGAGTGTTAATGTTTTTGAAAAAGGCATCATTTGCTGTCGAATTGGGCAACATATGAAAATTGAGTAACTTCCAAAGATTTCGCAACGAACGATCTCTTATCGGTGTTTGTTCAAGACACATTTCAGAAACTGTTTCATAAACGCTATCAGTAATTCTAAATGCAACAGGAAGCTCTCTTCCATGATACTGAACTCCGATAGCTTCTCTTAATGTTGAATTTTCCATATAAAAATATAGATTTTTTAAAATACCAACAGTCAATCCCGGCATATCAACTGGTATTAACAAAAGTTTATCATCTATAGAAACATTATCGCTTTGAATAACAGAGGCCAAGCCCCCAATAGGGCCAATATTCTTAATTAGGTCTGATACAGCTGGTTTATCTCTATAGGTAAACCCACTAATTAAAACATTTTCTCCACCGACTACACTAGCTAGTAAATCGATTGCATGCTCCAATAGATTCTTACCTTTATAAGCGATGAATTTTTTGTCAACCCCCATACGTGAAGAGAGCCCACCGGCCAATACGACACCTAAAAATCTATTTTTAATGTTACTATCCACTGATTTCTCTACCTATCTGTGCTCATAGTTTCTTACGTGTTCTTTAGCATGTGAGCAAAGTGCATGGCCTCTAAGCCAGGCAGTTTCACCGTTTTCATATGTTTCTTTTTTCCAAATCGGCACTCTGTTCTTTAGCTGTTCAATAATGTAGCGTGAGGCTTGGTAAGACTCATCACGATGACGTGAGCTGACCCCCACGCCAACACTAATTTCACCACATTTCAATCTACCAACTCGATGTACAACGTAAATATTTAAAGAATCTCCCCATTTTACTATGGCTTCTTTTGATATTTCTTCTAGAACTTTTATTGCAAGAGGCTCAAAGGAATCATAAGAAACGGCTATCACCTTTTTATCTGCATTGAAGTCGCGTACCGACCCAAAAAAGAAATTCATACCACCATTTTCTGGCCTATGCACTTTTTGAAAAATTTCAGTTTCGGATACTTTACTTTCTACAATCTTACACTCAATATTATTTTTCATATTTCTAACCTCCACATACAGGCGGGAGAATCGCAAGATCACAGGATTCAGATATTTCTGTACTCTCATTAAGTATTTCTGTTTCATTAGCCAAAGCTGACTCATAAACTAATTTCCCATCATTTAAATCCGGTCTTAGGAGATTTAACTCCTCTTCAACACACTCTCTAAATGTTTGAACACTACATTTAGAAGGTACAGTGATAGAAATATGTGAATTTTTTGAATATCTTCGAAAAGCCCCAAATAATCTTAATTTAACTGTGATCATAAAAATATCCCTTTTTTGAAAGAATTAATTAATGGAAAAATACGAACTGTAGAATCCTTACTGAGCTCGGCCTTATTTTCTGGTAACTCAATCCAGCAATTGGCTCGAATCAAACTACTCAAGACATATGATTCTTGCCTTTTAAGAATTTCAGCTACTATACCTTCTTTGCTCAATTCAACTACGCCTTTATAAAAACAACGCAGGGACTCTGGCTTGCAAATATCGTTTTTAAGTTTTGCGCTAAATCCGTTATCATTACCGACCCCCAGGCGAGTTCTTAGAAAAGGACTAACAAAAAACTTCATCCCTACTGCAGTGGAAACAGGATTTCCTGGTAAACCAAAAAACACAGCTTTTTCTTTAGAAAATTCTGCAAAGCAAATGGGTTTTCCTGGCCGTATAGACGTTTTATGAAATCTCACATTTGCCCCAAGCCTTTCTAAGCTTTCAACCACAAAGTCGTGCTTACCCATAGAAACAGCGCCTGTACTCAAAAAAACATCAATACCTTCCTGTAACCCTTTTTTTACTAATCGAGAGAAAATAGCGGGATCATCTTGAATGATACCAAGATCAACTACATCGCATCCCAGTTCGTTTAAAGTCGAAACTAAGTACGGACCAGACGAATTCCAAATTTGTGTAGGGATTGTTCTTTCTTGCTCAACTGCTCTGAGCTCTTTTCCAGTAGAAATCACTGCTACTTTTAAACGCTTTCTCACCCAAAGTGAGGAAATCCCCTGACTAGCAAGCGCCATTAAATATTCAGAGTCCACAACTGTCCCTTTTTCTGCGATTAGATCATTCGCACGAAAATCACTGGCTTGTACTCGAACATTTTCCAAAAGTCGAACTGGCTTAAAGAGGCGGGCTTCTTTTTTACCATTCACTTCTACTATTTCAGTGTCTTCCACTCTAACTACTGCATTTAAACATCCTTTAGGCATGGCAGCACCAGTCATGATTTCTACAGCAAGTAATGGGTTTTTGATTTCCTGCATCGAGGGTGAATCTCCTGCAGCAATAGAAGATTCGACATAAAAACGAATTGGATTGTCTTTTGTAGCGTTCACTGTCGCCTCGGCATTTACTGCAAATCCATCCATAGCAGAATTATTGAAGTGTGGAATATCTTCTCGGCCAAATACATCCCTACTCAGTACTGATCCTAAAGATTTCGTTAGCAGTACTTCGGTTTCATTCTTAGGTAATTGTTCTGCTACTTCATTTAATATATTTATTGCATCAACGTATGAAATCATTTTCGCTCCCGACATGATTTAGATGTACTTTGGGCTGAATCTTTAGCCATATTTTTTCAAAAAACTCCATAAGGAAAGCTGCACTCAAAACATAAAGTAAGTTTTGAGTAAGTATTACAATTAGGAAAGCTGTTAATAAACGCAATACCCCCCATCTTTGAAAAAATGTTTCTTGTGCTAAACGAAAATGATGAATCCCTGTTACGAAAAGAAGTGAGGCAACCAATACTACAGGCACTTTGAAGTTATTAGAATCTAGTAACCAATACTGAATTGCGATTAAAAATAAAAATACGGCAATAAATACATTGGACCACCATCGATTTGATCCACCCTTTACATGTGCGGTAAGTCCACCGCTACCGTGACAAAAAGGAAGCCCACCAATGAGTGCCATAAAGAGATTTCCTATACCGATAGAAGTCAACAGACCTTTTATAGTAACTAATTTGGATTGCCGAGGAAAATACACTTTCGCAGCCTCTCTAGTGCCTAAAACAGAATTTGTAAAAGTAAGTGCCAGCTGAGGAAAAAACAGGCCTAGGACCACTGAAGTTCGTAGCTCGTCTTGTGGGATCGTATTAAGAGGAATAGCAGAAAATGAAGCTCCCTTGATCGACATATAGATCATGCCTGAAATTGCCACCAGTCCCATCCAGGGAATGCCCTTCCATGCGGGCAACAAAAGCATAATGCCTATCAATAAAATTACCACACCATAAATCTGTAAATCTGAGCTGCCAATAGTACGAATGGCCTGAAGCAATAATAAGGCTCCTAAGCCGAATTGCACTTGTTGAATAACTCGTAATGGCACTCGCTCCATCCAAGAATCTAATTTAAAAATTAATACTACCAAACACGCAATACCAAGTAATGCAGCACTAAGCCTCATTTCACTTGCAGAAGCTCCTAATGCTATTCCAGCAATTACAATTGATTTTAAAGGCTGCACAGGCATAGAGATTCGAAAATACAAACCTGCTAATACATATACGATACCAGCACTAGAATATAAAAGAATTGGAGAAAATTGACCACCAGCTACTAATAGAATTAATAAAGGAAACAAAACAGCTGCATCTGAAAAGGCACCTACCAGATTTCTCAGCACAAGGTTCATTTGTGTCCCCTTATATTATGTTCTCCTATATGATCACCTCCACTTTTTATATGGAGTAAATGAGAAAACACTGGAGAAAGTATATTTAACCCTTCATCCACAGCCTTTGGATTACCTGGTAAGGCAATAAGTGTTGTATTTTTAATTAGCACACCAATCGAACGACTTAACCATGCCATTTGAGTAAACTGGGCACCATTGTGCCTAAGCATTTCTCCTATTCCAGGAATCTCTTTACCCTTTAATTTTTTTACTAACAATTGATAAGCTTCTGGTGTCAAGTCTCTAGGAGAAACGCCTGTACCACCTGTGGTAACAATTAAAGCTAAATTCCCTGCCTCGATCCAATTCTCCAAAACAGAGACTATCGTTTCAATTTCGTCTGGAACCACTAATTGCTCAGCGATAGTTGCTCCATTATCAATGAACCAAGATCGCATTAGCTGTCCTGATGTATCAACACTTTCCATTTTCGAACATCGATCACTAATAGTTAATAGACAAACATTTACATTTTTTAATTTTTTCTCTACAGAATGGGCATGACTTTGCTCTATTCGTTTTGGATTTTTCCAAACACCCGACTTACCACCTTCTTTTATCTCTAATTGTATGTCTCCTATACGCAGTACAGGGTCTATCATTTTTGTCAAATCGTAAATGCAAAGCAAAGCCATACTAACGCCTGTTAATGCTTCCATTTCTACTCCAGTTTTTCCAGTAGTAACGGCTTCGCATGAAACTAATATAGAATCTTCAAAAGGCTCTGTCCAAACTCTTACGGAATGTAGTGGAAGCGGATGACATAGAGGCAACAAATTTGCAGTGGACTTTGCTCCTTGAATTCCTGCTATTTCAGCTAACGCTAAAACATCACCCTTGGGAATTTGCTTTTTCACTATTTGTTGAATGGTATTAACATCTGCAAAAAATCTTCCTGTGGCTAATGCTCTTCGCCTTGTATCTTTTTTATCTCCTACATCAATCATTCTAAAACTAGCCGCCGATTGAGGCGAGATTCCAGGTATTACCATATTTTCCTTCTTTCAAATAGTGAGTGGCTGGTTTACGTTCAATTAATGAGCGTACTGCCGAAGCAACAAGCACAGGGGAGTTTCGATCTATAAGATGCTTTCTGAGAGAATAATCCTCTTCTCCAAATAGACATAATCGTAGATTTCCTCTAGCCGAGACACGTAGTCGATTACAGGTCTGACAAAAATCCTCTGAATAAGGCGCAATCAGCCCAATCGTACCTTTATAATCTGGATGATAATATTCTACTGCCGGACCACCTAAGTCATTTCTCTTTTTTACTTTCCATCCACGTTTACGAAGCTCTAATTGAATCTCGCCACAACTAATGTGGTGTTTTTTAAAATAATTTCCATTTTTTCCTGTTTTCATTAATTCAATAAATCGAACAGAAATAGGGCGTGTACGTACCCATTCAAAAAACTGTGGAATTTCTAAATCAGTAATATCTCGCAATAATACTGCATTCACTTTTATAGAAGCAAAGCCACAGTCTAAAGCTGTTTCAATACCGTCCCTAACAGAATCAAATCTTTTACTTCCTGTGATTGATTGAAACTGACTGCTATCAAGACTATCTAAGCTAACATTAATCGCAGTAATACCAGCTTCCCGTAAAGGCTTAGCGAGACGATCTAAATTATGTCCGTTTGTCGAAAGAGCTATGGTTTGAAATTTTTTAATTTCAGCTACCGATCTAACTATACCTAGTAAATCTTTGCGTATTGTAGGTTCACCACCCGTTAGGCGAACTTTTTCAAATCCAAGCAAACTAAAGCCTTCACAAATTGATTTAATTTCTTGTACCGAGAGCTCACTATCCTGAGCTACTTCAGGAGATTTGTACCCATCCGGCAAACAATACGTGCAACGAAAATTACACTTATCTGTTACAGATAAGCGCAGATATCGAAAACTACGACCATGAGAGTCTATTAAATTTTTCATATCCCCTTTCCAATCTGGGAGGTTAAATGGTTTCCCTTTTAACCCCGGCTCGAGACGTATTCGAGCGGTTCTTTTAACGTACCAATAATGGCTTAGCTAAAAAAACTCGGAGAGCTACTACACTATTTTTTTTGTCGCTCTTCAATCAATGAAGAGTTTGACGTTTTTTTATTTAACTCACTATCTAATAACTCTGTGTCGCTATTAACTGTACGACCTTCCATTCCATCTTTAAAAGCGCGCATTCCTTTTCCAAGGCTTGCACCTAATTCAGGCAACTTTCTAGAACCGAAAAGTAGAACAACAATACCCACGATAACTACGTGCCCTATACTGAATCCATACATACTTGCCTCACTTTAAACAACCCACAGTACTACCGCAGGTAACTTCACCACTTTCCTGTTCACCATCAATCCAAGCAGCACGCTCTGGATTTACCTCTAGTGATTGACACTCTGTGCTTACTAATTTTTCAACGAATTTAAGAATATCAAAATAGGTTTCGCTCTCACAAACGCCTGGTCGATCAAGTATTGAAGAAACAAAGCGTCCTAGATGATCTCTCATAAATTTTTTTCTTGCCGATAACACGATGTCTATACCCGTAAGATCAGACACTTCCTCAAGATGCTCTTGTTTTAAAAGCAATAAAGCATAAAACTCTTGCTCTACAGAAATATGATCGGGCATTTCTCTGGCAGAATCTTCTCCCCCCAGTTCGAAGCCAAACGCATGATAGAATCCAGAAATTGCTGAGAGTTCATTAGCCTTAAATAAAGCTCTTTGTCGTCCATACTCAGTTTCATACAAGGGAGCTACACCTCTACCACTATCAAAGAGCCGCAAATACTCAGAACGTAGATCATCCAATTTCTCTTGGTCTTCAATAATGCTTTTTATCTTATCATTTAGGTTTTTAGGTAATAAATCTGTTTCTTCCTTTAGGATGATAGACATGTTTTCCGAAAAAGCTTCGTCTGGATAAGAAGTTAATAAGGACCCAAGTATGAACTCATTTATTCGTAATTTTTCCTTCATTACCATCTCCTATTTTTCTATTTTCATGGGAGTCCAAGACATAGTCACAGTCTTTCTTGAGCCCACTTCATCATGACTACCTTGCCAAATGGCAAAACCCAAATGTGTATCTTTTCCCACTGATAAGCTCGAACCATTTTTTCTGCTCATATGCCTACCGAGTATAAGTGTCCACTCCCCATTTTTCCAAACACCCTTGCCATAGGATTCTACATTCTCAATAACAGCGCTTGTTCCAAATCCTTCAGCAAAAATTTCGTCTACCGCATGTTTTGCGTACGACTGGGGATTTCCTGCTGCCTGGCCTTGTACATACTGCTCTCGTTTTTCTTTTGTAAGGCCCTTCACCTTTCCTGGATCTTTAAACTCCATAGGGTACATATCGATACTCATGTTTGGATAGATATCTTTCATTTCTTTTTTACCGTGCTCTTCATCGTACTGATACTGCGCTCGCCAGTGATAAATATGCACAGGATTATCTTTTGCACCCATGAAGATCGGTGGAGGCGGCCCCTCTTTTACAGGAAACATCAGCGCAGCAGCATCTGAAAACTCACCTAATTTCCCAGCATCATCACGGCGGGGATCTGCCCATCGGATTCGAAAAACTAACCAGTTTCCATCGTGAATTGCCTGTACCTTGATCTTTTCTGTCGTTGTAACTTTCGGTCTTGGAGCAACCATTGGCTGCATCATTAAGGTAACAACTTCTTCTTTCGCATTTTTCCAAAGAGATTCTTCTTTATTGAATGCAGATAGATCTGCCTTTACACTTTTCGCCAATATTTCTGCCTTCAGTGATCCAGCTGTAAGCAGATTTACAATCACCAAAGCTATAAAAAAACTATTTACTTTCATCTCGATCACCTCTCACCTTTCCTTCTAAGGTGTATTATTTCTAATTGTTCCATTTTTAGCATCGAAAGCTGGTCTCTCGACTAGAGCCTCATGCACTGGCACACTCACTATTTTGTCGCCTTTTTCATCATAACCAGTTGCTTGACCAGCAACGACATCGAAACTATGCAAAATACGATCACTACTCCCCATTAGCACTAAAAGGCCTTGAGCAACTGGATCGTCTTTTAATTTTTTATATTTTGCTATTGCAGAATCAACATTCGGCCCAAACATTTGTGCTAAATAATCACGATCTGCATGTATTGGCGGAATATAATATATATTAGGCTCTAATCCCAATTGTGGATAATAAGGCAATGCTATTCCCAGCTTATGAATTAAATAATCTACTGGATTATTATTACGTGCTTTCCAAGGAGGATTCACAAATCCCATAATTCGTATTTTACCAATACAATTTTGCACACACATCGGCTGGTATCCTTGCTCAACTGCAGGATAACAACCAACGCATTTTTCGCTTACTCTTGTATAGGTATTGTACATTGATTTTTTATAAGGACACGCTCGCACACACTCTCCATACCCTTTGCAACGAGACTGATCGATCAATACAATTCCATCTTCTTCTCGTTTATAAATGGCTTTTCGTGGACAAGCCGCCAAACATGCAGGATAAGTGCAATGGGCACAAGTACGGGGCAGATAAAAAAACCATTTGTCATGAGGTAATGAAATATGATCACCAGCTACTACAGTACCAGCGCAATCATCTTCTCCAACGTTTGGATACATCCAATCCTCGTCTTTAGGAGCAAAGTGAACAGCCTTTTCGGTTGGATCAGCACCTTCAAATATTGTTTTTCCATAGTAAGGTTCATTTTTTTTCCATTCTTGTTTACCAAGCTTTTCAAGAACTCTTACATCCCAAGCTAAAGGGTACGACCCATAGGGCTTAGTCTCTACATTATTCCAAAACATATATTCTTGGCCTTTTCCACTCGTCCAAGTCGTCTTACAGGCAAGAGAACATGTTTGGCAGGCAATACATTTATTTAAATCAAATATTATTGCCCATTGCCTCTTTGGACGGTGCTCATCGTAGGGATACTCCATGTCTCGACTGATTTGCCAATTTTTTACTGTTGCCATAAACCTCTCCTGCCTCTACCTATGACTTCTTCTTCATAAATTTACCTTTAAGATACTCTTTCATTGCTTTATTCTCATAAGTCGGGCGAAAACCAAGAGTAGCTGGCCGCCATTTTCCCTTGCCGCCCATGCCACCACTTTCTGCCTTAGTTATTTTAACAAAAGATTCTCTTGGAGCACCTACGGGACAATGAATGTCTGGAGCAAAACCTTTTTCTATTTGCTGTCCAAACATTGTTTTATGAACCAAAGTATCCGTCATCAATGTTGGCTTCAGCCAAGCACGCGTAGCGCTTTGATGGCTACCATATCTATACATAGCCTGATAATTCGTTTCTGCACTTTTTGCTAAACCATCGGCTCTCGATTCATGCGCTTTAACGGAACCGAAAGAGGCACCATACATATTGTGCCAAGTGCGTGCGACTCCTCTAGGAGTACCTGGGTAATAACGCGCTCGCAACATAAGTCTAGCAACCTTATGTTCTTCTGTTCCAGGCTTAGCGCCACGAAATGGTCGATCTTCTGGATCCGCATCTATATAGACATAATCCCCATCATCAATACCTAATTTCTTAGCATCGTACGGATTAATGTCCACATAACCCTCAACCATAGATGGCATTCGTTTATCGTGACGGTACACATCTCCGAAAGGACCAAACCAAACTGCCGTAAAGTCTGTATCTACAGGTGTGGTGTGAGCACCATGCCTGTACTTAGGTGTATGATAGACATGTGAGTACATTTTTATTTTTAACGGATGTTTAGATTTTACTAAGGCTTCTCCCGACATCTGAACGTTCCTCACCTGTCGAGTCTCACAGGAAAGATCCGATCTCTTTAAGCCATATGCTTCGGGTTGCATTGGACGAAGACCTTCATGCGGCCTACCCACTATTACATTCGGCTCATAATGAGTAGAATCAATAGGCTCACGGTAGACAACTATATTTTCACCGTACTCGATAAACTCAGGCTCTGGGCGGTAAAACTCTAATCGCCCAGTTTTTGTATGCCATGGAACTTCTGATTTTGACTGCTCATAGGAAGAAATTCTTGGGTAGGTTCGATTATTCATCAGTGCAGGAATACCCTCTTTAGCCTTTGCCTCTAAGTCACTGAACTTATATCCCTTAAGCGTAAATGAATTATCAATAATTCGCTGTAAATATTCGTCCGTATTACCATCAATAGCAAACTTCCACATTTGTTCCATACGGGGCTCATTCGACAATTTACCGAGTGCTTTAGAAACATTAGCGATAATATTAATATCACTCTCAGTATCAAAAATTCGCGGAAGTGGCGTTCTTGGAAAAACCTGTACAAAGGGGTTTGTGCACGAGCTAGTCATATCTGGTTGCTTAAACTCGGCCCAACTATCACAAGCGAAAATTAAGTCCGAATACTCGCATGAACCCGTCCACCACCAGTCGGAATAACAAATAAACTCCAGCTTAGGTAAGGTATTATTCACAACATCGAAATGCCATTTAATATTACCAATTACCGAATTAGAATTATTTAGCCACATCCCTTTTGTAGGAGCAGGCGTATGCCCCTTTCCTGTAAATAATTTATTCCCCGCACGTAGAGGTCGATCTCCATAATTGAAATAATGCAAAGACTCGTAATGGAAGCTTTTTCTTAAAGCAACTTTCTCGCCTGCTTTTGTTTGAGGATTAAATGGATCTTCCACCATATAAGACGGTTCTCCACTCATCAAGGCTCCACGATAGTTCCCTGCGTAGCTGCCAACATTTCCTCCTGCAAACCCAACGTTTCTCGTCAATGCCGCAACTAGAAAAATAGATCTATCCTTGAGGTCAGAGTTAAAGAATTGGTTTGGTCCCATTCCACAAGCAAACAAAGTACGCTCTTTATTTTTTGCAATCGTTTTTGCAAGCGAAATTACCGCTTTAGCGGGTGCACCTGTAACTGCTTCTGTTTTTTTCGGAGTGAAATTTTTATTTAAATACTCACTTGTTAAATCAAAAACAGTTCGAACTTTAACTTTTTTCCCGTCTTTTAGAGTAACAGTACCCTTATAATGCAAGTCTGGATTCTGACCCTTCTTTAGAAAATTTTTACCAAATTCATCTCGACTTACAGCCTGAAACTTCTTTGACTTGCTATCGAATATAACAGACGGAACAAAATCACCCTTCATGGATTCTGGAGCCATCTGTTCTTGTTGCAACATAAGACCTGGCGCCTTTTCGCCCTGTTTTAGAAACTTCATCTGTTTCAATGGTTGGGCTTGGTAATCTTTAATCACTTCTTCTGGTCGTAGTGGTTGCAAATTATCCATTCTTACCAAAAAGGGAAGATCTGTACTGCCACGAACAAAATCACTATCATAAAGCTTATTTGCCATAATCACTTGCGCTAGACCCAGAGCAAACGCAGGGTCACTTCCAGGTCTTATTATTATAGCTTCATCGACTTTCGTCGCTGTTGCACTATACTCCACTGTGATTGCGACAGTTTTCGCGCCCTTTAAGCGAGCTTCCGTTAACCAGTGCGAATCAGGCATCTTTGTTGTTATCCAGTTCATGCCCCAAGCGATGATTACATTTGCGTGCTCAGTCGAAAACAATTCAAAGTCATTTGTTTGTGATCCAGTCACCATCGGATGACCTGGAGGTAAATCTGTATGCCAGCTATAACTATCCCAACCTCTCGCGCCAACTGCCTCATCTGGTCCGACATTTCGAATTTTGGCATCCAATAATGCCAGCATATTCGCAAAGCGATACAATCCAAAAATACGAGTTGCTCCCAACGGAGCCATCCCACCTCGCAGCTTAAAGGTTTCTATTCCAGCACCATGAATGCCATCAATCATTGATTCATCATAACCTTGTGCTTTGAGATATTTTTTTCCAGTGTTTCCAGTGTAGGTGCGAGCAATATTATCAATAGATTTTGCTGCTATTTCATAAGCCTCATCCCATTTAATACGAAGCCACTTGTCTTTGCCTCGCTGAAAATATTTTGGATCTGGCTTTCCTGTGGCAGGATCTCTAGGATATCCAGCATCTACCCAGTCTTTAAATCCCCGCCGTATCATTGGTGCTTTAACTCGACGATCGCCATATAATCGCCTAACAAGAGCCAAACCTTTTTGGCAAATACGTGGGTCCCATCGATGAGACGCCTTATTGCCATAAAGATCTGTGGCTTCTCCATATTTATAAGTCGGTCCGATTCGTACAGCGACTCCATTTTTTACATAAGTTTTTAACAAACAATTGTGTGTATCATTGGGAGCGCAAAGAAATGTGAATGTAGAATCATGAGCAAAAATATTGCGATAGACTGATTCCCAATCGCGATTTGGATAATGCGCTAACGGATTATCAATTATTAGAGGTTTAAAATACCTAATGGGCGCCCCAAAGGCTTTTCCCGATGCAGCAACCAATCCTGTTGCCAACATTCCCTTTAGAAAAGAACGTCTACCCATTCCTTGATTTTCGTTACTCATAACCAATCTCCCACTTATTCAACCTCGGTCATTTCTCCTGTCATTAAAGAAAATACTGAGGTCCGACTACATTCTCGCTTTAGATTCACTGCTAACTCACCATTTTTTTTTATAAATAAAGTTACAAAATTTACTGCTCCGTCCGTTTTCCACTCTGCCTTCAACCCCTCATCCAACGAATAAATTCGAAGCGTTCCATCAGTTCGAAAAAAAATCTTTTCCGAGCCAGGTTGATATTCCGAAATATGCCCAAGCGTAAAGTCTACATTTTCTTTCGACTCTACTTTAGATTTAATTTTTGGGATGGAAGTATGATCTAAAACAGATTCTCCAAGTATTTTAAAAAAATTTCGACGAGAGAAATTTGTCATTTGCCATCTCCAATCACGGCAAGAGGTGCAACATCACGAAGCACTAATTTGGGGAAAAATTTTTTCACTTCAATACTTAAAACATCGCGCATCAATTGCCCACCCGCTCCACAAAGTGGGCTGGTTCCGGCTTCCATACAATACAACAACACGCCCTCTGTATAGCCCATCCACTTCAAGGTAATTCCTTTTTCTAAAAACTGCCGCGATAATACTTGAAGCCCCTCTGAATATTCGCTAGGGATCTCGCCATTATGCTGCCCCTTGATTGGTCCTTTTCCTTTGTCATAAAAAAGAACATCAACGCAATTTGAGTCACCATGTCCCGCACTTCTATGCCTAGCTAAACGGACATCGTCACTCGCCCCCATAACTAAGCCATCTAAAGCCTCTCGCCAATAATCACATCCAAAGGAACCCGTTTTTTCTATAAAATTGCATTTGCTTTTCTCTGATACATTCGCATCGTTATGCATTCTCCATTCTTGCTTCGCAAAACAAGAGGAAGAAACTAATGGTAGAATATCTGCAAAATCTTGAATGCCTAGGCTTACGCTTAAGTAACGCGACAAGCCCATTCCTAACTGACGACTGCAATCAAATACAGCCTTGAGCAATTGATCTCTTTGGCTTACAGGTACTTTTTGTAAAAGTAGGTGCTCTTCTGCATTGCCCTTTTCCTGTGGTGAGTCTAAAACAGAATGAATCGCGCTCATACGAGCATTCAGCCAGCGATCTGAAAAATCCTTAACATCAAAACGAGTATCTTGAATGAGAGGAAATTCTTCCGTAGAACTCTTTACTATAATAGTCATGCAAGTCCGAATGCAAAGCAAATGCCAGGCAGTTGAAAACTCTTTTCTATCTACTTAATACTCAAAGCGTTAAACGATAGAACGTAACATCAATTTTAATTTTATAGCTATGAAAAATTGAATCTGCTTCATCTCGCTTGCACGCCTTATCTAGTTAATTTCTTACTGAGAAAGCAAAACTGTATTCAAAACTCTAAAATGATTCCAAGTCTGCGAGGGACAAATTAACCCAAACCATGAGTCTTTATGCCTCAAGCAACATTCTAAAGACATAGCTCTATGATTTGAATTATGTTTTGTACTTTTT
>JAMLID010000030.1 GCA_023954355.1 Oligoflexia bacterium | reverse complement strand
CGAACGACGATGAAGGCGTGAGGCGTATGTACAAATACGTCGGAACGCTGAAGAGGAGAGCAATAAAGAATTATAGGAAGGAAGAGAACACTAAGAATAAACGGGGTCGCCTACTACAGTCGCGTCTCCTGACGCTCTTTGCGTAGGCTCACCTTCGTTCGCTTTCTCTCGCCTAACGCTCGTTCACCCCACATTTAGTGGGGCGCTCACTGCGCTTCGACCCCTGCCTCTTCTACTTTCCAAACTTTTAAATTTCCTCCCAGTCGAGGCGCACGACGACGAATACGTGAGCCGTATATAAAATACGGCGGAACGTTGAGAAGGAGTGCAACAATGAATGGGAGGAAATTTAAAAATTTGGTGGGCAGTGCAGGGGTCGAACCTGCGACATCCACCTTGTAAGGGTGGCGCTCTGCCAACTGAGCTAACTGCCCCAAATAACGAAGCTCATTGATACAACTCAACTAGCCTTTTCGTCAACCTTCCGATAGCTAAGGACGAAAAAAGAGGATATAACCACTTCCCTATGGAAATTAGAAATATTGCAATTATTGCGCACGTAGACCACGGAAAAACCACACTTGTAGACGCATTACTGCGCCAATCAGGCACCTTCAGAGAAAATGAGCAGGTTGCAGAGCGCTTAATGGACAGTATGGACCAAGAAAAAGAGCGTGGAATTACGATTGAAGCGAAAAATGCCTCCTATAATTGGAAAGGCACAAAAGTAAATATTGTTGACACGCCAGGACACGCCGATTTTGGTGGAGAAGTAGAACGAATACTTACCATGGTAGATGGCTGCCTACTTTTGGTAGACGCCTCTGAAGGCCCCCTCCCCCAAACTCGCTTTGTTCTTAATAAAGCTTTAGAAAAAGGCCTCAAGGTCATTGTGGTAATTAATAAAATAGACCGTCCCGATTCGAGAATCGGTGAAGTAGAAAATGAAATTTTTGATCTTTTTATCGATTTAGACGCTGAAGAATCACAAATGGAATATGAAACCATTTATGCCATCGCCAGAAATGGCCTAGCCACAACTAAGCGCCCAGAAAATCACGAAGAAGCGCTATCGTGGAAAGGTAATCTTGAACCACTCTTCGATGCGATTTTACGAATTGTTCCTCCTCCAAAAGTTGAGTCTGATAAACCTTTTGCCATGGTTGTGAGTAACCTTTCTCATAGTGACTTTTTAGGCCGAATCGTTGTTGGCCGAATTCAACAGGGTTCTTTAAAAGTAGGACAACAAGTAGCTGTACTTGGCAGAAACGGCAAACGCAGCACTGCCCGAATTCAAGAGTTAATGACTTACCAAGGAGCCAAGCAAATTAAAGCTGAGCTCATGATGGCCGGAGACGTTGCCGCTATCGCTGGAGTGGAAGCCGTAGAAATTGGTGATACTGTTACAACAACAGACAATCTAAACCCTCTACCAAGAATTGAAGTAGACCCTCCCGCTGTAAATATGGGATTTATCGTAAACTCTTCGCCTATGGCGGGCAGAGAAGGAAAAGTTTTACTCTCTCGTGAACTTTTAAGCCGCCTTCAAAAAGAAGCACTACGAAATCCAGCTATTAGAGTAGAGCAAACAGAATCACCTGATGAATTTTTAGTTTCAGGTAGAGGTGAATTACAGTTGGCCGTTATTGTTGAAGCCATTCGAAGAGAAGGCTTTGAGGTCGCTGTAGGGAAACCAAAAGCAGTATTTAAAACAATAGATGGCGTATTATCTGAACCCATAGAAAAGGCTTATATTGATATTCCCGAAGAGCATTTCGGAGTAGTTAATGAAATGCTCTGCCTCAGAAAAGGCAAAATGATGAATATGATTAATAAGGGCTCTGGCCGAGTACGCTTAGAGTTTGAAATCCCTTCTCGTGGTTTGATTGGAATTAGATCTCACTTTCTTACTGCAACTCGAGGAACAGGAATTTTAAATACCATTTTCCATGGGTACGAACCATTTAAGGGAGACATTTCTGAAAGACAAAATGGTGCAATGGTAGCAGACAGAACAGGAGATACTGTTCCTTACGGACTCTTTCATCTTGAGCCACGCGGAACTCTATTTATTGGAGCTGGTGTTGAGACCTATGAAGGAATGGTCATCGGTGAACATTCTCGAGATAACGATCTGTGGGTGAATGCCAATAAGACTAAAAAACTTACCAATATGCGTGCTTCAGGCACTGATGAAGCAACCACACTATCCACACCTAGAGCAATGAACCTTGAGCGTTCTTTAGAGTGGATACGAGACGATGAAATTATAGAAGTTACTCCAAAAAATGTTCGTATTCGTAAGCGAAAATTAAAGGCCCCAAATTAGGAGCCTTTAAACTTATCTGTATTTATTTTTTGATAGCTTAATGTGCTACATTTGGCACACTACCGCGTCCACCACCATCGTTCTTTTTATTTGCCAACTCTTGTTGTTGAGCTTTTTCTGCATCAACTACATCTTTTGGCTTCATAAAACTATCTGGATCAGGAACCTCTAGCGCCAATCGTAAAACCTCATCGGCATGAGATACTGGATGCAGCGATAATCCTTCAAGAATCTCTTTAGAGATTTTCGTAAGATCTTTTTCATTTTCTTTAGGGAAAATAATTGTGTCTGCTCCACCAATCTTAGCCGCAATCAGCTTCTCTTTTAATCCGCCAATAGCCAATACTCTGCCTCTTAGGGTTATTTCACCAGTCATGGCAACATTTCTTTTCACAGGTATTCTCATGAACGCTGATGCTAATGCTGTAGCCATGGTAATTCCCGCAGATGGCCCATCTTTAGGTACGGCTCCTTCTGGTACATGTAAGTGAATATCAATTTTATCGTAGAAATCAGGCGCTAACCCTAAAAGAGCTGCACGAGATCTCACATAACTCATCGCCGCTTGAGCACTTTCTTGCATTACGTCGCCAAGCTTACCAGTTACTTTCAAATTACCTTTGCCAGGAAGCACTGCCACTTCGATCTGCAGCAGATCGCCACCAGTTTCAGTCCACGCAAGCCCGTTGGTTAAACCAATCTCTGCCAGCTCTTCTGTCTTAGAGATTTGATACCTAGGTACACCTAAGTATTTCTCTAGTAACTGTGGGCTAACTGTTACTTTTCTATGAGCAACAGTAGTCGTCGCACCTTTTTTCTTCTTCGCTGCGGCCGTTGACTTAGCCTTTGGGCCCATTTCTTTCACAAGCTCTCTTGCTACTTTTCTACATAGCCCTGCAATTTCTCTCTCAAGATTTCTCACACCAGCTTCACGTGTATACCCCTGTGCGAGATCCATCATAGTGTCATCTGGTACAACTAATTGTCCATTGCCTAGGCCATGCAGTTCTGCTTGTTTTGGTAGCAAATACTTTTGACCAATATGAAGCTTCTCAGACATTGTGTATCCAGGAATGGTAATCACTTCCATCCTGTCTAAGAGAGGCCTTGGTATCTGATGTAACGAGTTCGCAGTCAATACGAACATCACTTTAGATAAATCAAACTCTACTTCTAAGTAATGGTCCATAAAACTCGCGTTCTGTTCAGGATCTAATACTTCAAGCAATGCAGATGCTGGATCGCCTCTAAAGTCATTACTCATTTTATCAATTTCATCTAATAAGAAAACTGGGTTCGCTGAACCTGCTTTCTTTAGACTTTGGATTAATTTTCCTGGCAAAGCACCTACATAGGTTCTTCTATGACCACGAATCTCTGCTTCGTCTCTTACTCCACCCAATGAGGCACGTACAAAACTCTTACCCACGGCCTTAGCAATTGAGCGAGCTAACGATGTTTTACCTACACCCGGAGGACCAGCAAAACAAAGAATAGACCCTTTAGAGTTTTTCGTTAACGTTCTCACAGATAGATACTCTAGTATACGCTCTCTTACCTCTTCTAATCCATAGTGATCTTCCTGCAAGACCTCTTCTGCTCTATCAAGATCCCAGTTGTCTTCCGTATATTCACCCCAAGGCAAGGTAAGAATCCAGTCGATATAGTTTCTCACTACCGTAGCTTCTGCTGACATCGGTGACATCATTTTTAGCTTACGAAACTCTTTTTGGACTTTTTCTTTCGCTTCCGATGAAAGCTTCTTCGAATTAATTTTTTTCTCTATTTCAGCTAATTCGATTTTGAACTCATCTTTTTCACCTAATTCTTTTTGGATCGCAGAGATTTGTTCATTTAAATAGTATTCTTTTTGATTCTTCTCCATCTGCTTTTTAACACGAGACCGAATCTTTCTCTCTACTTGAAGTATCTCAATCTCACCCTGCATGAGCGATAAGATTTTTTCTAAGCGCTCTGAAGTATCTACAATCTCTAAAATCTTCTGCTTTTCATCTATCTTTAATGTCAAGTGCGCCACTACCACATCTGCCAAACGAGACGATTCTTGAATAGCATTAATGTTTAAAACTACTTCAGGTGGAATTCTCTTATTAAATTTAACATATTCTTCAAAGGTAGTTCGAACACCGCGAAGCAAGGCCTCTTTTTTGACTTCATTGCCTTGATCTTCTACAAGCTCGCCTATCTCTACCTGAATAAATTGGTCATTAGGAAGATACTCTAGAATCTTACCTCTTCTTTTACCTTCAACCAAAACCTTAACGGTATTGTCCGGTAATTTTACCAACTGAATAATTGTTGCTAAAGTTCCCACATCATATAGATCTTCGCGGTTAGGATTCACTACCCCAGCATCTTTTTGTGCACACAAAAAGAGATCTAGTTTATGGGTGATTGCTGCCTCTAGAGCTGCAATCGATTTCTCTCTACCTACGAAGAGAGGAACCACCATATGAGGAAAAATAATCATCTCCCTCAAAGGCAACATTGGTACTACTATCTTTGCTCCTACTGAGCTGGATCCTTTTTTCTTGGCCATAAGACCCTCCACATCTCTATTTTATGCTGATTCTTTGAACCTAGGGAAGCCAATAGTAAGAAAAGAGAAAAAGAGCGGAGTGTCGACGATTTTTTTTAAAAAAAAGTTCTTTTATCCGGTTTTCGGTAGCAAGAAAAATTTACGAAATCCCTAAACTACCATACAATTAGCCATCAATCATTTTTGTGATTTTTTACCACAATTTAAATTTGACCGACACGTCTCAAGGTTGTTTAGCAAAGTCTTTAATCCAAACTTTTTTAAATTTTGATTTCTCTGTAATCGCTTTTTTTAATTTTGCCGCGTCGCCTAAAACAAAAACAAATAACCTTTTTTTGTCTACTTTTCTTTGGATTGCCTTTTGAACTTGCGTGTAGGTAATTTTTTTCAAGCGGTTTCGATAATTTTCGTAATAATTTTTTGGTAAGCCAACAACAGCTTCTGTCACTAAATTATCTAACTTCTTTCTCGCCGTATCTTGCATAAAAGCACTTTGATTCATCAAGCTGTCTTTGGCGAAAGCAAATTCTTCTTTTGTAATTCCATTTTTTGCATAATCTTCATATAGCTGAATCGCCAAAGCAACTGCATCTCCAGTGTCTTGATTACTAGGTACAAAATGCATTCCAAAATATAATGGCTTTTTGCCAGAGCGATACCAAGAGTAAGCACCATAACTCCAACCTCTTTTTTCACGGATCTCTGTCATCATTCTCGCACTAAAAGAACTACCTCCAAATACATGATTCGCTATTAAAATAGGAAAATAGTCAGCATCAGTGAAATGAACTCCGGTTGAACCTAAATATACCTGCGTCTGACTTCCGCCCTTTTTATTTAATAAAAGCAGATTTCTACCTGGCAAAATTTTAGGTTGTGAAACCTGTAACGCACTTGCGGGCTTTTGCTTCAGAGACGAAAAAATTTGATTCAGCTTTTTCTTTAGCTCATTTGAGTTAAAGCCTCCGATTGCCCCGACTACAAAATCTGGCGAACTAAAAAAGTTTTTGTGAAAAGAAACAAGATCTGTTTGTTTAATTTTTTTAATAGACTGTATGCTACCCGAACTTGCCCTACTGTATTTACTTCCTGCTAATAGATATTCTTGAAAGCGACGTTCTGAAATTTCATCATCGCTACCTAGTTCGTCTTCTAGCGCCGTCTTTAATTGAGTTTGAATTTTTTTAAACTCTTCTTTTGAGAAAGCAGGCTCTACTAACATTGAACGAACCAATTCAAGCATATCATCTAGCTTATCTAATAATGAAACTACATGAATTCTTAAAGATTCTTTAAACTTAGATAGGTGTATCTCTCCCCCTAAAAAGTCTAATCTTTCATGAAATTCTTTTGACGAATATTTTTTAGTTCCTCGCAATAGCATACTTAATGTCATTGATGCGAGCCCCTCTTTTCCTAAAGGGTCTTTTATCGTACCACTCTTGAGGGCTATTTCTAAGTGAACCAAGGGGTCACCTTTTTTTTCTATAAAAATATATTGCGGGGATTTTTTATTCAACATTTCACTACTTCTTACTTTGGTATTCCAACAATCATGGAACGTCTGTTTTTTACTAAATACTTTTGTGCCACATCTCTAACCATATTTTTGTTAACATTTAAAATTCGGGTTAGATCTTTCACACCATTACGCAAATCTCCTAGAACAATTTCATTTTGTCCCATGAAATGCGCCATAGAAGAATTTGAATTTAATCCCATATAAATTTCAGTGCGTATTTTATTCTTAGCGCGCTCAAGCTCGATATCTTCTACGCCATCATTACATATTTTAGAGATTACTAGATCCATTTCATTTAGTGCTTTTTCGTATGAGGTTCCTATTTGACAGGTAAAGCTAAAATAAAACAAACTAGCATCTTTTGATGGGTGTGGGCTACATCCTGAATCTAGACAAAGAGAACTGTCCACCAAATTACGGTACAATCTTGAGCTACGACCGCTAGATAATATAGAAGCAAGCATAGATATCGCCAATTGATCTTCGTGCGTGGCTGGTGGAATTTTATACGCAATATAAACCTTTGGGATTTTTAAACTTAACTTAAGTTCTTTTCGCCTTTCTTCATTTTGCTCAGGCTCATCTATGGTATCGATAACTCTTGCAGGACCTCTAGCAAGGCCACCATAATGCTTTTGCAGTGATGTAATAATATTAGAAAGATCTAAGTCACCTGAAATACAAATAATCGCATTATTTGGAGCATAATTTCTTCTGTAAAATATTTTACAATCCTCAACACTCATACGATCTAAATCTTCTTCAAATCCAATTACGGGCCTACCGTATGAGTGCACTTTAAAGGAGTTTTTTTGCAACTCTTCAAACATTACTCCCTCTGGGTTATTGTCTGTTCGCTGCTTTCTCTCATTGCGAACAACTTCTCTTTCAGAAGTAAATTGAGATTCGTTAATATTTAAGCCAATCATTCTGTCTGATTCAAGCTCTGCCACCATATCTAACTTTTCAGAAGGTAAGCTCGCCACATAGGCAGTATAGTCAGTGCTCGTAAATGCATTTAAATCTCTAGCACCTGCACTTTCCATTTTACGATCAAAATGCCCCTGAGGATTCTTTACTGTTCCTTTGAACATCATATGCTCAAATAAGTGCGCCAGGCCTGATTTACCTTGCTCTTCATCTCTAGAGCCTACATCGTACCAAGTTTGATATGAAAAGACTGGTGCAATGGGATTCTTTACAAAGGCAAGCTTTAATCCATTATCAAAAATCACTTTTTGAATAGTTTTTTCACCTAAAAATTCGATTTCTTCCTGATTTATAACATTCATTCTAATTATAATACCTCGGGTTTTCTTTCTCTACCATATCCAATCTGCCCGTCAGTAAATTCTTCTTTCTAATGTGGTGTGAGAAATGCACCGCTATTGAAATGAACGTACCCATAGCCTTAGGTTTTTTATTTTTCTCATTTTTTCTTTATCGCTACCAAAAAGAAATTAATGCACTGACCCAACAAAAAGTAACCGTCCTACTTAACTTTTTTATAGTAAAACAAATTTTACCATCAGAGACCCAGGCAAAATTTATATCCCATCTATTAAGCTACATAAAAGGTGGTTACTCTCTAGAAGAGGCAAAAAGAAAATCTTTGGCATTATTTTCAAAGCACGAAAAAGAAATCCTCGAATCAAAAAATAGTATCACTGAAAAATTCTATCAAACGGCTCTCGCCTCTGGATGTAAAGTTAACCAAATTTTTTCACTACTTAAAAAGAGCCTTGATCAAGAGTCTCGTTTTAAAAAAAGCATCTTATCAATCTCTTCACAAATAACACTACAAGTGTGGATTATTTGTTTTATCCCCATTTTCTTATTTGCTGCTTTAATAATTATAGACTACTCATGGATTAACGAATGCCTTCGCAATAATACTTCTCTTGCACTTTTTAGCGCTTCAATCTCTTTAACTGCATTTAGTTTTTTTTGGATTTCAAAAATTAAAAGTAATTTTTTAGAAAAAGATAAATCTTCCCAAATTAAACTTTTTCCTAATTTAATATTAAATACTGTATTATACCTATCTTCTGGAACAGATGCAGAAACCGCCCATCAGAAAAGTTTCATAGAACAGAAAACTGAGTTTCAATTCTATTTTAAGTCTGAACATATTTCTGACGATTACTTTAATAATATTAGAAGTCAGTATTTAAACTTATTAAATAACTCCATCAAGTACGGATCCCCCATTTCTCAAGATTTATTTCAACTCATAGATGATATATATTTTCACATTCAATTAACTGCGGAAGAAAACATTAAAAAACTACCTATTCACCTACTAACACCTTTATTCATCTGTTCTTTCCCTTCATGTGCTTTTGTACTAATGGGATTAATTTATCCAAAATTATCGGGGCTTTAGTGAAAACACATTTCACTACGATTTCCATTCTACTAGTACTATCTGCCGTACTCGCCGGTAGCCGCGCTCATTACAATAATAGAAAAAATAAATCTATATACGATTTTTGTGACCCTAAGATTTCACAATTTTTTTTAATCGCTTATGTGTTGAAAAAAAATAAACCAAAGCAATCTGAATCTCTACTTAATGAGGCAAAAAAGTTAAACTCAAAAAATCCTAAGTGCCAAAAAATTATTAATCAGCAATTGAGTACATTCTTCAATAAATAATTCTTTTCTTCGTACCCCTTGATCTCAACAATCGACTGAACCGACCTTCTGCCGTGCAGTTTTTCTAAATGAATAACCAAGTCTACACAGCCGCAAATAAACTTTTGAACTAAACCCTCACTTAAATTTGACCTTGAACTCAATGCTAACGCCTCAAGTCTCCCTATTGCTTCACGTGGGCTATTAGCATGAATAGTAGCCATAGAACCATTATGACCAGTATTTAAAGCAAATAATAAACTAAGTGCTTCTTGATTACGGCACTCTCCTAATAAAATACGATCTGGACGCATTCGTAAAGCTTCTACTAAAAGTCTATCAAGTGATATTTCACCTATCCCCTCTTGATTTGCAGCTCGCGATTCCAAGGATATAAAATGTGGATGTTCAGTACGAATTTCTCTTACATCTTCTAGTGCCAGTATTCTTTCAAACTCACTAACTTCATTTACCAATGCACTTAAAAGTGTGGTTTTTCCACTAGAGGTTCCCCCACAGATAAAGATATTTTTTTTGTGCTTAATTTTTTCTTTAAGATAATTTTGTTGAAACTCGGTCATAAACCCAAGATCCACTAAGTCTCTAAGCCGCCATATTTTTTGTTGTGGTTTACGAATAGAGATTAAGATTCCCTTGTCGGTCACAGGGTGAATAACTGCATGAATCCTTTGTCCATTAGAAAGTGAAATATTACAAAACGGATTTTTAGAATCTATGCTACGTCCAAAGGCATGGATCAAATTACGAACTATTTTGATTAAATTCTCTTGGCATGAGAACTGCTCATCTATTTTTTTAAGCCTTCCATCACACTCTACCCAAAGATCACTTGAACCATTTATCAATACTTCTGAAGACGACTTATCATCTAATAAATGTTGAAATAGTTCTTGATCTTTAATGATATTTTCAGCCGATAAACTCAATCTGCCTCCAAAGCTCTAATAGACATCAATAGCTCAGAGCGATTATTTCTAAATTCGCTAGATTGAAATAAGCTGCCTAAAATAGGGATTTTCGAAAAAAAAGGAATTCCAGAAATCATTTCACGGTTTGATTGTTCAATTAATCCTGTAAGAATCACCGAACTACCAAAACTTAAATCTATCTCAGACTTCATAGAACTCGTTCGAATAGCGGGTATCCCCTCTAAAGAATTTTCACTATCTAAAGAACTAGTTTGAATTTCAATATTTGCTCTCACACCTTTACTTGAATAATCAGAGCTTGTTATTTTCATTTGAATTCCGTAGTACTTCCAGTCTGTTGATTGTTTATCTTTGCTTTTAATAGTGATTGGAATCTCTCCTCCAACCCTTAATTCTGCCTTGCCTGATTCGGTCAATAATAAACTTGGCTTTGAAATGAGCTTTGCTGTTCCTCTTTTTTCCATAAAATCAATAAGGCCACTTAATCCAAGATCTATTTTAGAGAGATTTTTAGAAATCAAAATATTAGGTCCAGACAAGGAATCCCACTGAATACCAAGTCTCTCTGACTCACCCTTTAATACTTCAAAAATTTTTGCTTCATATCGGGCATTTTTTTTCTTACTGTGTCCAATTTTTATTTCAAATTTCACTGTAGAAAAAATTTTCTTAACCACCTCTTGAACCATTTCAAGCTCTTCTTTAGAGCTAACGCGGCCCTTAATATACAGTAGATCACGAAATGCTAATGTTTCTAAATCATCAAGCTTTAGTTCTTTAAATGCCTGTTTAATTTCACTCTCAGCTCTTAATCGCTCGAGAGGATGAAGTGAAATATGATTGAGCTGCAAATTCTTATTTTTTTCCCTTTCTGATTGAAGGGCATTCCACTGTTCTAGCGAAAAAATAAGTCCTGTTGGGACTAATACCCCGCCTACTTTTTTCCACTTTAGATTTTTTTCTGGATCTAACGCTTGCGGCAATTCTTGAAATGAGGCTGCTTCTTTTTTTGTAACCACCCGAAAAGAATAATTTTTTTGCTGAGATCCTTTAGCATTTGCTTCAAAGACTATTAAGTCGCTATACCCCTGACTCTTAGCCTTCACTAATAAAATAGGCTCATTTTTCTCATTAAAACTGGTTTTAGCTCGAATTATTTCACTATTGCCAACGCTAAAACGAGAACCAGCGCTAATTTTAAAAGAAATTTGCTCACCGATTGCTAAATGAATGATTTTAGATTCTGCATAAAGCCATTCTGTGGAGACAAAACCCCATAATAAAAAATAAAAGACCCATTTATCTAACCCCTTTTTCTTATCCATAGAGAAGAAAAAGCAATTCGCTAGCCAACGAATTTCGATTGATTTCTCCCCCCTACTGGGGTAGCTGTATTAGTCTATAAAACTTAATGAAAAACAGGGGTTTACATGGCTTCTCGAACAAAAAAAACAAAAACAGTAAGAAAAACAAAGAAAGCTAATCAAGGAAAAAAGAGAAAAAAAGTCCTTAGAAATAAAGGATCTACACCTAAATTTGCTATTCATAACTAAACTACTGGTCTCAGAACTTAACTTGTTCAGACCAATTTTTTTAAGGGAACGCTTATGTCTTTGAAGAACTATTTTTTTACATCTGAATCTGTAACCGAAGGGCATCCAGACAAAATTTGCGACCAGATTTCTGACTCTGTTTTAGATGCAATTCTTTCGCAAGATCCTAAGTCAAGAGTGGCTTGTGAAACCATGACTGCCACTGGCTTAGTCGTGGTTGCTGGTGAAGTAACTACAAATGCAGTTGTTGATATTTCAGCTATAGCTAGAAATACTGTAAAGAAAATCGGCTATGATCATTCAGATAAGGGTTTTGATTATAATACCTGCGCAGTACTTGTTTCTTTAGGAAAACAATCTGCCGATATCTCTTTAGGCGTAACAGCAGAAACCAGTCAATCAAAAGAGCAGGGTGCTGGCGACCAGGGAATCATGTTCGGTTATGCGATCGATGAAGCTCCAGAGCAAATGCCGCATACCATTTACTGGTCTCACCGTTTAGCAGAGAAACTTACCGAAGTAAGAAAAAATGGAAAGCTTGGTTTTTTGCGACCAGACGGTAAAACACAAGTTACTATGGAATACAAAGATGGCAAACCAACTCGAGTAGATGCGATCGTTGTTAGCTCTCAGCATTCTGATTCTGTTTCTAATAAAGACATTCACGATGGTATTTTAAACGAAGTCATTAAAAAAGTGATTCCCTCTGAATGGATTGATACAAAAACAAAATTCCACATTAACCCAACTGGTAGATTTGTAGTTGGCGGGCCTATGGGCGATGCAGGACTAACCGGAAGAAAAATCATTGTTGATACCTACGGAGGCCATGGAGCTCACGGTGGTGGTGCTTTTTCTGGTAAAGACCCCTCTAAAGTAGATCGCTCTGCTTGTTATATGGCTAGATACGCAGCTAAGAACGTCGTTGCTGCAGGATTAGCTTCTCGCTGCATGGTTCAAGTTGGCTACGCTATTGGTGTAGCTGAGCCTGTTAGCTTAATGGTTGATACATTCGGCACCTCTACAGTTGATCCAGATAAATTAAATGCCGCGGTGAGAGAAATATTTCCCTTTAAGCCCGCTCAGATCATTGAAACATTAAAGCTTTTACGCCCTATCTATTCTCCAACAGCTGCTTACGGGCACTTTGGTAGAAGAGGCCCCTCTTTTACCTGGGAAGAAACTGATAGAGTAGAAGATTTGAAGCGCGCTTGTAAGAACTAAACTTTGAACTCACTCGTTTATTTTCTCTTAGATTATTTTCCATGGTGGGGCATTCCCGTTGCTCTCATCTTGTTTGAAACATCTAATTATTTTCGAAGAATTGGGCAAAGAGCACGAGCAATATTATTTGGACTCATCGGTTTAATATTCGCAATTCTAGTTGCCGCCTATTTTTATAACGGTAATTTTAGTTTTCTTTTAAAATCCTTTATGGATAAAAACTAATAGGAGATTAAGCATGGAATCATCCTACAATCCGAACTCATTTGAGCAAAAAATCTATCACAAATGGGAAGAAGAAGGTGACTTTAAAACTTCTTCCGCTTCAGAGAAAACATTTCTAATCACTATGCCCCCTCCAAATGTAACAGGGGTTCTACATATGGGACATGCTCTTTTTGTCTCTATTCAAGATACTTATACACGATGGAAACGAATGCTTGGTTATAATACGCTTTGGTTACCTGGAACAGACCATGCAGGAATTGCCACCCAAGTAATGGTAGAAAGGCAATTAGAGGCCGAAGGCACGTCTCGTACAAAAATCGGTAGAGATGCATTTTTGAAAAAAGTCTGGGAGTGGAAAGAAGAATATGGGGGAACCATTACAGAGCAAATCCGCGCTCTTGGTTCTTCATGTGATTGGAGCCGCGAACTATTTACGTTAGATCCGAAAAGTTCTAAAGCCGTTCGCGAAAGCTTCACGAGATTGTATAAGGACGGATTAATCTATCGTGGCGAACGTATAGTGAACTGGAGCTCAGGTCTTCAAACTGCTATTTCAGATCTTGAAGTAGAATTAAAACCCACTGAAGGCAAGCTTTACTACTTGAAATATTATCTTGAAGACAAAAGTGATTATCTTCAAGTTGCTACTACTAGACCAGAAACTATTTTTGCTGATGTAGCAGTAGCCGTTCATCCACAAGATCCAAAATGGAAAAAATTTCATAATAAAGAAGTTTTTGTTCCATTAGCAAATCGTAAAGTTCCGGTGATTTTAGACGAATATGTAGACAAAGAGTTCGGTACAGGAGCATTAAAAATAACCCCTGGACATGACCAAAACGATTGGCTTATTGGAAAAAAACACCACTTAAAAACACTATCCTGTATCGGAAAAGACGGAAAACTTAATGAATTAGCTGGTGAGTTTGCTGGCATGGTAGCCTGGCACTCTCGTAAAAAAATCGCAGAGTCTCTTCGTGAAAAAGAAATTTTAATCAAAGAAGAAAAACACCAACATGAGCTCGGATACTGTCAACGAACTGGTGTAGTAGTTGAGCCACTGATTTCTATGCAGTGGTTTTTAAAAATGGAATCATTAGCAAAACCGGCTGTAGAAGCTGCTTCAGGAGAAAATCCAGCGATTCGTTTTTATCCAGACTATTGGAAGAAAACTTGGTTTGAGTGGCTAAATAATATTCAAGACTGGTGTATTTCAAGACAACTATGGTGGGGACATCAAATTCCCGCCTGGCACTGTAAGAAATGTGAGGCAATTACTGTTCCTGAACCTGGTCAGAGTGATAATCCTACAAAATGTGGCTCTTGCTCCTCTGATGAAATAGCTCAAGACACTGATGTATTAGATACTTGGTATAGCTCGGCACTTTGGCCTATTTCTACTCTCGGGTGGCCTGATAATTCATCTGATTTAAAAATATACTACCCTGTTCAAAAATATAACGAACCAAGAAATACTGATGAGGCAAAAGCTCTAATGGAAACCGGTTCTGATATTCTGTTTTTCTGGGTAGCAAGAATGGTCATGATGTGTACTCACTTTATGGGAGGTAAAATTCCTTTTGAAGACGTTTTTCTACATGCCATGGTTAGAGATGAAAAAGGTCAGAAAATGAGTAAGACCAAAGGGAATGTAGTTGATCCCCTTGATGTAACTGAGCAACATGGAGCTGATTCTTTACGGTTAACTTTATTGGCTCTTAGCGGGCAAGGTAGAAATGTAAATTTAGATTTAAAACGCTTAGAAGGCTACAAGGCTTTTATTAACAAAATTTGGAACGCTACCAAATTTTGCCTAATACAAATCAATGAATCTGAGAAGTTAGAAGTCAACGCTTCTGACTATATCGACTCATGGCTATTAGACGGGCTTAAAAACTTGTCTCATCAAATGAATTCTGACTTAAAAAACTATAGACCAGATGCTGCCTTCAATGCCTACTACCAATTTACTTGGTATGAGTTCTGTGATTGGTATTTAGAGCTTTTTAAAATTAAAAAAGGCTCTACAAAAACGCTACAATTTGCCTTAGACACTTTAATACGATTACTGCATCCAATGGCTCCTATGGTTACAGAAGAGATTTACCAATCTCTACCGTGGACCAAAGATGAAAAAATTATCCACAAAGAATACCCAATTGAATCAAAAATTCCGGTACAAAACTCAGAACATACTGAAGTGTACGCCATTAAGGGTTGTGTAGAGGGGATTAGAAACTTTCGAACAGAAAATAAAGTTAACCCCAAAATTAAGATTTCTGCTTATCTACAAACTGAGAATCTTAAACTTTGGAACTCGATCAGCCCATATGTTCTTGAATTAGCAAAGATAGAAAGTATCCACATTAATACTCAAGCTCCTAAAGGTGCGGTTGGCAGAGTAAATTTTGGTCAATTTACTTTTACAATTCCTCTTGAAGGCCTTGTAGATAAAGATGCTGAAAAGCAAAGACTCACATCTGAAATTAAAAAAATAGAAAAAGACCTAGCTTTTAGTACTGGCCGCTTGAACAATGAAAAATTTGTGTCAAAAGCAAAACCCGAGCTAGTAGAGCAAGAGAAAAAAATTGTGACCGACCTTAGCCTAAAGCTCTCTTCTCTAATAAGCGCTTTAGAAAGTTTAGGGGAATAAGCTATATACAATCTGGAAGCGTTCTCGTTATCTCATACACTTCTTGAGCCAATAGTCTTTGCCCATCATTTGTAAGATGAAATTGATCTCTAAAAAAATTCAAACCACGCCTGCTAATTTTTGAAAAACTATGTAACTGATCCCAGAATATGATCTCATTCTCTAGTGCCAATGAACTGACCAAGCCACGCTTTTGCGATATCAGCGCATATATAGATGACATACTATAATAACCACCTCCTGCAGCTGCTCGTAGTGTCCAGAAAGGCGCTAACCCGGTATCAGCATGCTTAGGTGAGTATTGCATGCCTGTTGGGGCAATGATCAAATTACAAGAAACTTTTTTTCCTATCGAAATAATTTTGATTAATTTGTATATGAAAATTTCTATATCTGACTCACTCATTAAGAATGGTCTATCAACAAATTGAATTTCTTCTCGATTACTTTTAAGTTCGTAATTTTCTTTATCAGTTTGTGGTTTTTTTATAATAACTTCTCTAACAAAACGAACTACCGGATCAAAATCAAACCACTGTTTAACGCCTAGTAGAACCTCACCCTTAGGAATAAATATCCGCTCTTTTTGATTTAAGTTATCTTCATTCCACGGTATTTCAAGAAAGAGATAGTTATAATGCAATTTTTGATCATTCATCCAATAAAGTAATTTTTCTATTTCAGATAACGTTAATTCTGCTTTAGAAAAATTATCTGCATATATAGTATGATTTTTCTCATTTTGCATCCAAAATAAAATCCAATCTTTCGTTGAGTTAGAACCTCCTATTAATGCTACCTGAATTTTTTCATTTGAATATAAGGGGCCGACTGCCCCTCTTCCGTTAACAAAAATATTTTTTGAATGAAAAAATCTAGAAAAAAATGTTGGTTGGTTAAGTAACTTAACTAATTTTATTTCTAAAAAAAATAAAGCAAAAAAAATCAAAAAAAGAATTATATTTTTTCTTGCTACATTCATGATCGATTCTGTTGTAGCTGATCCGATGCTTCCCTTGCTACTTTCAAAACGTTTTTAGGAGCTAAAAATGGATAAAGCGATGGAATGAATCCGTGAATAATTGAAATTATACCAGTATAGATAAGAAAACACCCCCAATAAAAAGCATGTCTAAAATGTTGCCAATAGCTCTTCTTCGATTGTTTGAGATGGTTTATTGAATTAGTTATCATCTAAAAATTAAAATATAAAAATGGTTGAACTTCAACATCAACAGAAACAAATGCCGATAAAATAAAAAATATTGATAAAATAAATGCTAAAAATTTTGGAACATCCTCTAATCCATTAGGCCTTTTTTCTATCCAGACTTCAACTATAAAAAATATTAAGAATGGTACGAATACATAAGATATTAACTCAAGAAGTCCATCGGTTGTCCACTGCACTGACATAATAGGATCAAAGATGCCATTCGGAAAATATCCAGATAAATGCAAGTATCCACTTGTGGCTATGAATAAGGTCATTCCTAGGATAGTTACAATAGTTGGCAGTTTTTTCCGTTTATAAAATAAATCTAATATCACTGTAATGCCATTAAATAAGCCAAATAAAAACCAGTTCCACGCTACCCCGTGCCAGAGTCCCATTAGCAAAAAACTTATAAGAATTGCAATAATACGTCTGTAAACGAACGAATTAGGTTTTAGCATTGATTTAATTATATAATCTCTAAACCATGTACCTAATGTTATATGCCAGCGCCGCCAAAAATCCGCAGGACTAGAGGCAAAAATAAAAGGCTTAAAACTTTTTGTTAGTCTTATTCCAAAAAATAATGAGACGCCTCTGCCAATGTCGATATAGCCAGAAAAGTCTGCATATACTGAAGCTGCCATCAAAAATGATCCAAAAAATAAAACAGCGGCGCCTGGCGATGTTGTGTTAGAGACCGCCATTGCTACTCGGTAAGACACTCCTGCAACTGCCACCTTTTTAAAGAAACCCCACGAAAAAAGTAATACTGAAGTTGAGAGATTTTCCCAATTTAAAGAAAAGCCTCTCTTCAATTGAGGTAGAAGATTACCCCTCCGCTCTATTGGGCCTGCCATTAGTTGTGGAAAATAATACAAAAATAGATACCAATCCTTATAAGTTATTGGATCTTTTTGTGGTCTACGATACTGGTCTATGAGTATTGCGGTGAGTTGGAAGAATAAAAAACTTAGCCCCGCTGGAACAGACAAGTATTTCACTCTGAATAAAATAAAAATAAATACTACAAATAAAAGAAACAAAAGCAGTAAAGTCTTGCGGTCTTTTTGAGAATCAATGTAGATCAACTTATTGTAAAGCCAGAAGCCAATGAACACACAAAATAAAGTAATTAAAAGCCCTTCAGCGCCGAATGAACCGTACCAGGCTATACTAGCTATTAACATAATAGATTGATTATGTTTTCGAAAACCAATCAAACAGAGGGTGACTAAAAAAATAAATATAAAAAATGATAAACTATGAAAAACCATATCGAATCATTTTTTCTAAAGCACTTTTTTTAATTGGTTCATTTAACCAATGTACTTTAAACGGCGAACGTTCTCTTCCGATTTTATTTACACAAAAGCTACGCAATAATGCGCTCTTTGTTTTTTTTGCAGAATATACCCAGGCCACTGCTACTTCACCCAATATTTTATGCTTTACACCGACTACTTTACATTCAATCACATCTGGAAATTCCATAATAATGCGCTCTACTTCTTCGGGAAAGAATGAAATCGCACCGCATCTAATTAATCCGTCAATCCTACCCCTTAAAACAAGCCCCTTGTCTGTAATTTCGCCAATATCTGAGGTAACGAACTTTGTTTCATTTGTCTTTTTGTATTTGCCTTCAGCCCATACATATTTAGGTACTGTTGGCCCCTCAATCACTACTTTTTTATCTTCAATATAGATTTTCCCATCCACAGACGAAAAACCACAGGAGACGGGACTATCCTCAATCTTATCGTCCATGGAGAAAATATGATAACAATTCACCGTGCATGTCTCAGAAGTACCATAAATGTTTATAACTCTTGCTTTCCGATCTAATAAAAACTTAACTGCTCTAGTCGCATTAGATGAACCTGTCACAATATAATCAAAGTGTTCTAAATTTAAAGTACTCCAATCTACAGACCGACGCAGGCGCTCTACTTGTGGCGGAACCAACACAGTATGTGTATATTTTTTATTTAATTCATAGATTGAAATCGGCTGGCTTCCAAAATAGATGTCGCACCCAACATAAATTGCAGGTAGTAGTTGTAAAAAAATACCTCCAGAGTGAATAGAGCTTATGGAAGCTAGTATTTTTGAGTCATGCTTTATTTTTTGTAATTCAACAGATATGTTAGCAGCATTAAAAACAGCCTGTGCTGTAATAGGAATAGGTTTAGGCTTTCCGGTTGTCCCAGAACTAAAAATAACAAGTGCTACATCTTCAGGAACATCAGTAATAAATTTGTTAGGTGTATAAATATATTCTTTTTTTAGCGAGTCAGGCACTAGTACAGCAGCACGCCCCAAACTCCAAGCACGTAAAAGACTTATCAATAAGACATCTTCTTGTTTATTTATTACGACCTCAGCTTTAGAGGTATGCATTTGATTTTCTGTTTCTTTTGTTCTAGAAAAAAGTTCTCCATATGACAAAGAACTACCTGTACTTAAATAAATATTTCCACTTTTCTCACTTTTTAAAAAAAGATCAAAAAGCTCTTTTGGATTACTTACCTTGCTATACAAAAACTAATTTCCCGTTCTAAAAACATAAAAATATATGTTTTTGAATCTTACTCTTTTTCTTTGGTAGCCATTACTAAAACTTCTTTTTCACTCTTAGTATTGCCACTTGCACTACTTAAGAGTGTTTTTTTCTTACCCGCTTTATCGTCTTGCAAAAAACCTATGGACTGCCACTTGCCTACATCTACGCGAACTGTATTCTTAAAATCCAATTTCGCTTGATCAGAAGAGATTTCAAAAGCTATTTCTACTGATTTTCCCTTCATTTCAATTAATTTAAAAAATAATGAATCTTTACCAGACGAGTCGCCTAATTTGACTTGTGAAATAATTCCTGAACTAACCTTAATAGATTGAATCGACTCACCACTAGTCATTTTTGATTCATCAGAGACATTAATATTTACTTTATTAGAGCCATCCCCTACAGAAATCGCTTTGTCTTTTGCCGCTATTCCACCACTTATAGCAGCAGACCTTTTATTCTCTTCGGTATTTGATTTTATCTTAAATTGAACTGTATACATCACTGCTTTTTGATCAATACTTTTTAGAATTTTTTGAATCTCTTGAAATTTTTCTTTCGATGTATAAAACAAAACCTGTCCATTCTGAGCAACTGCTTTAACATCACTAAAGAGCGTTTTCGAAATCTTCACAAGTTCGTCAGGAGTCTTCATCACACAATCATAGCGATGAAGCTCTGTCTCTTCTTTTGCAAAAGAGGGGAAAATGAAAATGGTCAGCAGTAAATTAATTAGGATAACGTAACGCATAAATCGATGGTAAATTCCTACACTTTTCTTCTAAGTCTAACCCAAAACCAACCAAAAATTCATCTTCAACTTCAATCCCAACATAATCGGGATTTAAATCTACTAGGCGCTTAGATTTTTTGTCCATAAGCGTCGCGATTTTTAATGATAAAGGCTTAGCGCTCTTTAATCGCTCATAAAGAAACTTCAAGGTTCTTCCTGAATCTATAATTTCTTCTACTATAACAATATGCCTATTTCGAACATCTACAGAAATATCTTTCAAAATCGAAATGGTCCCTGCACTGTCTAAAGATTTTCCAAAAGAAGCTGTTCTAATAAATTCTATTTCTACATCAGAATGCAGTTTTCGGATTAAATCTGCCATAACAATAAAGGCGCCCTTTAAAACTCCGACAAGTAAAATTTTATCGTTTACACCATAGTCTTGATTGATTTGAAGAGCCAATCTATCCAATACAGCATCGATTTGCTCGGTGCTTAAGTAAGGACGAAACTGTTTATCATCGATTAAATTCATCCCGGTCTCCGCATAGCCTTGAGTGCGTCTTTAATTTTGCCTAAACTTCCAAAACCTTTACCAGCAATATACGCTGCAACCTCAGGCCCCCCAAGCTTTAAGACAGAAAAATATCCTTTTGTCCAAAGGGCCAAAAATCCCGCATCTACACGAAAATAAATTTTACTTGACTCGTCGCGACTAAAAATTTGCTCAAAAACACAAATTCCCATTTTAGCTATGCTTACGTCTTTCTTCTTCGCACAGGCTAAAATTTTCTGCATAGCGCCTTTGTTAATCCAAAAAACAAGGTCGGGTGTATCTCTAATTTTCTCATGAAGCTGATTTTTACCTGCTACTTTTTGAAAGAAAACCACCTGATCATCTAAGTGAATCTCTATAATAGCTCTGCCGCTTAGACCAGAAGCTGCATTGATTGCTATCTTGGAAGAAAAAAACTCTTCGAGCTCGCTTAGTAATGGATTAGATTTTTTCGATTTAACTTTGGACATTTTCACTTCTACTTGCCCATAAAGATAACGAAAACCTTTTCAGTAACCAAGTGAAATACCTGATTTTTTACTTACTTCCCATATAAAGGTGGTGCTACCATTGTATCAGTCTATGCAAAAACCAGGGTTCAACGAAAATCGAATTTTTTCTAACGAAAAGAAGCACAGCATCGCAATCAATATGCTTGAGCGATACACTGGATCTCCTATCAAAGATTTTCAAAAACAAGTCTTACTAACAAATTTTGAATATTATATGCAGCAGTTTCAAAAAATAACGAACTGTCCTGCCGCTACTCATGGCTCTGCCATGAGTGTGATTCACTCAAAAAAACACGGTGTCTCTTTGATAAATTTTAATATTGGTGCGCCAACGTGTGCGCTGATTATTGAATTACTCGCTACTATTCACCCGAAAGCGGTATTGCTACTAGGAATGTGCGGAGGGCTACATCGCTCTTTAAAAGTAGGCGACTTCATTCTACCAATGGCCGCCATTAGAGGAGAAGGTGTAACCTCTCACTTCTTACCTCCTGAAGTACCTTCTTTACCTACATTTAAAGTACAAAAATTTGTCTCTCAGATTTTAGTAGATCAGGGAATCGACTACCGTACCGGTGTAATACACACAACCGACTATCGTTTTTGGGAGTTCAGCAGTAAATTTAAAGAACGACTATACTCTCAGAGAGCAATCGGTATTGAAATGGAAACAGCTGCTCTATTCACTGCAGGATTTGCCAGTAAAGTAGCAAATGGAGCTCTACTTTTAGTAAGTGATTTACCGCTAAGACGTGGGGGAATAAAAACAAAATCTTCCGCTAAAAAGGTTTTTGCGGAATTTACCGATATACACTTAGAAATAGGTATTCGTGCAATGTCAGAAATAGCTGACAAAGGAGAAGTAATTCGTCATTATAAATGGTGAGTTAAATTTTTATGATGTTTAAGAAGTTTTTCAGTTTATTTTCTAATGACCTAGCCATCGACCTAGGCACAGCAAACACTCTAGTAGTTGCAAAAGACCGAGGGATCGTAATTAATGAACCATCTGTAGTGGCAGTTCACAGAAATTCTCGTGGCCAAACAAAAGTTCTCGCTGTAGGTAAAGATGCAAAAGAAATGTTAGGTAGAACACCTGGATCGATAACAGCGATTAGACCTATGAGAGACGGAGTGATTGCAGATTTCGAAGTAACACAGGTTATGCTTCGTGAATTTATTAAAAAAGCGACTTCGCAACATAGTTTATTTCGTCCAAGGATTATTATTTGTATTCCTTTTGGAATCACTCAAGTAGAAAAGAGAGCCGTAAAGGAAAGCGCTCAAATGGCTGGTGCCAGAGAAGTATTTTTAATCGAAGAGCCAATGGCCGCCGCTATTGGTGCAGGCTTACCTATTATGGAACCCTCAGGCAATATGATTGTAGATATTGGCGGTGGAACCACTGAAGTAGCAGTAATCTCTCTTGGTGGAATCGTTTACTCAAAAAGTGTACGCGTAGCCGGAGACAAGTTTGATGAAGCAATTCTAAACTATATACGTAGAAAATATTCTCTTCTGATAGGAGAAAGAACTTCTGAACAAATCAAAATCGCTATTGGAAACGCATATCCATTTGAAGATGAAAAATCTTATGAAGTAAAAGGGCGTGATATTATTACTGGAGCCCCTAAGACAATAGAAGTTAATTCAGAAGAAATTAGAGACGCATTAGCTGAACCAGTTAGTGCAGTAGCCGACGCAATTAAAATTGCGCTCGAGAAAACTCCTCCTGAGTTAGCGGCTGATATTGTAGATAATGGAATTATTTTAGCTGGTGGTGGCTCTTTATTAGCAAATTTAGATATTTTAATTAAAGAAAAAACTGGATTACCAGTAGCTCTAGCTGAAGACCCTCTAACATGTGTGGTAAAAGGCTCTGGGAAGGTACTCCAAGATATTGATCTATTAAGACAAGTAACAATCGCCTAGCGAATGAAACCTATACCTTCTGAGATAGAAGAAGTTCACGATATAAAAGTAGTAGAAAGATACATTAAATATGCAGAAGACATGCATATAGAAGTCTTTCTATTTTTTAATGGCAACGATGAAACGCCTTTAGAAGGAACCCTGAAACCCTATGCGCTCAGAGCGAATCCTAACGAAATTAATTTCGAAATCAGTCAGACGAAATTTTCAAATTTATCTGAAGACCTCAGAAAGTCTATAAATAGCCAAGGAATCGACATAAAAGGTTCGTTTTCTGTAAATGAAATACTTTTTGTATTTCATGCAAATTTATTAGTTTTAAAAGGAAATAGCTTAAGACTACTTTATCATACTCCATTCTATAGAATCCAAAGAAGAGCAAGCCTACGCTATAAAATTCCTAAAGCAGAAAAAGTAGAAATCGAAATTAGCGGTCAATTATTTAGTTTATTTGACCTAAGCGCCTCAGGTTTTAGCATCGTTGGAAAAGAAGCTGAATTGCTACTAATTGAAAAAAATCAAACGTTTAAAAAATGTAAATTTAAATTTCATGAGAAAGAATGTTTTGTCGATGTAAAGGCTATGAGTCGTTTTTTTCAAGAAAATAAAATGATGAAAATAGGCTTTAAGTTTTTAAATCTAAATTCTGAATTCGATAGGCTTATTGCTAGAGCTGCCTATTTACATTCTCAAAAATTCTGGTCACGTTGGATTTAAGTTGAGCCAACCTTTGAAGGCAGGAGCCTGAAAAGCCACGAGCACTAAACGTGCTCCAGCGAAGCAAGATGCGCAGCTGCGGAAGATTGAGAGCTTATTTAAGTCGAATTAAACCATTGAGACTTAAAGAAGTTCTTCAAGGTCGAGGCGGCGAAACGAGAAAATCGTGAGCTGTAGTCTACCTACAGCGGAACGGATTCGAGTTGAGCCAACGAAGAGATTGAGAGCTTATTTAAGTCGAATTTAGAATTTAGGAGTCAGCGTATATATATGCTGACTATCAATATGAGGAAATCTTTGAATTTTATTTCTCATTTGGCCTAATTTTAAAAGAATTTTTATTCTCTGCTGATGATCATCTGCTCTAATTTTTTTCATCTGACCTTCAATAAACTTTGAAGCGTCTTTTGGATGAAAACAAAATCCTTTAGCAAATAAAAAACTCTTCTGATGAGGAATTAAGCGCGCTTGAAAAACATCCCCCTTAGAAAAACCACACATTTTAGTATCGTCGAGTACTTCTAGCTTCTCTTTATTACTTAAATCACGAACGACTACACAGCCATTCTTAATTTTTAAAAGCTCAAAAACGGAATGACGACTATTTACTAAAGAGTTATATACTTCTATCTCTTCTTCACTCATTTGATCTCGAGCTTTTCTAAAATAAAGATTTACAGGAGAAATTTCGTGCTTCACCAGAGGTCGATCAAATAAATACCAGCCCATAAAAATATCCATCTGATTATCAAAGTCTGGATCATCTTCTGGTACTAGCCCCAGCTGTGCGAAATAATCTTTTTTGGCTTCATAAATCTCACGAAAATAATCGCCAGTAGTGTACTCTTCAATTATTTGATCTATTGCCTTTTGATACCGCTCAAACATTTCGCTCTACCAGCCTTATAAATTTATCAAAGTGTACCATAGAATCCCTTGGTCCAGGACAAGCCTCAGGATGGTATTGTACAGAATAGGCACTCTTTGCTTCAAGCTCAATACCTTCAACAGTCTGATCATTTAAATTTATTTGTAAAACTTTTGCGCCAACAGGTAAGGTTTTCGGGTCTATAGCGAATCCATGATTTTGAGAAGAAATCATTACTTTTCGTAATTCTTCGTCATACACAGGTTGATTCGCACCGTGATGGCCGAATTTCATCTTATATGTTTTAGCTCCAATGGCTCTTGCTAAAATTTGATGCCCCATACAGATTCCAAACACAGGTACTTTTCCTAATAAATTAGCAACTGTTTCTGCCGCTAGCTCTACTTTTTCTGGATCTCCAGGGCCATTACTCAATAAAACACCTTCTGGACGTAACGCCAGTATCTCCTCTGCAGAATAGCTATACGGCACGACCTTTACTCTGCATCCTCTATGTTTTAGTTGCCGTAAAATATTAAATTTCACACCAAAATCCATCACTACAACTAATGGCTCTTTTTTACTGCTAGAATCTTTTGTATTCCAAGATCTATTAAATGAATTAGCGCTCTCAGACCACTCATATGGCTCTTTACAACTAACTTTTGCCACTAAATTATCCATTCCAAACGCAGGTTCTTTTTTTAATTTTTCTAAAACTTTTTGCAAATCTTTTTCTGATAACTTACCAGAGACAATATAGGCATTCATTGCACCTTCATCTCTAATAATTCTCGTTAATGTTCTTGTGTCAATTCCAGAAATTCCTACAATTTTTTGGGATTTTAAAAACTCACTCAAAGTAGTGTCTGCTCTCCAATTTGAAGGAACGTCACTATATTCATGAACAACTAACCCTGATAGGTAGGCTTTCTGAGATTCATGATCTTTTGTATTGATCCCATAGTTTCCTATATGAGGGTACGTCATTGTCACTATTTGCCCAAAGTACGAAGGATCAGTAACAATCTCTTGGTAGCCCGACATAGCAGTATTAAAAACGACTTCTCCTAAACGATGTTCCGTAAAATCTGTATATCCAAAAAGATGCCCTGAAAAAATGCTACCGTTTGATAACAATAAATATCCAGGGTTTTGTTTTTCTAGAAATTTCATTGTATTCCCACTTTTTCTGAGTACACAATTTTTCCATTGGCAATTGTGTACTCCACTACGCCATTCATTGTTCTACCAAGAAATGGACTATTTTTTGAACTACCAAAAAGATTTTTTTCTGAAAACTGCCATTTTTTCTTGGGCTGAAAAATGACCAGATCACCCCTAGCTCCTTTTTTTAGGCTTCCTACTTCTTCTGACTTCCCTATTAGTTTAGCCGGACTCTTCGTCAATAACTCTATCATTCGAATCGGGTTCAATTTCTTTTTATTCACCAAGTCGATCATTAAAGAAAATGTTGTTTGTAGATTGATCATTCCGGCTTGAGCAAATTCAAAAGTGAGCTCTTTATTGCTTTTAGAAACTGGATAATGTGCGCTACTGACTAAATCAATTACACCACTAGAAAGTGCCTGTATAATCGCTTCTACATCTTTATCGGAACGAAGAGGAGGATAAACTTTGTAATTCGAATCGTAAGTAGAAATTGAGTCTGAGGTCAAATGAAAATACTGAGGATTAGTTTCACAGCTGGCTAAAACTCCTGATTCTTTAGCTCGCTCAATAATTTCTAATGAGCCTGATGTACTTATCGATTGGATATGTATCTTACTTTTTGTGTGTTTTGCTAAAATTAGATCACGAGAAACTTGAATCTCTTCTGCCGCTGAAGGTATTCCTCTCAACCCCAATCGATTTGAGTTTAAGCCCTCATTCATTACACCCTTACCAGCCAACGTCTCATCTTCAGGAAAAGAAAAAACCGTAGCGCCTAGTGAATTTGAGTACTCTAAGGCTTTTCTCATAAGGTAGCTATCTGCAATGTTTTTACTATCCCCTATTGCTACAGCACCAGCCTCTAACATAGAGCCTATTTCTGCTAATTTTTCTCCTTTGCAACCAGAAGAAAGCGCTCCCATCACCAGAACATTTACTAGCGCGCTTTCTTTAACCTTTCTCTGAACAAAATCTACCATAAAGGCATTATCAATAATTGGGTTGGTATCAGGAGACATTACAACTGTAGTAAAACCTCCTGCGGCAGCTGCGTGTGAGGCGGTTAAAATCGATTCTACATGCTCAGCTCCAGGCTCATGTATTGTGCAGTGTAAATCAACAAATCCAGCACTAACAAAAGAGCCTTCGGCATCTAGTATTTCTGCCTTATCATTTTTTGCTTTTTGGTTAAATGAACCTGGTTTGTCATACCCATGAATCTTACCTTCATAGATATAAAGATCTGCTTTATTTGAAAATTTTTTTTCTGGATCAATGATTGTTCCGTTTTTAACTAGCAGTGAAAAATTATTTTTATTTTTTCCACTCATGAGAAGTTTTTCTCCCAATTATACCCGGACAATATCGTCAATACAGCCATTCGAATTGCTACGCCATTTGTTACTTGATTTAAGATTACAGAATGCTCTCCATCGGCCACTTCAGGAGAAATCTCAACACCTCTATTCAGAGGACCAGGGTGCATGATGATAGAATTTTGATTTAAATGAGAGGCGTTTTTTTCATGCAGCCCATAAAAACGAAAGTACTCTGATGTACTAGGAATTTGTTTTGCATTTTGACGCTCAAATTGAATTCTCAGCATCATTACCACATCTGCTCCACTCACAGCTTTTTCAATATTAGTTGTAGAAGCCACTCCCATAGACTCAACTTCTGGAGGCAACAAAGTAGCTGGGCCAGAGACAGTGACTTTTGCTCCCATTTTCTTCAAAAGATGTATATTTGAACGAGCAACCCTTGAATGTGCAATGTCTCCAATAATAGTAATATTTAAGCCTTTAATTGTACCGAACTGTTCTTGTATTGTTAGAGCGTCCAATAGTGCTTGAGTGGGGTGTTCATGAAATCCATCGCCAGCATTAATTAAAGGAATTTTTACTCTATTAACTAGTTGCTGAGGGGCCCCAGAACATGAGTGGCGTAGAACTAAAAAATCTGGATTCATTGCCTCTAAATTTTTTGCTGTATCTAAAAGTGATTCTCCCTTAGACACACTAGTGCTTGCATCAGCTGACATAAATACGAAGTCAGCCCCTAATTGCTTTGCGGCTATCTCAAAAGAACCTCTAGTACGAGTAGATGCTTCATAAAATAAGGCAACTACCGTTTTTCCATTGAGAATAGGAAAGCGCTTTGTACCACTCTGTATTTTATCTTTAAAAAATTTTCCTAATTTTAAAAATTCTAGGATTTGATCTTTAGTGAGATCTTCTATGGTTATGAGATGCTTTAAGGGTTCTATTATTCTACCCACTGAAAAAACCTTTTCTTGTTTGTAGATTCTATCTCTTCTGTACCTAAATCAGAAGATTTTTTATAGGGCCAAAATATTTTTGCTTTACCTATTATTGACTTCAACTTAACTAACAGAATTTGCTGCTCACTGCCTTGAGAATCAACGCGCTCCGCCGCAACCCCATACTCATCTTCTTTTAGTACGTAAGTAGCCCCTTGTTCTTCATAAAAAATTTCATCATTGGGAAGTTTTACAACGGTTCTTAAGTAGTCTACTGGCGGGTCTCCATATCCAATAATTACAACCTTATCCCCTTTTTTTGGCCTCGACCACTGCCACAAAAGACTCCCAGAACCTGGAATGCGTAGCCCGTAAGAAAATTTAGAAACTAAAAAAATATCCCCTTCACGAAATTGAGGCTCCATTGAGCCATCAGTGATTCTAAATGGCTCTACAACACAAGCTCTACACATTAGAGCAGCTATACCTACAAGAAACAGCCTATTTATCCATCTCGTCAAACGCTAATCCACCTTCAAAACGGCCATAAAAGCTTCTTGAGGAACTTCTACAGAGCCAATTTGTTTCATTCTCTTTTTACCTTCTTTTTGCTTCTCTAATAACTTTCTCTTTCTACTGATGTCACCACCATAACATTTAGCAAGTACGTTCTTTCTCAATGCCGACAAAGTCTCTCTAGCTACTATTTTCGCTCCGATAGCTGCTTGAATAGCAACCTCATACATTTGTCTTTCTATAAGCTCTTTTAATTTTTTTGCTAATTCTCTACCTCTATGTGCGGCCTTAGATCGGTGTATGATTACAGAGAGAGCATCTACTCCGTCTCCGTTTAACAAAATATCGAGCTTAACAAGATCACCCTCACGATAATCAATAAGCTCATAGTCCATAGAAGCATAACCTCTAGTGACACTTTTTAATTTATCAAAAAAGTCGAAAACCATTTCAGAAAGTGGCATTTCATAGCGAACCTGCACTCTATCCTTGGTTACATAATCAATACCAACCTGCGCACCTCTTCGTTCCTGGAACAAAGCAAGCACAACACCTACATATTCGTTCGGTGTATGTACGGTACACTTAATGAAAGGCTCTTCTATTTTTGCAATATTCACCTGAGGAGGTAGCTTGGATGGATTATCAACTAGAATTAATTCACCATCTGTATTTGTCACCTGATAAACTACAGATGGTGCAGTAGAGATAATATTTAAATTATATTGCCGTTCAAGCCGCTCTTGAACAACTTCCATATGCAATAAACCTAAATACCCACAGCGAAAACCGAATCCCAAAGCGCCTGAAGTTTCAGGCTCAAAGGTAAAAGCAGAGTCATTCAATTGTAATTTTTCTAAAGCATCGCGCAGATTGGCGTAATCATCACTTTCAATAGGATATACCCCGCAAAACACCATAGGTTTAACTTCTTTAAATCCTTTAAGAGATGTTGTGGGCTTATGGTTCGTAAGAGCTATTGTATCTCCTACTTTTACATCTCTCACATCTTTCAGACCTGTAATAATAGCACCAACTTCACCTATATCCAGGCTATCTGCATCGGTCATTCGTGGTGAAAAGTAACATACCTTCTGACATGAAAAGAGCTTCCCTGTATGCATCATAATCAGTTGGTCACCCTTTTTAACACTTCCAGAAAAAACTCTCACCAGAGCCACTACTCCATAGTAAGAATCAAACCAAGAATCAAAAACAAGCGCTTGTAACGGTGCCTCTTGTGAAAATTCTCCCTCACTTTTAGGCGGCGGAATTTTTTCAACAATAGCCTCTAAAACATCTTCTACATTCAGACCTGTTTTTGCAGAAATGCGAACAGAATTTTTCGCATCTAGGCCAATTACTTCTTCAATTTCTCCTTCTACTCTCTCGGGCTCAGCACTTGGTAAATCTACTTTATTAAGTACAGGAAAAATTTCTAAATTATTCTCTAGTGCTAGATACACATTGGCTAATGTTTGCGCTTCTACACCTTGAGAAGCATCTACTACTAAAATCGCCCCTTCGCAGGCGGCTAAACTTCTTGATACCTCGTAGGTAAAATCCACATGTCCGGGGGTATCGATCATATTCAAAATATATTCTTGCCCATTTTTTGCTTTGTAACGCATACGAACGGTCTGAGCCTTAATGGTAATCCCACGCTCTCGCTCTATATCCATAGAATCAAGAATTTGTGATGCCATTTCACGCTTAGTAAGTGTACCCGTAAGCTCTATCAAGCGATCTGCCAAGGTAGACTTGCCATGATCAATATGTGCAATGATCGAAAAGTTTCGGATTTGTTTTGCTTTTATACTCATTTGACTTTATGCAGAGCAGGATAACTGATTTTTTTGCCAATGCCATGATTTTTCTATCAAAAAATGACAAAAACAGCAGAGCCTACTAGACTACCCCTATGCTTAGCTTTGCTATATCACCGATTACCTTTTTAGGTAAGCTTTCCATTTTTATTTGGAACTCCGTTTTAGGTCTTAAGCGCTTTCATAAAAGAATTCCTATTTTCTTTCAGCAGTTTGATTTTATTGGCGTTCAGTCTATTACAGTGGTCACTTTTAGTGCTATTTTCATAGGTAGTGTACTCGCCTTTCAAACTTATGTTGCTCTTCATTATTTTGGCATGGATGGTTATCTAGGCTCTTCGGTTGGGATTGCTCTTATGAGAGAACTTGCTCCGGTTTTTTGCGGAATCATGGTAGCTGGGCGCGCAGGAGCCGCTATTGCTGCTGAAATAGCAACCATGCGAGTAACGGAACAAATCGATGCTATGGAAGCATTAGGCACTGACCCTCACGACTACCTAATGACCCCAAGAATTTTAGCCGGAACCTTATCTTTACCATTACTTTGTATCTACTTCACCGTAATTGGCTGTGCAGCCGGCTATTTTATAGCAACTGTTGTACTTAGTACCGATGGAGCCGTTTATTGGCAACAATTGGGTTGGGCTGTTGATTTCAATGATGTCTGGCAAGGCCTTAGTAAAGCTTTTATTTTTGGTTTTTTTCTTTCTGTACTTGGCTGTTTTTATGGTTACCATGCTGGAAGCAATGCCGAAAGCGTTGGAGTGGCCACGAATAAAGCTGTAGTTACTACAGCCCTATGGATTCTTTTCAGTGATTATATTCTAACAGCATATTTACCTTATGACCCAAGCAACATCATCTTATAAAGACGGGCCCGCTATCAGCGTAAAAGGCTTAGAAAAAGGATTTGGAAAGTTCCAGATCCACAAGGGCCTAGATTTAGATATTCCTAGAGGAAAAGTTACTTACATAATGGGTGGTTCTGGTTGTGGGAAATCTTTGCTGCTAAAGCAAGTAATGGGCTTTATTCGCCCTGACAAAGGTACTATTCAAGTTAATGGGCAAATAATGGATCATAAAGACCAAAAAAATCTTCATGAAATTCGAAAAAATATGGGTATTTTATTTCAGCATGGAGCTTTGTTTGACTCGCTAAATGTATACAATAACGTATGCTTCTCTCTGAAAGAACATCTTAACCTCTCTAAAAAAGAATTAGATGAAAACGTAGAAAACCTACTAGAGAGTGTCGGTTTATCTATGGAGCATTCGCTAAAAATGCCTTCTGAGCTTTCAGGCGGACAAAGAAAACGCGTGGCCTTAGCAAGAGCCATTGCCCTGAAACCCTCTATCATGATGTATGACGAGCCCACTACGGGTTTAGATCCAATCACTACAATGATGGTTACAAATTTAATTAAAGACGTGAGTAGCAGACACAATTTAACATCTATTGTGATTAGTCACGATACACATGTCGTATTCACAGTAGCCGAACAAATTGCCTTTATTAAAGATGGCGTTGTTCGTTATGCGGGGCCACCTAAAGGGGTATTTAAGAGCCACGACCCAGATGTCAGAGAATTTTATTCATTAGAAGAGCGCTATAATACGGAGGATTGAAAATGTCGCGACTTTTTCGAATTGGGATTTTTACAGCAGTTGGTATTGGACTGATCATTGGTTTTAGTATCTATGTTAACGACAGACCGTACTGGTATCGCCCGTGTAACGAAGTCAATATCAATGTCGATGATGCAACAGGACTTAGAAGAAAATCTCCTGTAAAAACTCTCGGCTTAGAAATTGGTTATATCAACTCTGTTGATCTAGATGGAGATAAAGTATTAGTAAAAGTCTGCATCACCGGTCCAGTAAAAATAATCGATGAAACAAGGGCCTATGTTCGATCTTCTGGTTTCTTAGGAGACAAATTTTTAGAATTAAAACCAGTAGAAAAAAATGGCGCACAACTTTCTAGCCCGAGGTCAAATAACGGCACAAGTCCGGCACCTTTAGATAGTTCTCGTGAAAAAGAAGAAATACCTGAAGATTTTGAATCTGAATCAAAGGGCTCTCAGGTAATTATTGTCCCCGAAGGTGACCACTCTATTCAGTCCAAATTAGAGTCTCGTGCGAAATCTCTTTTATTAAGTCTTTTAGATTCTTTAATTAGTGATGCTCACGCCGAGGGAACCACCTTAAACGCTTCTAGAGAAGCAGAACTCTCTGACACAGTAAAAAAAGTCGGCAAACTAATCGACCAGCTTACACTAATGGTGGGAGATCTACGAGAAGTCACTCAACAAAAAGAGTTTAAAGAAACTATCATAAACTTAAATAGTGCTATGAAACACTTAGAAGTTCTGTTGCGCCCACAAGGAAAAGTAATGAAAAACGTGGATGAAGCTATGGAATCGCTAAAAAATACCATGGCGAGTGCTGAGCAGCTTATGGAGAAAGTAAAAAATGGAGAGGGCACTATTGGAAAATTTCTTACTGATCCATCTATCTATGAAGAGGTTAAGTCTGCTGTTCGTAGCGTAAACCTTCTTCTGGGCAAAGCCGGCGGCTTAAAAACCTATGTAGATATTGGTGGGGTGTCTATTCCTCAATACGACGGAAATAAAGCAAAGTTTTCTGTAATGATTGCTCCCAACCCAACAAGATATTACTTAGTAGGTATCACTAGTGATCCAAGAGGACGTGACAAAAAAACAACTACAACCACTACAGTCAATGGTGGTGCACCCTCTGTAGAGGTAAAAACGGTTAATGAAGAAAAAGGTTTAAGAATTACCGCTCTTTTCGGGAAATATTTTGGCCCTCTAGATTTGCGAGTAGGATTAATCGAAGATAATGGCGCTGTAGGGGCTGGTTTTTGGTTCGATGAAGAAAGAAGATTTGGAATCCACGCCGACATCTACTCACCAGGAAAAAATGAGCCCATTATGGTGCGGGGATATGCAAAAGCTATTCTTTGGAAAACCGTATATGTGACGGGCGGCTTTGATCAGCATCGTAAGTATAATGGAAAAATCCCCTATTTTTATGGCGTAGGTCTCTTCTTTGATGATGATGATCTTAAATACTTACTCGCCTTTAAATAATCATGGATTATATGTTAGCGGCACTAGAAGAGGCAAAGCTCTGTCTCAAAACAGACGATGTCCCTGTCGGTGCCATTATTGTTAAAAACAATCAAATTATAGGTATCGGAAGAAACCAAAGAGAAGAGTTACATTCTGCTACTGCCCATGCTGAAGTTCAAGCCATTCAGTCGGCAACTCAATCTATAAACTCATGGAACCTGAGTGGAACCACAATGTATGTGACTTTAGAACCCTGTCCGATGTGCGCAGGAGCAATTGTGCAAGCACGAATAAAACACCTTATATACGGAGCCCAAGATCCGAAGGGTGGCTCAATTAGTCTTAATTTAGACATTTTGAATAATCCTCGACTTAACCATAGAGTCAGCTATGAACAAGGCTCTTATGCTGACCAATGTTCTCATTTGCTAACTAATTTTTTTAAAGAAATTAGGAAAAAAAAAGCCCAGAACAATAAGCCTGGGCCATAAGTAAAATAATAATATTTACTAATTTTTAATGAGCATCAGATGATGCACCATCTTTTTTCTCGTCCATTTCATCAGTTGGAGCCTCTGAAGCAGATTCTGTAGCTGGTGTTGTTGAACCTTCTACTTGCTCTTCGGCAGCACCGCCATCAACGGGCATAGCAGCATCTTCTTTTTTCGTGCATCCATACGACATAATAACGAATGCTAGTGTAAATAATGTAAGTACTTTTTTCATAATAACTCCTGTAGGTTTTCTCCATTATCTGCCTAATTTGATAAAAATAAAATATAGTTTCGATTTTTTTTTTCCTAGCGTATGAAAAGAATATGAACCAAGCTTCAGAACAAAAAACCAAAGTAGCGATATTTATACCAGCTTTCAATGCCGCCTCTACCATTGGAACAGTCTTGGATAGAATCCCCTTGTCTGTAAAGCAGCAGGTAGAAGAGATTTTTGTAATAGATAACGATAGTACCGATAATACATCTATGGTGGCGATTAATTACGGTAATGACCATGGATTACACAACCTACAAGTCATCAAAAACCCTCAAAATATGGGCTATGGGGGCAGCCAAAAAATTGCATACCAGAGATGCATTGATAAACAATATGATTGCGTTGCAATGCTTCATGGAGATGCTCAGTATGCTCCTGAATTATTAGAAACACTCATAGACCCAGTATCAAGTGGAAAAGCAGACATGGTTTTTGGGTCGAGAATGTCTGGTGACCCATTAGCTGGGGGAATGCCTGTAATTCGTTTTTTGGGCAATAGAGTTCTTACAACTATACAAAACTTCTTCCTAGGAACGCGACTTACAGAATTTCACTCAGGTTATCGAGTTTTCTCAGTATCCGCCCTGAAAGAAATCCCCTTTCAGAAATTTTCTTCTGACTATCATTTTGATACTGAAATTTTGATCCTTTTTGCTCATCAAAAATTTAGAATTACTGAAATGCCTATACCTACATATTATGGTGACGAAGAAAATTACGTAAACATTTGGGACTATGGAATGAAAGTACTAATTACTACTGTTACTTTCTTCTTACATAGAAAAAAAATCAGAAAATCTAGAAACTGGTCAAGAATACTAAGTTAGATAAATTTAAAAAATACGCTATTTATGATCTGTTCTGAATTTCTTATCATTTACAGAATAAAACTCTTCATCTGCAATAATGATAATATCGCCCTCTTCATTTTTTACTTTTCTTAAAAAAGGTTCTCTTGCTTCGCTTTCTCCTCGCGCAGTTTGAAAAATATTATCGATAAATGGCATTTTACTTAGCCTCTCCATAACTTCGGCATTTGGTAACTTATATCGAACGTTCATTTCTCCATCACCGACACTGACAACAACTTGTTCTGGTTGAAGATTTTCAAGAAATTTTTCATTATTGCTAGTATTCGAACCATGATGATTTAAGTGAAGAACATCAATATCACCAACTACAACAGAAACTGGTGTCTCTACATCTGGTGTTCTCTCTCCCCCACCAGTTAAGTCACCTCCGATAAAATAGTCAAATGAACCTAAACGAATAGCCAATGCTATACTAATAGAATTATCATCTTTTGGCTTTTTATCACGCCCGAAAATATCAACCGATTCACCACCTAAAATTTCACCACCAATTGCGACCACTTCTATTTTTGCCTTATCATCATTAGGCAGTGGGAAATTATTTTCCCCTAGTATAGGAATTTTTCTTTTTCTTGTTGCTTTCGCTGCCTTAACGTATTTTCCGTTAATGCTATTGGGATCAGTATTTTTTCCATTAATTTTATCTCCTGGATCATAAACTGCCGCATTTACTTTTATTTCATTTAAAACTTCAGTTAACCCACCCTGATGGTCACTATCAAAATGTGTCAGAACTACATAATCGATTGCTCTAATTCGATAACAATCTTTTAAGAGGGGAATAATTTCTCTACTTCCTCTTCCAGAAAGACCGCCATCTATCAAAACAGTATGACCTTTTGGGGTTTTTATAAAAGTGCTATCTCCTTGTCCAATCGCGATATGATGAATCACTAATTTATTTTTTGTCGAACTTGCTGAAGGACACCTATGTCGAAAATCACCTTTAGAGGTGAAAGAAAAAGCTAAGACATGAATAAATAAAGAAAATATAAGGGTATTCATCTCTTTTATATCGACACGAAAGCCTAAAGAATTAAGATTGCATTATTCTTGAATCAGAATGTTTCACTGAATGAAAGCAATCCTTGATACAAATACCCAGTTCATACACGTATCCATATATGTCTTATTACGGCATATACTCTAGGCTTACTTCTAGAGAAGAAGTATACACTAAATTAGGTAAGTTACTCTTTTCAAATCCTAGGTATATAGCATCTCGCAACCGTGTATCTGTGTGATCTGTTACCCACTCTATTGCTACAGGTCTTTCTAAAATTTTGCTGAGCGTGACCACAAAATAGAAATTTATTAATTCTTTTTTTACGACTAATTTTTGATACTTAGTGTCCTTTAAAAGATTAGCTAACTGGACAATTCGATATTGAGTATTTTTATGCCACCAAATAACTTCTTGTTGATACTTCTTTTGAAAAGAAAGTAGACCAAAAAAAAGAAAGAAGCCAAATAGTATTCCAATAAATTTCTTTTTTAGATTTGATTTAAATAAATTTGAATAAAGCCAAATATAATTAATTATCCAAAAGCTAAGTATGGTCAAATAAAGAAATCTTGGAACCAATGCCCTTTTCCATCCTAACGCTATATCAATAGCTAATAAAATTAAAAGCGGCATTGAAGCACTAAGAAGTAATAAGATTTTTTCATTATTTTTATTACCTCTTAGAAAGAAAAGTAAAATTATAAATTGCATAGGGATGACTAATAAATAAAGTGGAGATGTGAAAACTGTACCATTTGATCCAAGAATATTCATATCAAAATGACTCAGTGACAAGACATGACCAATGCCCATTAAATAGTAATAAAAAGAAATTTTTTCATTACAGCAACTAAGTAATTTCGTTTGAAGAGCTTCGTAAAAAATAGGTAGCCAAAGTGCTAAAAAAATACCCGCAGGTAAAAGCCAATATACCCACTTTTTAATAAATTTATGCTTATCTTTTTTAAGAGAAACTAGAATAAAAACAAGCTGAACCAATAATACAAAAA
>JAMLID010000003.1 GCA_023954355.1 Oligoflexia bacterium | reverse complement strand
ACTCAGACCTTTCTGGCTATAGTGTAGACTCTCTTGTAAGTTGTGGATCACAATCTTTTCGTGAAAATGTACTTATTACTCATCACGGAATCTCTGGCCCTGCAATTTTACAAGCATCACTTCACTGGCGAGCAAAACAAAAAATTAAAATTAATCTAATGCCAGAGAAAAATATGAGTGACTTTTTATTGAATGAAAAAAAATCGCACAATAAAAAAGAAATAAAAAATCTTTTAACACCATTTTTTAGTGAACCTTTTCTTTTACAGTTTTTCTCAGAACATCAATTTCAAAATAAGTCTATTGCAGACGCAAAAGATCAAGACTTAATAAAAATCGGATCAACTATAAATAATTGGGAGCTTATACCTTCAGATACTATGGGATATGATAGAGCCGAAGTAACAAGAGGTGGTGTCTCAACAGACGAGCTTTCTTCCAAAACCTTAGAATGTAAAAATATTTCAGGTCTTTATTTTATTGGAGAAGTAGTTGATGTGACTGGCTGGCTTGGAGGATTTAATTTTCAATGGGCTTGGGCTTCTGCTCACGCTGCTGCTACTAGTATACGGAGCTAGAGAATTTCCAATCTCCGGTAGCTCCGCATCTCGCTTCGCTGGAGCACATTTAGTGCTCATGGCTTCTCAGGCTCCCGCCTTCGAATTGTTGCCTCCTTCTCAAAACGTTCAACGTTTAGCTTGCGCTCGTTTTCCTCTTAGCGAAATATAAGTTTCATTTGCAGATCGCATAATTTGAAAAGGGATTCTTGCACTTAATAATCCAAAAACAATACTCACAGCGGTGATGGCTACTTTTACACTGAAGGCGACTCCACTTTGGTCGTTTCCAGATGCGAAATAACGAAAACTATCAAGAGCTAACATTCCTGGTAACATTGAGAGGATTCCTGGAATCGAATACATTTGTGATGGTTGAGAAAACAATCGGCCGAAAAACAAACTCATTAAACCAACCGATAGCGAAGCTAAAAATGCAGAAGCAGCAGCTACAGGTGTATCAGCTAAAAATTTGATAATCACCCACCCAGAAAAACCACTAATACAACACCAAAACAGTGAAGCTCTTGGCACTTTTAAAATAATACTAAAGCAAATGACGTTTATAAAAAAACCAAAGAACGAAAACCAAATGGAAATTTGTGGTACTAGGGTGGGTGATAAGATATCGCGAATCTGTAATGCGGCCGCAATTTGCTGAAAGAGCAAATAGGATAGTCCCAAAGAAAAAAGTGTCATTAGAGCTTGCATAAGTTTTGCTGTACCAGAAACGAGATTTTGTTCAGCAAGCTCTGCTATGGCTGTAGTGAGTGCAAGTCCTGGGACGAGCAGAACAATTCCCCCTAGAGCATAGGCTTCAATACTAATAGGAGAAAACATTCCATGAGCCACGGCGGCTAAAGAAAGTGCCCAAAATGCAGCTAAAAAATCAGTGAGTATAGGGTTTGCAATAACAGGTTTAAAAAAGAAATTTGACACCGCCCAGGTCGATAGAGCAATGCCTCCACTAATAAGAGCAGCAGAAAGTCTTTGGTACGTAGAAAAGCTCAAGGCGAAACCCAAAAACATTGCGGCTAAAGAGATTACGAAGTTTCCATACTTGTCTTTACGAAATGCAGGGTTCGTAATTTTTGCTGTAGCTTCTGAAAGAGTGGTGTTTTTCTTTAAAAGACTTGTTATTAATGCTTCTAATTCAGAGAGCTCACCTAAGTTGTTCCCTGTATCTTTTATTCGCACGAGTGAGGTTCTAGAATCTTGCCCTGGCTTTTCTAAGCAGACAAAGACACCTGTAGGAGTCGAAAAAACCTCTGTATGCCATCCATACAAACCACCTAGATTTGTAAGATTTTCTTCTAGACGAGAAGTTGGCCCTCCACTTGCCAGGTAGCGGCTTGAAAATAGTAGTAAAAATTCGATGAGCTCACTGCACTTAGGATTATCATTATTCGAGTTCACGATAACTTACCTCTTCTACATCAAAATCTTCATTGCCCTTAGGCGTGCGAACGGTCACTGAGTCTCCCTCACTTGCAGTAAGTAGAGCTCTACCCATGGGTGAGATCCAGCTGATTTTTCCTTTTGCTACATCTGTTTCATCAATGCCAACGATAGAAAATGTTTTCGCTTCTCCTTCTTCATTCACTACTTTGACCGTTGCGCCAAAGAGGATTTTTTTTCCTTTTTGGTTAAGTGGGTCAACCGGAACAGCCGCATCAATTCGCTTTGTTAAAAAGCGAATCCGTTTATCTATTTCGCGTAGGCGTTTTTTTCCGTAAAGATAATCACCATTTTCTGAGCGATCTCCATTTGATGCTGCCCAGCTTACAATGCGAACAACTTCAGGACGCTCTTGGTCTAAAAGCTTATCTAACTCTGCTTTGAGTTTAGCTAAGCCCTTGGGGGTGATATAATTTTTTCCCCCAGTTTGTGTTGGTAAATCTTCGTCTTCTTCGTTTTGTGTTAAAGGTCTTGCCATGTCTTGCCAAAATTATTTCCTAACTTGCTAACAACTCGTTTCAAAGTATATACCAAAATTAGTCAATCAGGGGGGATGAATGATCTATATATATACACTTTTTTTCACAATATTATTTGGATTTCAATCAGCGGTAGCGGCTCTTCCAGAATGTAAAGACCAAAACCGAAAACCGATGCGCGAAAACAATCGCCAAGTTTTAGATTGGAAAAGATCGAGCAAAAACCAGTTTAAAAGTAGAGCACTGATAGTTGGTGAACTGAAATCTACGATTCTTAACCGTGGGTCGCACCTGCATTTACAGGTAGATCTTTTTAAAGATATAGGTGATGAGACTGATACAATTGACCATATTGAGATTGTTTATAATAAAAGCTTTGGAAACATAACCAACTTACAACCTGGAGCAGAGGTTGTGGCTTGTGGAGACTATATTACAGCTAGAGAAAAGGCAGGTAATTATCCGCCTTCACCTATGGGTGCGATTGTTCACTGGGTTCATGCCAGTAATAATCCGCAAAAGCATTCTTCGGGCTATTTGCTAATCGATGGCGAGCTATACGGCTACGAAGGTGATGGTGAAGGGCAAGTGCCAGGAGCAGAGTTTAATCCTTATGCCTGGTTTTTGTTTTAGAAGATTTTTTGTTGGCTATGATTTGAATCTTTGAGCTGATTTGCTCCCAGATTACTTGGATAGATTTTTCTGGAAATTCAGCGATTGGAGCGAAATTAGCTGGAGGAATTAACGAAAAGCTAGGCAAAATACGTGAGAGTTTTTTTGCTTTTAGAATTTCTTCCCCTACGGCTAGAACAGAGTCATTTGTGAGTCTTCCTTGGGTATATTCATGGCAGGCAATATCGAAAGCAGTAAAAAAACCTATTGTGTCTGCAGGGAGTTCACGTCCACGGACTTTACGAATATAGCGACAGAGAATTTTTTTAGGAAAAATCATCGATAATTCATAATAGATTTCTGGATCATATTGAGTGTCATCGCCAATAAGAATCAAAGGGTGTTTACTTTTTTCTATTTCTTTATGAAGGGCTTTTACTTTAAAAGCTTTGACTGCAGGGCTGCGAATCCAATCGCGTAAAATTAATTTAGGTTCAGGAAAGTGATTTTTGTGGATGAATGCACGAATTTTTTTTTCAATAGTTGGCGGAGAAGAGCTGACGATTGTGAAATCAGAATCGTCACAAGTTAGCATTTCTTGATAAAGTTTTGCCATTCCACTAAAGGCAGAAGAACGAAACAATCCACGATATACAGTGATTAGTTTTGATTGAGTGTGAGATATTTTAATCGTATCGTCTAAGTCACTAATTAAATGAATCGGCTTTGCTTCTGAATTAGATTGCATTTAGGTACTCATAATTGGTTAAGAAAATTATCAATAGCTTTAGCTATATTCTAGCGAAAGCTTTGTCTGATCTCACGTAAATGAAGAAATTTTCGTGAATTTACTGTGGCATTCTATGCGTAGAATTGTTTAGAAAATGAAAATGTAGAGAAAAAATCATAAATCGGGTAGCTTTTAAGCACACAAAAGGGAGGATAATATGCAAAAACTAAATATTGGAATATCCGATGCTGATAGAAAAGAAATAAGCGAAGGCTTATCTAGGTTATTGGCAGACTCTTATACACTATATTTAAAGACTCATAACTTTCATTGGAACGTCACAGGGCCAATGTTTCAGACATTACATTTAATGTTTGAAACGCAATACACAGAGCTTGCTACTGCAGTAGATTTAATAGCAGAGAGAATTCGTTCGTTAGGCCATTTTGCACCTGGTTCATATAAGCAGTATGCAAAATTAACATCTATACCTGAGGCAGATGGAGTACCTGAAGCCAAAGAAATGATTCGTCAATTAGTTGAGGCGCAAGAAGCCGTTGTTCGCACGGCTCGTTCGGTTTTTCCTGCAGTTGAAAAAGCTGGTGATGAATCTACTGCCGATCTATTAACGCAAAGAATGCAGCTCCATGAAAAAACAGCTTGGATGCTTCGTTCTCTTTTAGAAGGCTAAGTTTTTAATTTTTTAAGCCCTCTAGTTTGACTAGGGGGTTTTTTTATAGCCTGTGAAACGTAATTGACCAAGATTGAGGAGCACTAAAGTCATTACAAAATCGGTTATATTGCCCTGTTAGGTTCATATAGGGATCACGAGTAAAGGTAATTGTATCCATGCAGATGGTGCCATCAGATCCAGATTTTTTCATTCGAATGATGCCGCTTTCTTTACCTAAAGAAAGTTCATATTCCGTTCCTAGGTCACCGGGAAGTGGTTTGAAGCCTTCTCCGCTTTTATAATCGATGGAAGCAATGGGTTTTACTTTGTCGCCTCGAATTGCCATGACCGCATAATTTACTTTGTCGCAAGACTTTTGCGTAAGTCGAATAAGTGAATTGTATTCTTTTGTGACTAAAACATAGTGGCCCGACAGATCCATGCAGTCTGCCTTTGCTACAACTGGAGCTAACAATAATGCGAATCCCGCTACCCATTTGCGTATCATGCAATCCCCTTATCTAAATTGTTTGGAACAAAGGCCTTATACCAAAGACCGCTTGGTTTGACAAGGTGCGCTATTTTTTTTTAGTAGATTATTTTGCAGCACATCTTTAGAAGCTCTTGTGAGAGAAGTCTCTTGGCGAGCAGGGTATTGTTCAGCATGGATTTGCTAAGATATTGAAAATAAAGAAAAAAATATACTTTAACGGGAGCTTGGGTGGGTCGTCTTTTAGCTCTTCGATTTTTTCTGTGTCACCACTATTCCCAAAGTCGTCAAACTATAGCTCACCACTTCTAACAAATGTAGAACAATGCCGCCCAAAGCATAATCGAAAAAACCACTAAATAAGATGGAAGACCTACCAAGGGCCGTAGCCACAGCGCCTTTTAGGTATATATAAGAGGCAGTTCCTAAGATCTGAGAAACGACACCCAAGACACTCACGGTGAATAAAAACTTCCAGTGTTCGGCAAGGCTAACCCACTCAGTAGATGGGGTCAGCAGAGAAGAAATCGTAATAGAAAACGAAAATCCCGTTACAATTAAGGGTGCAGAAAATTTTTTACTAGCAGGCCCGAGAGCTAAAAATGCAACTGAAGCAAATAGGGCTCCTAGGCTACCTAAAGACCAAACCCAAAGGGGCATTGAAGATTTATTCGGGATATAGAGTAGAAAATTACCGAAAACGATCAAGCCAATACCGATGCCTTCAGTTTTTGAGATTTTTTCTTTCAAAATAAACCAAGAAAAAGCAGTGACAAATATAGGGGCACTACTAAATAGCACGTTAGCATTGGCTGCGGTGGTTCCCTGTAAAATATAAAAATAGCAGTATAGCCCAGCACAGCCTGAAAGCGCACGAGTCCATAATAACCCTGAGTTTTTGCTCCAATAGATGGGAATCTTTTTGTAACAAAAGGGAATAAGTACGAGTAGTCCAAGAGCTCCACGAAGAAAAATCAATTGCGTTACGGGAATTTTCTCTGGATTCCAACTGACTAAATAGCTGAGCAATCCATAAGAAAGCGCTGAGCTGAGAGCAAAAAAAACACCAAACTTATTCATAGCTATACTTTATGGGTGAACGGTTAAGAAAGAAAATTAGATTCTCTTATGGTTATGATTTTGCTTTTGCTTTTGGTTTGGTTGCTTTCTTTTTGGCGGTAGAGGCCTTCTTTTTTGCGGGCTTCTTGCTTGCTTCGCGTTCGGCTAAAAGTGCGAGAGCTTCTTGCATGGTTACCTCTTCTACTTTCTTATCCTTAGGGAGAGTAGCGTTGGATTTACCGTGTTTAATATAAAGACCATATGGGCCTTCTAAAATATCTACAGGGCTTTTTGTTTCTGGATGTTCACCTATAGCACGAACTACTTTGGATCCTCTACCACGGCCTTTAGGCTGAGAGAAAAGCTCCATTGCTCTTTCAAGGTCAACGGTTAGAACGTTGTCTTCTTTTTTCAAAGAGCGAAAATCTTTTTCATGCACTACATAGGGGCCAAAGCGCCCTACACTTGCGCGAATTTCTTTGCCCGTTTGTGGGTGATGGCCAACTAAACGCGGTAGCTCTAGAATTTTAAGGGCTAAGGCTTGGTCAATCGAGTTTATATCGATTCCCTTGGGAATCGATACGCGCTTAAGTTTTTGTTTTGGATCATCTGGAACTTCACCAAGCTGTAAGTAAGGCCCATAAGAGCCTGTTTTTAAGAAAATAGGCAATTTAGTTTCTGGGTCTGTTCCTAAGCTTTCGGCTCCTTTTTTCACTTGGGTGATCAGATCTTTAATAGAGTCGGTATTTAGATCAGAAGGAGCCATAGACTCTGGTAAGCTTGCTTTTACTTTTTCTTTTGTTTCTGGATCTACATACTCAAAGTACGGACCATATTTACCTACAAATACGTCTAAGTTTTTTAAATGGTTGAACTTTAGAGAGCGCGCTTCTTCAGGAACAATATTTTTATCCTCTTTAGCAACTTTTTCTTCTAAGCCGTTTTTACCCAAATAAAATTCTTTTAAGTAAGGTAAGTAAGCAATTTCACCTGTAGCGATACTATCTAAATTATTCTCCATAAGAGAGGTGAATTGATAATCTACAAGATCGGGAAAATGTTTGCGCAAAAGCTCAGTCACGACAAAGCCAGTAAAGGTTGGCACAAGGGCGTTACCTTGTTTAACTACATAGCCTCTATCTAAAATAGTACTCACTATGGTGGCGTAAGTAGAGGGTCTACCGATACCTTCTTTTTCTAAAAACTGAATAAGCGCTGCTTCAGAGAAACGATTTGGTGGTTTTGTTTCATGTTCTGTAGCTTCAGCTTTTTTACAATTTAGAGCATCGCCTTCTTTTAGATCGGGCAAGAAGCGCTCTCTTTCCATTAGTGCGGTATCTGGGTCATCAGTGCCTTCAACATAGGCACGCAAAAAGCCTGGGAAGAGAATTTTCATTCCCGAAGATTGAAATCTTGCCACAGCTTTTTCTGTTTTTGCCTCGGACGTAATCGATACTTGCAATTGTTTAGAGTCAGCCATTTGTGTAGAAATGGTTCTCATCCAAATCATTTCATATAAGCTATATTCTTTGCCTTTGAGTCCCATATTTTGGGGAGGGGTAAAGTCTAAAGAAGGTCTAATAGCTTCGTGAGCTTCTTGCGCACCTTTTGCTTTGGAGGTGTATTTTCTAGGTGCCTCACTTAGGTATTCATCTCCATAAAGTTTTTTCACTAATCTGCGAGAACTTTCGATAGCTGAGTCTGAAAGATTCACAGAGTCTGTACGCATATACGTAATAAAGCCGCGTTCATATAATGTTTGCGCAATTCTCATGGTTTCACGAGCAGAGAGCCCAAGCTTACGATTGGATTCTTGTTGCAAAGTTGAGGTAATAAAAGGAGGCGCTGGTTTTCTACTTACAGGCTTCTCTTCAACTTTTGTAACTTTCCAATTTGCTTTTAGAAGTTCTTTTTCAAACCGCTTGGCTGTTTTTTCATCCAGTAGAATAGGTTGTTTTTCTTTAGAGTCTTTTTGAATCAGTTTACCGGTTTTTTCATCAAAATCTTTACCGATAGCGATGCGGTTTTCATCTATATGAGTGAGTTTTGCATCGAATCCGTCATTCTTTTTGGCAAGTTCTGCAGAGAGTCCCCAGTATTTTGCACTGACGAATTTCATTCTCTCTTGCTCTAGATCGACAAGAGCTTTTAATGCCACAGACTGTACGCGTCCTGCACTTAGACCAAAAGCAATTTTTTTCCATAAAAGAGGAGAAACCGTATAACCTACGAGTCTATCTAGAATTCGCCTTGTTTCTTGCGCACGAACAAGTTTTTCATCTAACTCTCTTGGGTGCGTAAAGGCATCTTGAATCGCTTTTGAAGTAATCTCATGAAACACCATTCGCTTTGTAGGAATTTTTGGTTTCAAAACTTCTAGTAAATGCCAGCTGATGCTTTCTCCTTCGCGGTCTTCGTCAGTCGCAAGATAAAGTACATCAGCATCTTTCATCGCCTGCTTGATTTCGTTTAGCGTTTTATTTTTTTTACTATTAATAATGTAAAGAGGCTTGAAGTCATCTTGTACATTAATGCCAAGACGCGCCCACTTTTCTTTTTTAAATTTTTCTGGGATTTCAGAAGCTCTATCAGGTAAGTCGCGAATGTGACCATTACATGCTAGTACGGTACAATTTTTGCCCAAAAACTTTTTGATCGTCTTTGCTTTAGTGGGCGACTCAACAATTATCAGTGCGTTTTCTTTCAATTTCTATCCCAACATCAACCTTAGCTCTTCTGCTACAATGAATTACAAAATCTATTCTGAAAAGAAAAAATTTTCAAAGTCTTCTGCCGCTTTGCAAAAATAGGGCGGCGGATTAAGAAATCCGTTTTTCTTTTTCTTGAAGAATCATTCCACGGCTAAGCGCTTCTTCTTGAGTAAACGGTAAGCTAGTGGACTGATCAAATAGCGCGCCTTGAAAGTTTGCGTCAGAAATTGAAGCATTGGTTAAATCACAACCAATTAAATTAGCTCCTTTGAAATTTGTTTTGTGCAACTTTGCTTCACGTAAATTCGCACTTCGCAAATACGCATAAGAAAGATTGGTTCCACTCAAATCTGTTTTTTGTAAATTTGTTTTAAACAAATCTGTTTTCGCTAGATTTAAATCTCTTAATCTATACCCAGATAAGTTTGTGCAAGGAAGATTCGTACAATCCTTATTCACCCAAGTAGGTAAGCCATTTTTTTGTCGACCGGTAATTAATGTAATCCATGGAAGCATATTGTTATCAAATATAGCCAACCTTCTTAAAAAGGTAAAGAGCGGTGCTCGCAAACGTCCAATCTCTGCGTTGCCTCCATCTCAAAACGTTCCGTTGGCCATAACGGCCAACTCACGTCTTTGTTCAGTCGTCGTCTTGATCTTGGAACGTTTTCTAACACCTTAAGTAGTAAGAGCGGTGCTCGCAAACGTCCAACAATAAAAATCCTTTACTTTAGAAGAGCTTACATCCGTTCGTACTTTTTTACCTTTTGCTGGATTGTTCCAAAGATAGATTTGCCTGCTGTATCGTCCATCCAGATCTTTACCTCATCACCAAATTTCATAAAAGGGGTAGAGGGCTTTCCGCTTTCAATAATTTCAAGCATGCGAATTTCGGCAAGGCAAGAGGACCCAACAGAACGATCTTTATTCGATATGGTACCCGAGCCAACGATTGTACCAGCGGCAAGAGGTCTAGTTTTTGCTGCGTGAGCAACTAATTGACCAAAATTAAACTGCATATCGATCCCAGCATTAGGTTTGCCAAAAAATTTTCCATTTAAATCTGTTCTGAGCGCTAAATGAAGTTTGCCATCTTTCCAAGAACTACCAAGTTCATCCGGAGTTACCGCAACGGGAGAAAACGCTGAGGGAGGCTTGCTATTCAAAAAGCCAAAGCCTTTACCTAGTTCTTGAGGGATTAAATTTCTCAAGCTTACATCGTTTACTAAATAAATAAGTCGAATATGTTTTAAAGCAGATTCTGCATCAACACCCATAGGAACATCATCGGTGATGACGGCCACTTCAGACTCAAAATCGATTCCCCACTCTTCACTCTCCATTAGAATAGGATCTCTTGGAGCTAAAAAAGAATCTGAGCATCCTTGGTACATTAAAGGATCTGTTAAAAACTCTTTCGGCATTTCTGCCCCGCGAGCTTTTCGTACTAACTCAACATGATTCAAATAGGCTGAACCATCTACCCATTGATAGGAACGTGGCAAAGGGGAGTGCATTTTTTCTTCTTCAAAAGCAAAAGTATCTTTTGCTTTGCCGGCATTTAATTCATCGCTTAATTTTTGCAGCTGTGGAGCAACATCTGACCAATGGTCTAAGGCATACTGTAAGTTAGGAGCAATGCCTTGTGTTAAAATAGCTGTTTGTAAATCTCTACTAACAACAAGTAGTTCACCATCTCTATCTTTAGATTTTCTAGTAGCTAATTTCATTTGGCCTCCTGTGCAATGCGCTAGTGCATTCGCCTCTGCTCTGTATCGGTCATATCATAGTTCTATTTCTTTTTCTTTAGGGCAATTTTTTCTTTTGGAGGTGCTTTCGAATTGGGCTATCAAGCCCACTAAGGAGTAGAAATTATGAAAAACATAGGAATTCTTTTAAGTCTTTGTCTTCTTAGTCAGGTAGCTTTTGCAAAATTTGAAAGCTCTGGACTTGAAATCATTTATACACAGCCAGTGGAAACAAACTTAGCTCTAGAAGGCGTGCGCGGACCTTTAGAGGCTTGGTCTGAAATGATTGATAACGCAAAAAAAGAAATCGATTTTCAACAGATGTATGCTGTTAGTAAAGATGGTGAATCTTTAGATACGATTATCGAAAAATTAGAAGCCGCTACTGCCAGAGGCGTAAAAGTAAAATTTTTACTCGAAGAAGGGATGAAAAGAGCATCTTCTGAAGACACTATAGAACGATTAAAGAAAATGAAGAATACAGAGCTTCGTTTTATAAAGTACTCTGCCATTACTGGTGGAGGTATTAATCACTCAAAGTTTATCGTAGCCGATGGAAAAGTTGCATTCGTAGGAAGTCAAAATTTCGACTGGAGAGCCTTAAAGCATATTCATGAAACAGGCTTTCTTATTTCTGATAAAAAAATCGTAGGGCAAATGAAAGCGATTTTTGACCAAGACTGGAAGGCCGCGAGTCTTTTAGCTAAAGGTAAAAAAGTTCCAGCATTGCAAAAGAAACCGTTTGTTCCGGATCTTAAGCAAAAAACATTTTTGGTTTCTTCTCCTTGGGCATGGAATCCAAAAGGAGTAGGCGATTCTGAGAGCGTATTACCTTTACTGATGAAAGACGCGAAAGAAGAAATTCGCATTCAGCTTTTAGATTATTATCCACTTAATCGAGATAAAACATTTTATCCAATTATAGATAATGCAGTCAGAGAAGCCCAAGCTCGGCACGTTAAAATTAAATTATTGGTATCACATTGGAATACAGGTGAGCCTGGAATCAATCATCTAAAGAGCTTAGCTGTACTACCTGATGTAGAAGTACGAATTTCTACTATTCCTGAAGCAAAAGAGGGATTTATTCCTTATGCTAGAGTGATTCACTCTAAAGTGATGACGATAGATGGCAAACTTGCGTGGGTTGGTACTAGTAACTGGACTGGTGGGTATTTAACGAATAATCGCAATTTAGAAGTTGTAGCAAGAGATGAAAAGTTAGCTAAAAAATTGGTAGAGATGCATGAGCAGCTTTGGAATGCTCCCTACACTGCTGCGGTAGATATCAATAAAAAATATGAAAAGCCTAAAAAAGGTGATTAACGTTTTACTCTGCTGTGGTTTCTATAGACTAGATTTTGAAAATACAATCTAAATCACTCAATGGGTTGACGAAGGATTTAGCCTAGCCTTACTCTATATTTAACGCTGCCAGGATGGCGGCGCTTTCTGATGTTCAAAGAATGAAGTAAATATTTTTGTTATTTCTGTTTTCCCATCTTGGCCGCAAAGACACAATTGCGAGCCTTGAGCATATACATAGCTAACAAAAAAAGAGCGCATATAATTGGTGCAATATGCATGCGCTAGATATGCAAACCTTCTTTAACAAGTTCATTTTTTTGAAAACGACTACCATTTAAGCAATTCAGGTCAATGCTTTGGTATTTTCCTGTAGCTATAAGCTCTGCTATTCCGCGTCCGGCGGCATAGCTTTGCATTGCGCCTCTGCCAGAAAAGCCATGGCACTCAAATACATTTTTAAATTTTTCTACTCTACCGATAATCGCTGTTTTATCTGGAGTCATTTCATAAAGCCCACCCCAACCGGTTAAGTGTCGGAGCTCTTCAAACTTTGTCGAGCGCTCATATAAAGCAGACCAAATTTTTTCTTGGAAAAAACTTTCTCCATCGTAATTGAGGTTCCAGCCTTTAGGCTCATCAGGATCAGCATAGCCACCAAGGATATTCGTTGCCTCAGGGTGAAAATATACACCAGAAGGGTCGACCATCATTCCATAGTGAGAAAAGTCAAAGCCTCTTGTATCAAAAATAGAAACTTGTCGACGTACAGCCCATACAGGAGAATCGTATCCAATAAGTTTTGCAATTTTTGAAGCCCACGCACCAGTGCAGTTCACAATTTGTTTTGCTCGAATTTTTCTTGTTTCTCCAGAGCTCTTTTGTGGCTGGCCCGGATCTCTTTCGTAATATTCTTTTAGTTCGCTTTCATTTTTTGGCGGAATCAGCTCGCACTCAACTTCTATAGATTCATCATTCAATACCGATACAGATTTTATTCTGTGACCTTCTAAAAATTGAACATTTTGTTTTTTGGACTCTTCTCGAAAATAGTTTTTCACCGTATTAGGATTAAATAATCCATCTGTAGGTGAAAAAGTACCACCCTCTAAATCATCTGATTTATCAATAAAAGGTGTTTTCTCTTGAATTTCTTTCACAGACAAAACATGGATGTCAATCTTATGCTTTTTTTGGATCATTTCTGCTCGGGCGATTCCCTGTTGCCATTGGTCTTTACGAAACATCCACAGATAGCCGCAATCACGATAGGCAGATATTTCTCGGTGAGAGCGAAAAAAATCAATAGAGTCTTTTGCTAAAATGACATTGATGGGTTGATCCCAGGTAGCGCGAGCACCGCCAGCATTTAGTTCTGAGGAAGACAGTCTTCCGCTCAAGTCTGCGTCTAGCACGGCCACGGTACCTGATTGCATTTTTGAAAGGTGAAACGATACGCTAGAGCCAACTAGCCCAGCGCCTAAAACTAAAGTATCAAAACTAGAGCTGCTCATGGCTCTAGTTCATACACCTATTTAAGGGTTTCTTCCAAGATGATCTTGTATTGGCCATTACGTTCTTGAATATAGAGGTTTTTCTTGCTCGTACCTCTATAGGCAGGTTGGCCGTTCGGGAAAGTTGATTCGTAATTTTGTGTAAAGGTAATTAGATCGTATTTCTCGTGTAAATAAAAATGGGCATCAGAGGCGGTTACCTTAATGGAGCCGTATTTTTTGTTCAGCGCGTCTTTATACTTCGAAAAGGCTAAGCGGTTCATTCCATCAGACTTAAATTCATCTGCGTAAGAATCGATATAAGCATCTAAGTTCTTGCTGCTCCAAGCATCGAGCCAAGATTGAAAAAAGGCCTTTGCTTTTCCTAGTCGACCGCTGTTGCGTAATGCATCAAAGTCCTGGGTAATAATCACTTTCGTACTTTTTAGCTTAATTCGATCAGAAATAAATTTTACATTTTCATTATCAAGAACTACACAGCCCTTTGAGTCGAATAGTTTTTCTAATCTTGCTGGATCATCGGTTCCATGAATTAAAATATCAAAGCCTGTTTTTTTACCCAATTTATCTACAGCATTTGGGTAACTCACATAAATTGCCAAAGGGCCAAACATGGCTTTTAATCCAGGGGCAGTAGCTCGAAATAAAAATTCGTAAATTCCTTCTGGAGTCTTTAAGTCGCCCTCCATAAGTTTATCACCTATGGCTTGTCCGAGAGTAGTGCGAAAAGTGTTCACGATATCTAGGTTGCCATCATTATAGTTAGCTAAATAAGTTTTATTTGCTTTTTTATCTACAATTACTACGAGGTCATCACCTGCAGTCGTAGGGGGCTCTTTTGCATCTTCGGAAAAAGAAAGATTTCCTAAAAAGATGCCAGTGATTAAAATTCCAAAAACTAGGGCTAAAGCTTTGATTTTTCTCATTTATTTTAGATTAAGAAAGCTGAAGTGTTTTGTCAAACTCTTGTGTTTAAGGTAGGTATTAAGAAATGAGTATTTTGCGAAAAATTCCCCTCCCTTTTGCCGCGCTTCTTTTTGCGCTTTTGGTAGGGATTTTGAGCTTTCCGAGAGCAAAAAAGTTAGATAGCCCAGATTTCAAAGTTTTTTACACGGCCACCCAGTACGCCATTCACGAACCAGAAATGATGTACCAAAAAGTCCTGACTGCTATTTAGACCACCTCAGGCGACAGCCTTCTTTTTGCCCTTTGCTTTTTCTTACTCATTACAGTGTTCATCAGTGGCAGTGGCATCTTTTCTCGTGGCTTGTCTTTGGCTTTTAGTGAGAAGTTCATGGGCAAAAATTTTCCATGCTTTTACTAACAAGATATTTATTGATCACTTTTGTTATGGGCAGGTAAATTTAGCGCTTTTAGCTGGCTTGTCTTTACTGTCCACAAATCTTTTCATCTCGTTGGAAAGTATTTTTGTGTGGGCATCTGTTTCTGTGATTAAGATCTATCCCTTGGTTTTTGGCCTTGGATTTCTTTTACAAAAAGCGAAAGCTGTTTTGCTTAGCGCTATGATTAGTTTATTTTTATTTTCTTTAATTCCACTATTTTACTTATGGAAGAGTCCATTTTTTCTCTATGAAGAGTTTTTGAGATCTCTTGAATCTAAAGGCTTTCCCTTACACTCACATAATCAAAGTATTTCTGCTCTTTTGCAAAGAGCGTTTACTGATCAAGAGTTTCCTCTGCACGCTGTTGGGGTAGAAAAATGGGCTTTTCTTCAGTTAGATATTGGGTTTGTAAAAATAATTGCTTTCTTGGTAGGGGCACTATTATCAGGCAGCATTTGGTGGTTAGCGTTTAAAAAGAATAAAGAAAAACATAATTTTGAATATTATTTAGCGGCAGGATCATTTTCTGTCTTATTTTTATCTCATATCGTTTGGAAAGATTATTTATTGTTCTTGTTTTTTCCCCTTGCGCAAATTTTCAAAGATCAAACGCCAAAACACTTAAAGACTTTGGCAGTGCTTAGCCTCTTATTTGTTACGCTCTTTTCTTCTCCTGACGTAATGGGCGCGCCCTTAGGCACAAGATTAGATGCTGCTTGCATTCATTTATGGGGAGCACTATTTATTGCATTGATTTCCATAAAACTTTAATGAGAATAGAGATTAAATGAGATTACCAGTATCTGTTGTCATGATTACGAAAAACGAAGAAAAGCACTTAGCTCGTGCTTTAGCTTCTTGCGGCTTTGCCGATGAAATTGTAGTTGTTGATGCTTGCTCTACAGACCAAACAAGAGAAATAGCCAAGCAATATGGCGCAAAAATTTTTGAGAGAAAGTGGACAAACTTTGGAGACCAAAGAAATTATTCTTTATCTGTAGCCGCGAACGATTGGGTCTTGGTTGTAGATGCAGATGAAAAAGTTTCTGAGCAGCTAAAAAATTGGATGGAGCAAATATTCCGTAAAAAATCTATTGAATCTAACGGATTTAAAATTCGCCGAAAAGAATATTTTTTAGGGCAAGAAATCACCGGAGCTTGCTGGAACCCCTCTTATCAAGATCGATTTTTTCGAAAATCAAAAGCAAAATATGTGGGAGTAATTCACGAATATCCCGAAGCCGAAGGTGGATTCGTTCGCGCCCCCGAAGAAGCGTATTTAGAGCATAATCCCAATGTCACAGTGGAAAGTTTTTTTAATAAAAATGAATAAGTATACAACGATTGAAGCATTTGATCGTTTCGAGCAGCCAAAGAACTTCGTTACCTCATCTTTTTGTCGCCTTCTTTGCCACGTGGTGGAAAAACTACTTTTATTATAAGGGCTATAAAGACGGCATCTATGGCTTTGTGATCTGCGTGATGGAAGGCGTATCAAGAACCGTTCGCCACATAAAATTGTGGCGGCAGCTTCAGCAGCTAGAGAAAAAGGGATTTTAAATGAGATTGAAGATCCTCGAAAAGCGGGTCTAGGAAACTTCTCATCTAGAGAAGGGGAGAGTAGAGTTGAAGCTCTTGCTGGGCAAAAGTAGAGCCTTAGGAGACGCTGTTCTACTCACTTCTACTCTAGAAGCGATTCATAAAACAGCGAAAGAAATTGAATTGTCACTACTAGTACCCTCTGCGTATAGTGAGGTGTATAAAAACTATCCCTATTTAAAGAATATCTATTTTTCGGATGACCCGTTTATTAAAAATCTTTGGAACATACGAAAAGAAAAATTCGATTATTTTTTTCAATTGCACGCATCGCCTTCGCAAAAGCTTTTAGTTCTAGCTTCGGGTGCAAAAAAGAAAAAACTTCATTACCAAAATAACGAAACTGAACAAGCTTATGGCAAACATCCAAACGCCTTAGAGTGGGATCGATTTTTTCTCAAACAAGAATTAGGCTTAGACTTACCATTCATAGAGCCCAAGCTTTTATTTTCAGAAGAAGAAAAAAAAGAAGCACAAAAATTTTGGCAAGCTTATGACGTAAACCAAGAAGGCATTTTATTTTTAGGGATTGGTGCAAGTCGAGATACCAAGCGATGGCCAATGGAATATTTTGCCGAATTTGCCGACTTAGTTCGCAATCGTTTGGGATTCAAAATAGCCTTCGTCATTGGCCCAAATGAAGAAGAAGAAAAATTCGGTGCTGAGCTTTTAAATCATCTCAGGGTTAGGGGCTTAAGACCTGTACTAGACGGTAAAGGTGATTTTATTCATTTAGTGGGGTTAAGTGTAAGAAAGCTTGCCTCTATATTAAGTGGTGTAAGAGCTTATGTGGGAAATGACTCAGGCCCTAAGCACATAGCTCTTGCCTCAGGGGTAAGAACATTTACTTTTTTCGGGCCAGAAGATCCCATAGAGTGGCACCCCTACGATAGAAAAAAACATCCCGTTTTTTTTATAGAAAACTTAACCTGTAGAGTTGAAGACAATGGTAGATGGTGTGGAATCTCTCATTGTGAAATTGAAAAGCATAGGTGTATGCGCTACCTTAGGCCACAGGATGTTTTTCAATTTTTTGTAGAAGGGCTTAATAAGGCAGAATGAAAATTAGTGGTTTCATGATTGTGCGTAATGGGTCTCAGTATGGGTATCCCTATTTAGAAGCTATGCGTTCTCTTTTGCCCTTAGTTGACGAGCTTGTTGTATTGGTTGGTCTAGGTGAAGATGATACTCTTAAATCGGTAGAAAAATTAGCTGCTGAAAACTCTAAGGTCAAAGTATACCAAAGCCAGTGGGACGAAAAGCTACGTAAAGAGGGTTTGATTCTTTCTCAACAGACAAATTTGTCTATGACATACGCAAGAGGAGTTTGGGGAATTTACCTACAGGCCGATGAAATAATACATGAAGATGATATTCCAAAAATTCGTGCATCTATAGAACAAGCCCATCAGAGAGAAGAAGTTGACGGTCTGCTTTTTGATTATGTTCATTTTTATGGTGACTATTCGGTAGTGAACAAAAATCCTTCTGCCTATAGAAGAGAGGTAAGAGTTGTTCGCTTAGATAGAAATATTCGTTCATGGAAAGATGCCCAAGGCTTCAGAAAAGAAAATGCTGACGGTAGCTTTACTAAGCTTAAGGTAATTCATTCAGAAGCCAAAATTTATCACTATGGTTGGGTACGTCCTCCAGAGGTAATGAAGAGAAAAACCATAGCGATGGATAGGCTTTATCATGAAGAGGGTAAGGGCACGGGAGACAATCATATATATAAAAGAATCTATGGATTAGAAAAGTTTCAAGGCACTCATCCAAAGGTGATGAGTGAGATTGTTGTGCATAAAAATTGGGATTCTGGTATTTGGCAAATGCCTTTAGTTTTTACGTGGAAGGATATTCGAAAAGTTATTGCCAGAAATATAGAAAAGGTGAGTGGGTGGATACCCTTTGAGTATCGTAATTATATTTGGTTGAAAAAATAGGATTCTGACGAGAAAAGGCCAAATGCGTCATTCGCAGAATTCAGGGTAATTTCTAGCTTCCAATCGGCTTTTATCTTGGTCTATGATAGTCAAAAAAGGAACCTATGGACGCGCCAAAAGCCAGCATTATACTTTCGACTTACCAATGGCCCGAGGCCCTAGCTATGGTGCTAGAGGCGCTTCATTTACAAAGCACACATGACTTTGAAATTATGCTCGCCGATGATGGCTCCGATGAAAGAACCAAAAAAGTGGTAGAAGATTTTCGAGCGCGTTCTCATTTACATTTACAGCATTTTTGGCAAGAAAATAAAGGGTTTCGTAAAAGTAAGATTTTAAACGAAGCGATACAAGCAGCCAAAGGTGAGACTTTAATTTTTTTAGATGGTGATTGTATTCCTCATAAAGAGTATGTCGCCCAACATATTCGTTTATGTACTCCCTCGGTTTATGTGGCTGGTAGAAGAATTGATCTTTCAGAAGAGATGACGAAAGAATTGACTGTAGAAAAAATTCGTTCAGGGTTTCTAAACGGAAGCTTTGCAGGCTTATTTCATCTATTTTTAGATTCGTTTAAGAAAAAAGGTTCTCGGCCGTTTCATCGTTCGTACTTGGTGAAAAATTCAGTACTCAGAAAAATCTTTGGCTTAGACGTAGTCGTAGATATGAAGGGGTGCAATTTTTCTGTAAAGCGCTCTCATATGCTTGCAATTAATGGTTTTGACCGCTCATACGAGGGTTACGGTAGAGAAGATACAGATGTAGAGCTAAGGCTGCAAAATCTTGGATTGAAAATCTGTTCGGGAAAAAACTTATGCCTACAATTTCACCTTTGGCATTCACAGCGGGCATTTACTCCACAAAATGAAAATCTTTTAGAAGATGTGAAAAGATCAAAGAGAGTAAAGGCACTTTCTGGTATATTGGAGTCAGAATGAAAGTGAAGCAAACGGTAGCAAGGCTTTGGCCTTATTTGGCTCCTTATAAGTACAGCATATTTTTTGCTCTCTTACTTTCTTTCCCTATGGCCGCGATCAATGTATTGCCAGCAAAGCTAATGCAGTTTTTAACAGATGAGGTTTTGGTAAAAAAAGATTATGCCGCTCTTAGAACTGTAGCCATTTTAATACCCGTAGGTTTTTTAGCTAATTTTATTGTACGTTTTTCAAATGGCTACCTCATTCGTTCTTCTGCCAATAGAATGATTCAAAAAATTCGTAATGATGTAGTAGCCCACTTAGCAAAACTTTCTGTAGGGTACTTTAATGAGATGCAGGCTGGAGCCATTGTTTCTCGTGTAATTAATGATGTGCAAACCATTGTACGAGCAATCTCTGGTTTGGTTGATTTGGTCAAAGAGCCAGTAACTTTACTTGCTCTTCTTTGTTATGCGTTTTATTTAAATTGGCAACTTACGCTCATCACTTTACTTTTGATTCCTTTAGCAGGGTTGCTACTGTCAAATGCTGGAAAACATTCGAAGCGATATTCTAATACGATTCTTAATAAGCTTGGAGAAATGAGCTCTCTTTTAACAGAAGCAATTGGTGGAGTAAGAGTTGTACAGTCGTTTAATTTAGAAAGTTATGTAAAAGGGCGCTTCATGAAAGGCAATCGCGAATTTACAAGAGCAGCTTTAAAGGCCATTCGTTTAGAAGAGCTTTCACGCCCAGCGGTTGAGTTCATATTCGGTCTTGCCATGACATTTTTAATTTTTTATTCGGGTAGAGAAATCATAAAGGACAGAATGACTATAGGCGAGTTTACTGCCTTTATTGCCTGCTTTGGTATGATGCTGAATCCGCTAAAGAAAATTTTAGAACTCAATATGGCACTTAATCAAAGTGCAGCGGCTGTAGAAAATATCTATGCACTTTTAGATGTTGCGCCAGATATTCAAAATGCGCCCGATGCTGTAGCACTAAAAGATTTTCAATCTAATATTGAATTTCGCAATTTACGCTTTCGCTACCCTAAGAGTGATAGAGATATTTTGCAGTCATTTAATTTACAAATTAAAAAAGGCGAGGTTATCGCTTTTGTAGGAGCCAGTGGAGCGGGAAAATCTACGATTTTATCGTTGCTACCACGCTTTCAAGACCCCCAAGAAGGGCAAGTACTTTTAGATGGAATCGATTTACGTAAATTAGAACTTGCCAGTTTACGCTCGAAGATTGCCTTAGTCTCTCAAGATGTTTTTCTTTTTCATGATTCACTTCGAGTAAATATTCGAGCTGGCTGCCATTCTGCAACTGATGAAGATATTAAAAATGCAGCGATTGCGGCTCAAGCTTGGAATTTTATTGAAGCCTTACCAAATGGATTAGATACAGTTATTGGAGATCGTGGACAAAAGCTTTCTGGAGGAGAACGCCAAAGAATTTCTATCGCGCGTGCGGTATTAAAAAATGCTCCCATCTTACTTTTAGATGAAGCCACTTCTGCTTTAGATAGTGAAAATGAACGCTTGGTGCAATTAGCTTTAGATAGACTTATGAAGGGCAGAACAGCTCTAGTTGTTGCTCATCGCTTATCGACTATTCGAAAAGCAGATCGAATCATCGTAATGGAAAAAGGCAAGATTTTAGAAGAAGGCAATCACGAAACTCTTCTTTCTCGTGGTGGTGCTTATGCAGAGGCGATTAATATACAGTCGTCTTTTTCTGATTGATCTCGCCTTTTAGATCATTTCAGTGACATCAAAAAAAGAGAAATAGTCATGAGTGCATAAGCAATCTAGTACTATCATTTGAAAATTTTATATCCGAAAATCAAAATTTGTATCTGTAGCTAAGGTTTTTTAAATATTTCAATACTTTTGGTTTCAATTTTCTGCTCAAAGAGTACATCGATATAAAGTTGATAATTTTTACTTAAATGAATTTCGTTTTTTTTCAATCTTCTTTGTAAATTTTTGTAATTCTTTTTTTCTCAGTTCTATTAGATGTATGGCTTGGTTTCCTCCAATAACAACGGTGGAAAATCCATTCACAAAAACCTTTTGAGAAAATGCCTTATAGCTTGATGTAAGCACATACTTTGGAGTTTTAGCATTTTTACTCTGACAGTTAACGAATTCGTCTTTTGCATGTTCTGTAGGGGCAGAATCTAAGAAAAATTTTTGACTCGGAGGCCTGTTGTTTGCCAAATTTTCTTTCATTTGTTCTTCATAGAGTTTCGCGGAGCCACAGAATAATCGCTCTGCACTTATTGAAGTTTCGTTCACTATCTTTCTTATTTTTTGGATATTTGTATCTAGGATTGTAATTTTCGATTGCAAATCTAAAAGCAAGGTATCAAATGCACCTTTACCTAAGTCACTATCATCTAAGTCGCTACTATTTATGGTATATGGCAATACATTTTAAATTTCTTTCTTTAGGTATTTTGCATTTTTATAAAGAGTCTCTTTGTTAGAGTTGTGTTGATTGGTAAAATTTTCGTATCTATTTGGCATGCAATGACTTGCTATTTCGTCGGCCTTTTTTGAAAAGTTTTCTTGTTTTTTCTCCACATTAGATAACTCCGCTACAATGCTATCTAGACTTTCGGCCCACTTAGGGATTCTGCTTGCAGCTATTGCCCTTGGACTAAAAAATGAAATAGATAGTATTGCGTATAGAGCAACGGGTATGACAAATTTCATATTGATTTTATCGGACTATATTTCCTTTCTATTTAACATTTACTATTTCAAAAGAGTCTTTGACCTGTGTGCTTGGCTCAGTGGGCAGGTAGCGGGAGGTAAGGCTAAGATGCTGAAAAAATGAGACTTTATGACTCCTGCAACTATGAGATCTGTTCAATTATGCATTTGTATTGTATAGAAAAGTCATGAGTTACGATGATGTAAAAACGAGTGGTAAACCTATTCCCAAGGGTCTTCAAGAGTGTATACCCGACTATAGAGATATACACGAAGTAGATGTGCCAAACTATACAGATGAGCAGCATGGAACATGGGCTTTATTAATGGAAAACCAATCCAAGGTTTTACCTAACCGTGCTTGTAGCGAGTTCTTAGAGGGACTTAATGCTATTGAGTTTCCTAGAGATCGTATCCCCAAGTTAAGAGATATTTCTGATAGTATAGAAAAGCATACCGGATGGACTCTCATGAGAGTTGATGGCCTTGTTCCTGATAAAGAGTTTTTCACTCTCTTAGCAGAAAAGATCTTTCCCTCCACAGATTTTATTCGCGAGCGATCAGAGATTGGCTATACGCCCTCACCAGATATGTTTCATGATCTTTTGGGGCATGTGCCTCTTTTAATCAATCCCCGATTTACCGCGTTTTTTGAAAAATTTGGTAAAGCCGGAGTCGAAGCCTTCAGAAGAGGTCATCCAGGAATCAAAATGCTACCTCGCTTGTATTGGTATACGGTAGAATTTGGTTTGATCAAGAATCCAGAAGGGTTACGAATTTATGGCTCGGGTATAGTATCCTCACCCAATGAAGTCTTATATTCACTCTCTGATGAGCCTAAAAAAATACCTTTTACGGTAGAAGAAATTATCCAAAAACCCTACGACATTTGGAAAATGCAAACCGAGCTATTCGTAATCGATAGTTTTGAGCAATTAGAAGGCGATTTTGAAGCTTGGTGCGTGAAAGAAAAGCTACTGTAGGCTATCCTATTGGAATGAACCAAAGGGCAAAAAATAACAAAAATAAAGATAGAATTATTTGTTTTTGTTACAGTGTACCCGAATCAGTGATTATAAAAGCCATACAAGATGGATGTAGCAGCCTAATGGACATTCGTAGAGAAACTTCTGCCTCCACTGGATGCGCAGGGTGCAGTGAAGACGTGAAAAAACTAATCCGAAAACATTGGAAGCCAACCGAAGAGCCAAGCGAACCCGAGGGAGGGCAAAATGGCTAGAGTTCTAGTTGCAGGCGGTGCAGGCTATATCGGATCACAAACCCTAAAGCTATTGTCTGAACAAGGCCATACCGTTGCCGCCCTAGATAATTTATCTACCGGCCACAAACGCCTTCTATTAGGTGCCCCACTTTTTGAGGGCGATATTCGAGACTCTACTTTTTTACAAAAAACATTGGCAGATTTTCGCCCAGAAGTAATCATGCACTTCTGCGCCAAAGCCCTAGTTGGAGAAAGCGTAGAACAACCCGATACCTATTATTCTAATAATGTAGTGGGTACTTATGAATTACTTAAATCCATAAAAAATTATTCTATAAAAACAAAATTTGTTTTCTCTTCTACTTGTTCTATTTATGGCGAAACCAACCAAGCCATCACAGAGAAAAACACAATTGCTCCAATGAACCCTTATGCAAAAACCAAATGGATTTGCGAGCAAATGCTCGAAGATTTTCAAACCTCCTACGGTATTGAATCTATTTCACTTCGCTATTTTAATGCCAGCGGCTGCGATAGAAACGGTAAAATTGGAGAAACCCACGAACCAGAAACGCACCTAATCCCCAGAGCACTACTTCATTTAATCGATGCAAATCGCTACCCCTTTCAAGTCTTCGGTAATGATTATCCCACAAAAGATGGTAGCTGTGTTCGTGACTATATACATGTTGAAGATATCGCCAATGCCCATCTCTTAGCGATGGATTTTCTTCTACAGGGCAAGGCAAAATCTTATCAATCGTTCAATTTGGGTACTACAAAAGGGCATTCTGTTTTTGAAGTCATAGAGGCCGTAAAAAAAGTGACGAAAAAAGATTTCCCACTAAAGATTGGCCCTCGTAGAGCGGGTGATCCCCCCTTTTTAGTATCAGGCAGCACAAAAGCAAAAGACGTTTTGGGTTGGCAACCAGCACTTGGATTAGAAGAAATCGTACAAACCACTTGGCAATGGATTCAAGGCGGTAGAAACCAATGACGAAGGCTTTATTCTTAGACCGCGACGGAACCATCAATATCGATCACGTCTATATTAATGACCCTAAAAAAATCGAGCTTATTCCAGATGCAGCCCTAGCCTTACGAAAAGCCCAAGAGGCAGGGTTCTTACTCATTGTTATTTCTAACCAAAGCGGCATCGGCAGAGGAATCATCGATCCAAAGGTTTTACCTCTTATTCATGAAGAACTAGACAGGCAATTGCTCAAGGCCGAAGGAGTAAAAATTGATCACTACTTTTTTTGCCCCCATATACCTGAAGAAAAATGCGATTGCCGAAAACCAAGCCCCAAATTAGTTTTCAAAGCAAGAGACCAATTCTCAATCGACTTAAGTGAATCCTATTTTTTAGGCGACAGGCTTTCTGATGTGGGGGCTGGCCTCAAAGCAGGTTGTAAAGGCTCTATTCTATTACGCACAGGTAAAGGCCAAGGTGAAGAGGCCCTAATTCATAAACCGCAAAATACTACAAAACCTAGCTTAGTGGCAGATGATCTTCTACAAGCGGTAGAGTGGATTCTACGCTAGAAATTGTTTCAATCTTTGTATCTTTCGTTTCAGATTCTCGTCTTGCCTCTTGTAAAAACTGCTCTAACATAGAGTGCGATTGAAAGTGATAAGAGCCAAGGCCAGGGCAATGCCAACGTAAAAATAATTGCAGCGCTTTTGTAGCATCTTGCATATGACGAATCGGAAACTTCAAACTAGGCGTATGCCGAATTTTGGTTTCTCTTGCTTGAATCATCCAAAGAATCGCTGCCAAGGGAATCGATTCATTATTGATGGGCTTACAACTGGTACATAAGAATCCACCCCCTTCAAGAGTTAAGGTGGCATAAGATTGCTCTATAGGAAGCTCATCTTGAAAAAAAGCGTTTTGGCATTGAGCGCAGGACTCTAAAGTAGGGGCCCACCCCAGACGATCAAGAAGCTTCATCTCAAAAGAGCGAACCACCTCATAAGTCGCAGCTGAACTTTCTAGTAAATATAAATAATGAGTCAAGAGAAGAAAAACTTCACGCACCGGCTGCCCCTCATCGGTAAGACGAGTGCAGAGATCTACAAAATAACCTGCCGCCGATATACTTTCTAAATGCTTTCGAATCGCTACAAAATCTCTGCGCGTATTGGCTTCTTCAATGCGTACAAGATCGCTATGAGGGTTCTTTTTAAAGCGAATCGAAGAACAGGTAAATAAATCTAAAGAACCTCCATAGCGCCTAGAGTGAATAGCCCCTTTAGCAACGCCAGAAATTTTCCCATGATTTTCTGTAAGAACCGTAATTAGCTTATCTCTCTCGTTCAGCGGATTCGAGCGCATAATAATGCCTAAATCTTGCTCGAACTCGTGCATTAGATCAGCCCTTTTTCTATTCTTTGTACAAGCTCCTTAAAAGCAAGAGATCTACGGTTTTCTTCTCTATATAGAAGAGCCACCTCATCTTGAAATGTAGGAAACTCTTGCAGAGGCTTTAAGTTTGGCCAAAGTTCTGCAACCCTTGTAGGTAAAATGGCAACCCCAGAACCAGCATTTGCCAATGAGGCAATAACTTCAAGGTTAGATGAAGTTACGATTCGAGAGAAAGAGATTTTTGATTTTCGCAAAAGGTGCTGCACTTGATTAAGCTCTGGTTGGGCCAAGAGAACTCTTTTTTCACTAGCTACGCGATTGATTTTGGTTTCACTCTTACTTGTCCAAAAACGAACTTGGTCTTGGCAAATAGGGCGAATCACTAAATCTGGATGACGAACAGGATTCACCACAATACCAATATCAAGATCACCAGAAATTACCTTTTCGGCAATCTTTCGCGAAAGATCGTGCACTAAATTAAAGCTAAGCTCTGGATGTTCGGTGAGCAATTTAGGTAAAGTCTGAGGTAGTGAATAGAGCGCCACAGAAGGATGGCATCCAATAGAGTAAGTGCCTTTTACATTTTTATCTGACTCCCTTAGAGATTGAGTTAGACGCTCCCAGTTTTCTAAAATACCTTGCGCCTCTTGCAAAAAAAGAGTGCCTTGTTTGGTTAAGCGAACCCCTTTTTTACTGCGGTGAAAAAGCTCGCAGCCCACAGAATGTTCTAATTTGCGCAGAGCCATGGTGAGAGCTGGTTGAGAGATTCCTAATCGCTCAGCTGCTCGAGATAAGTTTCCCGTGCGTGCAGATTCTATAAAGTATTGAATTTCGCCTGGGCTAATCATTTTTAATTTTTACCACAGGCGTCTCTTGGCGAATACTTTTTTTCGAAACGCTAAACCTAAATTTTCATCGTATTTTTTAACGACTCAAGTCGCTGATCAATACGAGATCGATCAAGCTCTACTAAGCGGTTAAAAGAAAAGTCTTCTACAGTAAAACTTGCCATAACAGATCCAATAAGTACGCCCTCTTTTAGCGATTGCCAATCAAGGCCAACACCCTTGGCAGCTAAGTGGCCCACTAATCCACCAGCAAAGGTATCGCCTGCTCCTGTTGGATCAACTACTTTTCGAATCGGTACTGCAGGGGCAGAGAAAATTTGGTTTTCAAAAAATAAGAAAGCACCGTATTCGCCTCTTTTAATCACAATGGCCTTAGGACCCATAGAAAGAATTTTTTCTGCAGCCACAATTACATTGCTTTCTTCTGCTAGTAATTTTGCTTCACCCTCATTAATGGTGAGTAAATCTACTCGCTTCAATACTTCTGCAAGTTCTGCTCGCTTACCGGTGATCCAAAAATTCATACTATCTAGAGCAATGAGTTTTGGTTTTTTTACTTGCTCAAGAACGCAAATTTGTAGCTCAGGGGCAATGTTTCCTAAGAATAAATAGTCTGTATCGCGGTAACTATCAGGCAATTGCGGGTTAAAATGCTCAAAAACGTTTAATTGCGTAGAAAGGGTAATGGCTTCGTTTAAATCTTTTCCGTACTCACCCGTCCAGTGAAAGGTTTTTCCCGGCATGGTTTTTACACCAGAAATATCGATGCCTCGTTTTTTTAGGGTTTCAAAATGGTCTTTGGGAAAATCTTCTCCCACAACGCCGACTAAATCTAAGCCAGTAAAAAAACTTGCTGATAGCGAAAAATAGTTGAGAGAACCTCCAAGTACTTTGTCTGCTTTACCAGAAGGCGTAGATATGGTGTCAAAGGCTAAAGAGCCGACGGCTAATATTTTGTTCATGCTCTCTACCTACTATGTAGAAGCAGATGGGTCAATCAATGACTGATTGCAATGCAGAAATATCGATATTTACCGAGTCTAAATCAGCACCATGTTCAATAGAGGGGTACATAATGTTTCCTGTCTCAGATACATGGCCAAGGCCCAGAAAATGGCCAAGCTCATGAGCAAAGAGTTTTCTTCTAGAAATTTCATTGGTTTGTGTAGCGCAATTACCTTCGCAATAGACTTTTTCAGCATTGATAAAAACAACACTATTTTGAATGATTCCCTGATCACTCATAAGAATCGTATTCCCTGCTGCGCTTGAAAAAAATTGCCACGGACCCATAAAGTAAATCACATTTCCCTTTAAAGAATCTGGCTCAGATAGGCTACCCTCAACGGGAATGCCGTTATTCCACCCACCTTGAATTTGAAATAGGTGTTTGCCCGTTTTATTTTCCCAAAATTGCATGGCATCTTCTAAGTCTTTTTTGGCGCTTGCGTCGGATAGAAGATAACTATCCACGTAAATACCGATAGGAAAACTCGCCCAGCGAACTTTGCCAGAAGTGATAGAGCCCTCGTGGGTATTGTTTTTTCCGCAAGAGGTGAAGAGTAATAATACGAAACAACCCAGAAAGAGGCTGAAGAGTTTTAACCAGGTCGTTTTCATCAAGCAAATATCGCAAGCCTTAGGCCAAGCAGATGTAAAAAAAGCCCTGTTTTTTTACTGATTAAGCCTTGCTCAGAGTGCTAAAGCAGAGAGCCATAAAGAGAGCCGACTAGAACTTGAAAAACTGTCATATTTTTAGGCACTTTTCTTTACTACTGACCTGGGGTTTGACATAGTAGGGGCCATGTGTGGAGTCGTAGGAATCATAGGCCCTGATGAGGCGGCAAAAGAGGTTTTTTTAGGACTCTTTACGCTTCAACATCGTGGCCAAGATGCTTCGGGTATTCTCTCTTACCAAGATGGCGAAGGCCCAGGTTTTCATATCTATAAAGATAATGGTTTAGTAGAAAGCGTATTTAGTGGCGAGGCTGTGAATCGCTTGCCGGGGCGAATGGCGATTGGGCATACTCGCTATTCTACCGTTGGCACTTCAGATAATAAAACAGATATTCAGCCACTAGTTCTCAATTATCCCTATGGCATTGGGATGGCTCATAACGGAAACTTAGTAAACTACCATCAGTTAGTACAAAAACTAAAAAACGAAAAAAAGCGAATGCCGCTCACGAATAACGATTTAGAGGTGATTCAAAATCTTTTTGCCGATGCTCTTTTATCCGTTAGTGATGGGGCTGAAAAATTACAATTTTCTCAAATAGGCCAAGCCGTAAAAGAAGTAATGTCTCAGGCCGTTGGTGGTTTCTCTGTTATTTCTATGATTGCTGGGCAGGGGATGTTGGCATTTCGTGACCCTAAAGGGATTCGCCCCTTAGTGATTGGTAGACGAGACACCATGGTGAAAGATGCTAGCGGATCTTTAGTGAAAAAAGATGCCTATTGCCTAAGCTCTGAAACAAGTTTGCTTTCGTTTCTTGGTTACGAAGTGATTGGAGACTTAGAGGCAGGAGAGCTTGTTTTCATTAATCTTGAGGGTAAGTTAGAAAGAAAAGTTCTTTTACAAGAAGGTAAAGCAAAGCACTGTATGTTTGAGTGGGTGTATTTTGCTGGAGCCGAGAGCACATTAGAAAAACAACCTGTTTACACAGCAAGATTAAATTTAGGCAAAGGCTTAGCTGCAAAGATTAAAGATTTAATTAAAGCGGGAGAAATGAATCCAGAAATCGTTGTGCCAGTGCCAGAAACTTCTCGCATCGCTGCCATATCATTATCAGAAGATTTGGGTATACCCTATAGAGAAGTTTTGATTAAGAATAGATATATTCAAAGAAGTTTTATTTTAAATACCCCAGAAAAAAGAGCTAAAGCGGTAGATTTAAAATTAAATCCTGTGCGTTCAGAAATTGCAGGAAAAAACGTTTTACTCGTAGACGATAGTATTGTGAGAGGCACTACCTCTAAGAGATTAGTTGATCTTGTTCGCCGAGCGGGAGCGAAAGAGGTTTACTTTGTAAGCACCTGTTCTCCTATTCGCTACCCCTGCTATTATGGAATCGATTTTCCGAATCCAGAAGAGTTGATTGCTACAGGGCGAGATGAGCAGCAAATTGCACAGGCACTGAATGCTGATAAGGTAGTCTACTTAGACCAAGAAAGTTTACAAGATGCGATTGGGGTTAAAGATATGTGTATGGCCTGTCTTGATTCTCGCTACCCTACAGATATTAGTGCGGGAGAAGTTTTTCGACAAAAACGATTGGGAGACCGCGTGCGATGAAGGCATTAGTTATTTTCGGTAGTAAGTCAGATGCGAATATTTATGAACCCCTGAAGTCTCGTTTGATTCACAATAGTCATGAAGTAGATTTTCGTATGCTCTCTGTTCATCGTAGCCCTGAGCTTTTAGATAAAGAGCTTTCTTCGATTCAAGCCGATGTTTTTATTGCCGGTGCAGGTTTAGCTGCGCATCTACCAGGAACCTTAGCTTCTAAATCGTTAAAGCCTGTTGTTGGTATACCTTGTACTGCGGCTCTTGGTGGTATGGATTCGCTTTTAGCTATTATGCAAATGCCTTTTGGTATTCCTGTACTCACGACAGCGCCAAATGAATATGAAGCGGCAGTTGATTTAGCTGGCCGAGTGTCTCGTTTAGATTTGCAATTTTCTTTTGAGAAGTTTTTTCTCGTCGTTGATCGCAATAAGCGCAATTCGCCCGTGATTCAAATGCAAATGGAAAGAGCAAAGAAAATTAGTGAAAAAACGGGAATAGAAATTGAGCTTAAAGATAAGCCTCAAGAAAATGCGGTCAATATTTGTTTGGTAGAAATTAACGAAAAAGATCCGAAGTCACCACTTGGTTTACCGCCAATACCAGAGAGCTCTGATGAGGTTCGCATTTATGTACCTATTTTAAATGAGACACTCTATCGCTCTGATAGTGCTGCTGATCTAGTTTATCAAAGAATATCTTCTACTCCATTGGGATTATGGGTTGGAGTAAATAATGTAGGCAATGCGCTTTTGGCAAATCTGCAATTGGCCAATAGTGCTGGTGTACATAATGCTTTTTTAACGAATGCAAAAAAAGGGTATATCCATACCTAAACGGGGCTAAAATGAAAGGGCACAACACAGACGAAAGATCTCGTAATCTACTTTATAGTGGCTCTGTGAAAAATGTGTACTCTCTTGAAAACGAAGAGTCTTTAATTTTTGAATTTTCTGATCGTTATTCTATTTTCGACTGGGGAGAAATGCCTGATTTGATTCCTCATAAGGGCGAATCTTTAGCGATGATGGGGAATCTCTTTTTTCAATTTCTAGGTGACAAGAAAAATTGGGAATCTTGGACGCTGCCTTCAAATTATCCGAAATATTTTATAGACAGCCTTTTATCGTCTAGCCAGTGGAAAAAAATTCGTGAAAAAGGATTAAGCCATCACTCGCTTGGTTTGGTCGATGAGGGCGGCAATAGTGTAGACATTCATGCAAAGACGAATCGTCTTAAGGTGAAAAAGTTTTTTCGCCCAAAAGTAGAGGCCAATGAAACAACTTATGATTATTCGGCCTATAAAGAAAAAGTAGAAAATACGATGGTTCCCCTAGAAGTGGTATTTCGTTTTGGTGCGCCTCAAGGGAGTTCATTCTTGCAACGATTAGAAAAAATCGATCAATATGAGAAAACATTCGGCTTTGCAGAGCGGCCCAGACCCGATACGCTTTTTGCTTTTCCTATAGTTGAGTTTTTTACCAAATTTGAATCTACCGATCGATTTCTAACGCTAGATGAAGCTATGAAAATTTCTGGCCTAAGTAAAACTGAAATGGATCACCTAATCTCGATCGTATTATTAAGTGCTATTCGTTTACGAGATTTATTTCTATCAACCGGCTTAGAGCTATGGGATGGGAAGTTTGAATTCGCTTATTTAGCAAAAAATGAAGAAGGCGTAAGAGAGCTTACGATGGTTGATTCTATTGGGCCCGATGAAATTCGCTTGATTGGTAAAAACCATGTGCATCTTTCTAAAGAAGCGCTAAGAGCTTGGTATAGAAAAACAAAATGGTATGAGAATTTAGAAAAAGCAAAAAACATAGCCAAAGAAAAAAATACTTTAGATTGGAAAAAAATCTGTAAAGAAGATTTAGCTTCAGAGCCAGAGCCTTTACCTAAAGAAGGTAGAGAAATTATCGAAAAATTATATCCATCGATTACCAACGCTATTTCTAAGCAAGTCATTGGCCGTACACTTTTTTCTGAAGGCGTCTCTATAGAAGAAATGTGCGGTCTGTTAAAAGGAGTAAGCCAATGAAGGTTCTTGTTGTTGGCAGTGGCGGTAGAGAGCACGCACTTTCTTGGGTATTAAGTAAAAGTAAGAGAGTAGAGAAAGTATTTGTAGCACCTGGGAATCCGGGAATGGATGAAGCAAAGATTGAAACCTTACCAGAGTTAGCGGCTTCTGATTTTGCACAAATCAAAAATTTTCTTTTAGAAAAAAAAATTGATCTATGTGTGATTGGTCCAGACCAGGCGTTGGCCGATGGAATCGTAGATTTTTTAAAAGACCAGGTGGTTGTTTTAGGCCCTACAAAACAAGCGGCAAGAATAGAATCATCAAAAGCATTTTCGAAAGAACTAATGGGTAAGGCAAAGATTCCCACAGCAAAGCACTTTGTATTTAGTTCTTTAAGTGAACTAGAAAAATTTTCTCAATCTCAAGATTGGGGCGATGGCTGGGTGGTAAAAGCCGATGGCTTAGCCTTAGGTAAGGGCGTAGTTGTTTGTGAAAATTGGCCTCATGTGATTTCTAGTGCGAAAAGAATGTTTGCTGGAGAAATGGGCGATGCTGGTACCACCATTGTTCTAGAAGAGCGCTTATTAGGTAGAGAACTTTCAGGATTTTATCTTTGCGATGGAATCACCTACCGTGAACTAGGCTTTGCGTGTGATTATAAAAGACTTTTAGACAATAATATGGGGCCAAATACGGGAGGCATGGGTTCTTATAGCCCTGTGGATTGGCTAGTAGAAGCAGATAAGAAAAAAATTTCTGAGACCATAGTAGAGCCTTTGTTAAAACAAATGAAGAGTGAAGAGTTTCCTTTTGTAGGCTTTCTATTTGTCGGTCTTATGATGACAAGCTCTGGGCCAAAGGTAATCGAATTTAATGCACGCTCAGGAGACCCTGAAACACAAACCTATTTACCACGCCTTGAAGAAGATCTTGCTGAGCTTTTTCTTGCAGCCGCAAAGGGCGAGCTTTCTTCTTATTCAAAAGCTTTACGAACCTCGCAGCAAACGGCTGTACACATTGTTCTTGCGGCTGAGGGGTATCCAGGTACCGAAGGTAAGAGCGTGGTTAAGGGTGATCTCATTCAAGTCTCTGATGATCTTAAAAGAGCTACGGATGATTGTAAGGTATTCTATGCAGGTGTGAAAAAGAAAGATCAAGACCTAATCACTTCTGGTGGTCGAGTTTTGGGATTGACGGTTTTTGCTAAAGACCGTGAAAGCGCTAGAGCATTAGCTTATGAAAAAATAGAAAAAATACAATTTCGTGGATTACAGAAAAGGAGAGACATTGGACTCTAAGCGAATCAAAATTTTGCTCATGGGTTCGGGCGTAGGATCCAATGCAAAAAATCTTCTCGAATTAGGAAAAAACGAAAATCGAGTAGAGTTTTTAGGTATTGTTTCTGATAAAGCCAACGCCAAAATATTAGATTTGGGAGCGGAGTATAAGGTTGCCACTTATATCTATCCACGACCTAACGAAGAGCAATTAGCGCAGTTGATCCGAGAAAAAAAACCGGATTGGATTTTACTAGCAGGCTACCTTTCTGTTTTAAGCAAAAACATTCTTGCGGCTATGAGAGAAAATACTCAAGAGCGTAGCAGGGTTTTAAATATACACCCTTCGTTATTGCCTTCTTTTTCTGGGCTCAAAGCCTATGAACAAGCATTTAACTATGGAGTAAAAGTCTCTGGAGTAACCATACATTTTGTAGATGAGGGCTTAGATACAGGCCCCATAATAGCGCAAAAACATTTTTATCGAGAAGAAAGTGATAGTTTAGAAGATTTTATCCAAAAAGGAAAAGCCTTAGAAAAAGAACTCTATGCTGAGGTTTTTAACAAATTAGTAGAAGGTAAGATCTCTATTCAAGGCGCTAGCCGCTGGATTAGGAGTATATAAATGACAAAGACAACGGTCAGAATAGAAGTAAGAGATTTAGATAGTAATTATCGAGAAAATTCTTGGGTAGCTAATGCAAAAGATGATTTTCAAATACCACTATTTGGTGTCGAAATGGTTCGTATTTATTGGGTGGGCACTGACCAAGCCGCTGAAGAGACTGAGATAAAATTATGGGCAGAGCAAGTCTTTAGTGATCCTATTTTAAATGCCTATTCTTTTAAGCATGACGAGGGCGCCTATGCAGGGTTCTCTATGGGTTTGAATCCGCAATTCGCTGTACAGGTTCGTTTTCGTCCGGGAGTGACTGATAATGTGGCTAAATCAAGTGTTGAGGCCTTGCAGATTTGCAGTGAATTTACGAAAAATAATCAAGTAAGCGTGAGCACAGGTAAAGTTTTTTATTTTTATGGAGACGTGAATAAGTCTCAGGTTGAAAAAATAGCGACAGAATCTTTAGGTAACTCTTTGATTGAAGAAATTCTTGTAGAAGATTTTTCAGATTATTTTCGTCCCGAACGTTTTGAAAACCAAAAATTATCTGAAGTGCATTTAGAGGGTGGAGGCAATGTAGAGGTTCTTTCACTGGAAAAAGATATAAAGCATTTAGAAAAATTAAGTAAAGAAAAGTGCTGGGCATTGAGTGGAGCTGAACTAACAGCCATCAAAGCTTATTTTGCCAGAGAAGAAATTCAAAAAAAGAGAGAAGAAAAAGGTTTATCTGCATCTCCAACAGATGTTGAAATGGAAATTATTGCTCAAACTTGGAGTGAACACTGTAAACATAAAATATTTGCCTCGGAAATTGATTATATAGAAAGTGTTGCTGAAAATTTAAATCGAGATATTTTTCCTGTACTAGAGCCTCAAACTATTAAAAGCGTATTCAAAACATATATCAAAAAAACCACAGATACGGTTCGTGAACAAAGAAATTTACCTTGGCTGGTTTCTGTATTTTCAGACAATGCAGGGATAGTGCGATTTGATAAAAATATAGACCTTTGTATTAAAGTTGAAACACATAATAGCCCATCTGCTTTAGACCCTTATGGTGGAGCTTTAACAGGGATAGTAGGGGTAAATAGAGATATTCTTGGTTGCGGTATGGGGTCTCGCCCGATTGCAAATACCGATGTCTTTTGTTTTGGTCAGCCAGACTGGCCCTCTGTTGGGGATGATAAAGAGCTACCAGATGGGTTAAAGCATCCGAAAAGAATTTTTTCTGGAGTTCATTTAGGAATCGAAGATGGTGGCAATAAAAGCGGAATCCCTACAGTGAATGGAGCTATACACTTTCATAGAAACTATTGCGGAAAACCGTTAGTGTTTTGTGGCACCATTGGTGTGACTCCACCTAAGTTAGCAAATGGATTAGAGGGGGCTTCAAAGAACCAAAAGTCCGGTGATAGGATCGTAATGGCCGGAGGTAGAATCGGTAAAGATGGAATCCACGGAGCAACCTTTAGTTCGATGGAACTAACAGAAGGAGCCCCTGCTACGGTAGTACAAATTGGTGACCCGATTACCCAAAAGCGATTGGCTGACTTTTTATTAGAAGCAAGAGACTTAGGTTTATATTCATCGGTTACCGATAATGGTGCGGGTGGATTAAGTTCTAGCGTAGGTGAGATGGCTACACTTTCTCATGGAGCGCAGCTTGATGTAACTCATGTGCCGACGAAATACCCTGGCTTAGAGCCCTACGAGTTGGTGGTGAGTGAGAGTCAAGAGCGAATGACTTTTTCTGTACCTGAAGAAAAATTCGCTACCTTTAAAGCACTTGCCGAAAAAAGAAATGTAGAAATTGCCGATGTAGGTGTTTTTACAAACTCTGGTGTCTTTGAAGTTCTTTATGCAGGTAAAACCATTGCATACTTAGATTTAGATTTTCTTCATGAGGGAAATCCCCCAATGGTGCTTAAGGCAAAATGGATGGGGCCAAAAGAAGAGCAACTTTGGACGGGCAAAAAGCAAAAACAAAAAGTTGATCCAGTAGATTATTCTGCCAGAAAATTTATAGAAGATGGCTTCTTTAAACTTTTGTCTTCATGGAATATTCGTTCAAAAGAAGCATGGGTTAGACGCTATGATCATGAAGTGCAGGCCGCTACTGTGCAAAAACCTTTTGTTGGCACTGAGGGTGTTGGTCCTGGAGATGCTGGTGTAATCTGGTTAAGACAGCATGGGGGAGAAGACTATAATGGCATCAGTATTTCTTGCGGTATCGCGCCTCAACTTTCTCGCTACGATACCTATGTTATGGCTCAGCATGCACTTGATGAAGCGATTCGAAATTCTGTAGCGGTTGGCGCTGATCCTGAAATGGTAGCGCTAACTGATAATTTTTGCTGGCCTGACCCTATTGCAACAGAAAAGAATCCAGATGGTAGTCATAAGCTAGCGCAGTTAGTGCGTGCGAATAAGGGATTGTTTGATTTAGCTGTTGCCTATGGCGCTCCCTTTGTAAGCGGTAAAGATAGTATGAAGAACGACTTCATCGGCAAGGGAGTTCTAGGTAAAGAAATTAAAATTTCTGTACCACCAACGGTATTAGTGAGCTGTATGGCCAGGGTACCTGATGTACGAAACACAGTGAATTCTGCGTTTAAGAATGAGGGTGATCTTGTTTATTTAGTGGGAAAAAATCAAAGCTTTATGGGTGGGGCAGAAATTTCAGAGTTTTATGAATTCCCTGAAGCCGTTATTGAGCATCCTCCGATAGTGTATGCAGAAGAAAATTTTCGCATTTATCGTACCATTCATAAGGCAATGCAATTAGGCTTACTTGAATCTTGTCACGACTGTAGCGAAGGTGGAATGTTAGTTTCTCTAGCCGAATCTTGTATTGGAGGTAATTTAGGATTCGATGGAGCAATTGATGAAATAGAGACCTTAGAAAGCCTTTATGAAGATAAGTTATCGCACTTTTTCTTTAACGAATCACCTGGTCGATTTGTAGTTTCAGTGACAAAAGAAAAAGCAAAAGAATTCGAATCACTTTTCTCTGGACAAGAAGTCATCTCACTAGGCACTGTCACACAAGAAATTATTCGTTTCACTAAAAACGGACTTGTGTATTTTGATGTTCCTGTACAGAGAGCAAAACAAATTTGGAGAGGAGCACACAAATGAATCCGAAAATATTAGTGCTTGCTGGTGATGGTATCAATTGCGAAAGAGAAACTGCGCAGGCATTTCAACTTGCTAAGGGAGAACCAAAAATCATTCATATTAATGATTTATTAGAAAACCCATCTCAAATGGAAAACTTTCAAATTTTAGCTTTACCCGGCGGATTTTCTTTTGGCGATGATCTTGGTAGTGGGCAAATTTTGGCTTTAAAAATGGCAAAAATTTTGGCTGAAGATTTAAGAAAATTTGTTGACCAAAAAAAACCAATCATCGGAATCTGTAATGGATTTCAGGCATTAACAAAGCTTGGATTATTGCCGAATCCTTTTTCTGCTCGTCAAGTAAGTTTAGCTCGTAATACCAATGGAGCGTTTATTGATCGATGGGTTGATTTAGAGGTAGAAGAAACCAGTCAGTGTATTTGGACGAAATCATTGAAAGTAGATAATGCTAAACTTGCTTTACCTATACGTCATGGAGAAGGCCGTCTTGTGTTTGTACGAGGAGAGGAAGAGAGTATTCATCGTGACTTAACAGCAAAGGGGCAAGTGGTTCTTCGTTACACCCATGATGTAAATGGTTCATACGGCAGAATTGCAGGGATTTGTGATCCTTCAGGATTGATCTTTGGTTTAATGCCACATCCAGAAGCAGCTATTTCGACTCTTTTGTATCCCACAAAGGCCACTAAGCAAGGGGCGATTGACGATGGATTAGGACTTAAGTTTTTTCATGATGCAATTAAATTTGTAAGGGAAAAGTAAAATGGATGATGTGAAAATAAAAAGAGCTGCTCTAAGTGTTTCTAATAAAAGAGGCATAGTAGAGTTAGCCAAATTTCTGCAATCAGCCGGTATAGAGCTTATTAGCACAGGCGGTACGGGAAAAGCTCTAAGCGATTCGGGAATATCTTATACAACAGTAGAATCTATCACAGGAAACCCAGAGGCTTTTGGGGGAAGAATGAAAACGATTAGTTTTCCCTTTGCGAGTGCGCTTTTGTATAGAAGAAATAATGAAGAAGACTGTAAACAAGCCGAAGCCCTTGGTGTTAAACCTATAGATTTAGTAGTTTGTAATTTATATCCCTTTATTGAGGCAAGAAACTCTGGCTGTAGTGAAGAGAAGCTTATAGAGCAAATTGATATTGGTGGCCCGACAATGGTAAGAGCCGCAGCCAAAAATTTTTCTGATGTAGTGATTTTAACCGATCCTGCAGATTATCCGCTCTTGGTAGACGAATTAAATCGAACAGATGGAGCAACCACCTTATCGTTTCGAAAAAGAATGGCGGCAAAAGCTTTTCGTCTCAGTGCTCAGTACGAAATGGCGATTAGTTCTGAGTTATCCAAAAGATTTTTGGGCGAAGAGTGTGATTATCTATCTTTGCAAGAAGGTCGTAAACTTCGCTACGGAGAAAATCCTCATCAATCGGCAACTTTTTATAAAAACGCCCAGCAAATAGGTAAGACCATAGCGTCTGCTGATATTATTCAAGGCAAAGCCTTGTCGTATAATAATATTTTAGACGCAGATGCGGCTCTTCGCTCTATGTCAGATGTTTATCAGTTATGTAAAAATGATTTTCCCCATATTGTATCTATTATTAAGCATTTAAATCCCTGTGGTTTAGCTGCAGAAAAATCTCAAATCCAAGCGTTAGAGAATGCTTGGGCGGGAGATCCAGTTTCGGCCTTTGGAGGGATTTTAGCTTTTTCCTCAGAGTTAAGTTTAGAAAGTGTAGAGTGGTTAGAAGATAAGTTTATCGAATTACTAATAGCCCCATCGATTCATCCAGATGCCATCAATCGTTTGTCAAAAAAGAAAAATATTCGAGTTTTACTATGTCCTCCAAGAGAGATGGACTCTGAACAAATGATTCGCTCTGTTTTTGGAGGTTATCTTGTGCAAAATGAAGATGAGGGATTAGCTGATGGTTGGAAAGTAGTTACAAAGCAAAAAATACCAGAAGAAAAAATAGAATTGTCTAAATTTGGTATCTTAGCATGTAAACACTTAAGGTCTAACGCTATAGCCTTGGTTCGACAAAGTAAAACAAAGGGATATCAACTCATTGGTGCAGGTATGGGGCAACCGAATCGTATCGATAGCTTACGAGTGCTAGCTGCTCCTAGAGCAAAAGATAAATGCGATTTAAACGATGTAGTGATGGTTTCGGATGCTTTTTTTCCTTTCCCTGATGTGGTTGAGCAGGCAAGCGAAGAAGGAATTCGCGTTATTATTCAGCCAGGCGGAAGCATTAAGGATCAAGTTGTTATAGAGGCTGCAGATAAAGCAAAAATTGCTATGGCCTTTACAGGAACTCGTCATTTTAGGCACTAGCATAACGTAAGGAGAATATATGCCCATTAGTTATAAGGATTCAGGTGTAGATAGAGATTTAGGGGATAAATTTGTTAGTAATATCTCTAAGCTGGTGAAAAGTACCTATAATAAAAAAGTAAAAAGTGGTGTTGGTGGTTATGCTTCGCTTTATGAAATAGAAAAAAATCGTTTCTTAGCTGCCGGTACTGATGGAGTTGGTACCAAATTAAAAATAGCTCAAGATTTAAATATTCACGACACCATCGGTATTGATTTAGTGGCCATGTGTGTGAATGACGTTATTTGCACAGGAGCAAAGCCAGAATTTTTTCTAGACTATATTGCCTGTGGAAAGCTTAATTTAAAAACTTCACAGAATATTTTAAAAGGCATAGTAGAGGGTTGTAGAGAGTCGCGAGTAGCACTCGTAGGTGGAGAAACAGCTGAGATGCCGGGCATGTATGATACAGGAGAATATGATCTTGCAGGCTTTTGTGTTGGTTATGTAGATAAGAAAAACTTAGTAGATGGAAAAAACATGAAAGAAGGCGACATTCTTATAGGGCTTGCGTCTTCGGGTTTGCACTCTAATGGTTTTTCTCTAGTACGTAAATTAATTAAAAAACATGAAAAATCATTACTCCGTAGGGCATTAGCGCCCACAGCGATATATGTTGATGCTATTTTAGAAATGACCCATCGATATAAAAAACATATTAAAGGGCTAGCGCATATTACTGGTTCTGGTTTTTTAAATATACCGCGAATGAATGCTAAATTTGATTATCATGTTTGTTATGAATTAGAAAAATCGCTAATTTTTTCAACTCTACATGAGCGCTCAGGTTTAGACTTAAAAGAAATGTATGCTACTTTCAATATGGGTGTTGGCTTTGTAATTTGCTGCTCACCTGAGTCAGCGAAAAAGATTTTAAAAGATCTAAGAAAAAAGAAAGTTAATGCTTTTCCTTTGGGGCATGTAAAGAAGGGTAAAGGAATCGTAAAGCTCTATACGGATCAACAAATGCTTGAGCTATCTTAGTGAAGTCTGGTTTTACATTTTTCTCTGCAGATTCGAATTGGAAAAGTGCTTATACTCGAGCACTAGAGCTTCTTTTTAGCAGTGGCGGAGAAATTGTTCTTGGACCAAGAATAGGTGCTACCGGGGAAACATGGCTCTTACAGTCGTATTATAAGAAAAAAGAAAGCTTATCTGGCAAAAAAATAAATACTTGGAATGATTGGTCTATTAATAAAATTCGTTCTTATCAAGTAGAACAGTCTAAACGCTTTCAAATTTTAAGTGCGCTTAGAGAAAAAGATATTCTTTTTCAAGTAATTGATATTTTATCAGAAAAAAAACTAATCGAAAAAATAACAAACTATAAACTTAATCCAAAATTTATAGACGATTTATTAGCAGCCATTCGTGAAACTAGAATGGCTGGATTAATTCGAGAAGATCTTATTGATAGAGCGAAAGACTTAGTAACTCCTAAGCAAAACAATGTAGAACAAAATTTTATGGAAGAATTTTGGTTAATCACTTTGGCTTTTCAGTCTGCGCTAGAGGCAAACCAAACCTATGACAGAGCTCTTGCACTTAATTTACCTTTTGAAGAAACAAATACTTCACCTTTATATCTATTAGGGTTCGATTTTTTACATAAAGTAGAGATTGATTTCTTGCAAACTGTAGCAAAATCAAGAGAGGTAATTATACCCTTACAGTTAAGTAATTTAGAAATCAGAGATACGCTAAAATCGAAAAAAAGTATTAGTCACTCTTGCTCAGCACTTCTACTTCAAAGTTTAATAGAAGGTTTTTCTGGTGAGATTTCTTTTAAAGAACAAGTAGATAGTGAAGTAAATGAAGTCACTCTTTTGTCCGCACATACTCCAACTTTTGAAGCACGGTCTGCTGCTCGATTTATTAAAGCGAAGGTCGAAAGCTTAGAAAATGTCTTTGTAGTTTTGCCTAAAAATAAAAAAATAGAAGACACTTTTTTAGCAGAGTTGTCTTATGAGTTTTCTGAAGATGGGTTTTTAAAAAAGATAAAGGCCTCAGAATCCGGACTCTGGAAAAGCCTTAGCAATACACTTCGTTTAAAAGTAGACAACTGTACATTTTTTAGAGCCATCGAGCTTATACGTTTTTTAGAATTATTTGACTCTGGAATTTCTAGTCTCGGAGTTGAGGCAGCAAGAGCAGGTGTATCCGATGGGTTTGATCATTGGATACAGCTTGCTGAGGCCCATCCAAAAGGTAAAGATGTGGTATCTGCACTTCAGTATATGAGAGATGAGTTTCCTCAAAAAGGAAAAGCAACAGACTTTGCTAATGCCTTAGAAGACTTTTTTAAAAGATTTGATTTTGAATTTTTATGTTTTGATGATCTCTATAGTCAATATCAAACCGAGAGTCATTTTATTCTTGGTATTTTTATAAGGTCTACAAATTTATTGGCAGCGTCTACGAATCGCGTTTTTACTATAGATGAATGGCTGAGTGAATTAGAAGCGTTAGTTTCTTCGGCATCTATATCGAGTGAATCTATTTGGCCAAAAGATTTTTTTCTCTCTTACTGGGGCGAATGGCTGCCTCCAGCTGAGGGATCCTCTTTTTTATGCCTTCAGGCAACGCAAGAGTCTATAAGTGTAAATACTGCTAATGTAATTTTGACGAATTATAGGAAAAAACTCTTACGAGAATTTGGTTTTATACCAGCTGAAGCTTTTGAATTAGAAGCAATCGCTTATATTCGAACAATAAACATAAAAGATAGATGCTTTTTCTCATATTCAGAATTTGATTCTAACGGTGATTCCAAAGAGTTAGCAGATGTTTTTGAGATATTTAAAATAACAAAGAAGGCGAAATGGAATCTTTTGTCACCAAATTTACCTGTAGTAGGTGAGTTTAAAAATAATCGTGAAGTTATTTTAAAAAATAATGCCCCCACTTCTTTTTCGCCAACATTTTTTGAAAACTATGAGCAGTGTCCGTTTAAGGCATTTGTTCATAAGTTTTTATTTTTAGATGATGAAGAATCAGAGGCAAGTATTGATTTATCACCTCTAGATAAAGGTAAAATCTATCATAGTATTTTAGAAAAATTTTACCTGCAATATCAGCAAATCAAGTCTAAAGAAGTAGAGTGGAAAAATTTACTTAAAAAAATAAGTAATGAAGTTTTTGAAGAATTTTCTTTTCACTATTTCCGTGGCAGCGATCAACTTCTACATTTATATAAAATGCGAATAGAGCAAGATCTGAAAGACTTTTTAGAGGAAGATTTAAATGATTACCTTGCGTTTGCAAAAATATCGGAAGTTAAAGTTGAGCAGCCACTTACAGTAGAATTGCCTTCAGGAAAAAAATGGAAAGGTAAAATAGATAGAGTTGATATCGATCACGAAAAGAAAAAATTTATAATTAACGACTATAAAAGTGGTAATCCCCCTGAAAATGCAGACATTGTTACAAATATAGAAAAATTTCAATTGCCCCTATACCTATATGGCTTGAGTAAAGATTGGCCTGAATATGAAGGTATTGCTGGTAGATACTTGGGTTTACGAGGAAAACGATTGCGTAATAAGGGGCTTTTTAAAAAAGAATACAATTTTAAAAAGGGCCAAGAAGAAGATGCATATTATAAAGTGCATCCAACAAATGCCTCTCTTAAAATAGCAGATGATTTTGATTCAATCATTCATGCCTATGTTGATAAGGCAGAGTCTATTATAAAGAAAAGTGAAGAAGGATTGTTTTCAATAGAACCTAAAGAGCAAGGCAAGCCATGCAGTTATTGCTCATATAAATCGGTTTGTAGAATCCGAGAAGAAGAGAAGCTAGTTTCTTGGGCATCACCAGAAAGTTTAAATAGTTTACATTCTGCTTTTGTTGTCACCGAGGCCTCATTAAAGCAAAGTAGAGACTTTACAGAAGCACAGCAAAAAGCCATTGAAAGTAAAAATTCGTTAGTTTTTATCGAGGCCTCTGCAGGTACAGGTAAAACAACCGTAATGGTAGAAAAAATCAAAGTTTTTTTAAAAGAACAATTTTTGCAAATGCAAGAAGATGCATCGGATAGCTTCTATGCGATTTCTTTTACTGAAAAATCTGCAGAAGAGTTACGTAAGAGGCTTTTTCGAGCTCTCAGTGGCGAGAAAGAGTTTTCTACTTCTTTTATTGCTAGAGTTACGTCAAGAGTTAGTACGGTGCATGGGTTATGTGCAAAAATAATTGCGGATTTTCCTGGTGAATCACCTGTTAATCCTCACTTTGAGCTTTTAGATGAGAAAATGAGCCGACTTCTTTTAGAAGAGGTTACAGAAAATTTCTTTAATCAATGTCCAGAGCATCTATATGATCATCTCAGTGATTTGATGAGAGTTTACGACAGGAAAAAAATCGCCTCTTATCTCGTTACTTTATATAAAGAGAAATTGATCTTAAATGAAGAAATTTCTTTTTATATGGATACTTTCCAAGGTTCTAAAAATCAGAATGATTATTTACTTTCTTCAGAAGCGAGCGGAAATTTATTAAAAAGCTTATTTTCACTCTATAAAGATTTTCAAATTTATGTTGAAGAAAAAAAATCTGAACTTAATGTTATAGACTTTAATGATCTTGAAAAAAATGCCATACATATTTTGCAGAAAAGTCACTGCCTAGAACAAGTTAAAAAGGAATTAAAGCTAGTCTTAATAGACGAGTTTCAAGATACAAACTCTATACAAAAACAAATAGTTGGTAGCCTGTCATCGGGAGAAGGGTGTCAGTTTGTTTGTGTAGGTGATGGTAAGCAATCAATCTACCGATTTAGAAATGCAGATATTGAAGTTTTTGAAAGTACAAAAAAAGATGTAAAAAACAATAAAGGTGATTTGATCGAGCTTGATGTAAATTACAGATCTAATAGAAAAATTATTCAGTTTGTTAATGACGCGACCTCATTTTTGTTTCCTAAAGAGAGTGAAGAAAAGGCTTCTTTCGAAGCTAGTGCAGTAGAGGTTAAGGGTAAAAAAGAAGATGAAGGCAGAGTTGTACAAGTAAGTTACTCTGTAGACGAAACAACAAGAGAAAAAACGCTAGATCAAGAATCAATTGTTTTAGTTCGCTTAATTCAAAAACTTCAAAAAGAAGGACGAGCTTTAGATCAAATAGCGGTTCTTTTTAAAAAGATATCGGGAAACGACACTTTTTTTAAAGCATTAAGTCAGGCGAATATTCCGTATTCTATTACCTCTAGCAAAGGGCTTTTTGGACAGCAAATCACCATCGATAGTGTAACCTTATTAAGAGCAGTGTATTTGCCTGAGAGCGAGCTTGCATTAGTTGCCTATTTGAGATCGCCCTGGGAGAGAAAAACAGAAGAAGAGATTTTAGTATTAAGAAAAGCAATTTCTGAAAAGCAGGGCTTGAGTGCTTTTGTAACGAAAGAGAAGCTTCCGTTTCTTACCTATTTAAGATCTATCAGTCAGTTTGAAAGTATTTCTGTCATAATGAATAAAGGATTTGAAAAGTATCCTTTAGGCTTATCTGACCGTCTTCAGATTGAAAAAATCACTGCTTACCTAAGTGCCCTAGAAGAAAGTGAAAAAACTCGCACAGAGATTATAGAGAGGTTTAGTGAATGGTCTGGTTGGGCGAGTGACTCAGAAAAAAGTGATGAAGCAATAATGCCCGTGCCTTCAGGGGGTGGAATGCTCAAAATTATGACAGTACATGCCTCTAAGGGACTTGAGTTTCCTGTTGTTATTTTGCCTGATTTGGGTGCGGCACCCTCTTCTATAAAAGAAAATTTACGTATTTTGCCACGTGTAGGTATTTGTCTTAGAGATCCAGAAGAGAAAGACGAGAAAGTTGTCACTGAAATTTCTGAGCAAATAAAATTAAGAGATTTAGCAGAATCGAAAAGACAGCTTTACGTAGCAATCACTAGAGCAGAAAAAGAAATTTATATGTTGGCACCATATGGTGATAAGTATAAAAATAAAAAGAACTCTTGGTTAGATTGGTTGACAGAAATTTTTTCTAAGAGTTCTGTAGTGGAAAATGAAAAATCAGAAACGTTTGTGGTATTAGAAAGTGCGCATTCATCACGAATTACATCTAGATTAGTAGAGCATGCCAAAGTCAAAGTAAAGAAAGAAAGAAAACTAACTACATCCGAAGTAGTTGGTTATATGAGTTGTGCAGAATTTCATAAATTAAAATTTATTAAGAAATGGGAAGACTTAATTGTTCAAAAATATAAAAAACACGACGATTTAGAAAAAGTTATTAGAAAGCGCAGAGCTCGCCCTGGAGAAATTCAAAAAAAATTACAATCATTAGGCTTAGAGAGAAAAGATCGAGGAATCATTCTACATAGGGTTTTAGAGCGCGTGTCTCAAAAAGAGCCAACGGAAGAAACTATTCGTACTTGGCTGAGAGACGAGTATGGCAGTTTTGTCTCGGTAGAGAATAGCGATTTAGATGAATTGGTTGATGATGGAGTTAAGACTCTTCAGAAATTATTTTCCTCTAGAGAGGGTAGGCAGATTTTCTTTGAAGCGAGTGAAGTTCATTCAGAATTCCCTTTCCAATTTAAAATAAATGATTTTTATTTATCTGGTGCTATCGATAGGGTAGTGAAAATCGCAAAAAATCAGTGGATCGTTGTAGATTATAAATCGAAAATAACAGAAGAAAATTTAGCAAAATATGAGAATCAGTTGCTAATTTATTTATTAGCGTGGAAGAGATACCTACAGTCTTCCGGATATAAAGACGAAAACGTGAGTGGTTTGCTCATAGATTTAGACAATATGGATTTTTACACTCTATCAAATGAAAATCCTCAATTTGAGGACGATTTACGAGATCTTTTGAAGAAAATGGATGAAAATTACACGCTACTAAATGGTAGTAATGCTGCGTTGCGCCTATCTGTGGAAGGACAAAATGCATGTTTTTCTTGTCCGTATGTAGACCGTTGTAATGTTGGAAGAAATTTTGTGTTACGATTTTCTTAGCTGATGCTGCAACCACCATGGATGGGGGAAAATATGTTGTGGAAAGTCGTAACCTTTTTTTTAGTTATAGCTAACTTTATGTCTGCTGCGCATGCGGCCGATGATGATTATTCGACAGGAACACCTGATGAATATGACTTTTCTTGGTTAGATCCAGATAAGAAAATTTACGTTGTACAAAATAGAAAGTATTTAAAAAAGGGTCGCCTAGAGCTTGCGCTGAGTGGCGGTGTGGGAATCGGTGAGCCCTATAGAAAGAGAAGAATTTTTCTTCCTCGCGCATTTTTCTATATTAATGAAACATGGGCAGTGTCGGCCTTAGCGGGATTTAATTCAAATAGTGAAAACGATAATTTCGTTGCACTTAAAACAGTGAGCTCAGTAGTTCCAGCGGTTAGAGACGTGCAGAGTTTTTACGGAGGCTCGATTGTTTGGTTACCGTTTTATGGAAAAATTAATATCTTCAATCAAATCTTATATATTGATTGGCACTTTGAGCTAGGGGTTGGTCAAGCATCGACTGAAATTGATTTAAATACTAGCAGTACAGGTAATCCTAGAATTCAAGAGTCTTCTCATTTCTCTTTTCATTGGGGAACTGGGCAGAAGTTTTTTATTACGAGAAATTTTGCGGCTAGATTAGATTATCTAGCGATGTTTTATAAAGCACCTACTGGGCTAAATGGTAATTTTACCACAGCCTTGGGTGCTACAGAAGAAACATACGATAACCATTATGTAACACTGGGACTCAGTTACACCTTTTAGGCCACGGAGGGCAGATGAAGGGAATATTATCTTTATTTTTACTACTTAGTCTAAGTAGCAGTGCTTTTGCTGCGTACACTTCTCAAGATTATTTAAGAGAAGGTATGAAATTTGAAAGACGCGCTCAATACTTTCAAGCAGCCAGATATTACTTTCAGGCACTTCAAAGAGCCGAGACTCCAGGTAATAGAGGAATGGCTTATGCTTATATTAGTAATGCCTTAATTGGTCAAAAAATGTATCAATCAGCAGCGTATTTTTTCTTAAAAGCTATTAGTGATGGTGATGATGGAACGATTCGCATGGCTCTAAGAGGTACAAGGCAGCTTGTAGATAATGTGGGTGGGGTTCTTTTTAAAAAATACGCTCTTAAATATACAAAAGAAGATCAGTATCCCAGAGAAGGAAGAGACTATTTTCTATATTTCATTGCTCAAGATCATTTACACCAGCAAAGACCTCATGACGTTATACGTGCAGTAACTGATATGAACTCTACATTTGTGAAATATCCTGCCGCACTTTTTTTAAGAGGAACTGCATATTTAATGGTTGGTGCAGTAGAGTCTGGTATTAATGACTTTAAAGCATGTGCAAACAACGCAGAATCTGGTTCTTATCGAGGTAGCCAAACCAAGCAAGAAGCTTATGAGCTAAAAAATCGATGCTTGGCTGGAATCGCTAGAGGCTATTATCAGGGCAAAAATTACAACGAAGCAGAAAACTGGTATGAAAGAGTAGAAATCAAATCGTTTGTTTGGCCACAAATTCAGTACGAGAGAGCGTGGAATTCTATCGCTAGAGGTGATTACAATAGAGCATTAGGTAGATTAGTTTCTTATAAGGCACCTGGATTGTCTTGGTTTCACGACTCTGAAATCGAAATGCTTAGAGCGATTAGTTATCTGCAGATGTGTCTTTATGATGATGTAGAAAAAGAATCAGATGCTTTTATGAAAAAGTATGGAGCTGTTGGGCAGCAAATGAAAGCGATGCTTGATGAAGCGGCTGGAGGCTCACTCCGAGGCCTTGTTAGACTCTTTCAAAGAGGAGTAGAGGCGATGAATCGCTCTGTATATAGTGAGAATCCTATGCACCAGGTGATGAGTAGATTTGTTCGTTCACCATATTTTGTAGATTTAGCGCAGTCAGGAAACAAAATTCGTAAAGAATTAGAGTACCTTTCTAGTTTAGGTAACGCTGGACGCAGAGGTCTTGGTGGGTTTTTACGAGAGGTTTTAAATTGGCGCTGGCAGACATCACAAGAGCTTGGTGGTATTTTTATCCGCGATCGATTGGCAACTGAATATAAAAGCTTAATTGCGAATGTGAGTACTATTGATATTGTTAAATTAGAAATGCTTCGTCGTGCAAGATCACAAGTAGAAAGACTCGCTGTAAATGTGAACGTTGGTGAAGATGTCTGGGGTAATAAGAAGAGGGGCTCTTTAGGTAAGCCCTACACTAGAAATGATCAATATTTTTGGCAATTTAACGGCGAGTTCTGGGCAGATGAGCTAGGAGATTATGTGTTTGCGTTGAGACCAGAGTGTTATTAAAGGGGAACTAAGAGATGCGAAAACTTCCTAAACAGACATTTTTCGTTTTTGCACTATTAGCGGTTGGATCACCCGCTGTGGTCTATGCTTATTCTTCACAGGAGTTTGCAAAAGTATTTAGTCCGCAAGATGCAAGAATCGATCAGTATAGAGATGCTGAAATTAAACAACTTCAATTGGTTTTGTCTAGAGCTGCCCCAAGAGAACAAAAACCAGATTTAATGCTTCGTTTGGCTGAATTGTATACAGAAAAATATAGACTCTTTTTCTTTAAGGAAAATGAAATTTGGTCTAAAAAAATGGATGGCTATCTTCAGCTTCCATTGAATAAACAAAAATATACGAAGAAGCCTGTGTTAGATAGCTCTGTTTCTAAAACTTGGTTAAAAAAAGCCGTAGATGTTTTGGGAAAAATTCCTCAACAAAAAGGCAAATATGAACGTATTGATGAGGTTTATTATTACCTTGCTTTTAATCAGTGGGAGTTAGGTAATAAAAACGAAGCCGTTAAAAATTTCCAAAATTTAGTGAAAGAAAAACCAAATAGCAAGTTTGCTTCAGAAGCCTATCGCTATATGGGAGATTATACTTTTTCAAAAAGAGATTTTCGTTTGAGCAAAAGCTATTACGAAAGAGCCTTGTCTAGAGGTGAGACACCTGCACGACCTAGAATATTGTACGGGTTAGCTTGGAGTAAGTTTAAGTTAAGAGAGTACAAAGGTGCGGTTAGCTCAATGCAAGAAGCGATAGAGACAGGTAAAGACAATGCAGAAGCAGCAAGAGCTGGTCTTGCTCTTCAAAGAGATGCAGGCGAGTCTTTGGCTATGTTTTACACCGAAGGCGGAAACTCAAAACAAGCTGGAGAATTTTTTGTTGGTCTATTTGGAGAAGAAGAAGGAGTACTTCATTTAAGAAAGCTTGCTGAAAACTATCAAAAGCAGGGTCGTTATAGCGATGCCCTTTCTATTAATAAGCAATTACTTGATATGGGTGGCGAAGCTGCAAAACAGGGACAAGAGCAGCGTTTTGAAATTATGGTCAACAGTTTAAACGTAGCAACAACAAAAGGTGATAGAACAAGGCAAGCAGCACTTTTAAGATCTATGACAGCTGAGTTTGTTACCAACGCTGAATCTCCAGATGCAGAAAAAGTAGAAATTTTAAAGACACAGGTTCGTAAAGCTGCAACTCTAGCGCATAAAGAGGGCAACCAATCAAAGAACCCTAAAGCTGCCTTTCAAAGAGCAGAGCAATTGTATTCTCTCTATTTGAGTGCCTTTGCTGCAAAGATAGACGCAGAAGATAGTGCTGAGATTCGTTACTATTTAGCAGATGTATATTCTCAGCTGGGTCAGCACAAACAGGCAGCTGCTATTCATAAAGAAATTATGGAGCTGTCAAAATCTGAAAAATCGTACGCAAAATACGGAAAAGATTCTGCCGCTGCGATGGTTTATTCGATTGACTCTTATTTTAATCAAAAAGGTAAGAACAAAAAGCTATCTCAAGAAGATGGTGATCAAGTCATCGCTGCAATTGACACTTATGTTTCTCAATATCCAGATGACAAAAACGCTCCTCAGTACGAAGCAAGAGCTGCCGGTATTTTAGTAACATCTGGTCGCGATGCTGAGGCCAAGCCTAGATTGCATAAAATTATTGAAAAGTATCCAAGAACTACTCAGGCATGGGATGCAGCAAGCACTTTATTAAAAGAAGCAGAGGAAAAGAAAAACTATGCCGAAGCAGAATCTTTAGCTTCTAATTTTTTACAAAATAAACCACTTCTCTCAAGAGATAAGAACGGAGAGTTTAAGAAAAAGTTAGAGTCAATTGTATCAAGAGCTCAATTTCAAAAAGTTAAAGGGGTGGAGCAAAATCAAGACTTTGCTTCAGCAGCATCTGCATATGAAAAATTAGCAAAAGATTCACGTGACGCAGAGGTTAGAGAAAAAGCATTAAACAATGCAGCTGTAAGCTATGAAAAAGCAGGCGATCGTGAGAATGAGCTAAGAGTTTATTTTCAAATGCTTGCTTCTAAGCCGGGAAATAAATCGATCGAGAAAAATATTATCGGCTATGGAAATGAATTATTTTTATCAGGAAAATATGCGCAAGCGGCTGGGGTATACGAGCAATTTTATAATAACTATCAAAAAAATCTAAAAAAACTATCCAAGTCATCACAAGAAGAAGCTTTAGAAGCAATTCGCTCGGCTGCCCTTTTACGTACAGCAATTAAAGATTCTGAAGAAGCCGCAAACGATTATAAATTAATTGTAGATGCGGCCAACCAAGGTATTGTAGCGGCTTTGAGTATTGCAGGTGAATTTTTATTTGATACTGCTAAAAAGCTTCAAGAAGATAATCCTACTGAAGCTATTAAAGCATATCAGAAGTATATTGCGGTATTTCCTAAGGGTGATCATACAGTGGGAGCAACCATGGAATCTGCTGCCCTATACTTAACATTAAAAGAAGAAGAAAAAGCTCAATCCTACTATCGAACTGCTATTTCAAAAGTGAAAGCTCAAGGTAAACAAGCTTCAGCAGAAGAGCTTGGTTATGGTGCAAGAGCAAGATTAGAGTTATTAAGACCTTTAGAAGAAGCGTTTGAAAACTCACCTCTTCGTCTCCCAGAAAAAAGATTAAAGGATGATATCAATGCGAAACTTGCAGCTCTTGAAAGATTAAATAAAGGCTATATAGAGGTCATGGATTTCGGTGATGGTACTTGGGGGGTAGAAGCATTTAAGAGAATGGCATTGGCTTATAAGACTTTTGCTCAAAGCCTAGAGTCAGCACCTATACCTTCTGACTTTAGCCCAGAGGACAAAGCAAAATTTAAAGCTCAATTAGTGAATGTAGCTAAACCTGTTTATGTAAAGGTGAGTGAAACATTAGAGACAGCCTTACAAAAAGGTGAGCAGTTACAAGTTGTAGGTTCAGTGATGGCTAATACGTATTTACTTTATACTCTTGAGTCGGCAAAGCCAGATCGTTTACCTTTGGTTCAGTCTTTGGATTGGAAAAATCCTACAGACTGGATTGCTGGTGCGATTCCTAGATCGCAAGATGAGTTGGATTCAAAACGCAATGCTCTTCGTGCAAACCAAACAGACTTAAATGCATGGCTTAGTATAGGTAATTGGCACTTAGCTAGAGGTGAAGCTGAATTGGCAGAGATTTTTTATTTGTATGCTATACAGAAAAATAAGAAGTTTGCTCCTGCAATTAACAATCTTGCTTATTTAAAAGGTCGATCGGGTGACATAGTAAGTGCTTATGCTGGATTTAAATCAGCACTTGCTGTGGATGAGTTCTTTTTACCGTCTAAGAAAAATTCTGCAAGAATTCAGATGGCTAGTGGTTTATGGAGGCATGCTAATTTGGCGTATCGTCAATTAGAAGTACGTGCACCTAATGACCAGGAAATTAAGAGAGGTCTTTCTCTTTCTAACTTAGCTATGGGTAGGGTCTCTCAGGTAAATGCAGGAATTATTGATGATATTCCTGGAGATGACGGAAAATTTGCCAAAGCAACTCTTGCTTTAGCTAAAGGTGATAAATCGGCTGCGAAGTCTCAGTTAGATTCAATTTCTTCGAATCCATACGCTAAAATTGTTTTGGATCACTGGGCCGGCAAGGGGGAAAAATGAAAATCATTTTAGTAGTATTGTTTTATTTTATCGTCTTACCTTGTTTCGCTATGGATATTTCAGACGATGACTTAGACCAGGTAATTGAAGATACCATTACCACTAAATCTAGTGCTAACGGAAAACCTACAATTATTTACCGTAAAAAAACCACGGTCTCTTTTGATGATGCTGTGGTTGAAGGTTCTGGAAATAATCCTGAAGGGGTGTACGTAGTAAGCCCTCCAGATAAGCAGTTTGGAAGTCTATTAAAGTTAAGACCGAATTTTCATAAGGAATTGATACGAGATTCACTCTTAATTGAGTGAATTTGGAGGAAACCATGGACGATAAACAAATAGGTCAGAAGAGCCAAGAGCAGTCAATCGAAGTAGGTGTTTCTGATTGGGTACTCGTTTTTAATGTCATTGTTGGCGTAGGAAAAGAAGAGTCCAAGAAAACATATAAAGTAAATAAGAAGAGGGTCGTGATTGGTAGTGCGCTATCAAGCGATATTCGGATTCAGCAAAATGCGGTTTCTAACGTCCATGCGGTCGTAGAGATGGATGAGACCGGTCTTGTTCAGGTTTACGATATGGCCAGTGAAACTGGAGTATTTTTAAATGATCGAAAAACTCTTGTTTCAGAGCTAAAAGACGGAGATGAGTTAAAAGTCGGTTTTGCTACTATCACGTTCAAAAAAGTACCGATGCAAGAAGCGCAAAAGCAGATTCCTAAAGAGATTGTTAAAACAAGCTCTAGTGGCAGAAAACTATTTTTTGATGCGCAAGAAGATTTTAAGCCACTCATTTTAGAAGACGAGAGAAACGTTATTCAAATTTTCGATTATCCTTCTGCAGGCGAGCAAGCGCTTCAAGTTGTCATGCATTGGGGCGACGTAATCCTTGATGTAAAACACTTTGTTGATAAAGAAGATGTAACTTTAGGCGAGGGACAAAAAGCTACATTTTTAGTTCCCGGAATGCATTCTGACTTTTCTTTTGTCAGTTTCTCTAACGGCGTAACTCTTCACTGCACTGGCGATATGACGGGAGTCATTCGTACAGGAAAAAGAGTGATTCCTATTGAAGATTACGGAAGCAATACGATTGCGCTTCAGCAGAATGACTTAGCTAAAATTACCTTTAGGGGGATTACTTTTTTTGTAAGTTTTACTCCTGTTCCTCCACATTTAAAGCCACAAAGAATTTTAGAAAGAGATCCTTTTTATTTTAAAATTTGGATTACTTCACTTCTTATGACTGCAGCCATTGTTTCTTTGCTTTCAGTAGTGCAGCCAGCAGAAGAATTAGAAACTGAAGAGCTGCCGCCAAGGGTAGCAAATATTATTTTTAAACCTGTGACTCCGCCTCCGCCGGTGAAACAGCCGCCGCAGCCGAAGCCACCTGAGCCGAAGGTAGAGCCTGAGAAGAAGCCGCCTCCTCCTCCGCCTCCACCTAAGAAGCTGCCGCCTCCTCCTAAGGAGCTTCCAAAAGAAGTAAAGCCGGCAGTTAAGCCTCAGCCAGTGAAGACAAAGCCAACAGAAAAGCCAGTGCAAGCAGTTAACCAAGTAAAAGGAAAACCTGCAAAAGCAGCTGGTGGGGATGAAGGCGAAGGTGCAAGAGCCAAAGGAACGGAAGGCCGTAAGGGAGAGCCGAATAAACCCAAAGCTGCTCGTGGGATGTATGCCTCTAAGGGAAGCCCAAGCGCACCTACAAATGCGAAAAGTGCGGTTCAAGGAAGTGGAAACGTAGAAGCTCTATTCAGTGATATTGGTGGAAACATCAATAAAAATCTTGCGGCTGCAGGTAAGGGTGCAAGTTCTGCAGGGCAAAGACTGAGGGGATATGGTGCTTTCACTACCGAAGGAAATGGTGGTTTAGGTAATCTAGGATCAGGAACTGGTGGGGGTGGTACCTCTGCAACGGTTGAAGGTCTGGGAACCAAAGGCATTGGTGATGGTGAAAAAGGTAGTGGAGTAGGAGCCATTGGCAGTGGAGGAAACCTAGCCGGAACTGGTGTCGGAGGAGGCAGACCTAACGTAGAAGTAGGTAATGCGTCTGAGACAATCATCATGGGAGGCCTAGATAAGGGACTCATTGATGAAATTATTAGAAGACATATGCCGCAAATTCGATATTGCTATGTAAAAGAGCTCAATTCATCTCCAAATCTAAAGGGTAGAATTCTCACCCAGTTTGTGATCTCAGGCTCGGGTAGAGTTAGTGTTGCTGGTGTTAAATCTTCTGATATTGGAAACGCTAATGTAGAGAGATGTTTAACAGGAATCTTGAAAAAGATTGTTTTTCCTGAGCCTGTAGGTGGGGGAATAGTAGAAGTCTCTTATCCGTTTAGCTTTACTCCATCAGTTGCTGGAAACTAAAAATAGGGCCTTTTCTAGAGAGAAGGCCTTCGATCATATTCTTTTAAGTTTTTTGATTCGCTGAATCTTATATAAGATATGTAATATCTGCTATGGGAGGACGTGTCTTGGATCTAAAAGAAGCCTATAAAGAAGTTTTAGCAAAAAATGCTGTTTTAATTGATGTCCGAGAAGAAGAAGAAGTGATCGAGTCGGGAATTGTGGAAGGGGCTCAATTTTTACCCATGTCTCAACTTTGTGAGTCGAATAGTTGTTGGGAGAAGTTCAAAGCAGCGCATCCTAAAAACATTCGAATTTTTCTTTACTGTAGGTCAGGTAATCGCTCAGGCCGTGTGGCTGAGTTCTTAAAAATGGAAGGCTACGATACAGAAAATGTAGGCGGTTTTTCTGAGTGGGTAGCTGCGGGACTTCCGCATAAAAAATTTCCTTAGATAGGTTTGCCGGCTAACACCTTTTAAAAATAAATGGTATCTTCAGCAGGGAAGTAAAAAAGGAGATGCCATGCCTAATCAAACAGTCGAGACCCAAGCAAGATTCGCCGCCATAGAAAAAGCCATTAGCCGCCAACCAAGAAAGTTCGATGTACCGAAAGATGATTTAGGTCGATCACTTTCTGTGTCTGATTATTTTGGACAGTATACGTTTGGTGTAAAAGAGATTAAATCAGCGATTTCAAAGGCGGATTATGAAAAATTTATCGAACTTACTTCTTTAGGAAAACCCTTAGAAAAAGATTTAGCAGATAAAATTGCAAAGGCCGTTCGTAACTGGGCAATGGAAATGGGAATCACGCATTTTTGCCATTGGTTTCAACCTATGACGGGTACGACTGCAGAAAAACATGATGCTTTTATTTCTTTTAATGACGATGGTAGCACCATAGAAAAATTTTCTGGTTCTCAGTTAATTCAATCTGAGCCAGACGCATCTAGTTTTCCATCAGGTGGAATTCGTACAACTTTCGAAGCAAGAGGATATACCGCTTGGGATCCTACAAGCCCCATGTTTATGATGACATCAACGAATGGCCGTACATTATGTATTCCCTCAGCCTTTGTAAGTTATCATGGTCATGCACTAGATGAGAAAACACCGCTTTTGCGATCTATCGAAGCACTTTCAACAAATGCTTGCGAATTATTAAAGCTTTTAGGTTCTAAAGATGTAAAAAGAGTGACAGCTACTCTTGGTGTTGAACAAGAATACTTTTTAATTGATAGAACGTATTTTGGGTTACGTCCTGATTTAATTTTGGCGGGTAGAACTTTGCAAGGCGCAAGGCCACCAAAGGGTCAAGAATTAGAGGATCACTACTTTGGCTCGATTCCTTCACGTGTAACGGCTTTCATGCAAGAAGTAGAATTTGAGTTATATCGATTGGGAGTGCCAGCAAAAACTCGACATAATGAAGTGGCACCAGCGCAATTTGAAATTGCTCCTATTTTCGAAGACGCTAACGTATCTGTTGATCACAACCATTTGATTATGGAAATGCTAACAAAAGTAGCAAGAAGACATGAGTTTGTGCTTGTGCTTCACGAAAAACCTTTTGCAGGAATCAACGGTTCAGGAAAACACAACAACTGGTCTATGAGTACTGATTCAGGAGAAAACCTCTTAGAGCCAGGAGCAACGCCACATGAAAATTTACGCTTCTTGGTGATCTTGGCTTCTATTTTAAAAGGAGTGCATAGTCACAACGGTTTATTAAGGGCTTCAATTGCTAGCGTAGGTAATGATCACCGATTAGGGGCAAATGAAGCCCCCCCAGCTATTATGAGTATTTTCTTAGGTGATCAGCTCAATATGATTATGGATAAAATTAAGAGTGGTGAAGCGATTGAGAACGCAGAAAGAGCTATGATTAATTTAGGTGTTTCAAAGCTTCCTTTACTTACCAAAGATAATACTGATAGAAATAGAACATCTCCATTTGCATTTACCGGAAATAAATTTGAATTCCGAGCAGTAGGTTCGTCAGCAAGCTGTTCATTGCCTATTACTTGCTTGAATGCAGCAGTTGCTGAGTCGATGGCAGAAATTACAGCAGAGATTTCTCAGAAAATGAAATCTGGTAAAGAAATGTCTCTTGCTGCTATGGAAGTGATTCGTGAAGTTGTGCAAAAACATTCTCAAATTCGCTTTGAGGGTAATGGTTATAGTGCAGAATGGATTGTTGAAGCTGAAAGAAGAGGTCTTACCCACTATCGCGATACTCCTGAAGCGTTAGATGCTTTTACTTTAGCGTCTACAAAAAATTTGTTTACTAAGTTAAAAATCCTAACAGAAGAAGAATTGGCTAGCCGTCACCATGTTCAGTTAGAGCGATATGTGAAAAAAGTAGATATTGAGACAGAAGTAATGAAAACTCTTGTAGATACCTATATTACGCCAGCAGTAAATTCATATATTTCTGATTTATCAGAAGCATTGATTCGCCAGAGAGAAGCAGGGTTTGAAAAAAGTCCGACAGAGCAATTAATTAAAAAAATTCTCGATGCTTATAGTGATATCGCAAAAAAGAGAAAATCCTTCGAAGAATTACAAGTTGCCGCAAATACCTTAGATAGCGAATACAAAAAAGCAGAAGCACAGGCTAAAAAAGTTTTACCAGCAATGTTAGAACTACGAGATGCTTGCGATAAAATCGAAGTGATGGTGGGTAATGGGTATTGGCCTCTACCCAAATACCGCGAAATGCTCTTCTGCTTTTAGAGAAGGCAATAAATGTTCAATAGCTGCGTTCACTTCTCGTCGCTCGTTCCAGCGTGCTAGATGCACGCTTCACGACTCTCCTCGTTCGTCGCCTTGCTCTTGAGCCATTTCTTACCTTCTCCCTATACAGTCTGCATCGATAAATTGACTCTTTCTTCGTTAGTTATCTCGGACTCCGTTCCAGCGCCCACTAGGGCGCTTCACGTTTGTCCATCGATAACTTCCTTGCTATAGCCTAATTTCTCAATGCCTCCAGACTTAAAGTCGGCTTCGTAAAATTGTCTAGCTCTTTGTTGGCGAACTAACTTTCCGTTCCGCCGTCCACTAGGACGGCTCACGGTAAAGATTAGTTCGTCGCCGCGATCTAGAGCAATTTTACAAACCCTCCATGTTTATAATCGAAACAAATAGCTGCGTTCACTTCTCGTCGCTCGTTCCAGCGTGCTAGATGCACGCTTCACTAGTCGCCTTACTCTTTTGGAGCATTTCTTGTTTTCTCAAGGTAAAGTCGGCATTGATAAAATATGGGTATTAAAGAGTCTCGTCGGGAATCATTTCATCGTCCTGATCAGCATCAGATCGACCATACTCAGAGGGCTTAATATCATATTTTTTAATTTTTCTTAAAAGGGTGTTTTTTGGAATATTTGCATGAGCAACGGTTTGATTGATTTTTCCATTAAAACGCTTAAGCGCATTTATAATAAACTGTCTTTCGAACTCTTCTTTCTCAATCTGAAAGTCGATTCCCGCCACATTTAAATCGCTTCCAAGCTCGTCTGACGTCAGATTTTCTTCTGTTGAGTCCATAGCGCCAAGAGGGGAATCGTACTCAATACCACTGACCGAAGAAGGCAGTGATTGAAGTTGAATCTTATCACCTAGCTCTAATACAAAAGAGCTTTCAATAGCATTTTCTAATTCTCGAATATTGCCTGGCCATTCATAAGAGCGTAAGCGGCTTAAGGCTGAATCTGAAATGCCTTGAATAGAACGATTATGTAATTTGTTAAATTTGCGAATAAAGTTCGTAGCTAAAATAGCAATATCTTCTTTTCGATCTCTTAGAGGAGGCAAGAAGATGGGCATTACATTTAAGCGATAATAAAGATCTTGACGAAAAGTTCCTTTTGCAATCATAGCCTCTAAGTCTCTATTCGTGGCTGCGATAATTCTTACATCACATTTGATTTCTCTATTAGAGCCTATGGGACTAAATGTTCTTTCTTGCAATACACGAAGTAACTTCACTTGCATGCTCTGTGAAAGCTCGCCAACTTCATCTAAAAAAAGAGTTCCGCCTTCGGCATATTGAAACTTTCCAATATGCCTAGATTGCGCACCCGTAAAGGCTCCTTTTTCATGACCAAAGAGCTCACTCTCCATAAGATTTTCAGGAATAGCGCCACAATTTACAGCTACAAATCGTTTATCTTTACGTGGCCCATAATGGTGAATGGCAGAGGCTACTAGTTCTTTACCAGTTCCATTTTCTCCACGAATTAATACAGAGGTAGCTACGTTTGCTAGGCGTTGAATCAATAAGAAAACGCTTTTCATTTGTCGAGAGTTGCCAACAAATTCTTTCCCATTTTCTAATGTCAATGTAGGAGAAGAAAACGAAACGTCAACAACTGCTTGGTGAGTCTGACTTGCTCTCTGAACGAGTTCTTTTAAGTGAGATTCCTTAACAGGCTTTTCAATATAGTTGTAGGCACCTTCTTTAAGTGCGTTCACAGCATCGCTTACATTTCCATGTGCTGTAATCATGAGAACCAGAATAGACGGGTCGATTTCTTTAATTGCCTTAAGCGCATTTAATCCATCCACGCGAGGCATATTCACATCTAGAATTGCGATAGAGAAATCACCTTCTTTAACTTTATCAATAGCCTCTTGGCCATCGGCTGCAATAGCAGTTGAAAAGCCCATATGTTCAAGGGCCGCAGAAATACTTTCTCTTAAATCTTTTTCGTCATCGGCAATTAAGATCTTTGGCTCAGTTTTTTCCATAGTAGAGCTATCTTATAGAAAACTAAGTAGAAAAAGTCAATTTATATATTGCATCGCATTATTTGAAAATATCCATAAATTTAGGTAGTTATCAATTATTTAAACTACGGTTTGGTTCTAAAGCCTAGCTTTGCTCTTCTGATATAGGAATCGTAAACGAAAAGAGAGTTTTCTCACCAGGTGTAGATTGGGCAGAAATTTCGCCCCCATGTAGTTCGATAAAGTATTTCGCTAAATAAAGACCTAGACCTGTTCCCTTTACTCGTTCAGAAGTTGTTTTTTCTTTGCGAGAAAATTTTTGAAAAAGATGAGGCAGTTGCTCAGGCTCAATTCCTACACCATTGTCTTCTATGGAAACTTGAATTTTAGATTCTAAGTCTCTAGAGCGAATAATAACGGAAATACCTTTTTCATTATATTTAATAGAGTTGTCTATAAGATTGTTAAGTACCTGACGAATCAATTGTTCATCGAATTCTAGTGAAAACATGGGCTCAAGATCAAGTTCAATAGAAATCGACTTTTCTTCTGCTAAAGGTTGTAGCCTCTTAACTACTTCTTCGATAAGAACATTTATGTCGTGGCTTTTTTTATGAAGGCGTAGCTCTTGGTTCTCGATGCGTTGAAAATTTAAAATACTTAAAATGTATTCGCTAAGTTCATTATTACTTTTTTCAATTGATTCAACGATTTCTCTTTGCTCTGACCTCAGCTCTGGATAACGTTTTAATCTTTCAGTGAGAGCCTGAACTTTCGCTATTGGTGTTTTGAGATCATGACTCATGAGTGACATGAAGTTTGATTTTAATTCGTCAATTTCTTGCAAATATTGAGTCTGTTTTTCAGCTTTCCATCGTTTGGATTCTTCAAGGTTATAATAAACCCAAAAATAGAGAACAACACTTGAAATAAAAGTTAAGTAAATAGGCACAAGAGGAAGTTGAAGTTTACTGTATGCAAAGAGAAGAATAGAGCTGACAGTAATCAGCAAAAGACTGGCTACGGCACCTATCATCTTTCTAGAAAATTTTCGTGAAGAAAATAAAATCGACAAAAAAAGTGCATAGAAAAATATGAGAGGCACAAAATAAGGGCGAGCAATTGTCACTAAATTAGCATTGTAGCGAACAGTATCGATAATATTCGCTAAAATTTCACCTCGACTTAAATAGCCCAAAGGACTTTGGTATAGGCTAGCACCCGCAACAATTTTACTAGTGGGAGAAACAATAATTGTTTTTTTATTTAAGTCTCCACATTGATCTATGAGTAGTTCTCTTAGACTGCAAGATCGATAGGTTCCTGCAGGGCCATTAAAAAAAATAGAGGTTTTACTCCCAAGCGGAACACGCCAATCAGTAACTTGCGGATTATCAAATAAACTACGATAGGCTATTGAAATATGATTTCTATAGACTAAGTAGGCAGAACGGATAATGCCATCTGGGTCAGGATGAAAATTTGAAAATCCATAATTCTCTGTTCCTGTGAGCTCTGGTGCAGGTTTTAGTAGTTTTTGATCTATATCAAATTGGCTGGACCAAATGATTCGTTTGTCTCGTACTAATTTCTGTAAATGCGGATTGTCTTTAAGTACGACTAGGTTTTCACCAAAAAAGAAGGTGATAAGAATGCGATTAGGTTGAAAAGATAAAAGCTTTTCTAAAAGATACTTATAGGCTCCATCATCCCATAAAAACTGTGCTCTCAAATTCTCGTATTTGGCTCTCCAAATAGAGTTTTCGCTTGGTAAAGCTTGGTTTTGAATCGCTTGGGATTTAAGTAAATCAAAGTCATCTCTAGATACTTCTAAAATTACTAAATCAGAGACCGGTTTTGTGAAAAACGAAGAGGTAAAGCGCAGCTTCCAGTCGTAAAACGAGGTCTCTAAATCAGGAAGTGGCAACAAACCTAGTACAGTACACAAAATGGCTCGTAGAACTACTTTTCTAGTTAGCATTATTTGTGGTATCCCACGTTAGATGAAGGTTTACAAGGGTATAGGAAAACTAGAAAATCGACCTAAAAATTCAGTTGTTACCATTGGAAATTTCGATGGCGTGCACTTAGGGCATCAAGAGGTTTTCTCTAAAATTGTTCAAAAAGCACAAAGAACATCTGCAGGGTCAGTTGCGGTTACATTTCGACCACATCCAAATTTTGTTTTGCGGCCATCGGCTGAGCCTTTTTTGCTAACTACTTACGATGAGAAGATTGAGTTGATTCAAGCTGCGGGAATTCAAACTGTAGTAGAAGAGCCATTTAGCCGCGAGTTTAGCAATATTAGCCCAGAAGACTTTATCGATAAGTACTTAATCGCGGGCTTGGGGGCTAAATCGTTAATTCTTGGATATGATTTTGCGTTTGGAAAAGAACGCTCTGGTTCTCTTGATGTGATGAAGAAGCTAGCTGATACAAGAGGGCTCGATCTAGAGGTTGTTCCACCGTTAAAAATAGAGGGAGAAATTGTATCGAGTTCTCTTATTCGAAAGTATTTGAGCGAAGGCAGCATGCAGTCTGTGAATCGTTTACTTGGAAGAGAAATGTCTTTAAAAGGGTTTGTTTGGCGAGGTGAGGGTAGGGGAACCGGGATAGGAATTCCCACGGCGAACTTGCTGATTGAAGAAAGAAAGTATCCTGCGCTGGGTGTATATTTCACCAAAGTTTTGTGGGACGGAAAAGAGCTACCGAGTATTACGAATGTCGGTATAAATCCGACCTTTCTTTCTGAAGATCGAGCCGCACCCCTAAAAGTAGAGACACATATTTTTGACTTTAAAGAGCAGATTTATGGGGATGAGATTACGGTTAAATTTTATAAATTTCACCGCGAAGAAAAGAAATTTGCTTCGGTGAATGATCTATTAGAGCAAATTAAAAAAGATCTTTTGCTTGCTAGGGAATTTCACAATAATAAAATCTGAAAATAAGGTTAAGCGTATGCCGCTTCTGTAAGTTCGATACTTTGCTCTTGCTCTGACTCTTCAGGGGCAACAATCACATACGCGCCTTTTTGAGAAAGAAGCTCATGTATGAGCTTTGTTTGTAGTTCGTGCCCCGCACGGTTTAACTCTACAGAGCCTAAGATTGAATAGCCAACTAAAGAAAAGTCGCCTATAGCATCTAGTATTTTATGCCGAACGAATTCGTTAGAGAAGCGTAACCCTTCTTCATTTAGGGCCTTTACATCATCAAGAACAACAGCATTTTGAAGGGACCCACCTAAGGCTAGACCCATGGCTTGCATTTTTTCAACATCTTTTAAAAAGCCAAAAGTGCGGCAGGGTGCGATTTCTTTTACAAAATCTGTAGCTTGAGAATATTCAAATGTTTGTTTTCCAATTACAGGGTGAGGAAAGTCGATAGTGTAGCGAATTTTAAAGTCGTTTGCGGGCTTTAGTACCGCCCACTTATCACCATGCTTTACTTCGATTTCTTTTTTAACAACTAAAACTTTTTTTAAGCTTCTTTGTGTTTTAATCCCAGCTTTTTTTATTAACTGAACAAAGGGAAGGGCACTACCGTCTAAGATAGGAAGCTCACTGCCGTCTACTTGGCAAAGGATATTATCTATACCCATAGACCAAAGAGCGCTCATAAGATGTTCAATGGTTGATACAGAGACACCGTCTTTTGCTATCGTGGTTGCTAAGTTTGTAGAGTGAACGTTTTTCACTAAGGCTTCTATAGATACAGAAGGGTTAGAGTCTAGTCTTTGAAAACGGATCCCACTATTAGAGCGAGCGGGTGAAAGGGTGAGTGATACACGCTTTCCGCTATGCAGCCCAATTCCGCTTATAGATACGGAGCTTTTGATCGTTTTTTGAAACTTCATGTTCACGCCTATATGGAAGCAATTGATGTACCATAATACTTGATTAATTAACTTAAGGCAAAAAATGAAAAAAATAAAATAAATTCAATGGTTTACGATTTTTCTTCATAAAAGTAAGTTGAGAAAAGCCTCTCTTGACGTGTCTACTATGCTATAGCGCACATGCACAGTGTGTTGTTTTAGATACAGTAAGTGAAAGCACGTTCTAGAATATCGAGTAGGCATTAAAGCGATTTCAGAAGGAGCTCCCAGTTTTTTCCAGGAGAAATTTTCCCACAAACAATTTCTTTTTTTACCCCAGTTGTTGAGGCAAGGCTAATCGGCTTTGAGTTTAGGCAACACCAAGCAAAATAAGCGAAGGCTTGTGATTCAATAGATTGTGAGTTTAGGTCGTAGTCTTCCATTGTTTTTATGCGAGCATTTATTTTTTGTGAAAAAAGCTCAAGCAGGAAAGAGTTTTTTGATCCACCACCAGTAAAAATAATTTCTTTTAGAGGTCGATTTTTTTTCAAAACTTCTTTTTGGTACGACTCTACTGCTAAAACTACAGTAAACTCAGCAAGCGTTCTAATTAGGTCGGCGAAGTCTACTTGAACTACGCGTTTTAATGAACGAACTAAAAAGTCTTTACTGAAAAGTTCTCTACCAGTGCTTTTGGGAGCTTTTTTTCTGCGAAAGGCAAGAATTTCTTGGTCATTCATAAGTTCGTTTAAAAGACGTGGATGAATACTACCTGATCGAGCGATTTTTCCATCACGATCAAAAGCCTTAGAGTGAGCATGTAATTCTTGAAGAGCAAGATCCATTAAGCAATTTGCTGGGCCTGTATCTAAGGCAAATATTTCTTTATTACCAATATAAGTAAAATTTGAGATGCCTCCTAAATTATGTACTGCATGCCCCGGCTTAGAAAATAATCGTCTATGATAGAGAGGCAATAGAGGAGCTCCGTCACCACCGGCCACAGTGTCTGCAGTTCGAAAGTCGCTTACTGTGGTATAGCCAGTATCCTGAGTTAAAAAGCTAGGTTCTCCGATTTGCGTTGTTCTTTTCTCTATTGGGTCATGAAAAATCGTCTGGCCATGTGAGCCTATTATGACGAGATCATTTTTTGTAAGAATTTTTTTATCTCTTGCTCGCTTAAGTGCTTTTTGTGCAGCCAAAGCAAATGTTTTTCCTACTTCATAATGTGCTTTTGCCAGCGAATAAAAATCACCTTCTTGAGCGTGGATTAAGTCTAGTAATTCTCTCTTCAGTAGTTTTGGATAAGCAAAATCAGTATGCAGTACGAATGTGTCTTGTTTATCGCCGATTCGAATAAGGCTAGCATCAATAGAATCAACACTTGTTCCACTCATAAGCCCTAGGGCGAAGGTTTTTTTATTTCGCATCTATTTATTTTAGGGGTTCTATAAAATAAGGCAATTCTTTTTCAAGCACACAAAGTACGTGGCCCTTAACGTGGATATACGCCCTTGCTCTCTGTATTTGATTACTAATGCTAGAGTCGGTAGAGAGACTATAGCTTTGCTTTTTCATATCATATTTTAGTCCTGTAGAAGAGATTAGGCATTTAGAAAATGGAAGAAAGCTACATCTTTGCCCCTTTTTTCCGGACAAGATTAGTTTTTTATTTTTAATGAGAAAGCTGGTTTCTATCTCAGAGTCAAATTGAAGAAAAAGCTTATGGAGATATTTTTTAGCCAATATATAATGATGCCATTGGTGGTCGATTCGTCCCCCACTTGCCATGAAAACTGTGGCCTTTTTAACGTTCAGTTTAATAAGTTCTAAAATAGCTTTTTCAAAATCTGTTTTATTTTGGTCTGTTCTCTTATGAATAAGAGTCTTTTTCTTTTTGAAGTGATCTAATGTTATTTTTTCTATTGAGTCAAAATCACCTAACAGAAGAGCGGGAGTAATTTTTACTTTTTTAAGTAAGTTCGCAGATCCATCAAGCGCTAAGATTTTTTTGCCTCGCAATTTTCTTACTAGAGATGAGGAGATTTTTTTCTCTCCATTATTCGCTAAAAGAATCCACTCAGATAAAGGTTTCGTATTGGATTTCGAGAGGGTTTTGTTTTTTCTCGTTTTATTCATATGAGTCAATTGACTCCCTGTTAAGTGCCAATGAGTTACTAATTTATGCCGTAATCTCGAATCTAATCAAGAAAAGAACTTGAAATTACTGCGGCGTATAAAAACTAGAGGTTAACTATAATTTCTTCGCAGAAAGTGTTCTTTTTTGGTAGTGAAACCCTAAGGAGCACATAAAATGGCCACATCAAAATCGCTTGGAACTGCACAAATTCTAGACGCTCTTCGCGTTATTACAGACCCTGGAAGTGGGAAAGACTTTGTCTCATTAGGGCTGGTTGCAAATATCAAAGTGCAAGCGGGAAAAGTGAGTTTTGATCTCTATATTCCATCACATGCGCAAGACCACAAAGATGAGATTAAAAGAAAAGCCGTGGACGCAGTGAAAAATATAGAGGGTGTTTTGGCGGTTTTTGTAAACGCAACACTTAAGCCTCGTCCACGAGTTGTTCATGGACAACAGGCGGTTCCTGGCGTGAACCATGTGATTGTTGTTGGTTCGGGTAAAGGTGGAGTAGGAAAAAGCACCTCGTCTGTGAACTTAGCTTTTGCTTTAAAAAAATTAGGATACTCTGTTGGTCTTTTAGATGCAGATATTTACGGACCATCGCAAGCAACGATGTTGAGTAAATTTCTTTCTTTAGACGCAAAGCCTGAAGTAAAAGAAAATTTATTAATTCCTTTAGATGTTGAGGGAGTAAAAACGATTTCTATGGGTTTTATGATCGAAAGAGATCAGCCAACAGTATGGCGTGCTCCTATGGCGACGAAAATGATTCAACAGTTTCTTTTAGGTGTAGAGTGGGGAGAGCTTGATTTTTTAATCATCGATCTGCCTCCAGGCACTGGCGATATTCAGTTAACGCTTTCGCAGCAATCTAATATATCGGGAGCGATTGTTGTAACAACACCACAAAAAGTTGCAGTAGAAATTGCGCGAAAAGGTCTGCTTATGTTTAAGCATGTCGGTGTTCCTATTTTAGGAGTTTTAGAAACTATGAGTGGTTTTGCTTGTGGTGACTGTGGTTCTATGAGTGCTATCTTTGGAGAGGGTGGAGCAAAAGCTTTATCTAAGGAAGATAATGTTCCACTTTTGGGGCAGGTTCCTATTGATGCTGCTCTTGTTCGCTCTTGTGATGAAGGGTATCCCATCGTATTAAAAGATCCACAATCAGCTTCGTCTAAGGCATATTTGCAGGCAGCTGCAAGTATTATTTCTCAGGTTGAAGCCCAGGGTGTTGGTTCTGAGCAAGACGTTGTTCCTCTAGCGGTAGAAAGTCTGCCAGCAGTAGAGGGGTCTTCGCATCGACTAGCTATTTTTTGGAGCGACGGATTTAAGTATACTTATAATGCCAAAGATTTGCGTTTTTATTGTCCTTGTGCGGTTTGTGTTGATGAATTTTCTGGAAAAAGAAGAATTACTCCTGACTCTATAGCTCAAGATGTTTCTTTAGAAAAAGCGCTGCCGGTTGGTCGTTATGGAGTGAACTTGGTTTGGACAGATAAACATACCACAGGAATTTATACATATAAGTATCTCAGAGAGTTAGATGCAGAGAAGGTGCAAGAGAGACCGAATCCACCAGAAGAATCTGCAAGACTTAGTCAGGCACGATCTTAAAACACAGCCTAGTTTTAGGCTTTTGTAGAACGATTTTTTGGGAAAGCTCGAAATTTTATGGAATCGTTGGTTTGATTTCGCTACTATGATCAAATTATGAATCACCTATCTGAAGAAGAAAAAACTAGACGAGAAAAACTTAATTTTTATCGAGAGCAGTCTGTTAATCCCTATCGTAATGGTTTGATGCCAAAGAACTCCATTCGCGAGATCAGAGAAAAATGGGGTGAATACACAAAAGAGCAATTAGAGGCTGAAAAAATTTCTGTGACTTATGCAGGGCGAATTATGGCATTTCGTCACTTTGGTAAGGCAGCCTTTGTACAAATTAAGGATCGAGAAGGTAAGCTACAGTCCTATGTCGCCATAGACGCAATTGGGGCAGATTCTTTTGCTATTTTTAAAACATTCGATGTGGGAGATATTGTTTTTGTCGAAGGACATTTGTTTCGCACAAAAACAAATGAACTATCTGTTCATGCAGATAAAATTTCTCTTTTAACAAAATCATTGCGACCGCTACCTGAAAAGTTTCACGGATTGACAGATGTAGAGCAGAAGTATCGTATGCGCTATGTTGATTTGATTATGAACGATGAAGTTCGTGATGTGTTTAAAGTGCGCAGTAAGGTTATCCAATATATTCGAGAATATTTAAGTAAGAGAGATTTCTTCGAAGTTGAGACTCCTATGATGCACCCGATTGCTGGGGGCGCGGCAGCTCGTCCATTTACTACTCATCATAATACTTTAGATATGCAGCTATTCTTGAGAATTGCTCCAGAGCTTTATTTAAAAAGGCTTCTTGTTGGTGGAATGGAAAAAGTTTTTGAAATTAACAGAAACTTTCGTAACGAAGGGATTTCCATTCGACACAATCCAGAGTTCACCATGTTAGAGTTCTACTGGGCGTATGCGACTTTTGAAGATTTGATCGCGTTAACAGAAGATATGATTGAAGGTTTAGCGAAAGAGGTAACTGGCTCGAATGAGATTACCTATCAAGGAGAAAAGATTTCTTTTGCTAAGCCGTGGAAGCGATATTCAGTAAAAGAAAGCATTCAAAAGCTATCAGGCCTAGATGCAGATTTAATTACGGATAAGGCTTTATCTACAATAGAGGGCGTTCAGGCGGCTTTGCTAAAAGCAGGAGACTATAAAAAGAATTGGAAACCTCATTGGGGTCATGGAGCATACCTTACGCATTTATTTGAAACGGCGGTTGAGAAGAAGCTAATTCAACCTACCTTTATTACTGATTATCCAGCAGAAGTTTCTTTTTTAGCGAGAAGAAATGAGAAAAATCCAGAAGTCACTGACCGCTTCGAGCTCTTCGTTTTTGGACGTGAACTAGCTAATGCATTTTCAGAACTTAATGATCCTATTGACCAGCGTGAACGTTTCGAATCGCAGGCGAAAAATAAAGCGCAGGGAGATGACGAGGCTTGTGAAGTTGATGAAGATTTTCTCAAAGCATTAGAGTATGGAATGCCTCCTGCCGCGGGACAAGGGATCGGAATTGATCGCTTGGTGATGTTTCTAACAGACCAAGCGTCAATTCGAGATGTGATTTTGTTTCCTCAATTACGGCCCGAAAGTTAGTCGTTCATTATGTCGATAGTGCCGCATTTGGCGAAAAGATTTTTATTGGGAAAAAAGAAAAATAATTTTCTTTCTTTTATCGCTTTGATTTCTTTATTTGGTGTCGGTGTCGGCGTTGCTGCTTTGACAACTGTTATGGGAGTAATGGAAGGCTTCGAATCTAGTTTGCGCCAAATCATTACAGGAGCGCATTCGCATATAGTTCTTTATTCGTCTAAGCAATTGATACGAGATGAAAACGATTTGAAAGAACGTATAGAAACAGTGGCAAAGGGCAGAGTAGAGTCGATTAGCCCATATGTTTTTAGTGAAATTATGCTTGCGAACAAGGCAAGAGTAGTGGGGTCTATGCTTGAAGGAGTAGACCCAGCAACTGTGGTGAAAGTAACAGAGATTGAAAAACACTTAATTCAAGGAAAATTGCCCAGAACAGAAGAAAATGCAGAATTGCCTACGATTATTCTTGGAGTGAATTTGGCAGAATCTCTCAGTGCTAAAATTGGTGACACAGTTACAGTCATTTCTCCCTATTTTGAAAAAAACTCATTACAACCACGTGCGAAAAAGTTTTTTGTAAGCGGCCTTTTGAGTACGGGCATGTATGAGTATGACTCTAAATACTCCATGGTGCATATTGATACTCTTCGGGAGTTTTTTCAGTTTCCTAAAACAGCGGCATCTGCTGTGAAGATTAAGACGAATGATCCATCTAAATCGAAACAGTTAGTTTTAGAGTTGCAAAAAGAGCTAGGGTATCCCTATAGAGCAAGAGACTGGACTGAGCTAAATCGCAATCTTTTCTATGCGATTCAGTTACAAAAAACGGTGATTTTTGTCATACTAACAGCGATTGTTTTAGTTGCTGCTTTTAATATTATGAGTACGTTAATGATGATGATGAGCGAGAAAAAAAGAGAAATGTCTATCTTGAAGGCGATGGGCTTATCGAGTAAAAAAAGCTCATATGTATTTATCTCTGTGGGCTTATTGATTGGGTTAGCAGGCGTTGTAGCAGGGATTTGTTTAGGTTTAGGAATCTGTTTTTTTCTTGCAAATACGCAACTCATTAAGCTTCCTGCAGATGTGTACTTTATTTCCTTTCTACCTGTAAGTGTTGAATTATCAACTTTAGGTTTGATTGGAGTATGTGCCTTAGTTGTTGCGTTTTTAGCAACCTTATACCCAGCATACTCAATTGCATCTGAGTCGCCGGTCGAAGGGTTACGATATGAGTAGTGCTTTGCTTGAGTGTAAAGAGCTTTCTAAAAGTTTTGAAAAAAATGGCGTAACCGTTGATGTGCTTAAAGGAGTAAATTTTTCTGTAGGTGTTGGCGAAACCGTTGCGCTTCTTGGATCATCAGGTGCTGGTAAATCTACTTTACTTCATGTTTTGGGTACTTTAGAGCCACCCACGAGTGGATCGATTCACTTTATGGGAAAAAATCTTTCTCAGTTTCGAGGAGAGAAGCTGGCTAATTTCAGAAATCGTGAAATTGGCTTTGTGTTTCAGTTTCATTATCTACTACAAGAATTTACTGCTTTAGAAAATGTGCTCATGCCCGCGCTAATTGCAGGTGCGTCCAAAGATGAGTTTAGAAAAAGAGCAGAACAGCTTTTGGTAGAAGTGGGATTAAAAGATCGCTTGCATCATCGCCCCGCAGAATTATCGGGTGGAGAGCAGCAGAGAGTGGCTTTGGCTAGGGCTATGGTTATGAATCCTAGGCTTTTATTGGCAGATGAACCTACGGGAAACTTAGACAGTGCAAATGCTCATATGGTGAAAGATTTATTTTTGCATTTAAGTGCGCACAAGGGCGTGAGCGTGCTTTTTGTTACTCATGATGAAGAGATGGCTAAAGATATGACGCGCAAAGTGGTGATGAAGGATGGGCAGATTGTTTTGGATAGTGCGTTATGAATAACAAAATAAATACCTCGCGTTATTTGTTTCAATTGACAAGCTCAGTCGCTACTAGGTACGAATCAATTAGTGCGCATGTTCCAGTTTCGAGATAAGTAAGAGCGGAGAGCTTCTATAACGACGATGAAATTACCGAATTCTATTCTATACTTATCTCTTTCTCTATTGCTTGGTCTTTCTACCAACCTCTATGCTGCTGAAAAAATTCAAGCTGTTAATATAGTTGGTAATAAGAAGATCGAAAAAGAAGCAATTCTAGAGAAGATTCAATCAAAGTCAGGTACAGAATTAGATGAGCGAAAAGTGGCAGCAGATATTCGAGCCATTCAGAAGATGGGATACTTTAATGGTATCGATGCTAACTTTCAAAACGGTACTTTGAGCTTTACGGTAAAAGAGCGACCAGCAATTTATCGAATCGTTTTTTTTGGAAACGAAGAAATTTCTACGGATGATTTAAAAAATGTTTTAGCAATCAAGACTTACGATATCTTTGACGAGAACCTGGCTCGAGAGTCTGTTCGTAAACTTTCTAAACACTATGAAGATAAGGGTTTCTATCTAGCAAAGGTTACGTACTCTACTAGACCTGCCAAAGACGGCGAAATGGTAGAAGTATTGTTTCGAGTTCGCGAATACGACAAAGTAAAAATTAGAAAAGTTACTTTTTTAGGAAACCAGGCTTTTTCTGATGACCAGCTAAAGAGGATTTTACGCAATACCTCTGAGGGTGGATTTTTCTCTTGGGCAACCGGCAGTGGTAATTTCAAAGAATTAGATTTTAAAACAGATCTTCAGTACTTGCAGTATTGGTACCTAAACGAAGGATATGTGAAGTTTAGGTATGAGCCACCAATTGTTACTGTTAGTGAAGATAAAAAATGGGTATTTATTACGATTAAGGTCGATGAAGGACCTCAGTATAAAATGGGTGAAATTGATTTTGGAGGAGACTTACTGTTTCCCAAAGAAGAGCTTCACGACGCATTAACGTTAAAAACCGGAGAAGTATTTTCTATTTCTAAACGTAATGCGGATATTATTTCGCTAACAGAAAAATACCAAGATCTTGGGTATGCAAACGTTAACGTTGTTCCTGACATTCAGTTAGATGATAAAAAGTTATTGGTAACTACAAATTATGAATTTGAAAAAGGTTCTTTGGTAAATTTCGGAAGAATTACCATTAAAGGAAATTCAAAGACTAGAGATAAGGTGATTCGTCGAGAATTAAAAATTCGTGAAGGAGAGCTTTATTCGGGTTCTGGGATGAGAATTTCTAAAGAGAACGTAGAGAGGCTCGGTTTCTTTGAACCTGAATCTGTAGAGTTTCAAACTAAGTCACCAATGGGGCGACCTGATTTATTAGATGTGATCATTAATGTTAAAGAAAGACCAACCGGTCAATTTCAGTTGGGTGCAGGCTATGCAACTACAACGAAATTCTTTTTTACCGCACAAGTTTCGGAATCGAATTTTATGGGGCGCGGTCAAGATTTACGTTTTCAAACGCAAATCTCTGCGGATAAAAAGAATAGAGCATACTCTACCTCTTTTACTGATCCTTACGCTTTCGATACTTTATGGAGTATGGGGGGATCTTTTACCCATAGTAAAACAGATTACCCAGGGAGATATGTTGAGTTTAGAAGAGGCTTTGGTATTAACTTAGGTCATCCAATTGGGGATTATTCTCGCCTGTGGGTTGGCTACCAATTAGAGAGTTTGCGATTGCCAGACCTAGAAGACCCTTATGTTAGATCAAGAAAAAGTTTTGAAGAAGGCACTAAGTCTGCCATCACAGTTACGGCAGCAGAAGATAAGCGTAATAATAGAATGGAAACCACCGATGGTCACTACCTAGCACTTTCAGAAGAGTTTGCTGGTCTGGGTGGAAACAGAAAGTTTCTTCGTACTGTTTTAGATATGAGGTTTTATCGAAAAATTTGGGGTGATCTTACTTTTAGAACAAAGCTAGAGGGGGGCACTCTTTGGGATTATAAAAAAGTTGATGTTCAGAGTGCAGAGAGATTTTATCTTGGTGGCCCGAATAATTTGAGAGGTTATTCATCTTTCAGTGTTGGACCAACAACAATCTTTCAAGGCAGCTCGATACTTACAGGTGGTCTTCACCAATTCTTTTATATGGCTGAGTTAGAGTATCCTTTAGTTAAAGATGTGGGTTTAAAGTTTGTACTCTTTTATGATCTTGGAGACGCTTTCAATAAATTCAATAGAGTGAAAGTTCGGCAAGATTGGGGATGGGGATTCCGTTGGTTTTCTCCTCTTGGTCCATTGCGCTTTGAATGGGGTTATCCTATTGGTCGTGAAGAAGATAAGAGCAAGGGAAGCCAGTTTCAATTCATGATTGGCCCACCATTTTAAAAATACCAAACAAAGGTTACAGCTAACTAAATATGTAGCTAAGTGATGCGGCAAATGACTCTTCTTATACCGTCTCTCTTTAGAGACAATCTCTTTTTTTACCTATTGAAATGCTTGGTCTTTTTTATAGGCTTTTGTACCTCAAAATAAGAAGGCTAGAAAAATCAGGAAGATAAACTTATGGAATTGTCACTGCAATATCTCTAGGTAGGAGGCAGTTATGACAACAACAAGAGCTTATCTATTTTATTTAATTCTAATTATGGTCGTAGGCTGGAAACTAGGAACCAGCACAAAAAACATGGTAAATGAGATGCAAGTGAAGAGACAAAATACCATCGCTCATGCTTTACAGAACTTAGACTAAGTTTCAGATGACTTATATGTGACATTCGTCGGTTCTATTGCTACAGGAATTTTCATTTCAAAGCTGTCTATGAGGTGGTCTTTTTCGAGTGGGCGTACAGAGATTTCTGGGTCGCTAGATTTAAATTCACTTAAGATTCTTTGAAATTCTTTCGGGTCAGATTGCAAAATTTCATAAAGCTTGTGTAGGGCTTGTGCTTTCCATACTTTCTCAAAATCATCTACGGTAAAGTCCATGGTATGTAGGCTTCCAAGAAGCTTGCTAACTAGTTCGGGCTCTGCTTCGTTTAGTGTATTCCATTGGTCTGCTCGAAGATTGGCAAAAGCAGTTTTAAGATTAATATCATAAAGTTTAATAGAAAGTTTGGTTTCTATGGCGTTTTCTAATTTTGGAATTAACTCTGGATGATATTTTCTTAAATAAGATAAGAATTGATCTGGGTACATCATAAAATAAGAGATCCAGCCGTTTTCTCTAGCAAAAGACTTATCTAGATAAATTCGCTCTGTGCCGTATTTCCAATCATTAGAGTTCATATCCAATGCATTCACGCTTTTTTTCTTAAAAGAAACGAAAAAAAAGACATTGTCGTCGGATTGAATGATATCTCTATTAAAGTGGTTTTGTGAATTTAGTCCACGACCTAGACCGATTTCTTCTAATTGCCTAGAAGAAAGAAGAGGTGCCTCTAAGTTTCGGCCATTGATATCGAAATTAGTATGATGAACGAAAAAAGTTTCTATTTCTTCAAATATTTTTTTTAGTTCGATCATTTCTGGCGTATCAGGCACTTTGAGATTTTCTAAAATTCGTTTGGTATTTATACGACTTGCACTAGCGAAATCTTTTATTTGAGTAGAGCCTCTTAGGCGTGATTGCTTTTGAAGTGAAAGCGCTCTCATTTTAGTTAGGCTCTCTTTGCTGCGATACGAGCTAAATGCAGACGCAGCATATTCTTCTAATATTTTTTTTTGCTCATTGATAGAAAGAGCATCGAGTTCCACAATTTTTTTCTCTTGAAGAAATTTCGCAAATTTTTCATTTCCTATTAGTCGATCTATGGAGAACTCTCTTGAACCAAAGGTAAGGGTATCTACTATTTGTTGAGCAATTTTGAGATTTGCGTACTCTTCTTGGCATGAGGTAGGATTAGCGTAACTATTTTCCGTGTATGTTAGAGAGGGTGTGAGCGCATATATTAAGAGAAAAAAAAGACGAAAAAATCGAGCTGCACTCATGCCTTATTATCGGTTATTTATTATGACTGCTTAAGATATCTACTCTTTAGAGATCCATGTCTAAGCCTAAAGACCACTTTTCTGTTTTCTCAAAGTAAAATTGACCTCTAAGATCATGGCCCTTGGTATAGTTTAGTCCAAAGCGTACGAGTGGAGCTCCTACATCAGAGTGTATCGCAAGTCCGGCTATGGCGTGTAGGTTTGTACCTTCTTGAGAAGAGCGAATTTTTAGATCAGCACCGGCGTAGGGGTGAATTTTTTTCCAAGAAAATTTTGAGACATAGAAAAATCCTAACTGCAAAGAGGCTCTTGGAAGAACAGGTTTTGTATGAACCAGATAATGTAAGCCTGTGTAGACACGAAAACTATCTAATTGTCTAGCAAATCTAAGAGAAAGAGTTTCTCTAGTATAAGAAAATCTTTGTCTAATAGCTGTTATTCCGTCACTTAGGTGCGCGGATAAATGGGTAAAGCGCAGCTGGTACATCCATAAACCTCGAATAGCTTCTCCATACAAACCAATTACTCCATCAGAGCTATGAAGGGGAAATTTTGATCCCTCTTGCCGTAATAAGAAGTACGCTGTTCCTTCGATACCCGTGTGTAAGATGGTAGTTTTGTTTTTGATAGATCCCTTCCATCCAGCAAGTGAGCGGTATCCGCCTATATCAGCTTCAAGTTCACCTTTATTATTTTTTCGAAGAGCAATTTTTAAATCTCTGGGGTCAGGAGCAAGTGTGGGAAACGGTCGACCCTGAGGTAGCGCAATCCACCCATCTGGCTGAGTTGGTGGAATCGAATATCCCAGAGGAAAAGGAGAAACATAGTCTTCTAAGCTAACTTCTGGCGCAGAGCTTCCATTTTCGGGATAGTCCTGTGCGGCATAGGTGAATAGAGGGAGTAAACAAGAAAGAAAGAAAAAATTTTTAAATTTCATCTCTTTAGAATGAAAGAAAGACTTTTCAGCTGCAAGTCTCTCCACTATATTCATGCAAAATATAGGAGTTTCATTATGAAAAAGATCATTATTTTAAGTATTGCTTCATTATTCTTTGCGTCAATCGTTGTGTTTGCCGCTGAGAATCCACCATCTCGAGTTGCGATTATAAATATGCAAGAGGCGATTAAATCTGTACCAGAAGGTAAAAAAGCTGAAGAAACCTTACGTAAAGAGTGGGAGCAAAGAACACAAAAGCTTCAAGCTGAAGGTAAAAAAATTCAAGACGCTATGGAAGATCTACGTAAGCAAGCCATGGTGATGGATGAGGCAACAAGAAGAAAAAAAGAAGAAGAGATTCAAGGGCAAATTTTAAAACTGAGAGAGTCTGAAGCAAAAAATACCGCTGAATTTCAGAAGCGAGATATGGAAATTTCAGAACCAATTATTCAAAAAATTAGAGATATTGTTGGTAAGATTTCAAAAGAAAAAGGGTATACCCTCGTAATCGATGGTAGTGCAAATAATGTGATTTTTGCTCAAGCGCAAGACGACATTACGGACGAAGTTGTAAAACAGTATGGCAAGAAAAAATAGTCTCAGCTTTGGGCAGTTAGCCCCGCTGATGGACCTATTAGATTCTTGGACAGAATATTCTGATTTGTCTATTGATGGTATCGGGCACGAAGAACAGTGTTCCAATTCAGACTTGTTTTTCATAGGCTCTGAAGCACACTTGCGTGCGGCTTTAGATCAGAAAATTCAACCGGCGCTTTTTGTTGTAGATCAACGATTTTGGGATAAAGCACAAAATCTCTCAGCTCCTAAAGTAAGATCGAAGAAAGCGCTTTTGTCTATGGCCAAGGCAAGTGTGTTTTTTAGTCCAGAGAAAACTTCTGGAGAAATTGATCTTACAGCCCAAATTCACCCAACGGCAAAAATAGCAAAGTCAGTCAGCATAGGGGCTTTTTGTGTTGTTGGAGAAAATGCCGTGATTGGTGAGAGAACGGTACTTGGCTCTAGGGTTTCGATCTCTGCAGGAGTCGAATTGGGCAGCGATTGTCGTATGTTTGATGGAGTGGTGATTTACGCAAATACAAAAATTGCTGATCGAGTTCGCATTCACTCAAATTCAGTTATTGGTGCTGATGGTTTCGGATACGTTCAAGATATTCGAAATGGTAAATTGTTTCACGAAAAAATTCATCATCTAGGTAGAGTGATTATTGGTAGTGATGTAGAAATCGGAGCATCTACCACTATTGATAGAGGAACCTTTTCTGATACGAAGATAGGTGATCGCTGCATTATAGATAATCAGGTGCAGATAGGGCACAATTGCCAGATTGGCGACGGTGTAATTATTTGCGGTTGTACTGGCTTGGCTGGTAGTGGAACAGTCAAAGAGAATGCAATAATAGCAGGGATGGTAGGCGTTGCTAATAAGATAGTGATTGGTGAGGGCGCTCAAGTTGCGGCCTTTTCAGCAGTGTCTTCTCATATTCCAGCAAAAGCAAAGTGGGGAGGGGTTCCTGCAATGCCTTGGAGAGAATATTTACGAAATCAAATTTTTATAGGAAGACTCCCAAAAATGTTTGCAGAAAGGGAAATGAAAAATGAGTGAAAAAGTATTTGGGCCATTTGATCAAGGGCAGGTGAGAAATTATTTGCCTCATCGTTTTCCCTTTTTATTCGTAGATAAAATTTTAGAAATTAAGGTTCCGGTTACAGAAGGTGGCAGCATGAAAGAAGTCGGAACCATAGTTAAAGGAATCAAAAATGCTACAATAAATGAACCCTATTTTGTTGGGCATTTTCCAAATATGCCAATTACTCCTGGTGTTGTGATAATAGAAACTATGGCACAAATGGCAAGCTTTGCTGTACTGCCGTGGGTTGACTTAGATAAAGATATGAAGGTGCAAAGCTCTTTTGAGTTGCGCTTAGCTGGGGTAGATAATGCACGCTTTAGAAAACCATTTTTTCCTGGTGACTCAATGATGATTACTTGTGAAGTTACTAGACATAAGGGGCCTATATGGGGATTCAAGTGTAAAGGAGAAATTGAAGGTTCTTTGGTTGCTGAAACAGATTTATTGGCAAGTGTTGTTTTAGGAGAGAAAAAAGTATGAGCATTCATCCATCGGCCTATGTACATCCTAAAGCAGAGCTAGACTCAAGTGTTGAAGTTGGTCCTTTCGCCTATGTCGGTGAATATGTACGAATCGGAAAAAACTCTATCGTAGAGCATCACGCAAGTATAGAGGGGCATACGACTATTGGGGAAGCAAATGAAATTGGCTCGTATTCTTGCATTGGTGGAAAACCGCAAGATTTGAAATATAAAAATGAGCCGACAAAGCTTGTGATTGGCAATAATAATAAATTTCGTGAGTGTGTGACAGTTAACTTAGGCACTGTTACTGGCGGTGGTGTTACTAAAATAGGCGATCATTGCTTAGTGATGGCGTATTGTCATGTGGCTCACGATTGTGAAATCGGAAACCATGTGATTATGGCCAACTATACCGGGCTCTCAGGGCACGTGGTCTTAGAGGACTGGGCGATACTTTCTGGTATGTGTGGCATCACTCAATTTTTACGAGTAGGTAAGCATGCTTTCATTGGAGGTATGACGGGAATTCGAAAAGATGTTGCTCCTTACGTAACATTAGTGGGAGACCCATCAAAAGTAAGAGGATTAAATTTAGTTGGCTTAAAGCGAAGAGGTTTTGATGGTGATCGATTACGTGCAGTAATGGACACATATAAAATTTATTTTGAAAGTGGATTAGAAAAAGAACAAGCACTGCAAGAAATAGAGTCTCGTTACGCAGACCAAAATGATGTTCGGTATTTCGTGGATTTTATTAAAAACAGTAAAAACGGAATCAGTAGATAAATAGGTTATTACGATGGAAAAATTAAATGCCGCTGTCATAGGATTTGGTCATTTAGGTAACTTTCATGCTCAAAAATATATTGCACTAGAAAATGAAGGTGTAAATTTAGTTGCTTTAGTCGACCCACGTGCTTCAGAACTCGAAGCAAAAGCTCGTAAGCTTGGTAAGTCTGTAAAGCTATTTTCGAGCATAGAAGAGCTATTTCAGGCAGTGGATAAACAAGAGATTCCAAAAATAGATTTAGCTAGTGTTTCTACCTCTACAGACCAGCACGTTACTAGCGGGCTAGAGTTGATGAAAAGAGGGGTTCATATACTTGTAGAAAAGCCCTTAGCAGCAAATTCTAAAAAAGCAGAAGAACTAGTAAAAGATGCTCGCCAAAAAGAATTATTTTTAGCTGTTGGGCAAGTAGAAAGATTTCGTGCCTTAGAAGTTCTAAGAGAGTTACGTGGCACTCCCTATTTTATCGAATGCCATCGTTTGAGCCCTTTTCCTGCTCGAAGTACTGACATTGATGTTATTTTTGATTTAATGATACATGACATAGATCTGATGCTTGCCATGGTTAGTAGTCCGCTGAAAGAGGTGCGTGCCTCTGGATTTCCTGTTTTAACGAATCAAATTGATATAGCAAATTGTAGATTTGAATTTGAGAATGGCTGTGTAGCAAATTTAACGGCATCGAGAATATCAATGGCTAGAACAAGAAAATTTCGTGTTTTTTGCGGAGACTCTTATTTATCGCTCGATTTAGCTATGGGTACTTATGAGTGGTACTTAAAAAATTCAGCAGAGAAAGACTTAGAAAAAATGATTTCTCATAGCTCTGGTGTATTGCAAGTTGAAGATGCTCTCCAAGAAGAAATACGCGATTTTTGTAACGGTGTAAGAGGCAGAAAATCTCCGCTTGTTTCTGGTGAAGATGGACTACGCGCCATTGAGGTTGCAGAAAAAGTAGTTGCTGATATTAAAAAAAGACTTTCTTCTATGAGCGTACCTAATGTGAGTCTTTCAGTATGAAAATTTTAGTGATTGCTGGTGAGGCATCTGCTGACATACATGCAGCACATTTAATTCATAATTTAAAAAAAAAATGTTCTCTTGAGGTTATTGGTATTGGAGGAGAAAATTTAGAAAGAGAAGGGCTTAGGTCTTTATTTCCGATTCATGAAATGGCGGTAGTTGGCTTAACTGAAGCGCTTAAGAAGATTCCTCAGACCTTATCTTTGTTTAAAAAAATAATTTTCGAAATTAAAAAAGAAAAGCCAGACCTAATCTTACTTTTAGACTTACCTGATTTTAATCTTAGGCTTGCTAAGAGAATCAAAGATGCACTTGATATACCAATTGTATATTATATCTCTCCTCAGGTATGGGCGTGGAGATCTAATCGAGTTTTTCAAATGGATAAGATACTAGATCTTTTGATGGTAATATTGCCGTTCGAAAAAGATTGGTATCAAGAAAAAAAACTACAATCTTTGAAGATAGAGTACGTTGGCCATCCTGTGATTAGTGAAATTCCAGACCTTCCCTATTCGCCTCTACCTAATAAGATTGCAATTTTACCGGGAAGTAGAGAAAGTGAGTGGGATCGCTTACTTGAGCCACTTCTTCAATCAGCTATAGAATTGCGTAAGATTGAGCCCAGATTTCACTTTGTAATTCCACTAGCTGAAAATTTATATAATTCTAATTTTGTTTCTAATTTAATCAGTAAAGACGGCCCCCACTCTACAATTTGGAAGCAATTAGCAGATTCTATAGAGGTAGTAAAGAAGCCGGCTCACGAAGTTTTAAGAGATTCAAAACTTGCATGGGTGGCTTCAGGCACAGCAACGTTAGAAGCAGCTATAGTCGGCATTCCTATGGTCGTTGTTTATAAAGTATCTCCAATGACTGCTTTTTTATTTAAAAGATTTATTAATTATCAAGGGGCAATTTCTATGGTGAATCTCATTCACTGTGGCCTAGGCTCTAAAGAAAAATTAGTACCAGAATTATTACAAGATCAAGTGACACCAGCGAATGTAATTCGAGAGAGCAATAAGCTTTTACAGTTAGATCAATGGGCGCTTTTGCAAGAGCGACTAGCAAAGACAAGAGATATATTGAGCGGACCAATGGATCCAGTTGAGAATGCGGCAATCACTCTATTAAATTTTATGAAAGATAGAGGATCGAGTGCTTAATTCAATTCGTAGTTTTTTATACGAGTTAGAGTTAAAAAAATCCACTCAATTGCCTGTTCCCGTGATTAGTATAGGTAATATAAGCATGGGGGGAACAGGAAAATCTCCCATGACTATGTATTTATTAGAGTGGGCGAAAAAAGAGGGATTGATTCCGCTTGTTCTAACTAGAGGCTATAAAAGAAAATCTAAAGAAGTGGTGATCGCACTAGAGAACAAAAAAATACCAGTTGAAGATCTTGGTGATGAGCCTTGGATGATCAAGAATAGATATCCGAATTTTCCTCTTTTAGTACATGCAAATCGCGTGACGAAGGCAAAAGAATATTGGAGCCAATTCTCTTTTGTTAACTTTGCGGTTTTGGACGACGGATTTCAGCATTGGCAGGGGTATAGAGATTTTGACATCGTTATGGTCGATGCTAAAGAAGGTATAGAGGGGCTTCCTATACCGTTTGGTTTTTTTAGAGAAAACAAGCAAGCCTTAGAACGAGCAGATTTAATTGTAATCAATAGAGCAGACGAAGTTTCAAAAGATGATTTGCGCAGCTTAGAACAAAAAATCAAAGAAATAGCTTCAATTGGTAAGAAAAAAAGTAAATGGAAAAACTCTAAAATCGAAAATAGTCTTTATGTTGTAAAAGCAAAATATAATGCGTCACATTTTTTTTCTATAAGCAATTGTCAGCGAGTAGAGAAGCTTGAAGATAAAAATATTATAGCAGTATCTGGTATTGCCAAGCCAGAGAGTTTTCACTACGCACTTTCATCAATGGGATACTCTATTAAAGAGAAAATTACCTATTCTGATCATGCGAGTTTAAGTGAGAAAATGATTTTAGAAATTAAAGCTATGTCTAAGAAATTTCCTGAAATGCCTATAGTTATCACAGAAAAAGATTGGGCTAGATGGTCTAAAAGATTAACAGATATAAATATTTATGTGATGTGTGTAGATTTAGTTTTTTTTACTGAAGATAAGCCAAAGCTGGAGCTTTTTTTTAGGGCAGTTAGAGAATGTATTATATAGGAATCATTGTTTTAAAATTAATCAGTCTTTTCTTGCAGCTCTTGCCTAGATTTATTTTTTTAAAGATAGGTGCTTTTTTAGGAAGGTCTCTGTTGTACTTTGGCTTTAGAAGAGATGTTGTTGAAAATAATTTTAAAATAGTTAGCGAATCAAAAGAACCAATTAATGATATAAATATACAAGCTTTTTATGAGCAGTTTGGAATTTTGCTAATAGAATTTTTATCTTCTTTTTATAAATACGAAAGAATTATTCGTAAAATCGTTACTATAGAAAATGTGGAATATTTAAATAAAGCTCAAGCAAAAGGCCTTGGTGTATTAGTGATGACTTCGCATATGGCTAATTGGGAGATTTTACCAATGACGGGTGTAGAGGTTCTGCACAAAAAAGTAACTATGGTAACTAAAAGATTAAAGCCTGACTGGTTTCATAGAATCGTTTTTGTGACGAGAGAACTTATGGGAATAAAAATGGCTTTAGAGCCAAGAACGATGAAAGATGTTCTAAAAGCATTAAAAAATAAAGAAATTGTCGGTTTTGTTATGGATCAGTACGCTGGTGCTCCGGTCGGAGCAAGAGTTCACTTTTTTGACAAGCCAACAGGTAGTCATACGGCTTTGGCAAATATCGCATTAAGAACAGAGGCGCCAGTTGTTCCTGCTACAGTGATTCGTCAAAAAAACGGTAAATTTATTGTTCGCTTTGAGCCAGAGATTGAAATTCGAAACACTGGTGAGCTTGAAAACGATGTGATTTATAATACAGCACAGTTCGTAAGTCACACGGAAAGGTGGGTTCGAGAGAATCCGAATCAATGGCTGTGGATGCATCGCCGTTGGAAAGGAGATCTTTCTCCACTTTCTCCAAATTCTTATGGAGAAATGCTACACTAAATATATGTTTAAGTTTGTCTGGATAGGTCTGCTATTTTTTTATTTTGGATGCTCAGCAATCGAGCCACAGACCGTACCGGATGAAAAGGCCTTCGGTATTTCAGACTCACTAAAAAACCAATTCTCAGTTGTAGATAATGACAATAAAAAAATAGCTAGTGTTGAACCTGAGCCTGTTATAGAAAAAACGACAAAAAAAACGAAAAAAAGCCAGGTAACCAAAAAAAAGAAGAGTAAGCAAAAAGAACCAGTAAAAGAGGAGCCTAAGTTTTCGTGGCCAAATCGCTGGAAAATTGATCCGTTTTTTCGAGAAGGTGAGCGATACGTTTTTGATATCACTTACTTTGGAGCTACCGCTGGTGAACTAGAACTAATTTTACTGCCAGAGAAAAAAATTGCAGATAGAAAGGTTTATCATATCAGAGCCATAGCAAGAACAACCTCTGTTTTTTCTTTGTTTTATAGAATGAATGATGTAGCCGAAAGCTACTTAGATTCTGAGACTTTGGTTTCTCATAAATTTTCTTTAAAATTAGATGAGAGTTTACAGCAGAGAGATGTTTTAGAATTATACGATCAAGTTAATAACAAAGTTCACTATTACAGTAAATTAGACCATAAGAAAAAAGGAAAAAAAGACGAACAAAAAGTGCTAGAGTCTATTCCCTATACACAGGATGGACTTTCGGCTTTTTACTTCGTGAGAACGCTTCCGTATGAAGTTGGTAAAACCTATGAGTTTCCTGTAATGACCAATGGAAAAATGAGAGATGTGAGAGTTACAGTTGTTGGTAAAGAAGATCTGCCTACAAAAATTGGTAAGATTCCGGCAATTATTATCAAGCCTGAAGTTGTGCTTGATGGAATCTTAAAAACCTATGGAGACAGCTTTGTTTGGCTTAGCGATGATTTTGAAAGAAGAATTTTAAAAGTAGATGCAAAAATTAAAGTAGGTAGTGTGATTGCTTACTTGAAAGAACATAGTTATGGTGCAGGGTCTAAAGCACTTGAAAAAAAATAATATACTCGTTATTCAAACGGCATTTCTTGGTGACATAGTACTAGCAACAGCATTTTTACAGGAACTCAGAAAAAAACATCCAAAAGAAGAAATCTATTTTTTAACTACTCCAATAGGTAAGCAAATACTTGAGAAGAACTTATTTAATCTTCGTATTGTTTCATTTGATAAAAGAAAAAGTGATAAAGGGATTTTTGGATTTTGGAGAATGCGAAATTATTTAAAGAGTCTTCATATTAGTGAGGTCTATTGTCTGCATAGATCTGTGAGATCAGTATTACTGGCTACAACGATAGGGGCAAAGTCATATGGATTTCGTGAGGCAGCTCTTAGTTTTCTGTTCACCAAATCTATAAAACGTAAATATGGAGATCACGAAGTTGAAAAAAACTTTTCACTATTAAAAATGAATGATGAGCATCTTACGAACTCTAGTGGTCCAACGCTTTCTGTACAAGAACAGATACGTCCATTTCGTGAGCCTTATATAGTCGTATGTCCAGGATCTGTATGGTATACAAAAATGTGGCCGCAAGAATACTATCTACAATTTGTTAAGAAACTATTAGATAAAGGAAAATCAGTACTTTTGTTAGGACAAAAATCAGAAGAAGAACTTGCTATTGGGCAAACGATAGAGAAAGAAATAGAGCCTATTTACAAAGACAAATTTAAAAATGAAATTGGTAATACGTCTCTTCATGAGCTTCTTTATTTTATTAAAGAGTCAGAGGCAGTAATTTCAAACGACAGTTCTCCCTTGCACATAGCAACTGCTTTTCAGAAAAAGCTTTTGGCGATTTTTGGTCCAACAACGAAAGAATTAGGCTTTTTTCCGTATTCAAACCCGAGCTTGGCAAAAGTAGCCGAACTTGAGCAGCTCAATTGTCGTCCATGTGGAGCACACGGTCATTCTCGTTGCCCATTGGGCCATTTTCAGTGTATGAAAAATCTAACAGTGGATATGGTTTGGAAAAAGTTTTTGGAGCTCGATCTTGCCAATACTAAGTGAAAATCCAGAAGAATTACGTGACTGGCTTGTTAGCGAATTGCACATTCTTGTTGTTCTGCTTTCAGATGCATGGGGGGGCTTAGAGCAAGTTGCATTGAACGACGTTCGTTTGCTTGTGCAAAGTGGTTTTAAAGTCACAATGCTTGTTCGTGAAAATAGTCCAATAGATAAAACGATTCGCGACGAATCTCCACAAATACAAAGAGCGTATATTCACTCAAAAACGAGAAACTATTTTGACCATAATTTATGGAAGCAATTAAGAAAATTGATAGACCAAACTGGAGTAAATCTAATTCACTGTCACCAAACATCAATATTGGGTGCCATTGTTCCTGCCTTGATTAGAAGACCTGGTGTGGCTTTGGTTGTCTCTAGGCATATTTTAAATTCACATAATAAAAAAGACCCGTTACATGCGGTTATTTATAGAAGAGTAGATTATGTGATGGTCATTTCAGAGACCATGAAGAAAAACCTAGCAGCTACTTTTCCTATAGCAGAAAAAAAATTAAGAAAAGTCAATTTAGCAATTAATTTAGAAAAATTTAATCCTAACCTAGTAGATAGGAAGTGGTTGAAACAAGAACTTAATATTCCTGAAGAAGCTTTTTTAGTTGGGCTAGTTGGTCGCATTGATCCCATGAAAGGGCAAGATCTTTTGGTAAAAGCCCTTGCTCAAGTTAGAAAATCTTATAGTGATGTATATGGAGTAATAGTCGGAGATGAAACCCCAGGGCTTGAGGGAAAATATTTAAAAGAATTGGATTTAGGTATTAAGCAATTACATTTAGAGAATGCTATTTTTCTTCGTCCAGCGCAAAAGGATGTTGAAAAAGTTATGGCTGGTTTAGATCTTTTCGTGATGCCTTCTTGGTCAGAGGCTTTTGGATTAGTCGCTTTAGAGGCAATGGCCTTAGAGGCCCCTTGCATTTTAGCAAGAGGAGGAAGTGCAGAAGAAATAGCGAAAGGTTCAGGGGCAGAGCTAGTTCGCTCTAGAGATGCCTATGATTTGGCTAGAAAGATTATGCTTTTACGCAATAGTCCTGATGTTCGTTCAGAAATGAAGCGTCTTGGACGCTCTTATGTATTAGAAAATCACTCAAGAGCAAATCGATTACAAAAAACATTAGAGATTTACGCTCGTTGTTACAGAAGAAGAATTTATGGTGAACACTAAAAAAATATTTTTCCTTCAGCTGCTTTTTTTGTGTTTGGTATTTATTGGTTTAGTTTTTTTGAAGCAAGAAACTTTTGGAAAAATGCCTATGCCTGGCGATCCGTTGTGGCGAAACTTAACAATGGATATGTTATCTTTTATTCGTAATTGGCAAGTCAATGGATTGATACAATCTAAATTTGCAGGAAATTTCGAGTATTTATCAATAGAAAGTTGGTCGGAAACGACAAAATATTTATCTTACCCTATAGGATACATTTTTGTTCCGTATCTATTATTTTTTTTCCGTGATCGCGTAGTTTTTTTCAATGATATAATGGTACTGAGCCTGGCTTGGTGGTTATTATCTGCGATTCTTGTAATGATCGTTGTTTCTAAGTTTTCTGAGAAATTTGAAAAGACTAAGGCATCTTCATTTTTTATATTGCTTTCGGGTTTAGCCGTTTTACTGACTCCAGGCAGTGTTTTATTCTTCCAGAATATTTGGTGGGGAGAGGTCGTATACATACCCTTTTACTGTCTGTTGTTGCTAAGAGAGCTATATCCAGAAAGAAAAATTCATAGAGTAATCTCTTTTTTATTTGCTCTGGTATGTGCTTCGATGGATTGGAGTATACATATTTTTTTATGGATGCTTGCCTTTGTTGGGTTTCGAAAAACAGAGAGAAAATCGATTCGTTGGGAGTACGCTTTAGCGTCACTTGCGTATGGTGGGTTTCATTTTTTTCTAATTTACTGGAATAATGTTTCTGACCATATCATTCAGAAAATTTTGGAAAGAAGTGGAATTCAAAGTGTAGAGCATATTTGGTCGATCGGTTTTTACGATTGGATTTTACAAATGAATTACGGCTTAGGTTTTTGGGCGACTTGCTTATTTTTTCTAATAATCCTAGTTCTTTTTGTACATATTCTTTTTTATAGAAAAGTAGCACAAATGAATGCTTCGTTAAGAGATACACTTGTATTATTACAACTACTTACAGCACCAGTTTTTATTTATTTCTTATTGTTTCACCAGCATTTTTACGAACATAATTTTAATATTTTAAGATTCATTTTGCCTTTGTCTATTTTCTTGATTGGGGTTTTTCCTATTTGGTTACTTTCTGTTTTAAGAGAGTATACAGAAAAAACTAAGGGCTTATTGCTTACTACATATTTTGGCATGTTTTTATTTTCATGGTGTTTAGAGTACAAAGAGGTTTTTTACGCATTTCAAAGTAATCCTGTTTTAGAGCAAGAAGAAAAAAGTTTTTGGGAAGAAATTTCTTTAAAGTCAGATAAGCATGATCTTTATTTTTCCCCTCAAATAGGAACTATAAGGCTATTACAAAGCGGGGATCTTACAAGAGAGGGAGACCGGCTCATTCCTGTTGGAGCGACAATTGCTGGCAAAGAAATTTATTTAATCCGTAAGCCTGAAGACTTACTTTGGTATTCACTACACTTAAAGTGGAAAAGAAATATAGGGAGTCAAAAAATACGTCTTAAAGGGATCTTTTGGTCCAAGCCAAAAGGCTTATGGAAAGAGCTAACAAAAGACCAAAAACCTATATGGTTAGACTCCGGTGCGTTGGTCTATGAGTTTCCCTCTAGTTTGATTGGGATAAGCCCTGAAAAAACAGGGTTTTGAGGCCAGTATAGGCCTATAATTTAAGGCTATTCTGATTGTTTTGCTCGAATAATATAAATAGCCTCTTTCATTCTCTCTAATTCTTTGCTTTCCGCAGCGCTCTGTGATTAAAACGAAGGCTCTCTAGACTATTCAAACCTTAACTATTTTGAATGCTTAGGGAGAAATTAATCGAAAGGCGGAATTTTTAACAAATGACAAATACCCAAACAAACGAAAGACAAAAGGCGGCCAATAAATGGCTTAGCGAGTTTGCTGATGTTACTGTAGATGCAAATGATCTAGTAACACTCGACGCAAAAGAAACAGAGGTCGACAGTGAAAGCGGCGTTTCTTTTGAAGAGATTTTCGAAAAATCTCAATCAGCAAGTCAAGTTCACGAAGGTGAGGTCGTCAACGGAGCAGTGATTGCTGTTTCTGGAGATTTCGTAACCGTGGATATCGGATACAAGATGGAAGGTCTTGTTCCTATCGTAGAGTTTAAAGACGCAGAAGGTAACCTCAGTGTAAAAGCTGGTGACCATGTGGTTGTTTATCTAGAAAAAATGGAAAACGAACATGGTGTAATGATTCTTTCTCGTAATAAAGCAGAAATTATCAAAGCATGGGACTCTATTGCAGAGGCTTGTGAAAGAGATGAAATCATCGCAGGATTTGTAACCAGAAAAGTAAAAGGCGGATTAGAAGTAGATATTGGTGTGAAGGCTTTCTTACCAGGATCACAAATCGACATTCGTCCTGTACGCAATTTAGATAAATATTTAGGCAAAAAATTGAACTTCAAAGTGATTAAGTTCAATAAGAAGCGTGGAAATATCGTTCTATCTCGTAAAGCACTTCTTCTTAAAGAGCGTGAGAAGCTAAGAGAAGAAACACTTGAGCAATTAGCCGAAGGTATGGTGGTTCAAGGTGTTGTGAAAAATATCACAGACTACGGAGCATTCATTGATCTAGGTGGTATGGATGGACTTTTACACATTACCGATATGAGCTGGGGACGCATCAAGCATCCTTCTGAACTTTTCCAAGTTGGTGATGAAGTTACCGTAAAAGTATTAAAGTACGACAAAGACAAAGAGAGAGTTTCTCTTGGTTTAAAACAAGTTCAAGACAATCCGTGGGATAAAGTTCCTGATCGTTACCATGTAGGCGATAAAGTGAGTGGTAAAGTTGTATCTATTAAAGATTACGGAGCATTCGTTGAACTTGAAGATGGTGTAGAAGGATTGATCCACGTTTCTGAAATGAGCTGGACCAATAAAGTAAAACATCCATCTAAAGTATTAAACCCAGGTGATTCTGTAGATTGCCAAGTATTAGATATCGACACCAAAAACAGAAGAATTAGCTTAGGCTTAAAGCAGCTTGAGTCTAATCCGTGGGATCTTCTTGAGCAGAAATTCCCAATCGGCTCTACTGTTGAAGGTGAAGTGAAAAACGTAACAGACTTCGGTGTATTCATTGATATTGGTGAAGGCATTGATGGGTTGATCCACGTTTCTGATATTTCTTGGACCAAGAAAATCACTCACCCTTCTGAAGCCTTTAATAAAGGTGACAAAGTAAGAGCGATTGTTCTTTCTATCGATAAAGAGACAGAAAAATTCTCACTAGGTATTAAGCAATTAGAGCGAGATCCTTGGGAAAACATCAAGTCTCGATACAAAATTGGCCAAGCTGTTGAAGGTAAAGTAAATAAGCTTGCTGACTTTGGTGTGTTTATTGAAATCGAAGAAGGTCTAGAAGGCTTGATTCATATTTCTGAAATTGCTAACGACTCTAGTGAAAAACCTACAGATGTTGCAAAATTAGGTGATGTGATTCGAACAGAAATTATCTCTATTGACCCTCGCGAAAGAAAAATTGGTCTTTCTGTGAAGGCATTAGCGAAGAGCGAAGAGCGTGCAAATATTGAGGCTTACTCTGGTAATCAGAGCACTTCAAATACGCTTGGAGATATTTTAGGTTCTAAGCTAAAAAACCTGAAAGGTGATAAAGAGTAAAATCTTTCACACAAGCATCTATGAAGAGATCTCATGCGAGTCGTCATAGAGCCTAAGTAAGAGGCGGTCTTGAAAAAGACCGCTTTTTTTTTGCCTAAGTCTTACCGTGAGGTGATCTCGCTTGGAAATCTTCTCTGACTGGCGGTACACTTAATGTCATGAAAAAGAATCCATTTATTATATTACTAGGCGTATCTTCTGTTTTTTTTATTTTATTTTTAGCTTTTGTCTTTTTAACTATGGGCAAGCTTGTAAAAAATAAAACTATATTGGCTGGCAGTGGAGTCAATATTGGTGTTGTACGAATTAAGGGTGCAATTATGGATTCTCAAAAGGCTCTTAAAGATCTTAAAGAGCTTGAAGAAGACAGTAGTGTCAAAGCTGTGATTGTACGTATTGATAGTCCCGGGGGAGCTGTTGGACCAAGCCAAGAAATTCATGATGCTTTAAAGCGAGTAAAAAAGGTGAAGCCTGTGATCGCTAGCTTTGAATCTGTTGCGGCATCAGGTGGATACTATATCGCAGTAGGGCTGATCGAATTGTTGGAATCCAGGAACATTAACTGGTTCTATTGGTGTAATTATGGATTTTGCAAACCTACAGGAACTCTTTAAGTGGGCAAAAGTAGATCGTTACAATATTAAAAGTGGAAAATATAAAGATTCGGGCAATGAAACAAGACCCATGACTGCCGAAGAGAAAGAACTTTTACAGGGAATTATTGATAACGTGTATGACCAGTTTTTGAATGCAGTAGCAGATGGAAGAAAGTTGCCTGTCGAAAGAGTTAAGCCCTATGCCGATGGAAGAATTATGTCTGGAGCTCAAGCTTTAGAGTATGGTTTGGTAGACAAATTGGGTGGAATAGATGTTGCCGTCGACATTGCAAAAGAACTTGCTAAAATCGATGAAAAAACAAAAGTTAAGCTCGTATATCCAGAACCGAAGAGAAAATCTTTACTTGAAGTGCTAGGTCAGGGCGCTGCTGATGGAATGACGAATATAGTGCTTTCCAAGATTAAAAATCTTATTCAAGAAGAGTCTATGAGTAGTCGGGTTCCCAAAATCTCTTTTTAGAAAGAAATAGATTTTGGCTCTAAAGCTCTTCTTTTTGTTTTTTTTGTTTACGTCTACTTACTCTAAGTCGGCTTCACGAATTACATCTATGGAGTTGATCAAGAAGCTAGAGATTGAGTTTTTAGAAAACAGCAAACCTCCGGTTAAAGACAAAGACTTATGGTTAGACAAAAAATTGACGCTTATCGCGTTGTATCGTCTCGTTGGGAAGTCTGACTTAGCAGAACAGTCGATAGAGTCGTCTTACGAGTTTTTTAAGAATAGTAAGAGTAAAGAGTGGGCGGCTCATCTTGAGTGGCTATGTAATCAGGAAAAGTCTAAAGAGTTTTGTAAGAAAAAGTAGAAATGATGGTTCTGTATGTTGGATTCTGTACTTGATTCGCTATTAACTACATACGACATTTAGAAACACAAAGGCCCAAAGACCCCCACATATTCCACGAAAATCCTTTTCCGCTGGTGGCTGATCCTTGGGCCAAACAAAGAAACTAAGATTACTTATTTCTTCTTAGCTTTTTTCTTTGTTGCTTTTTTCTTAGTAGCTTTCTTCTTTGTTGCTTTTTTCTTAGCAGCCATTCTTTGGTTCTCCTTTTTTAATCACAGTCCAACTGTCACTTCCGCGTTCATCACAACCACATTCGCATTGAGTTTTTAATTAACTCAATTTAACTGTTCAACTAAAAGTATAAGCAAAGCACTTCGGTCTGCAAATAAAAAAAACATTTTTTTTAAAAAAAAATTGACTATCGATCTTTCGAAAAAATCAAAACCGAACATCAAAATCGAAAAATTAGCTCATTTGAATGCATTTTTTGAAAAAAAAACGGAACAAAACTTCAATTCGCATTCAAAAATATGAAATACGCATCCATTTTGACAAAAAATCCATTAGATCAGTATGAGTTGATTCAAATTGAATGTTTAATTGCTCAACGCTTTCCTCAATTTCAGCTAATCGGCTTGTCATCGGGGCTAGAAAAAGAAATTAAAGAGCAAATTTTTTCTCTATTTCATTGGCAAAAGATTCCAAAACCTAGAGGGAGAATCACAATTAAAGTGATGAGTCAGAGCAAAATAATATCTGCCTCAGAAATTTGTCTCCCGATTGTTATTGCTATCCTCTCAGCAGAGTATGAGCATATACAAAGCTTCTTTCATCAAGCGATAGTTGTTGGAAAACACTCATTGATAGGCGAAATTTTAGAAAATAATACTGATGAGACAGATAATTTATTAAAAATAAGAAAAAATGGACAAAAAATTGTCATTTTTGGAAGTTTTTCTCAAAAGTTTAGATCAGTTCGACAAGATAAGGTCTTTTTCTCATCCATTAGAAGCGTTCAAGAACTTCTAATGGATAAGAAACTTAGATTTTTAGAAAATAAAGCAGAAGAACTGCCAATTTGTATACCAAAAGAAGATCTTACTAATCCCAATTTAGTTCTTCTTGCTTTGATTATGCGTTTATTTAAGCCTCATATGCTCTTTTTTGAGCGATCAGAGGTTAAAAAACATACTTTTATGCAGTTTTTAAAGCGTTTAGACGAGCTTATTCAGCAAATTTACAACGAAAGTCTCAGCTTATTTATGGAAGATTGCTCGTTTCGTGTCTCTAAAACATATTCGGGTATCTATTTAGGGTTAAATGAAGAGCAAACGCACGCTAAGCACTTTTATTTATCATTTAGAGCATTAGATGTCTTTCAAGATAAAAAAAGAGATTTTTTAGAAGATTTTTCGCTTAGAGCTCGTGTTTTGGGAAAGCAAGGCGAGGTTTTTCGTTTAATGAGTTACTCGGTTCTTGGTTTTTTTCCGATATGTATTTGCAGCCGAATTATTTATCAGTGTGATTGTGTCTCAAAAGAGAAGCGAAAAAATTTGAGCAGTTTAAGAAAAGCACTGCAATTGTCTGCCTTCTTAAGGTTCGGCTTGTTTGAATTGCCCGAGCTTGTAATTACCGAGAGTATGTTTATGAGTGTGTTAAAAAAAATAACTACACAGACTCTTGCTTATTCCGACTTAGAGCTAAAATCTTTGTTTCAAGACTCTTTATCGATTGAGGCAGTCAAAATTTACCAATACTTGAGGAATAAAAGCGAACTATCTAAAGATAAGGAGCAATATTTTTATAAGATTTATTTTCTTATTTTTGAGTTTTATCGATCTGAGTATAAGGCTTCTAAAATTGCTCTTATGGGAGCGGCTAGCTTTTTTTACTCTGGCGAGTTTTGGTTTGAAGAAATGATAGAATCATCAAGGATTTCATCAAATTGAACAGCTATTCCATAAATTTTTGATAGGTCTTTTTGTTGCGTTTCTTCTGTTCTTACGACCTTACCTGTTATTTTGGCAATCCAATCGCTTTTGTTTATTGAAAAAAGCGCAACACCAACTTTACAGCCCATAGGAATTTTTTCTGTGATCTGGATTTTTAACCCTCCACGAGAGATGTTTCTTGGGTAAATACCAGAGGGTGAATGATCCTCAGGGTAATCAAGTAACTGAATGCTTAATCGCAAATCAGATTGTTCAAATTCAATTCTTTGGTGTTTTCTTTTTTCGGCAAATTTCATTCTTTGACTGATTATATCCTTTGAGTTAAGAGGTTTCCATGAAATACCTTCCAAGAAAAAAAGTTAGTAAAAAAGGCAACGATTTACCTAAAGAATTTTTGCGTAATATAGAAAAACTATTCGTAGACCAATTTAAGCAACAACTAAAACAGTCTGAAGTGATTGGTGGCGGGCAAATTTATCCAGAAGAAATTCAGTTTTGTTTGTCTATTTGTAATTTAAAATCTTTGGCAGGCGCATCTATATATGTATCTTCTGATATTGAAAAAGAGCATATTGAAAATCCTGAGACGGTAACGGATATTTTAAAATCTATGGTTGATGTAGTTGCCTCGTGGATGTCACAAACATTTGAAAAGGGTAGCGGACTAGATGCTTTATTAAAAGAAATACAAGCACAGGGCTCTAGCTGGCAAAGCTTTAGTTGGGAAAAGAAAACGATGTATATTCGTTTTGATAAAACGAATATGGCTTTAGAAAAAGCCGCAGATGATTTTTTAGTAAAACAAGGTTTCGACTTAGATGAGCTAGACGAAGAAGATGAAAACTAATTTTATTCTCTGCCTGGGGTAGTACCCGAATAAGAAGGCAGTGGGTTTGTCTTCACAAAAGGTCGTTCAAAAAGCTTAGACATGGTAGTTAGTGGTCCAGAAGAAACATCAGACATTATGTGAGTTAGTATAGTGTTAATCTTAGAATCTAAATCATCTACATAATGCACAATAAGAGACTCAATTGTATGTGGCTCTTTAGGGCTACCAAATTCTAATTTACCGTGGTGAGCTAAAATAAGGTGTTTTGTTTGTATTTTGAGTTCTTTAGGGAACCCATCGATAGAGAGAGTAATTCTATCAATTAGCTCACAACCTAAAACATGGTGACCAATCAATTGGCCTTCTAAAGTATATTCTGTATTTGTATCTGTTGAGAGTTCGAAAATTTTTCCGATGTCGTGGAATAATCCTCCAACCAACAAAAGGTCTCTATTAATAGAGGAATTATAATAATGCTTATAGTGCAGACTCAGTAAATCTAAGATGCGGCATACACTCAATGTGTGCTCTAAAAGTCCGCCGGCAAATGCATGGTGTACTGATTTTGCTGCGGGCACGCGGATAATTTTCGCTTTTACCTCTTCGTCTTGAAGTGTTTTTGTTGCCAATGAGCGTAAATAGGGGTTTTCAAGGGTTTCAAATAGTTCGAGCAATTCTTTATACAAAAGATTGATATTGTATGCCGTAGAGGGAATGAAGCGATCTAGTGACATTGTCCCTTCAGCCACTTTTGAAGCGATATCTACAACTACTTGCTTGCGTCCTTGGTATAAATTTACTCTGCCAGCAACTCTAACTATATCTTGAGCTTTTATAGATTCATATAGGGTGTTGGCTTGGTCTCCCCAAACACGAGACTCTACTTCTCCTGTTTTGTCTTTTAGAATAAGGTTTAAATAAGCTTTTCCATTTTTATCGGCATGAAGGTTGATGAGTTTCACAAGAAACATCCCTTCAAATTCCATCTTTTCTTTTAGCTCATTAACAAAAGGAGAATAGATAGTCGTACTCATAGACCCACCTTATCAAGCAAAAGTCGAATCGATAAGCATGATTGCAAGAAAAGCGAATTTTTCGACCGATTCTAGCAGAACCAGATCATGCTTGAATAGAAAGCGCTTTGACGTGTCGCATATTCATTGACTAGCTTGAAAATATTGAGCTAAAAAGCATTATCCACAAAAAATGCTTAGGGAGGCTTCATGAAAATTGCAATCAACGGTTTTGGTCGAATTGGTAGAAAGGCAATGCGCTTAGCAATCGAAAGAGGCTTAGATGTCGTGGCAATTAACTCTCTATCTGAAGTTGAAACAGACGCGCATTTATTGAAATACGATTCAATTCATGGACCCTGGAAAGAAGATGTTTCTATTTCTGGTGGCAAATTAGTGATTAAGGGTAAGTCTATTCATATTTGTGAGAGTCGTGATCCTGCTACATTGCCATGGAAAGATTTAGGTGTCGATGTGGTTCTAGAGTGTACTGGAGCATTTACTGATAGAGAAAAGGCGGCTCTTCACCTTTCTGCTGGAGCTAAACGGGTGGTGATTTCAGCCCCTTCTAAAGATGCAGATGCTACAATTTGTATGGGAATCAACGATCACCTATTTGATGCTTCGAAAGATATTATTGTATCAAATGCGAGCTGTACAACGAATGCATTAGCTCCTATTGCAAAAGTATTGGACGAAACATTTGGCATTGAAAAAGGTTTAATGACTACTATTCATTCTTATACAAATGACCAAAAAGTATTAGATTTACCTCACAAAGATCTTCGTAGAGCAAGAGCTGCGGCTTTAAATATGATTCCTACCTCAACAGGAGCAGCGAAGGCTATTGGTCTAGTACTTCCGGGTTTAAAAGGGAAGTTAGATGGGGTTTCTATTCGTGTTCCTACGCCTAATGTTTCTTTAGTAGATTTATCTGCAAGTTTGAAAAAATCAACAACCAAAGAAGAGATCAATGCTGTTATGAAATCAGCAAGTCAGGGACCATTAAAAGGCATTCTTAAATATTCCGAAGAGCTATTAGTTTCAAGCGACTATAATGGAGACTTACATTCTTCTTGTTTTGATGCGCCAAGCACAATGGTAAGTGGTGGCAACTTAATTAAGGTAATGTCTTGGTACGATAACGAGAGCGGATATTCTGCGAGACTATTAGATTTAGCAGTATTAATAGGAAAAAAACTGTGAGTATTTCTAAAACGATTCGTTCGGTAGAAGACGTAAAGCTAGAGGGAAAAAAAGTTTTTATTCGCCTAGACCTTAACGTGCCTATTTCTGGTGAAGGGGCAGCAAGAAAAATCGATGACGATACTCGCATTCAAGAAGCGCTCCCTACAATTAAGTATTGTTTGGAAAAAGGAGCAAAGCTAATTCTCTGCTCTCATCTTGGGCGCCCGGATGGAAAAAGAAATAAAAAATATTCGCTTGAGTTAGTTGGGCAAAAGTTAGCAGAACTTTTAGGCGTAGAAGTTTTATTATCTGATGACAGTGTTGGTGATGGAGTTCATCAAATGATTCATCATTCTAAAGAGCATCAAGTGATTCTTTTAGAGAATATTCGCTTTCATGAAGAAGAAGAAAAAAATGACCCGGACTTTTCTAGAGAACTTTCGCATTTAGCGGATATCTATATTACCGATGCTTTTGGTACCGCTCATAGAAAACATGCTTCAACTTATGGGGTTCCCTCTGTAATGACAGAAAAAGCCTGTGGTTTTTTAATCCAAAAAGAGCTGAAGTTTTTAAATAAACTGATTGAGTCTCCTAACCACCCCTATGTTTTGGTTGCCGGTGGTTCTAAAGTGACAGATAAGCTCAAAGCACTTGAAAACATGCTTAACTTCGTAGATCGCCTAGTAATCGGCGGTGCCATGGCTTATGCATTTTTAGCTGCGCAAGGTAAGACAATCGGAAAATCTAAGTGCGAAGAAGAGGGTATAGCCGCCGCTGGAATGATTTTAAAAAAAGCTGAAAGCCATAAGGTAGAAGTGTTTTTACCAATTGACCATGTAGTAGTAGAGCCTGAAAGTGATCCGGACTTTTCAAACCCTAAAGTAGTAAAAGAGATTTCGGCTAATCAAGCAGCTCTTGATATTGGACCACAGACAGTAGCTCTTTTCTCAGAAAAAATTCGTGAGGCAAAAACCATTTTTTGGAATGGCCCCATGGGTTTTTTTGAAAAAGAAAAATTTTCTGCCGGTACATTGGCAATAGCGAGAGAAATTAGTGCAATTGATGGAATCAAAGTGGCTGGCGGGGGAGATACTCTTTCTGCTGTTCACTCTTTTTCTCTTGAGTCTAGGTTTGATCTTTTGAGCACTGGGGGCGGAGCGTCTCTAAAGTATTTAGAGGGTCGCGGTCTTCCAGGAATCGATATTTTAAAAGGAAAATAATGCGGCCACTAATAGCAGGAAATTGGAAAATGTATAAATCGGCCTCAGAGGTGAGGTTTTTTTGTGAAGAAATACAAAAAAAGATTGGGCAGCTTTCTGTAGATTTAGCTATTTTTCCACAAGCGGTTCATCTTCCGCTTTTCTCGACAATATTTACCGCTACGAAACAAAATCATTTTTTTTGGGGCCCCCAAAACATTCATTATAAAGAAATGGGAGCATTCACTGGTGAGCTCTCTCCCTTAGCGGCAAAAGAATTTGGCTCTGAAATGGTTATCATTGGTCACTCTGAAAGAAGGCAATTTTTTGGAGAAACAAATACCTCAGCTGCTGAGCGCGCTTTGGGGGCAATTACTTTTGGGTTACAGCCCATTTTTTGTGTAGGAGAAACCTTAGAAGAGCGAGAAGCCAATCGAACTATGGAAGTGATAGATCAGCAGTTGGCCCCGCTTTTTTCTTTAGTCAAAGAACCTAGCTCAAGCTTTAGCATTGCTTATGAGCCAGTTTGGGCAATAGGAACAGGCAAAACAGCAACGGCATTACAAGCACAAGAGGTTCAACAGCAAATTCGTAAGCGCATCGAATCTAGTTGGGGAAAAGAAAATGCTGCTAAATGTCGAATTCTTTACGGTGGAAGCGTAAAGCCTGAAAATGCCAAAGAAATTCTTTCTCAGCCCGATGTAGATGGTGCATTAGTTGGTGGTGCAAGTTTAGAGGTTGGTTCGTTTTTATCAATTGCCGCAGCTGCAAATCAATGATAGCTTTCGCATTCTTAGGAGAGGTTAGCTTATGTATACACTATTGATGATTGTTCATGTAATTGCAGCTGTAATGATGGTTGTTGTCGTTCTTCTACAGTCTGGTAAAGGTGGTGGATTAGGTGCTGGCTTCGGCGGTGGCGGTGCGAATACCCTTTTTGGTAGCTCTGGTGGTAGCAATTTTTTCACACAACTAACTATGGGTATAGCTATTGTTTTCATGATTACCTCAATTGGATTGACCATGGTGAAATCAAAGTCGATTAAATCATCTATTTTCGATGATCATAAGTCTACAACAACAAACTCTGCTCCTATCGATTCTTCAGCAGCGCCTGCTGCGGCGAATCCGACACCTGAAGCTGCAAAAGAGTCTTCAGATACCAAATAGGAAAAATGTCGCGCTCAGACTTATCTCTTTTCAAACGAGCACTTATCTAATAGTTTGAGTGCGAGGGATTTGCTTTGTTTTGGAAAATTGCGAATAAAATATTTAACGGTCTAGCTTCTTTAGAGCTAGCTGTAATCAATATTATCATTTTAGCCATAGCACTGGCAGCGGGAACTATTTACGAATCAAAGTATGGAGCAGCCGTTGCATCTCAAGTTGTATACCGCTCTTGGTGGATGCAAGTTTTGTTGTGGCTTTTTATTTTAAACTTGTCTGCTTCTGCCATGTCTCGTCTGCCTTGGAAGAGACATCACATTGGTTTTTTAATTACACATTTAGGAATCATTGTTTTGCTTCTGGGTTCTTGGATTCAACAACGTCACGGTATTGATGGAATCGTTGCCCTAGCCCCTGGAGAAACATCCAAGCAAGTTCGCATTGAAGAAAATGTTTTATATATTTTTCGTGCGTTACCTCAATCGAATTATGAATTGGTATTAGATAAGCCATTGCATTTTGATTTGCGCTCAAAATTTGAAAAAACACTGGAACTTTCTTTAGAGTCTCCGACAACAAAAGAAGCATTGCCTGAAGCAAAAATTTTACGCTATTACCCAATCGCCGAGCGCGTGGTTCGTGCAGAAGACGTGGCTGTAGGAAAGGGCGCATCAGCCATAAAGCTTCGTCTTGAAGGTAGCAGAGCTAACTTTTCGGATTGGATGTTTCTTCAAGAGTTAAAAGGTACGAATCGTGAGATTGGGCCTGCAAGAATTCGCTTTCAAAAAAATAAACCTACTAAAGAAGAGGGGATGGATAAGCCAACGCTTTTTATCTATCCAAAAAATCAAAAAGATTTAGGAATCGTAGTCACCAATAAAGATGGCAGACAAACAGACATGGGTACAGTTGTGCTTGGAAAGTTACGTCCCTTAGGTTGGATGGATTTTGGATTAGTTGTAGAAGATTATCGCCCATCGGCGATTCCCGTGGCTGACTATTATTCTGTTGAAAAAGCCCCCCCCGGCGCACAGCCGATAGAAGCCTTAGAGTTAGAGTTGGGTCAAGAGAAAGTATGGTTAGAGCTTGGAGCTTCGGCGCAAGTGTCTAGTGGAGATTCACTTTACTATATTCAATTCACAAAAAAGAGAGTCGATTTAGGTTTTGATCTTAAGCTTAATCGTTTTGATATAGGTTATTATCCAGGAACCAATAAAGCGAAAACCTATACCAGCCAAGTGAGTGTTTTAGATAAAACACACCTTATTTCTATGAATGAGCCTTTACATTATAATGGGTTTACTTTTTATCAAGCAAGTTACGAGACAGATGAAGAAGGTAAGCCAATCGTTTCTGTTTTATCTGTGAACTATGATCCTGGTAGAGTAATTAAATACTTCGGCTCGCTAATGATTGTTTTTGGAATCATATCTATGTTTTATTTCAAGCCAGTATATTCTGGTAGATCTAAGATCTTCATGAAAAAAGATAAGGGAGAGAATCATGCATAAGTTAATTTGGGGATTCTTGGCGGTAACTTTCATGATCCCTATTTGGGCATTTGCTAATCAGCCTGATCCATTCATGCGTACATGGTCTAAAACAGATTGGGTTTCAGAAATTAAAGCGCTTCCGATTCAATCTGCTGGTCGCTTAAAGCCCTTTGATACGTTTTCAAGAGAAGCTTTTGATCTATTTGTAGGAAAAGAGAAATTTCGAGGAAAAGAAAGTTATGAACTTGTGCTTTCTATTTTATTTGAACCGCAAGTTTGGCAAGAAATCCAATTTATACAAATTTCACACCAAGAGCTTAGAAAAGATTTAGCCTTAGACCAAACAAGGCAGTTGTATTCACCTAAAGAGCTTATGCACGCTCCAAGAATGATGCCACTCTTTCAAGAGTTAGATGCAAAGCAAAGGGCAGAAGAAAAGTTAGACCCTTATTTTCAGGCAGTATTGCGCTTGGCAAATCAAATGGCCTTTTTACAACAATTAGTGAGTGGTGGTGCGATTCGAGTGATTCCACCAAACCCTTCTCAGGCGATGGAATCAGATACTTGGCTAAGTTTTTCGCAGTTCACTGATGAACAAAAGCTTAGGTTTGCTCTTTTACCGGCTGGTTTCACCTCAGACAAGCAAGAGACGAGAGAAAAGTTAGCAGAGTATATTACAAAGTTTAAGGATCTAGCTCGGCAAAATAATCCTAATCTTTATCCTTCTGATTTTGACATGAAATTAGAAGTGCACTTTAATGCTCTTCGTCCGTTTCGAGTGGCATGGATATTAGCTCTTGTAGCTTCTATTTTTATTGGTTTTTCAATATACGGCCGTCCAAGTTTTTATAAATTTGGAATGGCTTTTTTTCTCGTTAGTTTTTTTATACAGACCTACGGTTTTTTTCTACGTTGCTGGATCGCCGGCAGACCGCCAGTGTCGAATATGTATGAGTCTATCATCTTCGTGGCTTTTGGAAGTATGTTGTTTGGTTTAATTTTTGAGCTTATCTATAAAAAGAAATTGATAGCACTAGCCTCGCTAATTTTTGCAGTCATCTCGTTGATCATTTCAGACAATGTGGGATCTGTAATGGATGATGGGATTCATCCATTAGAGTCAGTGTTGCGTAGTAATATGTGGTTAACTGTGCATGTTTTAACAATCACTCTTGGATACGCCGCTTTTGCGCTTTCTTTAGTTTACGGAAACATGGGGTTGATCCCCTATCTATTTACAGGAAAAGAATCTAAACATATGGGATTTCGTGACTTAGCCTTTTTTTCTTATCGAGCGGTGCAGGTAGGCGTCATTCTATTAGCCGCAGGTACGATTCTTGGTGGAGTATGGGCAGATTATTCTTGGGGAAGATTTTGGGGTTGGGATCCAAAAGAGACTTGGGCATTAATTGCTTTATTGGGATATCTTGCTTTGATTCATGCAAGGTTTCGAGGTCTAGTTGGGCACTTTGGTTTTCTTGCTGGATGCGTTGTAGCATTTATGGGTGTGCTTATGGCGTGGTATGGAGTGAACTTTGTTTTGGGCCAAGGAAAACACAGTTATGGCTTCTCAACCGGTGGAGTAAGTTATGTGGCGACATATTGCAGCTTACAATTATTAGTGATTGCTTGGGCTATTTATCAAAAAAAGAAATCGGCAAAAAGCTGACGCTATTTTGAATCTTGTTTTTTGGGTAGAGTGCTTGCGCGAATTTGTTCGTGAAGCTCTTCGTTGATTTCGCGTTGCAAATTATTACTCGTGCGTATTAATTTAACGAGACCATCTCCTAGTGCAGGACGAAGGGCGCTAAACCATTCTCTGCGGCTCATCTTCGGTAGATGAGTAGCGTTAGAGTCTGCTTCAATCCCTTCTGTTGTTTTTTGCTGAGGCATTTCAGAAGCGGAGGCAGATTGTTTTGACGCGCTTTCTGTTTTTCCTTTATAGGTTTTTGTGTTTTCGATCATTTGCTTTTGATCTAACAGAGCTTTTTTTTGTGAGCAAATGAAAACAAACAAAATCGGATATAGGAAAATTGTAAATTCCTGGTTATAGTACTAGGGCACTTAAATAATTATTTTGGGATGGGCGTAATGTCGGGTGGAATGAATTCGCATCACAATGAGAAGAAAATCATTATCATAAGTTTTATTGTATCGATTCTAACGATTGTTGGTTTCGGTATTTTCTTGATGCCTGGAAGAGGTGTGGGGTATGCGTATCTCAGCCGATTCCCTTCAGTCATCACTTTGCATAAAGATTAGAAAATTCAATCAGCAATCTGTCTCAAATGTTGATAAGAGTCCTCATGCGAACGTACCAAGTACGGCTGTATGCATGAACTGTCACCGTGTAGTGAAAACAGACTCGCCTTGGATTCAGAAGTTAACAGAAGCTTATAATAATAATCAGCCTATACAGTGGGTGAACGTACATGTATTACCCGATTTTGTGTATTTTAATCATGAGCGACATATTCAAAGAGGTATTAGTTGTGACACTTGCCATGGCAACGTAGCCGCAATGGAAAAAGTGGAGCAAGTGAGCCCCTTTACTATGGGTTGGTGTATTAACTGTCACAGACAGCCAGAGAACCAAGCGCCGTTGAATTGTAATACTTGTCATCGTTAGAGGTTAGGCAATGAAAAAAGATCAAATAGAATCCAGCACGCAAGCAAAACGATTTTGGATGAGTGTAGAAGAGTCTCGAGCTCCTGAGGTTTTTGAAAAAAATCTTCCTGGCGAATTTATTTCAACTCCCATCCGAGAAGGTGAAGAATCTTCTGGTTTAGACCGTCGTGATTTTATGAAAATCATGGGTGCCTCGGCTTTAATGGCAAGTCTTGCGGGTTGTACTAGACGGCCAGTGCAAAAAATTGTTCCTTACGTGAATAATCCAGAAGAAATTATTCCTGGAAAACCAAATTTCTATGCATCAGCTGATCCCTTAACTGGTTACGGTCTTTTAGTGACCACTAGAGAAGGTCGTCCTATTAAGGTAGATGGGAATACAGATCATCCAGTAAATCGTGGAGCGATTTCGGCTAGAGACCAAGCTTCTATTCATGACTTGTATGATCCAGACCGTTTGCGAAATCCGCAAATTGCGGGAGCAGATGCAAGCTGGGAAGATATTGATAAGGCTGCGGCTCAAGCTCTTGCTACTAAAGATGGGGTTTGGATTTTAACAAGTTCTATTTTGAGTCCAACTTTACAATCAGTGATTGATCGTTTGGGTTATCGTCACGTGATGATTGACTCTTTGCCAATGGATGATGTTTTAGAGGGACAAGCGCAAAGCTATGGTGAGCGCGTGATGCCTCGTTATCGTTTTGATCGAGCAGATTATATTGTTTCAATCGATGCTGATTTTTTAGATAATTGGGGATCTACTGTAGAGTATGAAAAAGGATTCTCTGAAAAGAGAAGACTTTCTGGCAATAGAGTTTCAATGTCGAAATTGGTCGTCTTTGAAAGCATGATGCGTTTAACTGGGCAGAATGCAGACCGAAGAGTTGCGATTCATCCTGCTGACCAACTATTGATTGCTTTATCTATTGCGTTTGAAGTGGGACGAATTATAGGTCAAGGTACTCCAGGCTTATCAGAATATTCTCCTGCGAATATTCAGCAAAAAACAGGCGTTGCTGCTGAGATTATTACAGAGGTAGCAAAAGACCTTGTTCGGTATAGAGGTCGTGGATTGATAGTGGCTTCAGGTAAGGGCCCGCAAGCGGTTGCTCTACAAAACGTAGTGAATTTTTTAAACTCTGTTTTGGATAATGAGGGAGAAACAATAGATGGATTGCTTCACCCTTCGAATCAGTTTAAGGGAAATTATGCATCCTTTGAGTCTCTATTAACTGCGATTCGTACTGGATCAGTAAAGACTTTGATTATTCAAGGAGTAAATCCTCTCTATTTATTTGCTGAGTCCATGGGGATAGAAGCGGCGATAAAGAGTGTTCCGAATGTATTCTATTTTACCTCGCATTTAGATGAGACATCTCGCATTGCTAAGTATGTATTAGCAGAGAATCATCCGCTAGAAAGTTGGGGAGATGTAAGCCCAATTAAAGATGTTTATTCTATTGTTCAGCCGACTATTCGTTCACTATGGAATACGCGTTCATTATTGGACTGTTTAATTGAGTGGTCTGCTATAGGTAGAGGCCAAAAGTTTGCAGAGAATGCATATGAAGCCGTTGTTTCTACATGGAAGGGATTGCACGGAAGATACTCTTCAAGCTCATTCCAAAATTGGTGGGATGATACATTAATGTCTGGTGTGGCAGCACCTGCAAATTTGAATAATGGAACCTCTAGCAGAAGATATAAAATGGATGCGTTTCGCTCTGCAATCAATGCTGGAAAAAGTGCAGGTAGAGTTAGTGGTGATACAGACTTTACTCTATTACTAACATCTTCAATCGCTTTCGGAGACGGTAGCCAAAGCAATAACGCTATTTTACAAGAGCTACCAGACCCTGTTTCAAAGAATACTTGGGGAAATTATTTAGCTGTTAGTGAGTCGACTGCTCATAAAAATGGGTGGAAAGATGGAGATATTGTAAAGGTAGAAACAGCTGCATCTTCAGTTGAGATACCTGTGTATCAACAACCTGGATTAGTAGATGGTCTTGTATCTGCACACTTGGGATATGGACGTAAATTCAAAGGTCGTATTGGTAACGGAGTGGGTGTTTCTTTTGCGAACTTCACTGCTTCTGCTACCTCTGGAGCTATGCCGAATTGGTTGGTTCATGGTGTTAGAATCACAAAAACAGGAAAAAGAGAAAAGATTCCCTGCACGCAAGGGCATCATAGACTAGAGGGGCGAGATATTGTTTTCGACACCTCTTTAGAGGAGTACCGTGCGAATCCAAAAGCAGGGATTGTTCGTCATTTTCCGAATCCTCCAAGTATTTGGTCCGAGCATGAATATAAGGGCTATAAATGGGGAATGGCAATTGACCTAAACTCATGTACAGGATGCTCTGCTTGTGTAGTTGCTTGTTCGGTAGAGAACAACGTGCCTGCTGTTGGGAAAGAGCAAGTACAAAGAGGAAGAGAAATGCAGTGGATCCGTATTGACCGCTATTATTCGGGCGATGCAATGAATCCTGAAACCATTTATCAACCTATGCTTTGTCAGCATTGTGACAATGCGCCTTGTGAGACCGTTTGTCCGGTATTAGCAACTACACATAGTGATGATGGATTGAACCAGATGACCTATAACCGTTGCGTAGGTACGAAATATTGCTCAAACAACTGTCCGTATAAAGTAAGAAGATTCAACTGGTTCGAAAATAATGCTCCTATGAATGCCCCTATGGAACATCCACTTCCATTAATGAAAAACCCTGAAGTTACTCTAAGAAGTAGAGGGGTAATGGAAAAATGTACTTTCTGTGTGCAACGAATAGAAGCTGGTAAGAGCCGTGCAAAAACTGAGGGCCGAAGAGCAGGAGAGAATGATATTCGTACAGCTTGTCAGGATGCATGTGCTTCGGATGCAATTGTTTTTGGTGATTTAAACGACCCAGAAAGCAAGGTAGCGAAATTACAAGCACACGGCCGTAGTTTTACTTCCTTAGAAGAATTAAATGCAAAGCCAGCCATTACGTATCTTTCTAAGGTGAGAAATAGAGCGCCGATGAAAAATGCGGATCATGGGGGAGGACACCACTAAAAAAGGTGACTTTAGGAGAAAGTATGAATTCAACTACAGTAAGTATGGATGGAAACGCCGTAGAGCTAGACAGAGTAGACCTAGTCTCTGGAGGAAAAACCTACGCAGATGTAACTGCAGATGTTTGCCGTCCCTTAGAAAGTTTTCCAACAAAAACATGGTTAATTGCTTTTGGAATTTCTATCAGTATTTTGGGGGCTGGCTTAACTGCATGGGGATTAACCCTTTGGTTTGGTCTAGGGCTTTGGGGAATACATAATACGAACGCTTGGGGTGCTGACATCATCAATTTCGTATTTTGGATCGGTATTGGTCACGCAGGTACATTGATTTCAGCGGTATTGTATTTATTTCGTCAAAACTGGAGAACAGGTATTAACAGAGCCGCGGAGGCAATGACTATTTTTGCCGTGATATGTGCTCTTATGTATCCACTCGGTCATACTGGTCGTCCATGGTTGGCTGCCTATTGGTTGTTACCATACCCAAATGATATGGGGTCGTTGTGGGTGAACTTTCGTTCCCCTCTTTTGTGGGACGTATTTGCGGTGAGCACTTATTTTACCATCTCTTTAGTTTTTTGGTATATCGGGTTGATTCCAGATTTGGCTACTGTAAGAGATCGTGCGATTCATCCAATTCGTAAAAAGGTGTATGGCCTTTTATCTATGGGTTGGAAAGGTGGTGCACGTCACTGGCACCACTATGAAAAAGCCTATGGATTATTAGCGGGACTTTCTGCGCCTCTAGTATTATCGGTTCATACAATTGTATCTTTTGACTTTGCTGTTTCTAACTTACCTGGATGGCATACGACGATTTTTCCTCCTTACTTTGTTATTGGAGCGATTTTTTCTGGATTCGCAATGGTGGTAACCTTGATGGTAATCGCCAGAGAAGTGTTTTCTTTGAAAAATTATATTACGCTTAACCACCTAGAGGCGATGAACAAAATTACCATGTGTACCGGTATGCTTGTTGGATTAGCTTATGCTACTGAGTTTTTCATTGCTTGGTATTCGGGAAATCCTTACGAGCAGTATGTGTTTTTTAATAACCGTGCACTAGGCCCTTATGCATGGGCGTATTGGACGATGATTACTTGTAATTCGATTATTCCGCAGATTTTCTGGTTTAAAAAATTTAGAAGAAATGTGCCGATGATGTTTATTGTTAGTGTTTTTGTAAATATCGGAATGTGGTTTGAGCGTTTTGTAATTATCGCCACTTCACTTCATAGAGACTTTTTACCGTCTAGTTGGGATTACTATTTACTGTCTGTTACAGACTGGGTGATTACGCTAGGAAGCTTTGGATTATTTTTTACTCTCTTTTTATTGTTCTGTAGGTTTTTACCTGTGGTTGCAATTGCAGAGGTAAAGAGTGTGATGAAAACTGGACCTAAGTCTCACTAAAGATTTAGGTAGATAAGGAGAACGAAATGAGTAGTGCGCACGGAGCGGTTGCTTATTTTAAAACACCTGGTGAAATTCTTAGTGCGGCGAAGACCGCAACCGAGAAGGGTTTTAAAAATGTAGAGGCTTACACTCCTTTTCCGATTCATGGAATGGATGAAGCATTAAACCTAAAGCCTTCGATTGTTCCTTGGGCTACTTTAATTGGTGGAATCACAGGTTTTGCTATTGCTACCCACTTACAAATTTGGACGTCAGCTATGGATTGGCCTATTAACGTAGGTGGAAAACCTATGGTTTCTCTTCCGGCGTTTATCCCAGTAATGTTCGAATTGACTGTTTTATTAGCAGGGTTAAGTACAGCGGCTTTCATGTTTTTTTTAAATGGCTTGCCGAACTTTAAACCAAATCCTTTTGATCCAAGAATTACGGATGATCGTTTTGCTTTATATATTCCTTTTGCCGGACAAAGCTCAGCTGGTGATGTAGAAAACTTTTTACAGTCGTTAAATGCAGAAAAAGTTTCTCAAGTTTCGGAGCAAGTATGATTGGAAACCTTACAAAAAATATTTTCGCGTTTGGGGTTATTTGTTTACTAGCTTCATGCTCAAAAACAACAGAGAAAACTGTTATTCAATATATGCCTCATATGGCGAACACACCAATTTTAAAGGCACAAAGAGGATATGATGGTTTAGGTAATGGAGCGTCCGTAATGATGCCGCCAGAAAATGCGATCGCAAGAAACCATAAGCCCTATCGAATCGAATCCCCAGAAGAGGCGGATAGAGTTTTGAAAAATCCTTTAGCTTATACCGAGAGTAATCTAGAGCGAGGAAGAAAAATCTACAATATCTATTGTATGGTTTGTCATGGAGATAGAGGTCACGGTGATGGACCAGTGGTAAATCCATTTCCGATTCCAAAATCATTACAGAGCGAAGATATGTTGCGTTGGGGCGATGGGCATTTATTTCATGTGATTACAAAAGGGCAAGGAGTAATGCCTGCTTATGCTCAACAGGTTCAGCCTGAAGATAGATGGGCTGTGATTTTATATGTTCGTGCATTACAGAGAGCAGATCATCCAACTCAAGATGATGTTCGCGAGTTGAAAAAGAAGATAACTAACTGAGGTCTTTATGGGAAACAAACTAGACGCTAAAACACTTTCTTTAAGTTCGAAGGCAAATACCATTATTTTTGCCTTAATAGCGGTGGGGCTTTTAAGTTTTGCCGTTGGTCTAGCGACAGATGCGAAGCGTACTTGGTTTTCATTTTTGTTAAATCATTCTTTATTTCTTGGTTTGGGTATTGGTGGTTTATTTTTTCTTGTCATTCACTATCTTGCTTCAGCGGGTTGGAACGTTGCTTTGAGACGAGTGTCTGAAGGGTTTGCTTCTTATATTTTTATTGGTGTACTTTTAAATATTGTTCTCTTTTTTGGATTGGGAAAAATCTATCCATGGACAGACCATCATTTGATGGAAACTGATCATCTTCTACATGGAAAAATGGGCTATTTCAGCTATCCATTTTATATCGGAAGAATTGTATTTTTCTCAGCAATGATTGCGTTTTTCGCTTGGAGAATGATCCAAAACTCAGTGGCGCAAGACGCTGAAGGGGGAGTAGAAAGAACGAATAACCAAAAACCATTAGCCGCATTATTTTTGGTTTTGTTTGCTCCTATGTTCACTGTATTTTCAGTGGATTTAATAAAATCATTAGATCCAAAATGGTTCTCAACTATGTTCGGTGTTTATGTTTTTGTGGGTTTTGTACAAGCCTCTGTTGCTGCAACGGTAATTGTGATCCGCATGCTACAAAAACAGGGGGTGCTTTTAGAAGTAACTCCAGACCATTTTCATGATTTAGGAAAATACCTTTTCGGCTTCAGTATTTTTTGGGCTTATATCGGAGTGAGCCAATATCTATTGATTTGGTATGCAAACTTACCTGAAGAAACCACCTTCTATTTAGCTAGAGAAAAAGCTGGCTGGATGTGGATCAGCTTACTATTACCAGCTCTTCGATTTGTTCTGCCTTTTCTTTTATTATTACCAAGAATGGCGAAAAGAAATGTGAACTACTTAAGCAAAGTTGCTTGGATTGTTCTTTTAGGTGCATGGGTAGATTTATACTGGTTAATCATGCCTACAGTATCTCCTGATAAACTAACATTTTCATTTTGGGATATCGGTCTACTTGTGGGCTTCATTGGTGTTTTTGCCTTTATGATTCGCCGATTCTTCTCTAAGAATTTAATGGTTCCGGTGAAGGATCCGTATTTGCACGAGACCTTACATCACCACGTAATGTAAAAAACGTCGAAAGAGAATTTCCAATCTCTGCGTTGCACCCCTCACAAAACGTTCCACTGGCCAGAACGGCCAGTTCACGTCTTTGTTAGGCCTGCGCCTTGACCTTGAAAATTCTTTTTCGACTTAAAGGCGCTATCCATAAATTACTACATACTACGTTGGTAAAATTTTTTCCCGTTCCGAAGTAGATTAACTACTCCTCACGGTTAAAAAATTTTGCCGCCTTGTCTGTAGCAATTTCTGAACAGCTTCAGTGCCTCGAACTTGGAAATTTTTCTTTGTCTCTAAAGTATTGATCTTGAAAATTCTTTTTCGACTTATAGAGTTTGAGTGTCTAGAAATTGCCACATGCTTCGTTAGTGATTTCTCCACTGAGAAATTCTAAAGCTAACTTTATAAAGTATTCCATTAGCCGTTATTTCAAAACTGCTTCTACAGTTTCTTTAAATTTTGGCTTTCGTCGTATTCGATTAAGTGACCAAAGAGTTCCAAAAACACCACAGACCAAAAAGAAACTTCCAAACATGGCTGTAAAGTAAGCAAAGTACTTTCTCTTGGCCCAATTTGGTTCAGTGCTATTTGCATCTTTTGTCAGTGACCAGCACTCGGGTCGAGAGCGAGAAATTACTACGGGAAAGGATTTTGGAATTAAAGACTCATCTTGGGTAATGATTTGGTCCATTCCGGTGATTATTTGCCCGCTAGGAAGTTGATTTTCTAGAGTAAGTATATAGTGGCCTTTTCTTTTCTTTTTAGACTTCACTACGTTCATTTCACTAAGATAAGAATCATTTAATAAATCGTTCGTACAAGAAAATTGCTTGTAGGAATCAGAGTAGAGCCCCGCAGCTAAAGGGAGGGCAACAACTACACTTGCTATGACTGCAATACTGACAAAACCTTTTTGCGCATCAATATAATCAAAGGCTGCTTTTCTTGCGGCTTCAGGTTGAAGATTTTTCCATTGAGAAAAAAGATGGCGTAAAATTTTTTCTTGGTCTTCTTCTTTAAACTTGGAAAGATCTACTTTTTGATACCCTTGTTTGATGATGATCTGACCAGTCCAAGCTGATCGATATATTTTTAATTTCCGATTGAATAAAAATTCGTATAAGCGGTCAAATTGATCCTTGAAAGTAAAAGAAGATTCGAGGAATCTCAGTTCAGATTTAAATTCGGATTGAAAAAGCATAGGCTTTGATACCACGGAGGAACAAAATGTGTCACCGAATTCGCTTAATTTGCCGCATAGGGTATAGAGCCGCTTTTGTATTTTTTCTTGTTCCTATGTTTTCTCTCATTGCGGCAGAAGATGTACCTGATTCACTAAAAGAGGTAGCCGTGATGCCGGGTCTTGGCTCTGAGCTTCCCTTGAATGAAATTTTTGTAGATGAAGAGGGTAAGGATGTTGCTCTATGGTCATATTTTAAAGATGGTAAGCCCGTTGTTTTGATCATGAACTATTATAGCTGTCCCATGCTTTGTGGTTTGCTCTTAAATGGAGCGCGAGATTCGCTGGCTCGAATACAATCTTGGTCACCCGGCCAACAATACAAAATTGTAACCATTTCCATCGACCCAAAAGAAGGAGCTGATTTAGCAAAAGCAAAAAAAGAAAGCATATTAGAAACGGTTCCTACGAGCTGGAAGCCAGGTGTGGAAAAAAATTGGCATTTTCTTACCGGGAAAAACGGTAGCGAGGCTCGTTTAGCAAAGATCATTGGCTTTGGTTACAAGTGGATTGAAGAAGAAAAGCAATATGCTCACGGTGCAGCACTCTTTTTGGTCTCTCCCGTTGGAAAGGTGACAAGGGTACTAACGGGTTTGGATTTTCCCGAACGTGATTTGAAGTTGGGCTTGCTAGAGGCGGGTCAAGGAAAAGTTGGGACAATAGCTGAAAAATTCATGCTATTTTGCTATCATTACAATCCAAAGGAAAACAAATACGCGCTTCTGGCCTCTAGGTTAGTAACACTAGCGGCGATAGTTACCTTGGTAGTCATGGCAGTTTGCTACTTGTTGTGGTTTTTAAAAGGGATGCGGAAAGGAAAATAATGTTGTCGCTAAGTCTTAACTTCTTACCCTCTGCTTCGGTCAGTGGCGATAAGTTCATGCTCTATTTTACAACTATCTTTATTATCGGAACGATTTTGTTTGTTGGTACTTTAGGCGTAGGGATCTATTTTGCTTTTAAATATAAAAGAAAATCAGACAATGATGAGACACCTTATATACCTCATAATTACTTAGTAGAGTTTCTTTCTGTTTTTGGTATTTCTGTTTGGGTTGCTATCTTTTTCATTTGGGGTTGGAGAGATTACAAAGATTTTATTTCTCCTAAAATGGACGAGTATGAAATTAATGTCATTGGACAGCAATGGAACTGGCAGATTCAATATGCCAACGGAAAGACCTTTACTAACGAGCTTATTGTTCCGGTAGATCGTCACATACACTTGGCTATGACATCGAAAGATGTTCTTCATAGTTTTTTTATTCCTGAGTTTCGTGTGAAAATGGATACGATTCCAGGTCAGTATACTTCGCTTCGGTTCACGCCAAATAAAGTGGGAACATATACCATCTATTGTGCTGAGTATTGTGGAACCTCGCACTCTAAGATGATTGGTAAAGTTTATGTTCTATCGCAAAAAGATTTTCAAGACTGGCTAGATGGAGTTTATCAAGGAGAATTGGCTCAGGAAACAAAACCTTCTAATCAAGATAGTGGTAATGGAATGACATTAGTTGAAGCGGGCGAACATTTGTATCGCTCTAAAACTTGTTATACTTGTCATACCACCAATGGAGACACATTAATTGGCCCATCGTTCAAAGGGCTTTTTGGTTCAGAAGTGGAGCTCATTGGCGGAACCAAAATTTTAGCAGACGAAAATTACATTCGTGAATCTTTGATGGATCCGATGAAGAAAGTTGTAAAAGGATTCAGTCCAACAATGCCTACTTATAGAGGTATGTTGACAGACACAGAAATAAATCAAATTGTCGCTTTTATTAAGGCTAAACGTTAGGTTTAGGGGGAAAAATGGGTCACGCTGCAAATATCAATTTTTACGAAGCTGGTAATAAAGGGATCATGAGCTGGCTGATAACGCTCGATCATAAGCGTATTGGCTTAATGTATTTTATCACAACCATGATGTCTTTGTGTATTGGGGGAATTTTTGCTCTTCTTGTTCGCTTAGAGTTAATGTTTCCTGGTCAGCAGTTTTTTGATCCAAATACTTACAATCGATTGTTTACGCTTCACGGTGCCGTAATGGTCTTCTGGTTTATTATTCCGGCGATCCCTGGAGCCTTAGGAAACTTTTTCTTGCCGCTAATGATCGGCGCCAAAGACGTTGCCTTTCCTAGACTGAACTTACTGTCTTACTATCTTTTACTACTCGGGATGGCGATCAATCTATATGGAATTCTCCATGGGCCCGGCGCAGACACTGGATGGACATTTTATACCCCCTATTCGATAAAAACTGGAGCCGCTGTTGTTAGTATGGTGGTTGGAGTTTTCTTCATGGGATTTGCTTCTATTCTAACAGGCTTAAACTTTATTGTAACTGTTCACACATTACGTTGCCCTGGTTTGACTTGGTTTCGATTACCACTTTTTGTATGGGCGATTTATAGCACTAGTATTTTGCAGGTTTTAGCAACTCCGGTTATTGGTATTACTTTGATACTTCTTACTCTAGAGAGAACATTAGGAATTGGTTTTTTTGATCCAAAACTTGGTGGAGATCCAGTACTCTTTCAGCATTTCTTTTGGTTCTACTCACACCCAGCGGTTTACATTATGATTTTGCCCGCCATGGGAATCATTTCAGAAGTAATCCCCACAATGTCACAGAAAACTATTTTTGGTTACCGTGCCATTGCTTACTCTTCGCTCGGTCTTGGTTTGGTGAGCTTTCTCGTTTGGGGACACCATATGTTCACTAGTGGCCAAAGTGAATTAGCAAACTTTGTATTTTCGCTTTTAACCATGGCTACGGCGGTTCCATCAGCGATCAAAATGTTTAACTGGGTGGCAACAATGTATAAGGGGTCTATTTCTTTGGCAACGCCCATGCTCTACGCGATAGGATTTTTATTTACCTTCGGTATAGGCGGAATCACCGGAATCATGCTTGGCGTACTATCTGCGGATATGCACTTTCATGACACTTATTTCGTAGTGGCACACTTTCACTACGTAATGATGGGTGGAGCTGCAATAGCGTTATTCTCTGGGATTTTTTACTGGTTCCCAAAAATGCTTGGAAGAATGTATAACGAATTTTTAGGAAAGCTTTCTTTCTGGTTTTTTATAGTGGGATTTAACGTAACATTTTTAGCTCAGTTTGTTGCTGGTCTAAATGGAATGCCAAGACGCTACCACGACTATGATTCTGTATATGCTGGTTGGAACTTAATTTCGACGGTAGGGTCTTGGGGAATCGCTCTGGGAATATTAATGATTATTATTAATGTGGTGTACAGCTCGTTTAAGGGACCTAAAGCGCCAGCAAACCCATGGAAAGGAAAAACTTTAGAGTGGGCTGCAGAGTCTCCGCCAGTTTTAGAAAATTTTGAGAAAACACCAACGGTTACGTCTGGTCCTTATGATTACGGATTAAAAGCATAAAAGAAGGGGAAAGCACATGAGTGGAGCACATGAACATTTAGACCACGCCCATCACTTTGAAAGCGTGGAGCATGAGTTCGAAGCAGGAAAACTGGGGATGTGGCTTTTTCTTGTTACCGAGGTCATGTTATTTGGCGTTTTTTTCGCAGGCTATGGATTGTTTCATTATTTGTATCCAGAGATGTTTAAAGAAGCGCACCATCACTTAGATAAGAGAATGGGAGCTTTAAATACGGTTGTTCTTCTTATTTCGTCTTTAACAATGGCGCTCTCTATTGCGTATATACAAAGAGACAACGTAAAGCGTGCTAAGCAGATGTTACTACTCACATTGCTGTGTGCTGCTATTTTCATGGTTGTGAAATATTTCGAATACAGCCATAAAATTCACTTAGGTATTTTACCAGGTGATTTATTTAAAGCTGCAGATTTTCAGGCTCCGAATATAGCGCTGTTTTTTTCTTTCTACTTTGTCATGACCGGTACTCACGGATTACACGTACTGATAGGAATGGCTGCGATTCTTTGGATTTACTGGAGAATGGGAAGAGGCGATTTTAATTCACGTAAGTTTGGGGCAGTCGAATTCGTTGGATTGTACTGGCATATCGTGGATCTAATTTGGATCTTTTTGTTTCCTTTAGTGTATTTAGTGGTTTAGCGGAGAGGGCAATATGGAACATCAACATCAAGACAATCATCACCACAGCCATCATATCGTTCCGATTCGTACATATATAAATACGCTCTTAGCGTTAATCGTATTAACGATCTTAACGGTTGCAGTTTCGTATGTGGATTTTGGAAAATTTAATATTGTCGTATCACTGGGAATCGCTACAGCTAAAGCATCTTTAGTTATGGCATTTTTTATGGGACTTAAGTACGACAATAATATAAATAGAGGGTTCATTCTTTCTTCTTTTGTAGCGCTCTTTCTGATGATTTTCTTTTCAGCTATTGATCTTTGGACAAGAAAAAGTGGTCAGCCAGATCCAATAACAGTAAAGGCTTCTGCCGTGGCGCTGGGTATGGAAGATGTGATGAAAATGTCAGTGGCATCTCCTGACTTAGTGGAAAAAGGAAAAGCTGTATACGATGTAAACTGCGCTGTTTGTCATGGCGCAAGTGGTATGGGTGATGGAATAGGTGGAGCAGCATTGAATCCTAAACCGAGAAATTTTCACGGCGCACTTGCTGAGTGGAAAAATGGCGGTAGCTTTAAAGCAATTTACGTAACTTTGGTATATGGGATTCCTGGCTCAGGAATGGCTTCGTACAAAGCTCTATCACCCATGGATCGAATCACTCTCACCCATTATGTTCGTTCTCTTATGCCTAGTGCACCAGATAGTTCTAGTGCCGATGCAAGATTTACAGCAGCACTTACAGAGGATGGCATAGGTGAGGGCGCTGCTGCTGCTCCAAAAACAGTTTTGCCTATTGATTTTGCGATTCAGCAGATGATTAAGAATTAGGTTGTAAAACCGTTGACCACTGTAGCATCAAAAAAATTTCAACTTTATTGTTGGTTTGTTCTTATTTTTTGTATTGGTGTAATACTGTGGGGGGCTTTTGTTAGAGCAACAGGCTCGGGTGCTGGTTGTGGTGAGCATTGGCCACTTTGTAATGGCGAGGTCTTGCCTACAAGTCCAGAGTGGAAAACATTTGTAGAATATACGCATAGATTAACGTCGGGATTGTCTCTACTCTTGGTCATTGGATTATTTGTTTGGGCGAAAAAAAAATACACTCACTTTCGGGAGCTTTATTTTTGGGCAAAGCTATCTTTTATTGCGATTGTTATAGAGGCTTTGCTCGGAGCTGGTCTAGTTCTCTTTCGTTATGTTGAGTTTGATCAGTCTATAGGCCGAGCGGTTTCTATTGGTCTACATTTGGTGAATACTTTATTTTTACTTGCTTGTATTTGCTTTACGACATTTTATGCGTACTACCCGCAGGGTAGATGGCGAATTCCTGAAGTTCGTTATCAAAGAGGCATGTGGATTTTACTCGTTGGTTACTGCATTTTAGGGGCTCTTGGTGCGTTAACGGCTTTAGGGGATACTCTTTTTCCCGTTCAGGGAACAGCCTTTCGCTTCTCTCAAGACTCGCATTTTTTAGAGTATTTGAGAATTATTCATCCATTAATAGCCTGTGCCTGGACCTTTTACTTGCTAGTTTGGCTGAGTACGTTAGCAGAGCGTATTGGTTGGAGAAAAAATGCTGCACTTTATTTAATTGCTGCGGTGGGTGCTAATATTTGTTTAGGGATTTTAAACATTATATTAAAAGCTCCTATTTGGATGCAAATTGTCCACTTATTAGCAGCGGATATTATTTGGGTTCTTTTTCTGTGGGTCAATTTTTCCACTGCTTCATGGTGGAAATCATCATGAATCTTGGGTATTCGATAGAAATGTCAAAAACAGTTCGGGCTTATTTTCAATTAATGAAGCCAACGATCATATTGCTTTTTGGGCTTACGGGCTTTTCTGCTTTGGTAGTTGAGGGCTCTTTATTAAATGAGCCACTTAAGTTTGTCATGGTTATGGTGGGTATACTACTTACAGCGGGTTCAGCAAATGCCCTCAATATGTACTTTGACCGAGATATTGATGCTCAAATGGAGAGAACAAAAAAGAGACGGCCATTACCTATGGCGCAAATTAGCCCGGCAAAGGCAGCCATTTTTGGTGTGGTCGTAGGTATTGTTTCCATAGGATATTTTTTCATATTCACAAATTTACTTGCAGCGTTTTGGAGCTTTTTTACGATTGCTTTTTATGTAGGTATTTATACTTTGTGGCTTAAAAGAAGAACTCCTTACAATATTGTAATCGGCGGTGCCGCTGGTTCTACAGCACCTCTTATCGCTTGGGCAGCCGCTAGTGGCACTCTTTCTTCTTTTGCGTGGATTTTATTTTGGCTTGTTTTTCTTTGGACTCCCGCACATTTTTGGGCTTTGGCAATTGCTGTGAAGGATGATTATGCGGGAGTGAATGTACCAATGCTACCAGTCACACATGGAGATAGTAGAACAAGAAAAGAGATTATTGCTTATACCTTCTTAGTTGTTGCTCTTAGCTTTGCTCCTTATTTTTTAGAGCAGCTTGGGCTCTGCTATTTAGTGGCGGCATTATTTTTAGGTATAGGTTATCTTTGGAAAACATTTCAGTATTTACGAACTGAGAAAAAAGAAGATTCAAAAAAACTTTTTTGGATATCGATTCTATATTTGTTTCTTCTCTTTTTAGCGATCCCTCTAGATCGATTTTTAGCTTAAATTGTTTAAGCTGCCCCCGTTAAATGTTGCTAGTAGTGAGGAGATGGAAGATTTCTGTTGTGATAATCAGCATATAGGATGAGATGGTCATATAAACCTCGCTGCATCTTGGTCGTGCACCAGGTTTTACGAATCAATCGATTAATATCTGCTCGAAACTTAGCGCAAGTGTGGTTTAGGCTAAAGAGTGGATCAAAGCGTACTTTTTTTAACTCGCCTTGTCCTCCGAGTGAGCCTCTTTTTCCTAAAACCTGTGTATATAGAGCGAGAGGGAAAAACTTCTCCACTTCCATTCGATAGTGTGGATTGCTATCGGATTTAATTTTAACCCTTTCTTCTACAAGATCCTTAAGACGCGAGAAAACATAACGACGACCTTGGGCTCTTTGGTCTTTACGTAAACCATAACGCTGCCTTGCTTTCTTCGCTAAAAGTCCCTTTGCAGGCATAGAACTAACGGCAACCTCTAAAATTCTACGTGTTTTTGATTCTACCACTAGAGTTACAGAAAGCGGTTTACATTTTGAGTGTTCAAAAGTTTCTAAATCATCAAACTCAATACGTTCGGCTTTTTTGTGCATTAGATTTTTGCTTCGAAATGAGTATTGAGCTTTTAGGGCAAGAAGATGAAATTTTCTAGCAACAGTTTTTGGGTCTATATTTAAGAGTTTAGCGGCTCTTCTTTGTGAAACACCAGAGCATAGGAGCCCTGTCAGCAGATGGTGTTTTCTTCTTTTTCTATGACGATAGAATAGATCAGAAGTAGCCTTAGAGAAGGAGCATTTGCAGTGAAGGCATCGGTATCGTTGTATACGTTTAGAATCTGCTGTTCGGAAAAAGTGTCCATTACGGACGACTTTTGTGCTGGATATTTCATTCATATCACAGGAAATACAATTGGGAGTTATCATTCCCAACTAAACGCAATATTTATTCCTGCGCCTAGCTCTCTACATCAACATTTAACGGGGGCAGTTTATAAATTGTTAGCTTTTCTTTATACCCCTTGAAATCTAAGATGAATTTTGGTTGAGACTTCTTAAGAATTCTCAAATCGTAAAAAAATAACAGTAAATAAGTTATTGAAATTACTGTCTTTTTATTGGTCTGTGGTCTGAAAATCACATTTGAAGCAGATTTTTTTTCCTAAGAATTTGAGAAAATAGAAGTATAGGGAATTTAAAAGGGGGAGCCTGTGGGAATAAGTATTGGTCATTTATTAATAGTGGCAATAGTAGTTTTACTCTTTGGAGCAAAGAGATTGCCTGAATTAGGTGCCTCGGTGGGCAAGGGAATGAAAGCGTTTAAAGACGGCCTCGGTGGAGTTGGTGACGAGGGTTCTTTAGCAGAAAAGCGCAAAGAAGTAAGCCAAGAAGAAAGAGTATAGTTGTAACTGGTGATAGTAGTAGGTGGGGGTTGTGTGCGTTTTATAAATAAAAAATATTTAAAATTGGTGGCTTGTGCGTGTTTATTTGTTTTAGGGATAGGGTTCTATTTCTTTAATAAGAAGAACTCAGACGTGAATCAAATAGATTCAAATAAAATTAGCCAAGTCGAACCTGCTAATCAATTAGAAGAGCGACCAGAGGTAGATGTTGTTAAAAAGTCAGAATATGAACTTGGTGAGTCGTTAAGTTTTGAAAAAAAACAAGAAATAGAAAAAGTAATGCAAGAACAAAATCAAGCATTTGCTGATGACAGAGCTAACTATATGGATGTTGAGCAAGTTCCAGCAGGTGTAGATTTAGTTGAAGCACAATCTAGTGCAGAGAGGAATCCTGAAGTTGATTCCTCTGCACTAGCAAATCAAGAAATTGAACAAATCGAAAACACAGAAGAAATTTAGGTTTAAAGGGATCGGTATTTAGTTCGTTGGGGGGGAAATATGGGAAAAGTGTGTAAAAAAATATTATTAGGTGTTTCTTTAGTTTCGTCGGTCATGCCTGTTAGTAGCTTTGCTTGTAGTGATCTTGTAGGGTTAGAAAATAAAATTGCTCAAAGCAATGCTCCGATGGACAAGATAATGGTGAGTAGTTCAAGTCGTTTAGGTTATGGGCTAAATCCATTAAGTTATCACAATACCGATACAGTAAGATTATTTGAAAAATATTTAGGTAGACCAGCAACGGCTAAATTTATAGCAGCTGAAATACGTGAGAGCATGAAAGTCGCAGATAATATTAATAGTAGGTCAGTAAAAATAGCTGAAGATATTTATCCAAATACTTATGGTATAAATATGACTCAGCGAATGTTAATTTATAGAGAGTTGGCTAAGGCCGCTGATCCATTGCAAGACTATCATCCACACTTAAAATATTCTGGTGAGGTATTTAAAGCAATGGTTGCTCGTAAGCATCACGCTGCAATTACCGTACAAAGATATAATATTGGAGAAGTCTTAAGTGATTTTTGGTTTAATCATTTTAACGTTGCTGTAAACGGATCATCTTTAAATCGTTTGTTTGGTCCTGATTACGAATTGGCTTTACGTAAAAATACCTGTAAAACTTTTTACGATATGCTTTTAGCTTCTGCAAAGCATCCTGCAATGAATGTTTTTTTAGACAATAATCGTAACTCGAAAAAAATAGTAAATAAAAGTGGAGCTGTAGTAGCAGATGTGAACGAGAATTACGGTCGTGAAGTGATCGAGTTACATACTATAGGATCGGGTCCGATTCATCATTTTGATGCTAATGGAAACCCCGTCTATGCTTATTACCAAAAAGAAGTATACGAAGCAGCTAGAGTTTTAACTGGCTGGAATATGCAACTACCAAAAGCTGACGGTAGTGGACAAGTAGCATTTTTCTTTAATGATGCGAGAAACGACACTGGAAAAAAAGTATTTGATAAGCTTTTTCAGCCAGTTTCTGGAAAAGTTACCATCGGAGCTGGTCAGCAAGAGGCAGAAAGATTTTTAAAACTCTTAGCAATGCACCCACTAACAAAAAGAAATATATGTACAAAATTGGGTGCTCATTTAATGGGATTTAAGCCGCCACAGACATTAGTGAATAAGTGTGTAGCTGCCTATGGTACTGTAGGTAATCTTCCTAAAATGTATGAGGCATATCTAGTTAGTGATGAGTTTTGGTCTCCTAATACATTAATGGCTGGATTTAAAACACCATTTGAGTGGACATCTTCAATGCTAAGAGCTTTGGGTTTTGCTAATAAATATGCGCTTATTGAAAACGAAAAATTTTTGGTTGGCACATCAAACAGCATGGCTAGTAGCATGGGCTTTCAGCTTTACTCTTTTGGTCCTCCAACAGGATATCCCGTTGGACTCTTAGACTGGGCTTCTCCACAATATGTAAATGGAAGTATCGCTGCCGCATTTAAAGCGAGTCCATACTTACAAGTTTCGTTCAATGGCAAAAAAGATTTAGCTTTAGAAAAATTTGTGAGTAATTTGCCTGGATCAAGCAGTCAAGATAAAGCAAATCGACAATTCGATATGGTAACAAAAAATATTGTGCCAGTCTTTGCAGGGGTTGATCCTTCTGTTCTAAAAAATAAACTAGTCTTAGGCTTAACTACTGGTAAAGAAGACAAGCTGGGTAAAGAAAAATTACCACTTCGTACAATAGTGGTTCAGTCTGTTAGCTCTGGATACTTTTACAAAAAATAAATAATACGTAAGTTGAAAAATATCGGGGGGATATATGAATAAGCAGAATAATGGGTTAAATCGAAGAAATTTTTTAAAGTACTCAACACTATCAGCGCTTGGATTTATAGCAAGTGCTACTGTACCAGCTAGCTTGGGCAAACAGTTTGGAGTTGCTGAAGGCTTATTGCCAGAAGCTTTAGCAGCTTCAAGTTCAGATCACACATTTGTGTATGTTTTTTGTAGAGGTGGTTTAGATGCTTTATCGTGGTTGCCGCCTTCGAATAAAAATGCAAGATTACGTAACTTATATGAAAAAGTCAGACCAAACATTAAGTATGATGCAAGTAGCTTGGGTGACTATGCCTTTGGCTTAAATCCAGCCTTGGGTTACTTAAAGCAACTTTATGATTCAAAGGATCTATCTTTTATCTATGGAATTGGATCAATAAACGAGACCACCTCACACTTTAACCAAATGGATTATATAGAAGGAGGTCATAGCGAAAAAAGATTGTCTACGGGATTTTTTCAACGATTAGCAGCGACGGCTTCATGGACAAGCGGAACAGATTTAACAGCAATCGAGGCGACAATGCCAAGAAGCTTGACTGGTAATCATTTTGTTTTCCAATACAGAAATCCGGCATCTTTATCTATGCTAACAGGAGCAGGTGTGACTGCTGTTTTAACTAAAGAGGAGCGTTTAAATAATAACTACCATGCTAATGCTCACGTTCGTAATGTAGCTCAAGCTTTTAGTACGACATCTAAAGATGTACATGGAAAAGTAAAAAGTATTCCATTAAATGATGCTCCATTTAGAGATATGGCTGAGCTTTCTCGCTTGATTCGTGCTGGAGTTTATCCAAAAGTTGCTACGATTTCAGTAGGTGGATGGGATTTTCATTCTTCACTAAAATCTAGATTTTTAGGTAATGAGAGCCCAGGGAGTGGTTTAGGCGGAAAATTCGAGCAAAGCTTGAAGAGATTGGTAGATGATATTAAGGCAGCCGGACGATGGAAAAAAACTACTATAGTGGTAATGAGTGAGTTTGGTCGCCGCATGGTAGAAAATGGTAGCTTAGGTTGTGATCATGGCAGAGGAGGTATTGCTTTAGTATTGGGAGGCAATATTCAGGGCGGAAAAGTGATTATGAAAAACGGCTTTGATAATCGTATGGCTGACTTAATTGACGAGCAGAAAACAGCAGTAGTTCAACAATCATGTATACCTGTAGATTATGATTATAGAGTTCTTTTAACAGAAATTTTTGAAAAGAGATTCGGTTTAGCTAGAAACGCAGTTGTCACTAGTGTTTTTGCAGAAACTAGTATTAATGGTCTTGGTTCTCTAAATTTACTTCGCGCTTAATACATTCTAAAATCCACTCCGGGGCATCTAGGCTTAGGTCGTGCCCTGCTTCGGAGTGGATATATTTTTTTAAATCCCATTTTTTTGCAAACTCAAGTGAGCATTGAGAGTGAACTAATCTGTCGGCCGTTGTTCCAAGTACAATTATTGGTGTTTGAGGTTTGTTCGTAGGCAGTCGGTACTTACTTGATGCGAGAAGCTGGTTGAATGCTGATTTTTTTGAAACAGGGTGTTTCTCTTGAATTTTTAACCAGTCAGAAACAATTTGATTACTATTATTTTTCAAATTGACAGTCATTTTAAATATAGTTTCTTCTTGCGTTTGAATGCTTCGCTGAAGAAACAATTTTAATATAGAGATATAATTATCTGGTCTAAGGCGATGATAAAACGGGCTGATATTAGAAAATGAACTATTAATGATGAAGGCTTTATGAAAAAAATCTGGGTACTGGTTTATCCATTCAATAGAAATCATCCCACCAAAAGAGATTCCAATAATAATTTTCTCTTTTATATTTTGTGAGCTCTTATCTTTTAAAAAATTTACGTATTCAGAAACTTTTTTGGGACTAGTTAGCTGAAAGTATTCTCCGGTACCCGGTAGATCAAGGCAGTGAACTTTATCGTTTGGATAAGACTGTTGTAAAAGCTTTTCGAATCCCATCCAGTGAGCAGACTCGCGGATTAAGCCACGTAGTAAAATCCACTCTCTCATTCTTCAAAGTACCAATAATCAAGAGCTTGCTTATGCAATGTTTCTTTTTCTGCAGCTTCAAGCTTACCCCACGAATTACTTGAAAGCACCGCTCTAGTAAAGAAGTCGAATAGAAATAAATGCCTACGTAATATTCTTTTGTGGCGATGCAGATGTATTGGATGAAAAAGACCAATATTTGAAAATATTTGTAAGGGATTTTTTTTGAGCCACAGCCAAGATCCCATTTCTAAAGTCAGGGGAAGAAATATATGGTCTGAGGTTTTTCTATGTTCTTCATAAAGAAAATCCCAAACATCTCCACTTATGGCATAGCCTTTTGTAGTTGGTTCCATACGATAAATATGATTTGGGTTTGCTAAGTCTAGTAGATTCTTGAGCGCAAAAGTTTCAGCTAAATGTGGAAAAGGTTTGGCTGTATGAGAGTAAGGGAACCACAAACGATCTACAGTGCCATAACCAGAGTGGCAATCCAGCGCTAGAGAGGCTTTAGCGGGAAGAACTTCTGTTTTAATAAAATCAATCAATACCTGAGTTTCAATTTCTAGTGGATCGCCTTTTTTTCCCCTATACCAAGGTAAGTAGGGAGAAAATCTTTGCCCTTGTAGCATGGGTAAAGCTGAGTCAATCGCATCGAGAGGGGAATTTCTCATAATATCTACTCGATTGGCGTTGCCTCTACGAATTAAAAACATGCCTACGGGGTTAACAATAGGAAGAAAGCAGATGCGTATTTTTTCTAAAATATTTTGTGTAAGTTCGTCCCATTTTGCTAATTCTAAAAAGGTGGCTAAATAAGAGAGTACAACTTGTGATCCGATTTTTTCTTGTCCATGTACGCCGCCTACAAAAGCCAGTGTTGGGGCTGTCGGACTAGGATTTCCCATGGATAATGAATAAATGGGAAAGTGTTTTCCATGAAAGTCAATTTTAGCACGTGTTTGAATTCGAATAGAGTTTTCATATTCTTCTAAAATTGCTTCTAAAAACTCTAGTTCAGGAAACGTCACGCAAATTATCTCTTAGTAAATAGGAAAATAGAAAAGCTGTTGCTGCAATTGTTGCAGATAAAAAAATTGGAGACCGCGCAGAAGAGTGGTCAAATAAAAAACCAGCGATTGGTGGTCCTAGTATTCTAGATAAAGAGCCTGCACTTTGATATACACCCATAACAGAGCCAATTTTATCAGGCTCTATTGCTTTTGAACAAGTGCTAGAAAGGCACGGATTAAGTATTCCATTTGCTATAGCGATTCCGAGTAAACAAAGAACAAAATAAAATCCTGATTCAGCAAAGGCCGAAAGCGCTAGCGAAAGTGTTAATAATATAAAAGCGGTATTAATAAGGCGAAGCTCAGAAAATCGTTTTACAAGTTTTCCAATCATTCCACCTTGTAAGAATGCTCCAATCAAACCCATAGCAGCGAGAATCCAGCCTGCATTTTGAGCGCTATAATTGAATTTTTGAAGAACGTAGAGAGCAAAAATAACCTCTACATGCGTAAACGATAAAGTGGAGAGAAAAAATAAAAAAATAGGGCTTGATGATTTTGGATTATGTAAAGCCATGCGAAAGTTTTTTAGAGACAGTTTTCTTCTCTCAGATTTCATTTTTTCTGGATAAAAAGACTCTTCTAAAATGAAAAAAGCCAGAATGAAATTGGCAATTCCTAGTATAGAAGCAAGTAAGAGCGGGGTAGAGTAACTATAGGTTGAGAAAATCCCGCCTATTGCTGGACCAAAAATAAATCCGAGGCCAAAACCTGCTCCGATGATTCCCATGCCTTTTGCTCGATCTTTCGAAGAGGTAATGTCAGTTATATAAGCGGTGGCAGTTGAAATATTTGCCCCAAAAATTCCGGCAAATAACCTAGAAATGAATAGAGCAGTAAAAGTTGTAGCCATGGAGCCCCAAAACATACAAAGCGCACCGGCTAAA
>JAMLID010000029.1 GCA_023954355.1 Oligoflexia bacterium | reverse complement strand
GGCTTTCCAATCAACTGTTAGTGTAGTGATCTTTGCCTTTGTTGCTACTTCGATTTCACATAAAGGATCAATATTACCAGCTGAAACTAAGCTATCACAAAGGCTTTCTATAGAAAGACCACTCTCATCAGCGCTCTCAACTAATAAGACGTTCCCTCCAGAAGCAAAAACACCTATTTCAAAAAACCAACCATGATTTAATCGAAAAGTTTTTAGTTTCCTAAACTCTTCTATTCCCTTCTCACAAAGAGACGTTTTAAATACTACTGCCGTGCATTCGTTATTTTTCACATAATCCAAAAGATCAAGCGTTTGCTTATGCTCAAGAACATAACCCTCTTCAACAACCAAAAGCTTTGACTTATGTTCTGGATCAGAATCAGAAATCAAATCTGATAGAGAAACTTTGTACTCAACAGCTACACCTAATTTCTGCTGTAATGTTCTAGCAACCCTTGTCGAAGAAAATCGATCTTTCACCAAGCATTTTGCATTTCTTACCATATGACCACTGTCTACTAAGCTTTCTTTGATCTTGGCCATTTTCGCGCGAAAAGGATTAGAGAGCCCCAAATAATCATCTTCGCTCATCCATACTTCTTCGAAAATCATAGATGATGAAGAAATTAGAAAATTTCTTTCTCTATCTTTAAGTTTACTAAGGTCATCCATCCACGCAGAACTACAATAAGCCCTTTGCTTTAAAAACGAATCAAAAAGCTTATAGTAATTAGGACCAGAACACATAACCTCATCTAATAATCGATCGAGGCTATAGCTTGGGGTAGCAAGACTAATAGTAGATAACTGCAAATTCTTAAATCTTGAAAGCTTAGATTTTAAAAACTCATGTGCTCTGGAGAAAAAAATCTTCTCTATCATTTGAGGATTCCAGTCTTGAGTTTTATAACCATTAAATCTTAAGTGCTGTAGAGAATAATCGCCTCTATCAGTATCTTCGAATCCCGCATTACAATAATGCTTAAATAAACTATCGGTGATCACTACCTCGATATTTTCTGAAGAAAACTCTGCGCATATATCTGTTAATTCTTGAGAGAATTTTAATAAAAAATGTCCGTATCGTTGAAAAGCAACTGGAGCCAATAAACTAATCAGAGGATGAATATTCGGAGCCACACAGCTGTAGAATGGGTTGCCTAAGCGATCTTGCGCATGGTTCTGACGATCACGAAGTAAATCATCAGGAATCCCATTATTTTGATAGCCGATTCCTAATTCAGGAGTAACAACTAATTTCACCTTTCGATTTTTCGAAAGACAGATACGAACAAATTTTTTTAACAAATGATGTCGGTCTGTTTCTAAATGTGCCCAAGGCACAAAAGACAAAATCGTCTTCGCGCCTTTTCCAACTAGACGATCTAAATAATAATCGATATCTTTGGCACTATAGTCCCAATACCGCACAACTGGTATTAACTCTAACTTCATGGGGCCACCTTATAGAACTAGGCTAACACGAAGAGTTAATGGAAAAAACCTTGTTTTCCAAGAAGTTAAAGTTATAAACAGAATACCGTGTAGCAAAGTAAAGGAGAGCCAAAATGGACTTTCAACTTTCAGAAACCCAAAACGAAATTATCGAAATGACCCGCAAGTTCGCTAAGGCCGAAATTGCTCCCATTGTAGACCAAGACGAGGCAAACTCTCACTTTCGTCGCGAACTTTTTCCTAAATTAGGTGCTGCTGGCTTACTAAGCATCCCTATCCCTGAATCTTACGGGGGTATTGGATTAGGTTCTGTTGAATACGCTCTCTTCCTTGAAGAACTTGGCTACTATTCATCGGCATATGCAACCTCAGTATCGGTAACAAACCTACCCGCCTCTATTATTTTAGAAGCTGGTAACGAAGAGCAAAAGAAGAAATACCTACCAAAAATTCTCTCCGGCGAATGGATCGGTGGCTTTTGCTTAACAGAACCCTCTAGTGGAAGCGATGCAGGATCACTAATAAGCACGGCCAAAAAAGAAGGCGATCACTATATAATCAATGGCGTAAAACAGTTTATCACCAATGGAATGCATGCAGACCTCTTTATAGTTATGGCTAGAACAGGTGGCCCTGGCTCAAAAGGCGTGAGCTCATTTTTGGTAGAGACTAAAACGACTGGCGTAAAAGCGGGCAAGTTAGAGAAAAAAATGGGGATGAGAGCCTCACCAACCCAAGAGATTATCTTTGAAAATGTAAAAATTCCTGCAGGCAATTTAGTCGGTAAAGAAGGAGAAGGCTTCACCAATGCAAAAGGGGCTCTAGATGGTGGAAGAATCTCAATTGCAGCTATCTCTAACGGCATATCTCGTGCGGCTTTAGACAAAGCCCTTGCTTATGCTAAAGAACGCTCGCAGTTTGGTAAAAATATTATTGAATACCAAGGTATCTCTTTCATGCTTGCTGAAATGGCTACAGAGCTTGAAGCATCAAGACTACTGACTCTACAAGCTGCCGCCTTAAAAGATAAAGGAGAAGACTTTCGCATCAAGGCGTCTATGGCAAAGCTGAAGTCCACAGAAGCTTGTATGCAAATCACAACGAATGCAGTGCAAGTCTTAGGTGGATACGGTTATATGGAAGAGTACGTAGTCGAGAGATATATGCGCGAAGCAAAGATGATGCAAATCGTAGAAGGTACTAGCCAAATCCAAAAATTTATTATTGCAAGAGGTCTTTCTTGAGAAAATCTATCCAAATAACAGATCTATACCCAAATAAAATACAAAAACTAGATTCTTCAAGAATCCAAGAAATTCAACACCAATTAAAAAACTGGGATCAATCTCCCATAGCTGGATTTCGCACTCTGGCTAATGAGGATGAAAAAAATCTTCGCTTAGCAGAAGAAATACAAAACTATGTCCAGTTGCTAAAAGAGCAAATACAAATAGAGTCTGTTTTGCTTTTAGGCACTGGCGGATCAAGCCTAGGTGGTGAAGCCGTTATATCTGGCCTCTACCACGGTGCAATTAAATTCATATTTGCTGACAATAATGATCCCGATTTTTTTTCTCAAAAACTATCTCAGCTAAATCCAAAAACAACACTTATCTATGCTGTTTCTAAGTCAGGTAATACTCCTGAAACTATTTCGCAACTTCTCACAGTAATGAGCTGGCTACAAAGCGCCTGTAAAGAATCTTGGAAAAAGCATCTACTCATTTGCACCGACGAACAAAAGGGCGACCTTAGAAAATACGCGGAAATTTACGACCTACGATCTTTTCCCGTACCTACAACCGTAGGTGGAAGATTTTCGGTACTCTCTGCAGTGGGTCTTGTACCTGCTGCCCTTGCCTCTTTAAATTTAAGAGAGTTCCAAAAAGGAGCGCATAGCGAATTTATTAACGAACAAGAAAACTTTGAAGAGTCTTCAGTCTTAAAAATGGCGCTTTTTCTATGTGAAGAATCTACTACTACGTTCAGCAACCATATTTTTATGCCCTATTGTTCTTCTTTAAAAGACTTTTCGCGTTGGTTCTGCCAGTTATGGGCAGAAAGCCTAGGTAAAGAAGGTAAGGGCTATACTCCCTACCCAGCTCTAGGAACAACAGACCAGCACTCTCAAGTGCAACTTTATGTAGAAGGACCAAAAAATAAAAAAATCATATTCACAGAAGTTAAAGCATTTAAAAACCCTTTAAAACTAAGCGTACCAGCAGAGCTAAAAAAATTAGAAAACTTTTCACGCTTTGAAAATAAGTCCATGTTAGACCTCTTCTCTGCCGAGCTAAAAGGCACCAGAGATTCTTTTGTGGAAAAAAATATTCCTAATATCACAGTATCAGTAGATAAAATCGATGAATACTCGTTTGGCGCTCTATTTTATTTTTGGGAATCTGTTACGGCCATAGCAGGTGCTCTTCTAAAAATTAACCCTTTTGACCAACCTGGTGTTGAACGCGCAAAAATACTAACTAAGGAATATTTTTCAAAATCCTAATTAATATTCACATTCCTTAGAGAAGCATTCTTTAATGTAGAGGAAAAATAATTTTTTGCTGATTTAAACCTCTACTGGCAATAAATTGATATTCTGCTCTTAGCTCATCTAAAATCATTTTCGTTACTGTAAACGCAATAGAGCTTTTTATTTCGTATCTATGCTTATTTTCATCTCCATTATCTTCAATAAAGACTTCGTATAAATCATATCCTTTAACGATTCTGAGTTTTAAAAATTTATTTCCCGCTTCAAAATCTTCTTTTATCGAAGCAATTGCTTGCTGAATCAGATGTATGAAAACTTGGAGTACACGATTCTTATTGAAAAATATAGTAGACCCACGCATTTCTTCATCAGGTAAACTCATTTTTATTTTATACCTTTTAAGTTCTGAATTTAATAATTCAATTGCCGAATAAATAACTACAAATAAATCAATCTCTTCACTTTTTTCATCTGGGGCTCTAACCAACGAAAGCATGGTTTGCACTATACGCTTACATCGCTCAGCCGCATGATACATATTCTCTACATCAGAACGAATAAAAGAATCTTTAGACAAATCACTTAATAAAATTTGCCCTAAAGCCATGATCCCACCGATGGGATTATTAATTTCATGGGCAACCGAGCTGATTAAAATTCCCATTTCGGCAATTTGCTCTCTGGCCAAAAGCTTTTCTGTGAGCGTATATTCTGCCGAAACATCATGATAGCGAAGAACATATCTTCCAGTACCTAGAGGCTCTCTTATCGGATCAAAGAAAATACGATAATGTTTACTTTCTTTTTGTATATTCCATTCAGAAGGCTCTCCCCAAGGTAGAGACTTCAACTTATCACTATCAACATAGACAGGGTTAAGCCCTCTAATACGCACTAAAGGCTTTTCTGAAAATGTACCATACGCTCTATTAGCTCTAACAATTTTAAACTGTCCATCTAAAATAGCTACGGGATCTTCTACAGCATCGAAACTAGCTTCCCAAACAGCTTTCGTCTCTTCGGCTCTTACAATAATTCTGTTTCTATCAACTGATAAAGCAATAGAATCTGAAAGATTGAAAAGTAAATCTCCTATTCTATCTAAAGATTCTTGAGTTGGCTTTTCTTCAAACTCAACATAAATATGCGCTTTCAACTCTTCAGAAAAATGAATGGGAATAGCTAACTGAAAGTTTTCGACATCTCGAAACGAAGTGCTTTCTTCTGGCGGAAGCACTCGTACAAGTTTTACTTTTTCTAAGCTCAAACAAGCTTTAAATATTGCCTGCTCTATAGATTCGAAATTACGTGCTTCTGCTAAGTCTAAAATACAAGAGCCAAGAGTTTCAAGAGACTCATCTTCGGTTAAAAAACTAGAACTTAACCCCCAAGGCACTTTTTCTGCCATCTCTAATTCAAAATTAAGCTTAGCTTCGGCCAATACCGAGCGAACGGCCAACAACAGACGATCAGAACTAAGATTCGGTGGCAACATTTGAAGTGCCAGACAACGAATTTCTCTATTTGATAATTTTTCTGCTATTTCATAAGTCGTAAGAACTATGGGACGCTCTTCTTTACTTACATTTTTAATAAGATCATTAACGCTATTTGCATACTTAATTTGCGCAAAATTATTTGCCCTAAGTAGATTTTCTAAATTTTCACTTTCTGAGTGTAAAACCCAAACTGTTTCCACTTCTACCTCAAGAATCTCGCGTTGCTTTTATGTCCCCGCGAGAAAGTTTTACAGAAAACTTACTCCCCAAAGGAATCTCTTTCTCATTTTTAACAGCAGTGCCATTTTCTAAAAATGTTATAGAATATCCACGCTCTAAAACTTTAAGAGGCGAAAGGGCATTTAGATTTTGAAAATAAAAATCTAATTTTCTTTTTTCATTTTTTAACGCCACATCGATTACAGAAATTAGACGGTCTGTCCAATCATCAAAGCGTAACTGTAAATCAATTATTTTATCTTTTGGATTTTTTAGCTTTGATAATATCTCTCGAAAATTCATTTGAAATCTTCTAAAATTGTTTTTCGCATTAGAAACAAGTCTTTGCTTAAGATCTGTAACGCTCTCTAATAGAACAGAATGCTCGCGAACTAACAGCTCAGCCGCCGCAGAAGGCGTAGGGGCTCTTAAGTCGGCCACAAAATCTGCGATCGTAAAATCAATCTCATGTCCTACGGCACTCACAATAGGTAAATCTGACTTAGCGATAGCCCTCGCTAAATTTTCATCGTTAAAGCACCATAAATCTTCTATCGAGCCTCCGCCCCTAGTTAGCAAAATCACATCACCTAATTTATATCGATTTATCGCCTCTAAGGCTGCAATCATTTGAATTGGAGCTTCTTCGCCTTGAACTAAAGTTGGGTAGACCAATACTTTTACGCCAGCATATCTACGCTTTAAAACAGATAATACATCTTTAATCGCCGCCCCCGTAGGACTTGTGACCACAACAATTCTTTCAGGCATTGCAGGTAGGCTTTTCTTACGGCTACTATCAAAAAGACCTTCTTTATGTAATTTCTGCTTTAACGCCTCAAACTTTGCTTGTAGCGAACCTTCTCCTACTAAGCTCATCGAATCTACAATAATTTGATAGGTACCTCTTAAAGGATAGACAGAAATTTTTCCCCTACACTCAACTTCCATGCCGTCTTTAAATTTTGTTTTTATTCTCGAAGCCACACCGCGAAACATTGCAGAAGAAATAGATGTTTCAGCATCTTTTAAAGAAAAATAAATATGTCCACTTGCTGCTGGTCGCCAGTTCGAAATTTCTCCTCTTACGAATACCTTACCTATCCCATTCTCTAAGAGATCTTTGATATTATAGGTCAGTTCTGAAATAGAAATAGCTTCTACTAGAGCAGATTCTTTTGTTTCTGTATCGATCAATTTATCCATAATGACCTCTATCTATAAGAGTAGGCCACATCAAAACGCATTCCTAAAAAATTCTCAAGTTATCTCTTAGAATCTTTGAACACTAAGGTTTTAAGTAAATTCAGAGCCTGGCGAACTTGATAGTCTGTTTTTGGATCTCCCGTGACAGTAGCCGATGTAGATGTTTCCGCAGACTCACTCTCGTCACTTTCTTTTACTTCACTTTTTTCTTCGTTCTCACCATTGATATGATTTTTGAGATCCGCTTCACTCATGGTTTTCACTTTTTTTCTTACTTTTTGAATTGCCGATTGATCTAGCTCATCAATTTCTATATCTGGATCAATACCTCTAGCCTGAATAGAAATACCGTTAGGTGTATAGTACTTTGCAATCGTAAGTTTTAAACCCACATCGTCTCCGAGTGGAATTACCGTTTGTACTGAGCCCTTACCAAAGGTTCTTTGCCCAACAACTAGACCTCTCTTATGATCTTTTAACGCCCCAGCTAAGATTTCAGCCGCAGAAGCAGAGCTTCCATTTACTAAAGTAACCAATGGTAAATCTTTTCTAGCGATTCCTGATTTTGCCACCTTCACTTCTTTGTCCTCTGGGTTTCTTCCGATAGTAGAAACAATTACACCATCATCAATAAATAAATTTGCAATCTCTACCGCCTCATCTAACAACCCACCTGGATTACTTCTTAAGTCAATGATGAGTCCTTTAAGCTTATTCTTTTTTTCTAAGCTCTCTATAGCATCAAGAACTTCTCTATGTGATTTCTCTTGAAAGTGCGTAAGACGAATATAACCAAGCCCTTCGCCTAAATCTCTCTTCTTAACGCTCTTAAGATTAATAGATACTCTTTTAAGATTAAACTCGAGATCTTTACTCACACCCGCTCTTTGTATAGTAAATTTAATCGCCTCTCCAATATCACCACGAATTTTAGCCGTTGCTTCAGCAATACTCATACCCTTAGTAGAGTGCCCATCAATTTTAATAATCTTATCCCCTGCCTTGATTCCTGCCTTCCACGCAGGAGTTCCATCCATAGGAGTAACAACCGTTAAAACTCCATCTTTGTTTATCCACACTTCGATTCCCAAACCGCCAAATTTACCTGCTGTATCTGTTTTTAACTGACGGTATATTTCAGGAGGCATAAAACTCGAATGCGGATCAAGGGTCTCTAACATTCCTTTAATTGCACCGTAGACTAACTCTTTAGTATTCACCTTATCTACATACTGCTTGTCTACAAAGTTAATAACTTTTCCAAACATGGCAATATCATCATATTTTTCGTTTGGAACTGTTACTGTCTGTGACTTTGCATTTTCTTTTTTGGCAAATGCCTGAGAAGAAATTAACGTTAGAAAAAGCAGAAGAACTATTTTCGAGATTTTTTTCATTTTCACTTCTTTATTGTCTCAAAGAATCAGTAAGTTTGCTTAAAGAAAAACACAACCTACTTAGTGTTCTTAGCAAACCACGGTACCGGATTTACAGCGACATGGCGTTGGCGAATCTCAAAGTATACGTCTTTTCCTTCTCGATTCGATAAACCTACCAGTTCGCCTTCATAAACAGAATCGCCTTCTTTTTTATAGATTTCATCTAATTGGCCAACAAGTGAAAAATACTGTTCGCCATGATCGATAATAACCAGATTTCCGTATCCTCCAATTTTGCCTGAGAAAACTACTTTTCCGCTACCGACAGCATAAACTCTCGAATTCGGTTGAGCAGAAAAGTCGATTCCTTTATGGAAAGTATATAAATTTGTCTTTTCGTCATATTTTTTGCCAAACTGATTCACAATTTTTCCCTGAATAGGATAACGCAATCCACCTTTTCTCTTGAAAAAAGAAAGGCCTTTATCTGCGTTTGCTATTCTATTCTGAGCAGATTTTTCTTCTATATCTTTTCGTAAATTGAAATTACTAAGCATGCTTTCTAATTCGATTTCTGCAGACTTAGCTACTTCGATTGCTTGAAAGATCTTCTTTTGCTCGCTTCTTGTTTTCGATAAAAGTTCTTTTTTTAATTTTTGATTTAATTCTAATACATTTTGTTTTTCTTTTAGGTCTTCATTTTGGCTGATGAATCGATCTCGATCTTGATTAAGCTTTTCACTAAGTTGACTAACTTCAGTGAACAATCCTTTCAGAGATTGAATTTCTTGGCTCTCATTTTTTAAAATCGATCCGATCAATTCTTTAAATTGTGAAACATTAATTGCATCCTCTGATGATAATCCTGCAAAAGGTGTATTTGTTTTTGTCGCATACAGTACAGAAAGTGCCTTACGTAAACGCGATCTTCTAGTTTCTAAAGCCTGCTCTAAACTATCTTTTTTAACGGTATTTTCCTGTAGCTCTGTTTCTAACTTATCTATTTCTATTTGTGATAATCTAATTTCAAGTGCTTGCAGCTTTAGTAGCTTCTCTAGCTTTCCTAGTTCTGAGGTAATGCTTGCCTCTACTCTTGTAGAGCTCTTTATTTTATCTTCTAGACTTTCAATTTCTGAATGAATTTTTTTAAGTTCTAAGGCCTGAGAGTCTTTAGGAGATCTCGTAGCAGAAAATGCTGCATTAATGGAACATAGAAAAACAGCAGCTACTATAAGACTACTGAATCGCTCGACTTGCATTCTCACTAATGAAGCCTCCAACGCAAGAGAGCTAATCCACTAGAAAATAAATGCGCTAAAAAACTCAAGATCATAGACGCAAAAATAATTAATAAAAGATTAGTAAATTCGAAATGAAAAGGGTCATAACCAACGGTTCCAAAAAACTGGTTATAGACTTCTAATAAATATGTTTTTCCACCCAATAGACTTACGCCAACAACTAATCCTACGGCTACACTTTGAAAGAAACCTTCAAAAATCCAAGGCAACACAATCATAAATTTTGTAGCCCCAAAAGAGCGAACAAGCGAAAGCTCTTGTGCTTCTGAGTAAAGTAAATTTTGATAATGCCCTACACAAACAAAGAGAAAAACTCCATAGAGAGAAAAAAGTAAAAAGTAGCCGCCAAGACCCAGCCAGCGAATAGAAGTTAGAGCCGATGCCATGCGATCCATACCATCGTCTACTCTTTGCACTCCACTGAGCCCTTCTAAAGTTCTTACGGTTTCTAGACGCTCAAAATAGTGAATGTCTTTAGAGAAAAAAACCTCTAACGATCTAGGAATAATGTCTAAACCCAGTCCATCCACAGCTGCCGCTAGGTCAGGAAAATGCTGCGACAGAAAAGATTGAAACTCTTCTGTAGAAATGATTCTTGCAGAGTCAACGCCTTTAACCTGCATAATTTTTGTTAAAACATCTTCTACGTCAGAATCGTTTCTTGAATCTACAAATATGGCAACCGATCGATGGGCCTTCATATTTTCGTTTTGCTGTAATAACCAGTTTGACCATAAACCAATGGCAGCCATGGCTAAAAGTATCGAGCTACTGCCCACAACCAGTAATAGCGAAGAAAGCAATCGTCTGCGGATTCCTAAGAGAGCGGCTTTTAAAAAATACATGCCCCATCCCTTTCATCAACACGAACAGAGCCAGCGCTTAAGTGAAGAGTAGGTTTGCGTACTTTGCGGATAATGTCTCTATCATGGGTGGCAACGATTACAGTCATTCCTTGAATATTTAATTTTTGGAATAAATCCATAACAGTCCAGGTGTGATCATGATCTAAACTACCAGTAGGTTCATCTGCAACCAATAAATCAGGCTTATTAATAAGCGCTCTTGCAATTGCAATTCTTTGTTGTTCACCACCAGAGAGTTCTTTGACTTTTGCATCTAGTAATTTTGTAGAGAGCCCAAGTGATTGCAGCACTTCTTCTGTTAACCGAAGAGCAGCAGAACCCATAAAGTTTAACGGTTTTGTTGAACGCCCGTGTCGACCAAAAAACAAAGGAATCGCCACATTCTCAAAAACAGTCCGTTCTTTCATCAAGCGATAGTCTTGGTGCACAACACCAATTCTTTTTCGAATTTGGAGCGATGACCCCGCGCCCTCGATTAAACGAATGCCTCCGCAAGTGACTGTTCCACTAGTAGGAAACTCTTCTCCAACGATTAATTTGAGTAAGGATGTTTTTCCTGCACCGCTATCTCCAGCAACGAAAAGGAATCCCCCCTCGGCCAAATCAAGATTTAGATTCTTTAAAACTAAAGAATTTTGATGGTAGGCTTTCGTAACCTGTTTCAGCGAGACCCTCATTGGTCAGCCCTCCTAATTAAACGGTAACATTCTTCCGTGAGCTTTGGTAGTCTTGCTTGTAAACGAATGGGGCTCTAAGCTGTAATCATGAGTGTTTTTCGAAAAAATTGGTTTTTTCTCTACTTTTGCCTCTTGGCCTTTTCTTTGAATACTCGAGCAGAATCCCCAAGAATAGGATCTGCCTATACGCAACTACGCTCTGAGCCTCTTTTTACGTCCCCAATACTAAAGCTAGCAAAAACATGGGGACCAACGATTCCCGTAAATACAGAATTTCAGGTAGAAAAAGCCTATGGTCGTTGGCTATATGGCCAGCCTAAGCCTTTGACAAAAATGCGAGCCAAAGACTATGCCCCAAAGGGATGGATTTTTAGTCGACAATTAATTGCTCCAGGCGATGAGAACTCTTTAGATGAGAAAAGCACCAAGAAGATTTTTTCTGCTATTCAACATACCGAGATTCACAAGCAAGCGCTTCAGTTACAATCAAATACAGAAATTGCTAAGGTTAACTTTCTAGATTCTATTGTTCTATCTAAAAAGACCTTAGAGCTTTTTATAAAAACCGATGAGCAAATTTCTACAGAAAAAAGCAAAACTTTATTCCATGAACTTTCTCTAAAATCACCCGCAATCTTACGTAAGAAAGAATCTCTTGGACTATCGGGCCCATCCCTAGAGTTTTTAGATTTTGAAATCAACGAAATTGAAAAGAAAAAACAAGCAATCCTGGCGAAAGAAAAAGCTAAAAAATTAACCCCACCTATACTGATGAGCGTTGATCAAAATATCCATACAAAAATACTTTCTCGCTCTGTATTAGCCGAACAATATGTACATCCACCATTAACGCAAGAAGAAGTAGATGGTCACTCTTATATGAATGTAGTTTCTCATCCGCACTTCAGGGCTGCCCGAAAAAATATTCAAGCCTATTGGAAATCGAATCTTTTCATGTTTTTCAGTATATAAAAACAAAACCGAATCTTCGACCAATCAATGGATTTCTGATCGTATTGGTGGCGGCTACTTCGCTATTAGTGCATTTACAATAGACACTCTAACGAATGAGGCTGAGCTTGCTTTTTTACTTGTGCGCCTATTAGTTCAAAGTGCTGAACATCCTGCTAAAGAGGCGGCATTTTCTAGTAAAAATTGGATCAAAAATTTAAGTGAATCTTTAAAACAGCAAAGTAATTTATTAGAAGAAAATAACAATTTTGCTGAAATGAAAAACTATGATGTCGGTAACGAAGCTTATATCGATAAAATTGCTATCGAATGCCTTCGTGACTCAGGCTATTCTTATTTATCTGCTATAAATTTTCTCACTCGCTTAAAGAAAAACAAACAAGATGAAGAATATAAAGGCTTTTGGCGTGCTGGCATCGGGTATGATTACCGCCTAGATAAGTTAAAAGAACTACAATCCTCTTTATCTCAAAAAGGAAGTCCAAAAAATCTTGTGACTAACTCTAAACGATTTTCAAGAGCAGCGACAAACTGGAATCTTCTACCGTGAACCTATCACAATACCAGATTCGTTCATTATTAAGAGCAGCCGGATGCTTTATTGCCTATCTATTAATGGCTTTTTTTGCTCATGCGCTTTTGTACACAATCGTCACAACTATAGTCTCTGCTGCAGATAAAAAAGGTATCGAGTTCGGCACCACAATCAATGAGATCGCTAGCCAGTATCTATTTTTTGCTTACGCCTGTGGATCATTAGTCGTAACAATTATGTTGTGGAAAGGAACAAGATCTTTTTACTCTAAAAGACATTTCTGGAGTCGCCCCAATAAGAATATTTTTCAGTTAGATAAAAACTCAAAAAATGAATTTATTCGAGGGATATCGACAGGATTCGTAATTCCCCTTGCCCTATTGCTTTCTTTCTATTTTGCCGGCCATATATCGTATTTAGGTGTGTATATAAACTCAGCTCTGGGCACACCACTTTTTCCTCTCTTTTTATTAACCCTAATTAGCTTACCTGTTTTACTGTGGTGCGAAGAATATATTTTCCGGTTTAGAATCCAATCAAACTTGAACGAAGTTTTTCCTCCTTTTGCCTCCGTATTACTAACCGCTCTTATGCAAACATTTATCCGAAACCTGCAGTTTCAAATTTCATATATAGATATTCTTAATCTGCTTTTATTTCATATAACCTTGGGACTTTTTTACGAGCGCAGCCAAAAACCCCATCGAGGCTTAGGTCTTCAACTTACAGCACTTACTCTTTTACACTGTGGCTTTGGTCTGCCCCTTTGGAGCATTGAAAGCCCTAGCTTTTTTCTCATGAAGCCGACGGTACATGCTTATAGTATTTTGTCTGGAGGAGAAATGGGCCCAATAAGTAGTCTTGGGTTTACAGCAATTTTAGCAGTCTTACTCGTTTCCTCTTTTCACCTTTGGAAAATTGAAAAAGAAGCAGAGCGAAAAAAATCATACTAACTGACTGAAACATTTCTCGCGGATCGAGCGAAAGATTTTTGCATGATTGACCTTTGCTTTACCGGCTACTAATCTAAGATGACTATGGAAAAACAAATCTCTTTATCAATTTTCGATCTTATCTTAAACGCTGGACTCGTAGTTCAATTTGTTATGTTTGGACTATTTTTAGCAAGCGTTGGCTCTTGGGCAATTATTTTACTTAAACGCAAACTCATTAAAACAGCCTTGAGACAAAACGAACAATTTTTACAAGGCTTCTGGGGCGGTTGGAATATTTCTGAAGCCTTCACAAGAGCCGCAGATTACCCTCTTTCGCCAGTAGCAAAAAGTTTTCAGTCTGCTGTAAGAGAGCTAAGAAAAGTAAGTGACGATAAAACAGAAGATAAAAATTTACGCGCCGATATAGTTATTCGTGCCTTAAAGAAAGCCAATACCACAGAACTTGCTTATTTAGAGCAAAGTGTTTCTTGGTTAGCAACTGTGGCTAGCTCTGCTCCCTTCGTTGGATTATTTGGAACCGTTTGGGGAATCATGAATAGCTTTCAATCTATTGGCGTAACCGGAAATGCAAATCTAGCCGCCGTTGCCCCAGGTATCTCTGAAGCATTGATTGCAACTGCGATTGGATTATTTGCCGCGATCCCTGCTGCAATCGCTTATAACTATTTGAATGGAAAAATTCGCCAACAAGCAATGCAGTTGGATTCTTTCAATCAAGATTTACTCAACTTATTGCAAAGAGAAAGAGCAATATAAATAAATGGCTGGGTTCAATAATAAAAAAACATCAAACCATATCGATGGCTCTAACTATCAAATGGATTCTGCTCTCTCAGAGATCAACGTAACGCCTTTTGTAGACGTAATGTTGGTATTGTTAATTATCTTCATGGTTTCTGCTCCCTTAATGCAGCAAGGAATCCAAGTAGACTTACCAAAAACAAAATCTCCTGGTCTTAGCGAGCAAGAAAAGCCATTAGTTCTTGTAATCAATCGCAATGGGGCTGCCGAAATCGCGGGAAACCATATTCCAGCGGCTGAACTTACAGATAAAATTCGAGCAATTTACGATAAAAGAGAAAAGAAAGAAATTTACATTCAGGCCGATAAACGTAATGCCTATGGAGTGGTTGCAACAATTATGTCGCAAATTCAAGCCGCAGGAATCACTCGTATAGGTTTAGTTACTGATCCTGCTGAGTCACGCTCGAAATGATCCCAAATCAAAACGAACAAAATCCCAATAAGCTGGGATACTACCTAAAAGTATCGCTTAGCCTTCATTTGGGATTTTTTCTTTTTGCCCTTCTCTATTCGTTTTGGAATCCTGGAACGCCTGTTCTCATTCAACCTACAGTGCAATTAGATTTAGTAGCGTTACCGGACCAACTGAAAAATCAAGAGACGAAAACTGTGGATATTACCTTACCCGTAAAAGATGCTCCTCCACCGAAGCAAGAAGTTGCAGAATCAGAGCCTGATGAAAAAGAAATGGAAGCGCCTGAAAAAAGAGAAAAAGAAGTGCAAAAAGAGGCACAAAGTGTTTTAGAACGAATCCGAAAAGCCGCTGCAAAAAAACCAGAGCCTCCTAAACCAAAAAGAAATACGGTGGACAATAAAGATTTAAAAAAGCGCGAAGAAGACCTCAAACGATTTGAAGAAGCCTATCGCTCAGCCCTCAAGGGTAACCAAATAAACCAAGGGACAAGCGCGACTGGAGCATTAGAGCAAACCATTAATGCCTATGCAGGGCATATTACCGATAGATTGCGAAATAACTGGAGCTTGCCGGTTTGGCTTCAAGACCAAGGTCTACGTGCGGTTGTCAGGATTTATATAGATGGAAAAGGCAATTTGGTTCGTTATCAATTTATGCAAAGCTCAAATAATGACGCTTTTGACGATAACGTGAAAAGTGCAATCAATAGAAGCGCCCCCTTTGCCCCTCCACCAGAAGAATTAGCGAGACCGTTGCGCAATTCTGGTATGGAGGTATTATTTCCTTTATGAAGTCTGTTTTATTTTTTGGTTTAAGTGTTTTAGTCAGTTTTTCAATTTCTTATAAAAGCTATGCCGATGAGCCTTTGATAAAAATCGCTGTTGGTGAAGCGAGAACAAAAAAATCTATAGTTGCTTTTCCGATTATTACAGCAAGTAATGATGGTACTGGCACGCTTCGCAGTACGAGAGAAATCGTAATGGAAGATTTATCTTTCTCGGGTCTCTTTGACTTTCTTAGCCCTTCTGCATTCATTGAAAACCCCTCTACATCTGGGATCACTTTAGGGTCATTCAAGATGAGCAATTGGACCACAATAGGTGCAGACTTTCTGATAAAGGCCAAGGGATCTATCAGTGGTGATCGTATTGATATGGAGCTTTTTTTATATGCCACCCAAAGCGGAAGACAGATTCTAGCAAAACGCTATAAATCTAGTGTCTCTGCTGCACGAAAAATGGCCCACACTATTTCTAATGATGTTCTTTTTGCCCTCACTGGTAAAAAAGGCCCCTTCACCTCTAAGATTGCTTTCGTATCTGACAAAACAGGAAAAAAAGAAATCTACGTTATGGATTACGATGGATATAATCCTGTGAAAGTAACTTCTCGTTTTTCTCATGCCATGGCCCCTGCTTGGAAACCCGATGGCTCTGAAATCGTTTTTACTGCAATTACCAAAAACAATAAGAATGTAAGAAACCATAATTTGTTTATCTATAATTTAAAATCAGGAAAAATTCGGATGATCTCTAATCGCGCTGGAATCAACTCTGGAGCTGCTTTTTCTCCTAACGGACAAAAACTTGCACTCACCATGAGCTTTCCAGGAAATCCAGAGATTTTTTTAATGGATCCAGACTCAAAAGTCGTACAGCGAATTACGAACTCCTATGGGCTAGATGTTGATCCAGCATGGAGTCACGACGGAAAAAAAATAGCCTTCGTTTCAGACCGTCCTGGTCGCCCTATGGTGTATACGATGGACTCAACAGGAGCCAATATTCAGCGCCTAACATATGCTGGGTACTATAACGCCACTCCCACGTGGTCTCCTCTTGGAAATAAAATCGCTTTTGCAGGATGGGACGCAGGAAAATTCGATATTTTTATTATGGACCCAAATGGCACTAATATCGAAAGGCTAACAAAGAATATGGGGAATAATGAAGACCCAGACTTTGCCCCGGATGGTTACTTTCTGGTTTATTCTTCGAACCGAAAAGGTAAAAAAAATCTTTATATAACAAATACGGACAATACGGTTCATCGCCAGATCACCTCTGACTTTGGAAACTGCGAAGCCCCTAAATGGAGCCCAACAGAATAATCTATAGGGCTAACTTATAAGTAATTTTTTCCGGATAATAAATTAAGTAAATTCAATTACTTACAAACAAAACGCTTTAATACACGATAAATTGTGTTGATTTTCCCCTATATTTTTTATATTATGCAACGCGCCAAAACCAATAGAACCTACTATTGAGGTTCCTAAAAAAAGGATATAAAAAAATGCTAAATTCTTTGAAGGAAGAAGAGCTTAAGTCGAAGCAAAGAACACAGCTTAGAACCTTAAACGAGCTAAGTCATCGACTGCAATCGCTTTTAAACGCAGACAATTTATATAAAGAAACCTTAAAAATTATCCAATCACACTTTAACTACTACTACATTAGTTTATGGACTGTTGACCAAAGTGGAAATGCCACTCTTCAAGCTCATGAAGGCGCATATGCAAATTTTTTATCTCCTGGCTTTCAACTAAAAAATGAAGGGATCATTGGATTCGTAATTAAGAATAAACAAGCTTACCTTTCTAATGAGGTAAGTAAAGACAATAACTTTACTTCATTACGACTACCTATTGAGACAAAATCTGCTCTAGCTGTACCTATTATCGACGCTGATCAAGGCTTGATTGGGGTACTCAACGTTGAAGCAGCTGAATCAAATGCTTTTGGTGATGACGATTTAACTCTAATGGAAAGTATTGGTGCCCAAGTTTCTTTGGCTCTTTCAAGTGCGAAATTATATACGAAAGTAAGTGACTTCAATAAAGAACTACAAAAAAACGTAGAGCTTAAAACCCAAGAATTAGTTGTCGCTAATGAACGAATTCTTGATCAGCAAAAATTATTACAAAAAGAAAATAGAGTTTTGAAAACAATCGTAAGCCGTACAGCAGATTCGAAAGAAATCGTTGGTCAATCTATCGCAGTTAACTCGTTAATGAGCATGATCGATAAAATTGCTCCTACAAGAGTTTCTGTTTTAATCCAAGGAGAAAGCGGCACAGGGAAAGAACTAGTAGCGCATAGAATTCATAAACAATCTGACCGTACAGAAAATCCTTTCGTGACAATCAACTGTGGCGCTCTTCAAGAAAGCCTTTTAGAAAGCGAACTTTTCGGACACGAAAAAGGCGCATTCACTGGAGCTGTAGCACAAAAAATCGGTTTAGCAGAAACTGCCGATGGCGGAACACTCTTCTTAGACGAGATTGGTGAAATGAGCCTAAGCATCCAAGCCAAACTACTTCGTTTCTTGCAAGAAGGTGAGATGTATCGCATTGGTGGTAAATCTCCTATTCGAGTAGACGTACGTGTTTTATCCGCAACGAATAGAGATTTAGAACAAGAAGTAAAAGCCGGAAGATTTAGAGAAGATTTATTCTACCGATTAAATACTATCACGCTTCGAGTTCCTCCTTTACGAAAGCGCCCTGAAGATATTTCTTTATTAGTAAATCGCTTCTTATCAAGTTCAAAATTCGGTAGTGCAAGAATACTTACAATCCACCCTAAAGCAGTAGAAGCACTTAAAAATTACGGATGGCCTGGAAACATTCGTGAACTTCAAAACACTGTTGAACAGTTGAAGATTCTAGTAGACGGCCCTGAGATTCGCTTAGAAGATCTTCCTTTCAATATTCGTATGGCAAAAGGAAAAGCGAATGAAGACGGTTCTAACTCGTCTAATCAAACCTCTATTGCTATGACATTAGAAGATTTAGAAAAAAACCATATCCTACAAATGCTTGCTTACCAGCAAGGTAATAAAACCAAAACAGCCAAAGTTTTAGGTATTACTATAAAAACTTTGTATAACAAGCTGCATCGGTATGGATTATTGGATAACTCACCTGCTAATATGGTAGAGAGTCCTACAAATACGATTCAATAATCGCGAAAAGGAGCCCCACATGACAACAATGGAAGAAAATGAATTAGAATTGACAGAAGGCGCAATGAAGAATCCTCTTGTTGGTGGCGTGCCTAAGAATTTTCGCCAACAAGCTGATATGGAAGCTTTTTATCGCTTCGTTCACGATAACGATCTAAGAGCTGAATCTATTGCTATTATGGATAAGCTTAGAGAACAAAAGGCTCAGCAAAGAGCTGCAAAAAAGAAACACTAAAGAATTACTAAACTTAGTGCTTAAAAGAATCCTTCTGCTTCGCTGCAGAGGGATTTTTTACTTTTAAGCAGTGCGTTTTAATTTAAAACACTGCTATCTGGTCGATTCAGTCTCTTTACGCTTTGTCAGCTATTTTTTTACCACTGCGCTTTTGTTTACGCTATGATGGGCTGTTCGTTTTTGAACAATCAAGAAAGGCAGAAATCGTATGGCAAAAATTAAACTCCTTATCACTGACGGCTTATCAAATGATGGTATGGACATTCTTAATAAAAGTGATCTCTTCGACATCACTTTTCACAAAGCTATTGATAAAGAGTCATTAATAAAAATTCTTCCTGAATATGAAGCTGTAGCGATTCGCTCTGCCACAAAAATGACCAAAGATTTAATTGATGCTGGATCAAAATTAAAAATGATCATGAGAGCTGGTGCCGGCGTAGATAACGTAGATGTAGAGCACGCTACGAAAAAAAATGTACTTGTATTTAATTGCCCAGGCGAAAACAACAATGCTGTCGCTGAGTTATCACTTGGATTAATGCTAGGATTATTAAGAGAAATTCCAAGAGCTACCGCAGGGATGAAAGCCAATTTATGGGAAAAGAAAGAGCTTGTAGGACAAGAGCTTTCAGGGAGAACCTTGGGCGTGATCGGATTTGGAGCCATCGGTGGAATCGTAGGAAAAAGCGCAAATGCCTTGGGCATGAAAGTTATAGCTTTTGATCCGAACGCAGAAAAATTAAAACAAAATAAAGAATATAACTTTGTTCAAACCTGGTGCTCATCCATTGATGACGTTTTTTCAACTGCTACCATGATCAGCTTACATATTCCTCTCATGGAAAAAACAAAAAATTCTATTGGCAAAACTCAATTTGATAAACTGAAAGATGGATCATACTTCATCAACTGCTCTCGTGGTGGAATCGTAAATGAAAAAGACTTGCTAGAAGCACTCAATAACGGAAAACTATCGGGTGCTGGCTTAGACGTATTTGAGAAAGAACCCGTATCTAAAGATGATCCATTAGTTATGCACCCAAAAGTAATTTGCACACCACATATTGGAGCAGCAACAAAAGAAGCGCAAAAAAAAGTGGGAATCGCAGCGGGTCGATACTTAGTGGATTATTTTAAAGAAGGAAAAACAACAACGGCGGTAAATAATGGCTAATTCTAATGTTGCAGTAGTCGGAGCCCAGTGGGGTGACGAGGGTAAAGGTAAAGTAGTAGATATTTATGGAAAACATGCAGATGTAATCATTCGATTCCAAGGTGGAAATAATGCAGGACACACTCTCGTTGTCGATGGGAAAAAAGTTGTGCTCCACCTTGTGCCAGCAGCCTCACTACACGAAAATAAATCGTGTCTAATTGCTAATGGTACTGTTGTTGATATTGAAATTTTCTTGAGTGAAATTGAAACGCTAAAACAAAAGGGATATCTTAAAACATCAAAAGTATTTCTCAGCGATCGCGCTCATGTGATTATGCCTTATCACAAAATCTTAGATCAAATGCGTGAGAAGAAGCGTGGTGCGACAAATATAGGAACCACTGGTCGTGGCATTGGCCCCGCATATTCTGATAAAACTTCACGTTTAGGCATACGAGTTGGCGATCTCTTAAGCCATAAACACTTAGAAGCCAGAATTGAAGAATCTTTATTGGAAAAAAATGTTCTTTTTAAAGAGCTTTATGGAGCAGACACCTTTTCTGCTTCAAAACTTGCAGATCAATATGCTGAACTAGGAGAAAAAATAAAATCCTATATTATCGATGCAAATGAGCTTGTAAGTGATGCACTTGAAGCCAAAAAGAAAATCCTTTTTGAAGGCGCACAAGGCGCTCTTTTAGATATCGATCAGGGGACTTATCCTTTTGTTACTAGCTCGAACACAACAAGTGGTGGTGCTTGTACGGGCGCTGGCATACCTCCAAATATCGTAGATGAAGTGATTGCTATTACAAAGGCCTATACCACACGAGTGGGTAGCGGACCTTTCCCAACAGAACTTAATGATAGTGTAGGTGAAAGACTGCAACAAGTAGGTAACGAATTTGGAGCAACTACAGGTAGAAAAAGGCGCTGCGGCTGGCTTGATCTAGTTGCTCTTCGTCACTCTAAAAACATGAATGGATTTACAGGCCTTGCGCTCATGAAACTTGATGTTTTATCAGGCTTGGATGAAATCAAGGTATGTACTGCCTATGAGTATAAAGGTAAAAAATTTCAAACCATCCCTGCAGAGATTTCAACTCTTGAACAATTAACGCCTGTTTATAAAACACTTAAATCGTGGTCTGAGTCTGTTACAGACTTAACCAACGAAAAAGCGGTTCCCTCTGCGATGCGAGATTATATTAGCTTTATAGAAGATTCTTTAGGTGTAAAAACAGCTCTCTTATCTGTCGGTCCAGATAGAGCGCAAACCGTAGAAATCCGAAATCCGTTTGAAAAAAACTAAAGCAAAAAAGAAATCAGTAGCTCCTAAACAAAAGAAGAAGATTCCTTTTTCTTTTGTTCTAGAAGAATTAGCTGATTTACCCATTTATACAAAACCCATGTTTGGTTGCTTAGGCATCTATTTAGATGAAAAAATAGTTCTCATTCTACGAGATAGAGAAGATCATCCAAGAGACAATGGAATATGGTTGGCTACAGATCAAACGCATCATACTAGCCTAAGAAAACAGATTCCCTCTTTACGATCGATAGAGATTTTCGGCCCAGGAGAAACCGCCTGGCAAAACCTACCTTCAATGGAAGAAGAATTCGAAGAATCTGCTCTTTTTGTTTGCTCACTCATTCATAAGCGAGACGAAAGAATCGGAAGGGTGCCAAAAAAAAGAAAGCCTAAAAAGCAGAAATCTCGCACTGTACGATAGAAGACCCTCTACAAATCATGTCATCATTAGCGTTATTACCATCGCATCCAGAAACTTCTAACGATTTTTTAACACTGCCATTCAATGCTAAACAGGCATCTTTAGATAATTTTTTTGTAACTTGATCAACTGAAAACATAGCTTCATCAATATCACCAGTTAAAGGTAAATTTGCTGTTTTATTCAAGACCACTATATTGTTAGCACTAGCACTACAATTTGCTGAAGCTAATACTTTACAGGTTTTTAATTCTCCAGCTCTTCCCCAATAGCAGCTACCATAATGTACGTTTAAATTAGATACTGTACCGCCTATGAGCAAACACGAGTCAGTTAATTTCTTCATGGCATCTAATGTGGCAACACTTTCTTCTCCAATATATCTATTTCTTTCGTAATCACCAGCATCGACGCCAATGCTTATGAGAGATCCTGCAAGCGCAGTAGCAGAAAATAGTAAAGAAACACTTAGAAACAACACCAGATTTATTATTTTATTCATGCAATATAAATAACATTTAGCCAAATGCGTAAATCAAGAAATATCTTCGCAGTTTACCTAAATTGAAAACACACCCTAAGAATTGAAGTCTGTTTATTCGACCACTAAATTAGTCACAACAACTTCTACCCGACGATTCATGGCTCGACCATCTTCAGAATTATTGTTAGCGATCGGATGCCCATCAGCAAATCCAGCCGCAGATAGCCTAGCTGTTGGTATCTCACCTCTTGCTTTTAAATATCGAACAATCCATGCTGCACGTGCTGTAGAGAGTTCCCAATTCGTATCAAACTTACCAGCTGGTGGTGGTGTATTATCCGTATGTCCCTCTACTCGAATTACACGCTTACCTTCTTTAAGAATGTCAGAAATCTTATCAAGAGTTGGCCAAAAGCTTTTATTCACCGCTACCTGCCCTGGAGCAAAAATCTTACTCGCAGAAAATCGAATGATTAAACCTCTATCATCATAAAGAATGCGTAGCTTATCTTTTAAATCTGTAGTCTGTAACTGATAAGCCAAACTCTCTTCAATATGAGAAGCTATTTTTTGTAATTCAGGGTCTTGATCGGGCCTGGCATTAGTTCTACCCATGGTCGTATCGATTACTTGCCCTTTGTCAGTAGATGGATTGCTAAACACACTTACTGAACTACCAGACCCCATATCTAACATCGTAGATGGGCCACGAAAGGTACGCTCAATTGCATCAGTAATCTGTTTTACCTTAGCCTTATCTTGGTTTGCCATAGCATACATAACTACGAAGAACGCAAACAGAAGCGTAATAAAGTCAGCATAACTAACTAGCCAGCGCTCTAAGTTTACGTGTTCGGGGTGTTTCTTTTTCAATTTTAATGAGCCCCTTCTTCATGTGTTCTATATTTATGCTCTAAAAAGACTTCTAACTTCTCTTTTAAGAAGTGCGGATTTAATCCTTCTTGAATGCCTTGAACACCTACTTTAATTAACTCGTTTCTTTGCTGAATAATTGCCGCTCTTCTTTTTACCTTCGTACCCATGGGCATAAACCATAAGTTTGCAAACCCTACCCCGTATACTGTCGCTACGAAAGCTACAGCGATACCAGGACCAATCGCATCTGGGTTTGAAAGGTTTCTCATTACGTGAATCAATCCAAGTACAGCTCCAATAATCCCTACCGTAGGTGTATATCCGCCGATACCCTCTAGTAATTTTCCTGCAACCTCAGTTTCTTCAAATTCGAAAAAAGAATCCGTTTCTAAAATTTCTGTAACTGTTTTTGGCTCAAACCCGTCGATCACAAATTTTAACGCTTTTTTAAATTTTTCATCCTCTATGCTATTTCTCATCCCTTCAATAGCAAGCACGCCTTCTTTTCTCGCTACAGTAGCAACTTTAACAATCTCTTCAATCAGCGGTCGATAGTCTGTATTCAACTCTTTGAACACTAGCTTCATTCCCTCAGTAAAGGCCCTTTTAAGATCGGCCATCGGGAAAGCCACCATGATCGCACCAAACGAGCCTCCCATTACGATTAGAAAAGCCGTAGGTGCATAAATCGCTGTCGGAGGTAAGTGTTCAAGGTAAGCTCCACCAATCACTGCCACTAGACCTAAAACAATCCCTAAAATACTTACTATATCCATCTATGATTCCTTATGTGCGGGAACTCCCCATAACCACTTTTTCTTATACTCAATAATTTTTTCAACTACTTCGCTTACGCTTTCTTTCACCATGAACTTTTCATCATTAAAAGCAAGGGTGATTAAAGTATCTGGAGTAGCTTCAACGAATTTAATCTGATCAGAATTCAATAAAAATTCTTTTCCGTTCATTCGATGTAGTTGAATCATTTTATGATTGTATCAATCAGGAATTCGGATTCAAACGCGTTAACGTGTGAGCCCGTAAACTTTCAAACAATCTTGAAAGAAAAGATGAGATAAGATGTCTAGCTGCTTCCATGGATCTTTAAATTGTTCTGTTTGTAACTTTGCTAATTGCCCAAAAGTGCTTTTTCTTCTACAGGGAAGATGAATACCCACCAAGTCTATACCTATTTTAGCCCATCGCTCTTTTAGTACAGGTAAATTGACTTGCTCTTCTTTTGCCTCAATCAATAGCTGATTCTTGGGGTGAAAAAATTGAATTTCATTTTCAGATAAATAGCACCCTTCTTCTTCGAGCGCTTGAATGCTCTGTTTTTCTAATAAATATGGTGGTGTTAGTTCAATGAATTTTTCTACCTCGCTTCTAGCTAAATAGGATAAAGAATTCATTCGTTTCAAAGCCATAGATTGCTCTTTTGATAAAAGAATTTTTTCAAATTCAAATTTTTCTAAATTCTCATCTATAAAATAAAGCATTATTCCTTCAAAATAAATTTAGCTTTTTGTAAAGCAAAAATTTCTGCATCAGTAAATCCCTTAAGATCGAGATGGGTATTTACATAAATGGATTTTCCTAAAATTCTTGAATATAAGTTTTTCTTCACCCCTTTTAGTAATGGATGCCAAATCATTTTCCCTGGCTGAGCTGACTCTAAAAATCCTTTTTTTCTAAGTACAAAACGAAAATTCTCTCTAAGTAACGATAAGGCATCTATGATCTGCATTTGCCTCCAATAAGTACCTTGTTCTGCAATTTTAGCTTTTAAATTTTCTGGCATATCTATATGTGATTGAAGACTAAAGCCAAATTCAAGCCCTGCCTGCTCTAAAGCTTTCTCAAGACTTAAAGCCGTAAACGGATTATCTACGGGGTGCAAAAATCCATCAGCAATACCAGAATCGTTTTTTGTATCAGAATAAAGATAAAAATATATTTTATACGGATGCCCTGCAGGCAATAATTCAACGATCTTTTTTATTTTTTTAGGCGCATCAGCACCGAGCAAAGAAAAATATTTCTTCATTTCATATATAAATGAACGCCCAAATGCAGAATACACCATTATCCGGGCCACGCCTTTGTCTTCTAATAAAGAGGCTAGGTGATTGAAAGCAGTTTGCGGATTCTCAAAATGGTGCAAAACGCCTGTAGCGATAATATAATCAAACTTGCCATCTACACTTAAAAAATCTTTTTTTTGGATGTTTACTCTATCAGTCAGTCGAAAGATCTTAAGTGTCCGCTTGAGCTGATTTAAAGATGAGTCAGAAAGATCTATAGCAAAAATTTCTGCTGAAGGATTGGCCTTTTGAACAGCAACGGCCTCAAATGTTCCACAACCAACTACTAAAATTCTGGGCTTTTTAACCGCCCCTGCTAAACTTCCATATGTACCCTCATAGCAACTTTCATAGCTTAATAAGGGAAGCTCAGCTTGATCTACTTTTGCAAAACATAAATCTAAAAAAGAAACCTTTGGATAAGGCCATTTATTGTACAATTCTTCCACAGTGAGTGACATTTTGTTCTCATCCATTGTAGATATAGGTTATGGCCCAAAAAGAAATTAGTCATTTTAATTTAGTCTCAGATTATCAGCCTCGTGGAGATCAGCCCGCGGCAATAGATTCATTGGTGAGTAATATAAAAAATGGGACAAAGCACAATGTCTTATTAGGAGTGACTGGCTCTGGCAAAACCTTCACTCTGGCTAACACCATTGCGCAATTAAATCGGCCAACTCTCATTATTGCCCCCAATAAAACTCTTGCAGCTCAGCTATATGAAGAGTTTAAAGAATTTTTTCCCAATAATGCAGTAGAGTACTTTGTTTCTTATTATGACTTTTATCAGCCTGAAGCTTATGTGCCTCATACAGATACCTATATCGAAAAAGACTCTCAGATAAATGAAGAAATCGACAGAATGAGGCATTCTGCAACTCACTCACTTCTCACAAGAGAAGACGTTATTATTGTTTCTTCTGTATCATGTTTGTATGGCTTAGGCTCTCCCGATGTATATGAAGGGCTACTCGTTACGATTATTGAAGGCGTAGATATTAAAAGAAATGATCTACTAAAACGCCTAGTAGAAATTCAATACCAAAGAAATGATGTTGATTTTCATCGAGGAACCTTTCGAGTAAAAGGTGATGTAGTTGAAATTCATCCTGCTTATGAAGAAGAAAAAGCCATTCGCGTAGAATTCTTTGGTGACACAATCGATTCTATTACTGAAGTTGACCCTATCCGTGGGCTACCAATTAGAAAAGTTAAAATCGCTAATATTTATCCAGCCACTCACTACGTAACAGAGGGTGAGATGAGAAAAAAGGCTATTCACTCTATTTTGGATGAACTACAAGTACGATTACAAAATTTAAATGAAATAGGAAAACAAGTAGAAGCAAAACGACTTGAGCAGAGAACACTCTACGATATCGAAATGCTGCAAGAGATCGGTAGCTGTAAAGGAATTGAAAATTACTCAAGACATTTAACAGGCAGAAACGAAGGTGAGCCTCCGCCTACCTTAATGGATTATTTTCCTAAAGATTTTTTAATTCTACTAGACGAGAGTCACGTAACGGTTCCTCAACTAGGTGCCATGTATAAAGGTGATAGAGCAAGAAAAATGAACCTTGTAGAATATGGCTTTCGTTTACCCTCAGCCCTAGACAATAGACCTTTGAAATTCGAAGAATTTGAAGACTTAGTACATAACCGTGCTGGTTCAGTTATTTATGTAAGTGCAACACCATCAGATTATGAATTACGATCTTCTGGTGGAGAAATTATTGAGCAGATTATTCGTCCTACTGGTCTATTAGATCCAGTTATAGAAGTTAGACCCGCAAAGACTCAAGTAGAAACTCTTTTAGAAGAAATCAAATTACGAGTTAATGTAGAGGATGAGAAAAAAACAAGAGTGCTAGTCACTACTTTGACAAAAAAATCTGCAGAGGACTTAGCTACATTTCTTCTCTCAAAAAAACTCAAAGTTAAATACCTTCACTCTGATATTGAAACATTAGAAAGAATCGAAATTCTTCGAGATTTACGTTTAGGTGTTTTCGATGTTCTAATTGGAATTAACCTTTTGCGAGAAGGCTTAGATTTACCAGAAGTTTCTTTAGTAGCAATACTAGATGCAGATAAAGAGGGATTTCTTCGCTCAGAACGATCTCTTATTCAAACCATAGGTAGAGCGGCCAGAAATGCTGAAGGTAAAGTCATTCTCTTTGGTGATAAAGTTACGGCAAGTATGAACAAAGCGATTCAAGAAACCAATCGTAGAAGGGGCATTCAAGAAGAGTACAATAAACAACATGGCATTATTCCTAAAACTGTTATTCGAGGTATTCGTAAGTGGGATAGCACTGGAGATGAAGCACACGGGCATGTTTTTGAAAAAGACACGAAACAACAAAAACAAGAATATGACTTCTCTAACCTTAAGTCTCTAAATGACGTGAGAAGAGCTATTGATAAATGGAATCAAAAAATGCTTGAAGCTGCTAAAGAAAGAAATTTTGAAGAGGCTGCTATTCTTCGTGATCGAGTCAAGGCACTAAAACAATGGGAACTTAAAATTATTCAATCACCAAGTTCATCATAAGAGAACTCTTTCGCCAAAGAGATTCCCTGATACAAGTCAGCACTAACTTCTTTTAAGGGACTTTCACCTAGGGGTATTTTTCCAAGGCCATTTGGTACGTCTAATATATACTCTGGCAATAAATAACCAGGAAGTGTTCCTCTAAGTTTTTGCCAAATAGATCGCCCTGCTTTAATTGTTGTACGAAAATGCTTTGCGCCTTGAACCAAATCACAATGATGTAAGTAGTAAGGTAAAATGCCTAAATTGCCCAATTTTAAAAATAGATCCCTTAACGTTTCTACAGAATCATTCACTCCTTTTAAAAGAACTGACTGGTTCAAAAATAAAATACCTTGCTCTCGTACTATTTTAGAAATTTCTTTTGTTTTTTCAGTAATTTCATTTGGATGATTAAAATGCGTAACTAAAATTACCTGTCCACGAAAAGACCCCTGTATTTTATTTACAAACTTTTTAGTTATACGATCAGGAAAAGTCACAGGCACTCTCGAATGAATACGTAATCTCTGAACATGAGAAAAAGTATTTATTCTCTCTACCACTTCAAAAAGTTTATTTTCTGATACTAGAAAAGGGTCTCCTCCAGTTAAAATAACCTCTTCAACTTCTTTATGCTTCTTTATATATGCAAAGCTCTCTACCAATTCTTTGTCATATAAATTGGCTTCATTTTCATTCATCAGATTTTTTCTGAAACAAAAACGACAGTACATTGGACATTTATTAGTCAGATGAATAAGTACACGATCTTTATATCTATGAGTTAAACTTTTAACAGGGCTGTTAATAAGATCACCGATAGGATCTCTAAGACCCTCTTGGTTAAGTTCATCGACGCTAGGTAATGCCATTTTTGCAATAGGATCGTGAGGGTCATTTATATTTATTAAAGACAAATAATAAGGAGAAAGCAAAGTAGAGTATTTTTTTTCTACAGCAAGTATCTGCTCTTCTGTTAAATCTTTTAAAAAAGCGTAGCCTTTTCTCTTAAGAAAAAGCGCCGATCGAACAAAGCTTGGTGAGCTCACTCTTGAGGCTCTACATAAGTAAATTCTTTTTTCTTATAGTTTCTTAACTTCACTGTTTTTCCGGTTTTGCCTAAAAAGTATTGCGGAAGAATAGGAATTTTTCCTCCCCCACCAGGAGCATCAATCACTAAGTGGGGCACAGCTAATCCAGATGTCCAACCTCTCAGGTTTTCAATAATTTCTAATCCCTTTTCTATCGGTGTCCTAAAGTGAGAAATTCCCTGAGATAAATCACACTGATAAATATAATAAGGGCGAACTCTCATCATTAATAATTTATGATTTAATTCTTTTACGATTTTAGGGTCATCATTGATACCTTTAAGTAAAACCATTTGATTAGAAATAACAACACCCGCATCAGATAATCGCCTACATGCATCGTATGCTTCTCGCGTACATTCTTTTGGATGATTGTAGTGAGTGTTCACAAATACAGGGTGATGCTTTCTAAGCATATAAATGAAATCATCAGTGATTCGTTGAGGTAAGGTCACAAGGTTTCTTGTGCCCATACGAAAAATTTCAATATGTGGCATCGCACGTAAAGATGTTAGAATATAATCTAAGCGATCATCAGAGTTAGAGAGTGGATCACCACCTGAAATGACAACATCACGAATTTCTTTATGTGTGCGAATATACTCTAAGGCATCATCTAATTGTTTTTTTTGTGCTGCTGACCCCGGATCAGACACTTTTCTTTTTCTTGTACAGAAACGACAATACATAGCGCAGTTATGGGTCGTATAAAATAACACTCGATCTGGGTAACGGTGAGTTAATCCAGGTACTGGCATATCGCGCTCTTCAGCAAGCGGGTCTTCTAAGTCTTCCGGAGAAATATGCAATTCTCCTAACTTTGGTACTGCCTGCATACGTATCGGACAATTCGGATCATCTGCATCCATTAGAGACGCATAGTAAGGAGTAATGCTCATATTAAACATCTCAACTGATCCATCGTAAGCCTGCTTCTCTTCTTCAGTGACATTAATCACCTTAGAGAGCATTTCGATATTACGCACACGCTGTTGTTGCTGCCAGATCCAATTATTCCAGTCTTTGTCTTCTACTTTAGACCAAATCGATCTAGGAGCTACAGGAAATCGATCTAAAATATGATTCGGTGTCGTATACTCAGGTTGATTAAAATTTACTTCTCCGTCTCGCTTATTATCGCTCATAGCTCTCCTAATTAGTCAGCTTTCAATCTATGGACTAATACTTTCACGTCTTTTTGGAAAATCACTTCAAACTTATTACCATCTTTTAAGTTCTTCACAACGCCACATCCGAACTGAGGATGCTCGATCACATCGCCGACTTTAAAGTCTTTTGTTGGTACATACGGCAAGCTCTGCTTATCTTTATTTGCGTTGAGCTGTTCCATCCATTCAACTTCAATCGGTATAACTGTCGCCTTCTGTCTTTCTTTGACTACTCGTACACCGGTGCCCCCAGCTGCTGGTTTATTTCTATATGCATGAATTTTCGCACAGGTATTACAGCGAACCTTTGCAATGGGACCGGTGTTTCCCGATTTATGGGCAACAATCACATGCCTCAGATCTAAATCACAAGAAGAACAGTAACAAATAATTTCTTGACCTACAGCCATTGAAGCACTTCCTAAAGTTTCATTATAGCGGTTTCTTTTATTGCGGGCTAGAGAAGGCTGTTAACAAATAGCGCTCACTAAGATAGAAATCTTCAGATTTCTTGCCGCAAAGCCCAAATCTTTGCTAAGACACAGTCTTAACACGAACTAATTACTCTTTCTAGGCATACCGCTTCGATAGAAAACCAAACATAGTAGTCTTAAAATACCTTCTTATACGTTACACTGAAAAATGAAACCCTATGAATGAACGAGAAAAGCTTTTAGACACTCTTATAGAAAAAGCAAAGTCTTGCTCGGAGAGTCCGGGCATCTATCGAATGCTCGATCAAAACGGCAAGATTATTTACGTTGGAAAAGCTAAAAATCTGCGCAATCGGGTAAAGAGTTATTTTCAAAAAAACATTGAAGACCTCAAAACTAAAACGTTGGTTTCTAAAATTGTTAACTTTGAAGTTGTTCTCACTAAATCAGAAGCTGAAGCACTTGTCTTAGAAAGTATTCTGATTAAAAAATATAAGCCAAAATATAATATACTATTAAAAGACGATAAATCTTATCCTTACGTAACCATTCAGGCTTCACACACTTTTCCAAAATTATCTTATACTCGAAAGCCTAAGAAAAAAGATAAGCAGCTAGTATTTGGCCCCTACGCATCTGCCTATTCTTTACGCCAAGCAATTAGAACTTTAAATAAAAGTTTTCAACTACGCGACTGCTCAGATATAGAATTTCTTAACCGTTCTCGCCCGTGCATTAATCATCAAATAGGAATTTGTTCGGCTCCTTGCACAGCACTTATTACTCCAAATGAGTATCAAAAAACACTAAACATGGCTCTTGAAGTTCTCAAAGGAAAAACAAAAACAGTTATTACAAAGCTCCAAGAAGAAATGAATGCTTTCTCTAATGAACTAGAGTACGAACAGGCCGCAAAAGTTCGTGATCAAATCGCATTTTTAGAAGAAGCTTTAAAAAAGAAATCTAGAGCAGACTTAATTGAAAGGGGCCACAAAGATCTAAGCAATAGAGATATCATCGGTTGGCACCGTAAGCCAGAAGCTGCCAATATTGTTATTATGTTATCACGTGGGGGTGACTTAGTAGACTCTCAATCTTTTTATATCGAGGGTATCGATAACCAAAGTGATGATGAAGTACTTCTAAATTTTTTATCTCAAATTTACCTAACGGAAGACTTAATAGAGCAAGTTGATAATACAGAAGAAAAATCCTATGTTCTCGGACTAGAGAAAAAAGAGTTTCCTGAAGAAATTATACTTCCCTTTGATTTTGAAGATATCCCCTTATTTGAAGAATCTCTAGCGAGCCTAGGCTGTAATGCTAAATTGATTCCTCCGATTAAAGGAATTAAAGCAGATCTTTTAGAGCTTGCAAATAAAAATGCCGAGAATGCCTTTGATGAAAAGCAAAGAGAAAAAGGGTCTATCTACAAAGTACTCTCAGACCTAAAAGCAAAGCTTCGTTTAGAAAACTACCCTAGAAGAATTGAGTGCTTTGATATCTCTAATTTAGGAGACACAAATATAGTTGCCTCGAGAGTAACTTTTATAGAGGGAAAACCTGATAAATCACTCTATAGAAGGTATAGAATTAAATCTATTGATAGCCAAAATGACTTTGCTTCAATGAAAGAAGTTTTAACAAGAAGGCTTAATAAAGTATTAGAAGAAAATGAAAAATATGAAGAACCTCCAGACCTCTTGATTGTCGATGGTGGAAAAGGGCAATTAGGCATGGCGGCTGAAGTTATCAAAGAACTCAATATCACAGGCCTTGATTTAGTCGCTCTAGCAAAAGCAAAAACGATTGACACTAATGAAGAGAAAAACTCTGAAAGACAGTTTGAGAGAATTTTCAAACCAGGACGAATGAATCCCATTGTCTTAGCTCCAGAAAGTCCGATCTGTCATTTACTGGAGCGAATTCGCAATGAAGCACATCGATTTGCTATAGAGTTTCAGCGCTCGTCTAGAAATAATTACTGAAGATGAGACATATCTTTTTTCGCCCGATATCCACATTCGTCGCAACGAACAACTTCATGAGATACCATTCGAGCAAAATCAGAAAAGATAGTGGCGTGCATACGACAACCACAAACCGGACATCCCTCAAGTAAACGAATTGCTTCTTCTACGGAAGCAGTCGGGTTTTGATAGGGAACATAATTTTCGGGTTCTTCGGTTTCGGGCAAATAGTCGTCTAATTCTTTATCCATCGCGTTTTCCTCCGTGAAGCAATTGGCTTACTTACTTTTCGTCATCTGCAGGATGGACTTAACGAAAAAAAACCTGACTAAATCGCCTAAAAACGCGATTTTCTTAATAAATTCTACAAGAAGCGGATAAACACACTGTTTTTTAACCTAATCTACTTGAATCACTCTACCTCTCGACTTAGATTCCTAGAGCAATGAACGGCCACACTAATGCAGAAAAAATCGAAAGAAGTCTACGTTTTCTCTATGGCGATGTATTAGACATCCCCCTTCAGTTTGACGATGATCAAGAGATACGGCCTATAACAAATACCACATCTATCGAAACCCCTAAGATAGAGTCATGTACTTTATGCGATTTATATATCGGACGAACAAAGGCTGTGATTGCTAAAGGTAGTTTAAGTAAAGGCATTGCTTTTATAGGAGACTATCCTAATAACATAGACGACGAAGAAGGCTCTCCTTTTTCAGGAAGCGAAGGTGACCTACTTCGTAAAATGGTTTTAGCTATGAACCTTGACCCTGAAAAAGTTTTTTATACAAATCTCTTCAAGTGTAAACCACCTGTCTCTTTTGTCTTTACGGAAGAGCATTTTAAATATTGCCCAGAGATCTACCTTCAAGAACAAATCAAAGATTTAAAAATTATCGTAGCCCTAGGTGAAATGAGCAGTCGCTACTTCTATCGTTCTCTTACTTCTTTAGACCTTCTACGAGGTCAACCTTTTGCCTACTGGAATAAAACAAAAGTGTACGCAACACACCATCCTAGAACGCTCCTAAAACAACCAAACTTAAAAAAAGAAGCTTGGGCTGACCTACAAAAAGTTATGAAAGAAATCACAAGTGAAAATATTTAAATCTATTTTATCTTTATTAATTCTTTTTTCGTCTTCTTTTGCAATGGCCAGTGACATTGCTTTAATTCAAGTCGAAGGCACAATCAATCCGGGGAGCGCTTCTTACATTATTCAATCAGTACGACATGCTAATGAAAAAGAATTTCAAGCGCTTGTTATTGAGCTCAATACACCAGGCGGATTACTTAGTAGTACGAGAGACATTATTCAAAGCATCAGCAGCAGCAAAATTCCTGTGGCGGTTTACGTCGGCCCAAGTGGTGCCAGCGCAACTAGTGCCGGGGCCTTAATTGCTTTATCGGCAAACTATATTTTAATGGCTCCGGGTACAAATATTGGCGCTGCTCACCCTGTTGGTTCTGGTGGGGAAGATGTTAAAGGTGCTATGGGTGACAAAGTAACAAATGACACTGCTGCTTTAGCAAGAGCGCAAGCTGAACTTAGGGGAAGAGATGCTAAAATAGCTGAAGAAATTGTGACTAAAAGCATCTCTCATTCCGCTGAAGAGGCGTTCAAATTAAAGCTCTCTGATGGCTTAGCCTCTAATACACAAGAAGTAGCTGATTGGTTAAGAAATAAAATTAACACCAAAGACAATCAAACAAAACAGGGCAAGCTTGTTTCTCTGCCTATGTCTCTTAAAGAAAAGTTTTTACATATTGTTGCAGATCCAAACATTAGCACCATGCTTATGGCTCTTGGAGGTATTGCTCTATACGCTGAAATTTCATCTGGATTCACTGCCATCATCCCAGGTTTATTCGGGCTCTTTTGTTTATTACTAGGCTTTATCAGCTTACAAACACTACCCATTAATGTTGGTGGTGCCCTCATCTTTGGCTTAGGTTTTTGTCTACTCATTGCCGAAGCATTTATTACCTCCTACGGATTATTAACTGTAGCTGCCCTTAGTTCTATTTTTCTTGGCGGACTATTTCTGATTGACCCGGCCGCTGGCTCTATGAAAGTTTCTCTTTCTATTCTTTTACCCATAGTTGGTGGAATCGGAATTATCTTAGCTATCGTTGGATACATTCTTGCCAAAGATCGAAAAGGCGAAAGACACAGTACAAAAGATGCTGTTATTGGTCAAAAAGCAGTGATTGTTTCAGTAAGCGAAGATGGGCTTAGCGGTAAGCTTAGAGTCAATGGAGAAATCTGGAATTTCAGCAGCAAACATCCAGTTATTGTTGACAGCGAACTGACAATCAAAGAGATTAGTGGGCTAACAGCTTTGGTTTAAATAATTACCATTGTGATTTTTCGCAATAAGCTACTTTAGAGGAGAATTATGGAACTCTTACAACTTCTACCCGGCGGTTCATTTATTATCTTAGTGATCGGCGGATTCTTATTAAGTTCAATTAAAATTCTAAATGAATACGAAAGAGGAGTCGTCTTTCGATTAGGTCGATCTCTACCTAATCCTAAAGGCCCTGGATTGATTTTTATTATTCCTGTTTTAGATAAAATGGTAAAAATAGATTTAAGAACAGTTACCTTTGATGTACCCCCGCAAGATATCATCACTAGAGATAACGTAACACTGAAAGTGAATGCCGTAATTTATTTTCGAGTCACTGACCCTGCAAAAAGTGTTATTGCTATCGAAAACTATCTTTTCGCAACTTCACAGCTTGCCCAAACAACTTTACGATCTGTACTTGGCCAAGTAGAGCTTGATGAACTTTTATCTTCTAGAGAGTCTCTTAACCAAAAGCTACAAGCCATTTTAGATCAGCAAACAGAACCATGGGGAATCAAGGTATCTCATGTGGAAGTAAAACAAATTGACCTACCTCCTGAAATGCAAAGAGCAATGGCAAGACAAGCTGAGGCTGAGCGTGAAAGAAGAGCGAAAGTAATTGCCGCAGAAGGTGAGTTCCAGGCAGCGAGGCAATTAGCAGAAGCCGCTGAGCAAATGAGCAAAAACTCGACTACCCTTGCTCTTAGATACTTACAAACACTAAAAGAGGTAAGTGGCCAAGAAGGTGTAAGTACAATTGTGTTTCCATTCCCAACAGATCTGATGAAGTTCTTCTCGGATATGGTAAAAAAATAAACTCTATCGTGTTGTGTTCTTAAAACACGAATTATTTTAAGAACACAATATATATTGCTACACTAAATATGTGTTTCTCTACATTTTAGCCGTATTTTTTTCAGTGCCAAGCTATGGGGCTATTGCTCCGGCCACTCAATCAAATTCAATACAACTAGTTCGTGTTAGCTTGGGAACACATAGTAAAGTTTTTCTCAATAGTATTGATCTTATTGCTAATGGAGAAAAAATTTTCGAGGGTCCTGCTTATTTAGATTTAAGGTGCACGCAAAACAAATACGGCGAAAATTACTTTTATCTACCAGGCAGTCAAAAACGTTATACCTTAGTAAATCTTCAGTCGCCTTCTCAAATTATTAGCGTCAACAAAATGCCCTATAGAGGTACTATCACTTTGCAAGCTAGCCCCGAAGGCTGTTTAGTTGTGAATACTCTCCCTATAGAGCAGTATTTATTCGGGCTCATTAATAAAGAAATGCCATCATCATGGCCCATGGAAGCACTTAAAGCCCAGGCCGTGGCCGCTCGTAGCTATGCTCTATCTCGTATAGAAAAAAGAAAAAACCTGCCCTTCGATGTTGAACCAACTACTGCTGATCAAGTTTACGAAGGAGTAAAAGCAGAAACAGCTAAAGCACGACAAGCTGTAATGAGTACAAGAAACCAAATTTTAGAGAGAACAGGCAAAGTATTTACTGCATACTTTCACGCAAATTGTGGAGGAAAAACAGATACACCAGAAAACGTTTGGGGACGTAAAGAAGCTGGATTCACATCTGTGTATTGCCCATTTCACAAAAACAAAACGAATAAAAATTCTTGGAGCATTTCATTGTCCTTTGATCAAATAGGTGCCGCTCTAAGAAAAATCTCATCTCAAGCTAAGTCTGTTATAAAAATAGCCAGACTAGACACTCGACCTGAAAAAAATGGAAATCGCCAAGCACAAGTTCTGCTTTCTGACACCAGTGGCCGCCAATTAGAGATTCCTGCGGCAGAATTTCGGCAGGCCTTAGGCAATACGAAAATGAAAAGTACTATATTCGAGTTAGACCAAAATACTAAGACAAATGAAGTTAAAATAAGAGGCCAAGGATACGGACACGGCGTAGGAATGTGTCAAATTGGAGCCAAGCAGCTGGCAATACTTGGGAAAACTTATCGAGAAATTTTAAGTTTTTATTACCCACTTGCTCAAATCTCTCTTCTAAAATAACTCCATAAAGAGAGCTATTTATTTAGAACCAAATCAATAGTACTCTCATTTGCATGAAACCTCTTGCAAATGTAAACGGACAAATAACTCCTTTAGAACAAGCCTCTATTTCTGTACTAGACAGAGGCTTTCAATATGGTGACTCTGTATACGAAGTCATAAGAACGTATAGCGGTGTTCCTTTTTATTTGGATGAGCACTGCGAGCGATTAGAAAACTCAGCGAAATTATGCCATATGAAAATCTCTCAAAGTAGAACCGAGCTAATCGAGGCAATTCGAAAAACAGCCATTGAGTCTAATTTAGAAAATAAAGAAGATGTTTTTATTCGCTATATTGTAACAAGAGGCAGTGGACCGCTTGATTTAGACCCAAATACTTCATCAAAAACCTCTTATGTCATAATCGTCAAAGCTATACCGAATTGGAATCAATCCTTCTACACTCATGGCTTATGCTTATACATCCCAAAAACACTAAGAAATTCTCCCTTAGCTCTCTCTCCAAATATTAAAGGGGGCAACTATCTGAATAATATTTTAGGATTATCTGAAGCTAAAGAAGCAGGGTATGATGATGCATTATTTTTAAGTGCAGAAGGCTACCTAACAGAATCATCTAATAGTAATGTTTTGTTTGTAAAAGATAAAAAAGTAATCTCTCCAAAAACAAACGACGAATCGCATACAGGTAGCTTAAACGGAATTACAAAAAGAATTATTCAAAAAATATGTAACGACATTGATTTGCCTTTTTCTGAAGACCCTATGTCTTTGGATAGTCTCGATAGTATAAGTGAATGTTTTATCACTAGTGCCACAAGAGAGATCATGCCCGTGAGTAAAATAGGTTCTTTTAATAAAAGACTAAATGTGCAGTTAAAACCCTTGGGAGAAATAACGTCCCTACTCCAAAATGAATATAAAAACTTCGTGAGTACCTATGTTAAAAAGAATGAAAGGAATCGTTGGTTTTGAAGTTAAGTAAAAAAGATTTATCCCTGATCCAAAAAGAATCGATTCTTGCCGCAGAAGCTGCGGGAAAATTAATTTTAAAATACTACCAAAAACAATTTAAGGTAAAAGAAAAAGCTCGCTCTAGCCTTGTCACTGAAGCAGACATCAACAGCGAGGCTCTTATCCAAAAAAGGCTAAAAAAGAAATTTCCTGATTTCCATTTTTTAGGTGAAGAAAGTGGAAAAATTCTTTCTTCTGATAACGATGCACCCATGTGGCATGTAGACCCGCTTGATGGAACAACTAATTTTGTCCATGGATTTCCGATGTTTTGTGTTTCCATTGGCTTAGCTGTAGGGAATAAACCAGTATCTGGAGTAATTCACGTACCGGTACTAAACGAAACATACCATGCAGCGCTTGGATTGGGTGCATATAAGGATTCAAAAAAAATTGCCGTCAGCAAAAGAAAAAAATTCTCTGACTGCTTACTAACTACAGGCTTTGCATACATGAAGTCATCTCATGAGCTTTCGCCTGAAATACTTAAATTTGAGCTAGCCCATCTAAAAGCACGTGCAGTAAGAAGACCAGGAGCAGCCGCAATTGATTTAGCATACGTAGCAGCTGGAATTTTCGATGGATTCTGGGAAAGAAATTTAAGCTCTTGGGATGTCTGCGCCGGAATGATTTTGGTTACAGAAGCAGGAGGCAAAGTAACTGATTATTCAGGAAACCCGGCAAGCTTAAATAAAGCTGAAATTCTGGCAACAAATAAACTTATCCATCAAGAGATGCTAGACATTGTAGGTGAAAAAAAGAAGGCTCCTGAATTAGGAGCCTCTCTTACATAAAAGCGAAGACGTTCGCCTCATCACTGACCAAGCCGAACCTAGTCAGTTACATTCGATTTTTCTTTTTTGAATATTTCCCAGGACTCTCACCTGAGCTCTACTCCATTGGAATCTCCTTTGGAGACCGTCTGCTCTAGAGCACCTGGTTCACCACCAAGTCTCTAACCCACTCATTACACTCCCATAAGGAGCTAAGCAGAGAATCTCACCCTTTCGGCAATTCCGACATCCATAGTGTAAAACCGTAGGATCAGAATTTTGCGTATCAGACTTTCATACTGACTTGCCTTTTTCGTTGGGCTTTATATTTTAATCATCTCAAAAAAAACAAAATCGGTCAACAATTATTCTCTTGGGATATTAAGTATTTTTGCATCAGATAAAGTTTTTCTGTAGTCTCAAAAAAGACACAGGACTAAAAACCAATAACTTAGCCTATAAGGAGAGCTTTTTGAAAATTGTCAAAATAATTTTGCTAAGTTTTCTGACTATTTTTCTCACTCTCGGGTTGGTATTTTTAAGTAACCAATATTTATTTAGAGACAAATTTTTTTCAAGCATAGACCAATTTTTTTTCCGGCTTGATTTTATTGCGAACAATCCAAAATTAAAAAATCTAAAAATAGATGAAAAACTAGATTCGATTCTAGGGAAATGTGCAGAAAACTTTCTACAGACAGCTTTGATTTCGAGATCTCCTCCCTATGGACCTGTTTTTAATTTCAAAAATCTAGCTTCTATAAAATGTACTCAAAATGATGCTGTCTTCGTAATTCTAAACGGAAATCTCGATAAAACATTAGACACATTCATCTCCATAAAAAGACTCTATTCAGGAGGATTTGTCGTTATTCCAGTTAGTGGAAACTATCATCTATTAGCAAAAACAGAGGTTAAAAATCTCAATTTAGTGATTGGAAACTACTTAGTGAGAATAAAATCAATAAAACCCAAACCAGATATACAAAATAACACCACTATAAATATTTACTCGGATAAAGAGCCACCTCAAATCATATTGTCTGGTGGCTTCTTTACTATTGAAAAAGTTGAGCCTTTAAATGGGACCGATACAAAATTACAGATCGATATTTATCCAACAGCCGAGTTAATTATAAATAACAATAAATTTACTGAAGTCGAAGCTTCTCTTCGTTTTGAAAATGGAAGGATGTATTAATGATTTTATTTTTGAGCCTTGTTTTATTCTCAACCAATGTTCAGGCATTAGATCAAGATCAAGTTATTCAAGAAGTTAAAAATAAGGCAGAGTACGCTAAAAAATATGCCTCTAAATTCATCGGTGAACATCGAGAGTTTCTCGCTGAGCATAT
>JAMLID010000028.1 GCA_023954355.1 Oligoflexia bacterium | reverse complement strand
CGTTGCCGTATCAGTACCTAAATTCTGGTTGTCTTCAGGACAAATCAACGCACAAGTACCGTCTTTTGCAAAAACTGCATAAGAGCCATCTTCACATACACGAGCTTCCATTGTGGCGCTCATACCACAAACCCTGCCGTCTTTGTCTTTTGCGATATTGTCGTCTTTTTTATCTTTTTTCTTACAAGCAGCAAAAAATGCCATCGCAATACATACGAGTGCAATCGTCCCTAACTTCGTACTGTGTTTCATAAAATGCCCCCTACCTAAATGCTTCATCGTCCAAAGCCCAAAAGAACTTTGATGCGCAAAATAGTAAATTGGCGTGTTTTAAGTAAAAGGCCTTTGATAAAACGGCTCAAAAAAAGAGAGCCTAAGACATTGATGTCCTAGGCTCTACAACCTTAGAGATCGTAATTTTTCTAATTCGGCGCTAGCACACCAACCACAGCAGACTGAGTCACTGTTGCTGTTGCCGTAGCTGTCACCGTATCGGTAACCGTTTGCGTATTCGTATTCGTATTTGTGTTGGTGTTCGTATTAGTGCCCGTACCGGTATCTGTACCAGTACCCGTTTCTGTTACAGTTACTGTCTCTTTAGCATCCTCAGGACACTCTAAAGAACACGAACCATCTTTAGAAAATTTCGCATAAGAGCCGTCTTCACAAACTCTTCCAAGCTGAGGTACTACGAATCCACAAGGTGTACCCTCTTTATCTTTTGGAATGCTCTTTTTATTTTTTTTACAGGCAGCAAAAAATGCCATCGTCACGCAGACAAAAACAATCGTCCCTATTTTTGTACTCTGTTTCATCACTATCCCCCTGCTTACTAAGCTTCATCGACCATAGACTTAGATTTCTGCACAAATAAATTAATCTTCTTTAATATTAAATGCTTAGAGATCAAATAAAAAGAGGCCTATTAGAAATAGACCTCTTTTAGTTCTGATTTTTTTTACCTGATTCTACTCTTCAGAAGGCTCGTCTGAAGCTTCTACCTCGTCCCCTAAAAAGGTAGGTAGGCCTGATGGCACCTTTACGGAAGCACGAATTGGTCTTAGCTTTTTTACCCAATATGGTGCGGTAATCATATAATGATCTGGATCAGGCTTCTTAGAGCTCTTATTAATTGCTCTTCTAGCACGGTCTCCGGTTGTACCCATCCACCATCTTGTATGCGCTGGCAAATCACTTCTGTTGATGGTTGAGTTTCTACCAGAATACTTAGACATTGCCTGAACATCTCCACGAACAAATTGCTTCATTCCGTTGAAAACTTCATTCCACTGAGACGCATGACCATCGGTTACTTCATCTAAGTGAAATACCGGCACACGAGATTTATTTGCCGACTCAAGCGCTTTTCTAGCAAAGCGACCAAAGCTAACAATCGCTTGAGGGCTAGAGTTATTTAGCACTTCTTCGAAAATTTTATTACGAACCTTTACTACTTGTGGGTCCATAATAACTGCTTCTCTTTCGCTATCACTTAGGTCAAGAGTATCTACTGGCAAGGTACGAATAATTGCATAGCTCTCTGTTAACCCTAGAGCATACAAAAATGACTGCAACTTTTGCCCAGCATCTCCTGTAAGTGCTCTTGTAGAGAAAAAATCATCATGACTCATTTGATCAGCCAAAACAATCACTTTGGCTTTTTGCAAACGGCCTCTATAGATAGGGCCAGTTCCAAAACTTTCATGAGAGGTAACACCTAAACGCTTAAAGTCAGGCCACTGATACCCGCTCTTTTGTCCCATCAATAGCTCTGATAGGTCACAGGTATTTGTATACTCTCCGCAAGGTCCGTAATCATACCAATTTACTCGATCTGGTTTTGAAGGAATATATTTAGGTGATTCATAAGGCAAGTCACCTACATACTGGCCACCGTCAGCAGTATAGTCCATCAACTCAGCAATCGGCTTGCCTGAATCAGTAAAACCATTAAAAGACTTTGGCTCATATAAGTCTACATACGAGAACTTGCCTCTTGGTGGATTATACTCACCATCATCTGAGAACACTTGAATAGAATCTGCTCCCTGACGGTTTGAGCTTGTTCCATCTTTACCCATTCTCCAGTTTGTTCCGAAAGCAAAATCCCAGTGCGGAACAGGAGCATTCGAATAACGATACTTGCTTCCTCTTCTTGCTTTTGCCCCTCTACCCGAAATATCCATATAGTCTTCAGGCATCCAGCTAGAATCGTTTTTTGCTTTTTCAAAAACTAATTTTGCTGCTTTATCAAATCCAGCGATAATTTTCTGCAATTGTCCTGTACCACCTAAGTTAGGATTCGCTCCACCCGGATGAGGCACTCCAATGGCGAAAAGTTTCTTTTTCAAATTAAACTTCTTCTCAATTGCCGTAAGGTCACAGCTTTCAGGATTATAACTTCTACAAACACCGCCATGGTATTTAATCCAGCTCATTAACGATGCTTTACCGCCGCTACCAACACCCATTAAAAGAGCCAAAGAATTTTGGTTCATTTTTGCCACGTTATCGAAAAGCTTATGTCTATAATCTACAATCGGGCTACCAACACCTTGCTCTAACCATTTAAATTTTGGATCATCACTTAGTTGGCCATTAATGGTATATACGAATGTATTTAAGAAAATATAAGAATATCTGATTCCTAAGTGGTTTAAAAAATTCTGGGTTTTTGTACCAGTAGAACCTGTGAACGCTCTATTTGATACGTTCTCATCCTGCGCTCCCTCTTGGCCCACTACGAATACTTTTACCTCGTCTTTACCTAAGCGACCTCTGTACCACATAGGACCAAATACCCAACGAAACTTCTCCCCAGAGCCACCTATCACAGCATCACCAATACCTCTATAGTTAGGCGTAGAAGCAAAAAGCTCAGCCCATGATGAATCTTTCTCTGGACCCGGGTCATATGCCCCAGGGCTGCCTCTATCTTTGCCTGAAGAAGCAACTTCTCGATCGGTATTTTGATTACTCATAGAACTACAAGATATCACTAATAAAGCAGAACAGAGTAAAGTACTTAAAGAAATAATTTTGAGGCGCTGAAATTTCATGGAAGCCCTTTCATTGGTTAAGAGGTTTTCTTTCGCTTATCTAAGCCTAGACCAAGAATCTTGTCGGTAAAACAGCAAACTTTATAAAACCTTTTTTAGTTCTTTAAACACTTTTCCAGGTATATTATTTTTTCATTAAACTTTGTTTATTTAGTTTTTATGGCAACAATTCTAGTTAGTTTTACTTAGTTATTTTTTGCCATATCCGCTTTCTAAGCTTAATCGAAAGCTTTTAGCCAAAACCTCTTATGAAGACTGGATTCAAAACCGATTAGAATCCATAATTTATGGCAAGGTATATTCATTCATCGAGGAGGTTGATGTGATTCGTTGGCTACTTTTATCTGCTTTTATTTTAGCTTCATGTGCCAATTTTCAAAATACGGCAAATGAAACGAAACATGGTCAACGCTTTATTGCATCATCTGAAAAATGGGCAGTATCTGGGTATCTGGCAGATAAGCCAAAAGAAAAAGTTTATGTAGTGATTAGTCGTGGTCAGATCGACTCTGTTTCTACTAGCAAGCCAAGTGGCGTAGAAATCGTAGATACCAATGCTATTATTTTTCCTGGCTTCATGGATATGCACAGCCATGTTAAATACAATATTCTTCCGCTTTGGGATTTAGCCCAATCACAGTTTTTAAATCGCTTTGAATGGCGCTCAAAATTTTCAGACTATAAAGACGCTGTAAGCGCGAATATGCGTGGTGTTCGAGGAGACACAGTTTGTGCCGCGGTTCGCTGGGCAGAAATTAAAGCCATGGCCGGTGGAGCAACTGCTATTCAAGGCATCGGTGGCGACTCAAAATGCGCAAGAGGCTTTGGCATCAATAATATAGAAATCCCTGAAGACTTTAACGATATCAAGTTTCGCTCAATGACTGATATGATTATGCCAGACCTACTTGGATCTGTTTTTCAAAAATATATAGAACCAAATATGAAAAAAGGCATGAACTATGAAAAAGCCTATAAGCAAATGCTTGATGATAACAAAGTTACTTCATGGGTAGAGTTCTTTGTTAAAGAGAACCATACCGTTGGTAATGGACTAAAATTATTAATAGGCAATGACTTTGGATTAGAAAGATCAACCTCTCAGTCAGATTTTAGAAAAGCAGAAAAAGAAATTGCTCAATATCTTTCTGGCCCACCCTACAATGCCAGTGAGAAAGATATCGAAAAACAAATGATTGCGATGGAAACCTGGATTTTCGGTAAAGGCAGCGACTCTTACTTAAAAGCGAGAAAAGACGAGAAAAAAGCCTACGATTACTTATCAAAAGGCGGAGTATTAACTGTACCTTCTTCTATTCGTCGCTATATTGGTATGTTTGAAACTAGCGTAAGAGAGTCTGCTTTAAACTACTATAAAACAAGTGGTCCAAAGGCAATTGTTGCTCACTTATCTGAGGGAATGAGAAAAGACGCTTACAACAAACTAGAGTACGCTTATGCAAAAAAACTAGACTTAACAAAAAAGGGACTAGTAGTTATTCACGGCGTAGGACTCAGCACTTCTGATCTAAGAGATGCGGCTAGAAATGATATCTCTATTGTTTGGTCGCCCTTCTCAAACTTATTGCTATATGGAGAAACACTCGATGTAAAAGCAGCAAAAGCTGCCGGAGTAAATATCGCCATTGGTGTTGACTGGACACCAACCGGATCAAAACATATTTTAGATGAACTAAATCTTGCAAGACGATACTTAGATCATATCCGTGAGAAAAGTATTTCCAATAAAGATCTAGTTGAGATGGCAACGGTAAATGCAGCAAAAGCTCTTCAAATGGAAAAACAAATCGGAAAAGTAGAACGTGGCTATAATGCAAACCTTACTCTGCTCTCTTGTAAAGGTGATCCCTATGATTGCGCAGTCAATGCAGACCAAAGCCAAGTAGAATTAATTGTTGTTAACGGACAAGGGCTATATGGTGAGCCTTCTCATATCGAGAAATTAGCAAAAGTTTTCGGTGATAGAGACGAACCCGAAAGCCTACCACGATCAAATAAATGTTCGTTTAAGAAAGCGATTCGCTTCTTACCACCTACTGACTTTGATCGAAAAGCTTCAGGCTACCGCTCTGTACCTGATTTAGAAAAGCACCTAGATGCAGCTCTTCGTAAATCTGAATCTAGAAAACAAAAAGCTAGCCTAGACCCTCTCTTTAATTGTGAAGATGACAAATATACAAAACGTTTTGCAGAATATATCGAAAAAGAGTTAGATAGAAACAATAGATCTCGCTCTTCTTCTCGATCAGCGGCGAAGTTAGATAGCAAATGGACTCCATTTACTCTTGATGACGCATCGACTGAAGAACAAGAAGAATAAGCACTCTTAAAAGAAAATAAAAAAAGCCTCGCTAGAATTTAGTGAGGCTTTTTTTAAAAAAATCAAGAAAGCGAAGAATAGCCGGCCCAGAAAAAAAGAGCAACGGACAATTTTTGTTTTTTTCTCGGCATAACTTTCAAAGAAAGAATTCTCTCTAAAAAACTCTCCAAATAAATTCCTAACGAATTTTTTCTTCTCAAATCAATTTTTCTGTCTCACGATACCTATAAGTCAATCATGGAGGGGTCCAAATGAAACACATACTCTTAGCACTCGCTATTGTATTCAGCTATAACGCATACGCAAAAATAGAAACGAATGACACTCAGCCTCAACCTGAACGAGCCAAGTGTCAAAAAGATAAGCCCATAGGGCCAATGGCCACGGTTGTTTCTAGTTACGATGGAGACACTATTTTAGTGAAATGGAAAAATGAAAATTATTCTGTTCGCTTGATTGGTATTGATACTCCAGAAACACACTTCATGGGGCAAACCCAAGGCAAGTGGGGAGACCTTGCAGCAGAATACACATCTAAGCAATTACCTGCCGGAACCCAAGTACGCCTAGAACTAAGCCCAAGCATTTGTGATAGTTATGGACGTGCACTTGCTCACGTATTCAAAGGCAATCTCCATATCAACTCAGCCCTAGCTTCTGAAGGCCTTGCAGCAAATTACTGCCTATATCCATCAGTTGATCATTGCGAAAAAATCGGAAATATGGCGAAAAAAGCATACCAATCACGTAAAGGTATGTTTTCTGAAAATACCGAACTCCCCTATGAATTTCGTAGAAGGGTTTCTGGTCGCACACCAACCTCTCTTGTAGGAAATATTCATACAAAAGAGGTATATGGCCCAGAGAATCAAGAAAGAGTAGATTTCTTTAATCGCGTATTCTTCTCTCCCAATAAGCCACTTCCTGCGCCCTATCATCGCGTGGATTAAAAAAACCAACGTAAAAAACAAAAGCATCGCTCTTTGGCGGTGCTTTTTTTATGCCTAGAATTGAGAAACTTCTTTAGAACGAATATAGTTCGTCCATGTCTATTGACTCACAAGAACATTGGGTACCACTTGTAGACTACCGAAGAAATGGTGTAGCTGAGTGTACCATTCATGGCTCTATCGCTTGGGTTTCAGGAAAAAAACTAATCCATTCTTTTGGTGGTAATGTGCTTTGCTATGGGCGCTCGATGATGAAGCCTTATATGGTAAAGGTTTTTAGCCATGAGCTAGAAGACCTAAGCTGGGATCAAAAAGCCATAGCCGTATCATCTCATAATGGAGATACAGAGCATTTACGGGTTGTGCGCTCGATTCTCTCTGAGAGTGAAATCGGCCTTGTGCAAACACCTCTTTCTTTACCGTTAATGCAGTTTGGAGAACAAAAACGTAGACCGCGCAGACTCTACCACTCCTGCTCGGGAGAACATGCAGCCATTCTTGCTGGTTGCAAAAAAAAGGGCTGGTCTCGTGTGGGTTATGTTTGGCCACACCATGAATTTTTTCAAGCCTACTTAAAACAAGTACAAGGTGTACTCGGTTCTGACTGGCAACCAAAAGTCATTGCTAAAGATGGTTGTGGCTTACCAACAATGTCGATGACAACAGTTGAACTAGCAAAATTATATGCTGACCTAGTTACGAAAAAAAATAATGATTGGGTATGGGAAGCAATGATTCGACACCCAGATTTAGTTGGTGGATTTAATCGACTCGATTCAACCATTATGAAATCTTGCCAAGGTAAAGTAATAGCTAAAGAAGGTGCCGATGGTCTTCTAGGAATGGCAATTGAGCACCCTGATTTTCCTGATGGTTTGGGCGTAGTCATTAAGGTTGCTCATGGCTGGGATATGCGTGCCTCATGGTATGTTTCTCGATTCGTCTTAGGTGTTCTTGGATTCGACTTTCGAAATCCTTATCCGCTCGAGCGACAAAAAGCCTATATCGTAGAAGATTGTATTCCCCCTAGATATCGAGAAAAAATTAAATCTATTCAACCCTGGGACGACTGGGATCCTGACAGAGATCGTTGGCATTTTTCTCCTACGGAGTTTATGTAAAAATGGAAATTAAAAATTTTATTAACGGCCACTATCAAGAAGCAAAGAGCAAGAAAACGATTCCTCTTTACGAGCCTGCAACCGCCAAAATCGTTGGCCAAATTGCGGCCTCTAATAAATCAGACGTAGATGAAGCTGTTCAAGCGGCTAAAGCTATTTATCCTTGGTGGTCTGCTCGTACACCAGAACAAAGATCACAAGCACTTTTTAAAATCGCCGAACGCCTTGAGCAGTCACTTGAAGAGCTTGCACGTGCAGAGTCCAAAGACCAAGGAAAACCTTATCACCTAGCAAAAGAAATCGAAATTCCTAGAGCGATTGCAAACTTTCGCTACTTTGCAAGCCTTATACTACATACGCAAGAAAGTGCGCGGCCTAAGGCTGATGCGAGCGCCTTAAGTTATACGTTTCGAAAACCCATTGGTGTAGCAGGATTAATTTCTCCCTGGAACTTACCATTATATTTACTCACATGGAAAATTGCTCCCGCTATTGCTGCTGGGAATACCGTTGTTTGTAAGCCTTCAGAAATCACACCAGTAACAGCTTATCTTTTAGGCGACCTTTTAAACGAAGCTGGCCTCCCTCATGGAGTGGTAAATATTTTATTTGGATTAGGCTCTGAGGTTGGGCAAGCCATTGCTGAGCACCCAGAGATTCCTCTCATTTCTTTTACTGGGGGAACCTCAACAGGAAAAAAAATCTTAGAAGCAAGCGTGCCAAAAATAAAAAAGACAAGCCTAGAGCTTGGAGGAAAAAACGCAGCTCTCATATTCTCTGATAGTGACCTTTCTGAAGCCGCCATACAATCCGTTCGCTCTTCGTTTCAAAACCAAGGCGAAATCTGCTTATGTAGCTCACGCATTTATGTGCAAGAAGAAGTTTTAGAAAAATTTTTAGAAAAATTTGTTCGTACCGTTTCTCTTCTAAAAATTGGTGATCCAGAGGCAAAAGAAACACAAATGGGTGCTCTAGTTAGCAAAGAGCATAGAGAAAAAATAGAATCTTATGTGGCTCTAGCGGTAAAAGATGGCGGCACTATTCTTTGTGGAGGCAGTCGTCCTAAGTTAGAGTCCCCTTTTTCAGATGGTTATTTTTATCAGCCCACGGTCATCACTGGACTTCCAAAGAACTCACGAGTATTGCGCGAAGAAATTTTTGGCCCAGTAGTTACAGTATCTAGCTTTAAAACTGAAGAAGAGGCCATAGAACTTGCTAATGATAGCGAGTATGGACTTTCTGCCACCGTATGGACAAAAGACCTGAGCCGCGCTCATAGAGTTGCGCAGAAATTAAATGTCGGCACAACATGGGTTAACTCATGGATGGTTCGTGATCTATCTATGCCCTTTGGCGGCCTAAAGCAATCTGGTCTTGGAAAAGAAGGCGGAGAATATTCTTTGGAATTTTTCACAGACACAAAAACCATTTGTATAAAAATTTAAAAGGAGAAAACTATGCTTACAACAACCTTAACCATCTTATTAGCATCAATTACTCTTGCTTGTAACGATCCCGCTCATGCGAAAAAAGAAGACTCTCTAAGCTCTATTGCTAGTGCAGCAACCAAAGAAGCGTCTTTTGGTGAAGGTGTTCGCTTAGCAACAACCCCTGTGTCTTTAAAAACCGCTATAGAAAAAAACTTAAACCAAGAAAACGAAATCGTGATTGAAGCAAAAATTGAACAAGTTTGCCAATCAAAAGGTTGTTGGATGGTTTTAAAAGACGACGATGCAGAAGTACGAGTCACCTTTAAAGATTATTCTTTTTTTATCCCTAAAGATTCTGCAAAAAAGACCGCCATTGTCCAAGGAAAAATCTTTTCTAAAAAACTAAGCGCAGCAAAACAACGACACTATTTAAGAGATGCAAAAGCTCCAAAATCTGAGCTAGCAAAAGTAACTGGCCCTGTAGAACAACCATGGATTGAGTCTAGCGGGTTAATTTTAAAGTAAGAGGCAAAATTATGAAGGGAAAAATCGTAGCAGGAGTGCTCGCACCTCATCCACCGCATTTGGTGTATGGAGAAAATCCCCCACAGAATGAACCTAAGTCAGAATGTGGATGGGAAAATCTTCGCTGGGCATATGAGCGCTGTCGAAAAAATATTAAAAAACTAAAGCCCGATGTTCTACTTGTACACTCGCCACACTGGATGACTGTAGTTGGCCACCATGTTTTGGGAGTCGAAAAATTTAAAGGGCTTTCTGTTGACCCGATTTTTCCTCACCTATTTCGTTATGCCTATGACTTAACCGTAGACGTTAATCTCTCTTTAAAAATAGCAGAAGAAATTACAAAAGAAGGCCTACTTTCTAAGGTCATGAAAAATCCAGATTTTCGTATAGACTATGGGACGATCATTTCTTTACATTTAATCAATCCAGATTGGGATATTCCCATTGTTTCTATTTCTTCTAACAACTCACCTTACTATTTCTCTAATGAAGTTGGCCAAGAGCAGATGATGAAACTTGGCCAAGCCACAAAAAGAGCCATCGAAGCTAGTGGTAAACGTGCTGTATTATTAGCATCAAACTCTTTATCTCACCGCCACTTTACCTGGGAAGCTGATATTCCAGAAGATATGAGCAAAGAACATATTTATAATCACGGTCAGTACCTATGGGATATGAAAATGTTAGACTTAATGAAAGCGGGCAAAGCAAAAGAGCTCTTAGCCGTCATGCCAGAATTCTTTGATATGGCGCTAGCTGAAATTAAAGCCGGCGCTCTAACATGGATGCTTTCTGCTATGGATGTTCCCGATTATCCAGCAATTGTTCATGGCTACGGAAGCGTAATTGGCACAGGCAATGCCGTAGTTGAATGGAACCCGGAGGCGAACCAATGATTTTAAAATCGATGATAGTACCAGGATTACCACAGGTTCTTCTCTCTCCAGAAGCAAACCCAGGTTATGCTTCTCTAAAGGCAGCTTACGCAAAAGCCAGAGCAGAAATCGAAGAAGTGAATCCCGACCTAATTCTTTATTACTCTACTCAGTGGCTATCTGTTCTAGGCTATACTTTTCAGGCAGACCCCAAACCAGAATGGACTCATGTAGACCATAATTTTCACTATCTTGGTTCTATGCCTTATCAGTTTCGCTGTGATAGCGAATTTGCTTCTAGCTATGCGAAAGAAGTTAAAAAATTAGGCTACCATACTATGCTCGCCAACTATCGCGGCTTTCCGATTGATACAGGAACCATCGTAGCCCAAAAACTATTAAATCCCGAAAATAAGTTTCTTGCTTCTATGGTTTCTTGCAATATGTACGCAGAAAAAGCCGAAACAATTTCGCTAGGCCGCGCAGGCCTTCAAGCCCTAGAAGCTTCTAATAAAAAAGCTGTTGTTGTTTTGGTTTCTTCTCTCTCAAGTCGTTTTTTCATTAAAGAAATTGATCCTAAAGATGATCATATTTCTTCGGCAAAAGACGATGAGTGGAACCGAAAAATATGTGAACTTTTAGGTGAGGGTCGCTTAGAAGATGTTAGCCAAGTTGCTAGAGATTTTGGTCGTGAGGCCAATGGTGACATGGGATTCAAAGGCATGTGGTGGCTGAACGGTATTTGTGGTGAAACAAATAATTTTCAAGGAAATTTCTTAGACTACCAGGCCATCTACGGAACCGGTGCAACCGTTATTACCCTTACACCGAAACAAAAAATCGTTTCTAAAAAACCTATAGAGAAAAAACAAAATATTGTACAGTCAGAATCTGCGCCAGAGCCCGTGGGAGCCTACCCTCATGCAAGAAGAGAAGGAGACTTTCTTTTTCTATCAGGAGTAGGCCCAAGAGCAAAAGGCAAAAAAGAAATCCCTGGTGTGAATGTACAAAAAGATGGCTCTATTATTCACGATATTCCACTACAGACTCGCTCTGTAATTGAAAATGTGAAAACAATTTTAGAATCCTCAGGATCTAGCCTTGATCATATAGTAGATATCCAAGTTTTTCTGACCGATATGAAAAGCCAATTTTCAGCATTCAATAAAGTGTATGAAGAATACTTCAAAGACATTCAAGCAACACGAACCACTGTTGAGGTTGGATCACTACCAACACCAATAGCTGTAGAGTTTAAGGTCATTGCCAAAATTCCATGAAAAAAATTTTTGATATCAGCCCGATAATCGCAAAAGAAACGGCCGTTTTTCCTGGCGACAAAGAGTTTTCGCGATCCGTAGCTCTAAGCTTTAGCAATGGCAACCACTTAGAACTTTCTTCTATTGAAACTACTCTACACATTGGAGCACATACAGATGCCCCCTCGCACTACCATAAAGATGGTCTTGATATCGCATCAGTAAACTTAGAGCGATACATAGGCCCTTGCCAAGTAATTGAACTCTCCATTGATCCATCAAAAAGAATCACCAAAGCCGATTTCAAAGATAAGGTTCTTGCGAAAAAAGTTCTTTTCAAGACTATGTCTTTTCCGAACCCTTACAAATGGTCTACTCCATTTAATTCAATTGACTCAGACTTGATCCACTGGCTATCTGATCAAGAAGTGCATCTAATTGGAATCGACACTCCTAGTGTTGATCCACATGATTCAAAAACATTAGAGGCACACCAAGCAATCTATACACGGAATATGTCTATCTTAGAGGGCATTGATCTTTCCCAGGTAAATGCAGGTCTCTATGAATTAATTTCACTGCCACTGAAAATTAAGAATGCCGATGCATCGCCTGTTCGTGCTATTCTTAGAGAAATCTAAATCTTTACAGGAGAGAAAAATGAAACTCATCGCTTTGCTATCGATTGTTTTTTTAGCTTCATGTGCAGGAAGCAGCTCAGTAGAAAATGACGAACTTGCTAAAGAGCAAAAGCATACAGATGAGTGTTTAGAAAATCCCGAACTTGCTCAAGAATGGGGTTCTTGTAACGTTAAATCTGTAATCTATAAGCGCCTGAATCAATTTGAACGCTGCTTAGGTAAAAAGAGAGGCAATACTCGACTCTTAATAGAAATGCAGCTTTATCAAAACGGTAATGTAAGAGGCGTGAAAGTTTTAGAAGGTAAGTTTTCATCAAAAGCTGAAGAGCGCTGTATGAGGGCTCAACTTATGCGACTACGGTTTGCAAAACCCCCAAAAGGGCAACAACCAGTCATCACTCTGCCTTTTGATTATTGATACTGCGCTAGAACATCTATATGTCTACGTAAGTTACCAGCTAGTTCTCGCTTTAAAACGTCTAGATCCATATAGCTAACATATTCTTCGTATAAAATTTTATAACTATCATGTAGTGAAGAATCTAATTTCGATTCACTACTCAAAGTTGATTTGTAAAACGCCCATGCACCTATTCCTATAGCTAGTTGCTTTTCTGCATCACGTATTATTCTAGTGTATGATGCCATAGCATCTATTTCTTCATTCGTTGGTTTTGTGCCACGTTGCTTAATTCTTGATTCAATATTTTCGAGAGCAATCTTGTTCGTGGAATGCAGTAATCGTGTGGTGGCTAATCGATCTCTCATGCCCTCTAAAAGAGCCTCCCATTTTTTATTAAACTCTTTATCAGCGGCATCAATCACAGGAGAAAATTTCGGCAAGATACTAGAGACATAGGTTTGGTGGTTATCAATAACACTTTTCGCCTCTAACCTAGACAAACCATCCATACTCGTTTGAAGAAATTTTAAATTTCTGTCGGTTAGCTCTTTTATTGTTTCGCTATACTTTTCTTTTCCCTCTTGAAATTTAGTTGTGTATTGCACCTTTGCGGTATCAACAATTGTCTCAGAAGCAGATTTTGTAAACCCATTTAAAAGCTCTTTGATTGGATCAAGCACAGGAGCCACAGCTGAATGAACAACATCAAACGCTGTAGAACCTATTAATACTGCCATAGCAGCTCCGTAAAAAATCTGCTTCGTTTTCTTAAGTGGCCTTAAAGCAGCACGAGAAAGTTCACGAACAAAACCTGCGGGATACGCCTTCATTGCTTCATCAACATTTCTCACATTTAATCCCTTAGCTTCATTTAAAAAAACAAGATATTGGTAGTTAAATAAATCTGCCATGGTGGCATCCACATCATTAGAGCTTTCAATTAAATCTCTAATGAAGTCTGGATCATCAACCATAGGATAAGGTTGCCCTCCATTTTTAGCCTTCAACCACTCTCTCCAGTCTACCGCTAAACTTCTGGGAATTTCTCCCATTCGCACTCTACCCTCTAAAAGTGCATCAAAAAGCTGATTCACCGATGCCTTACTCGATCTACTTAACGTGGTAATTTTTTTCGATCGCTTCGCTTTGGCACTAGCTTTAATTTCGATAGTTTCAAAATGCATCACTTCTTTTATTTTAACGTCTTTTAAATTCTGTAATTCTTCTGTTGCCTTCTTTTTGCCGAGTCTCCACCAATAAGTTCTTTTGCCCAATTGGTTTAATTGATTAATTTTAAAGTTTGGAAAAGTTGCGTTTAAAAAACTATTTCGCACATAAGAACGTGCTCCAGGATCAAGCGAAGCAAAATTCGTAGAACAATTTGGATCTATCTCATTAGTATTCGAAACCCCATAAGTGGGAGCTAAAAAAAGAAAAAATATGCCGATTAGCCTAACCATAAAGTGCTCATAAACATATCGGTATCTTAGTTCTTGATTTTAAGAAAAAGAGCCCCGCGAAGGCCAGATTTTAAACAAAATAACATATTGATTTTATTGAATATTTTTTATTTCCATCGTAAGAACCCAAAAGTCATCTCTAAGTATGCTCCATGCCTACCTTTTCTCTTGTTTTTCCTCTATCTTTTAGGACTTGTGAGGTGATGATGGATCCGTTGAAGCAACTAGAACAAAAACGCGAGCAAAGTGAGTTTCCTGGTGGAAAAGACCGCTTAGCTAATCAACATAAAGCAGGCAAACTTTCTGCAAGAGAAAGAATACAACTTTTTTTTGACCCAGATACATTCCAAGAAGTAGATCGCTTCGTTGAACATCGCTGCGCTAATTTTGGTATGGAAAAAAATAAACCACTGGGTGATGGAGTCATTACAGGTTATGGCAAAGTAGACGGTAGACTCGTATATGTTTATTCTCAAGATTTTACTGTCTTTGGTGGATCTCTCTCATCAGCTCATGCGGCAAAAATTTGTAAAATAATGGATCTTGCCGTTAAAAATGGCGCTCCTATTGTGGGTTTAAATGACTCTGGCGGTGCTCGTATTCAAGAAGGCGTAGAGGCACTTGGTGGATACGCAGAAATTTTTTGGCGTAACGTGCAAGCAAGTGGAGTTGTTCCGCAAATATCAGCTATCATGGGCCCATGTGCTGGGGGAGCCGTCTACTCACCTGCCATCACTGACTTCATCTGCATGGTAGAAAGCACAAGCTTTATGTTTGTTACTGGGCCAGATGTAATTAAAACTGTTACTCATGAAGAAGTCACAAAAGAAGTGCTTGGTGGCTCTCATACACATGGAGAAATCAGCGGAGTATCGCACTTTATTGCTACAAACGAAAAAGAAGCTCTTTTCAAAATCAGATCACTACTCTCTTATCTGCCTTCAAATAATCGCGAGAAACCGCCTGCTCTAATCGCAGAGAAAAAAGAAAAAAACTCTGAAGAAATTTTAAAAATCATTCCTGATTCACCGCAGTCTCCCTATGATGTGAAAAATGTCATCAACGAAATCATTGATGATGGTAGTTTTTTTGAAGTTCATGAAAATTTCGCACAAAATATTGTTGTAGGTTTTGCGCGTATCAAAGGTGAAGCTGTAGGCATAGTCGCCAATCAACCAATGGTACTTGCTGGTTGCTTAAATATTTCTGCCTCTAAAAAGGGGGCTCGCTTTGTACGCTTTTGTGATGCTTTTAATATTCCTCTCTTGACGTTGGTAGATGTACCTGGATTTTTGCCTGGTGTTGATCAAGAACATGGGGGAATCATCTCACAAGGTGCTAAGCTTCTATATGCTTTTGCTGAAGCAACAGTACCAAAGATCACTTTAATTTTACGAAAAGCTTATGGCGGTGCCTATGACGTGATGGCATCAAAACATATTCGAGCAGATTTTAATTTTGCTTTACCTCAAGCAGAAATCGCCGTTATGGGGGCCGAAGGTGCCATCAATATTCTTTATCGAGACCGTTTAGCAAAAAATCCAAAAGAAGCAAAAACTCTCGTAGACGAATATCGAGAAACTTTTGCCAACCCTTACCAAGCAGCATCTGTTGGGTTTGTCGATGAAGTAATCGAAGCAAAAGACTGTCGCAGCAAAATAGCTTCTGCTTTGGAGGCTACAAGAAATAAGCGCGAAGTTCGCCCACAACGCAAACACGGAAATATGCCACTATGAAAACAAAAAAAATCACCAAAGTTCTCGTAGCAAATCGAGGTGAAATTGCCTTGCGAATCATTCGCGCCGCAAAAGAATTAGACCTAAAAACAGTGGCAATCTATTCAGAAGTGGATGAAAAGTCTCCTCATGTGCAACTAGCAGATGAGGCCTATTGCGTAGGAAAAGCCGAAGCCAAAGAAAGTTACCTAGTAGCAGAAAAAGTTTTAGCGGCAGCTAAAATGGCTAAAGCCGATGCTATTCACCCAGGCTTTGGTTTTCTTTCTGAAAATGCCGATTTTGCAAAACGCTGCGAAAAAGAAGGGATTGTATTTATCGGTCCTAGCCCAGAGGCTATTGAGTTAATGGGAGACAAAGTACGAGCAAGAGAAGCCATGATTAAGGCAGGTGTGCCGGTGGTTCCTGGAAGCCAAGGTGCCATCAAAGATATAAATGAAGCAAAACAAGTGGCTAAAAAAATTGGGTTTCCTGTTATTCTTAAAGCGGCTGCGGGCGGTGGCGGTAAAGGCATGCGCGTAGCTCAATCAGAACAGGAGCTCGAAACATTCTTTCTCACCGTACAAAGAGAAGCCAAAAACTTTTTCAATGATGATACGGTCTTCTTAGAAAAATTCGCTAAAGATCCTCATCATATCGAAGTGCAGATCATAGCCGACCAGCATGGAAACGTCTGTCATCTCTTTGAGCGAGAGTGTTCGGTACAAAGAAGACACCAAAAAGTAATTGAAGAGGCTCCGGCTCCATTTTTAGAGGGTCATAATGAAATTCGAGAAGCTCTATTTAAAGTTGCCATCGAAGGGGCGCAAAGAATTGGCTATACCAATGCGGGAACCATGGAATTTGTAATGGATGGTGACCGAAATTTTTATTTTCTAGAAATGAACACAAGAATTCAAGTAGAGCATCCAGTAACAGAAATGATCACGGGGATAGATATCGTAAAAGAACAAATTCGAATCGCTCAAGGAGAAAAACTTTCTTTTACACAAAAAGAACTAAGTGCAAATGGGTGGGCAATAGAATCCCGTCTATATGCAGAAAATCCTCATAGCTTTTTACCAGCCCCCGGCCCAGTTAAAGAATTTTTGCTTCCCGGTGGCCCTTTTGTTCGTATTGATAGTGGGCTATTAGCCGGCCAAGAGATTCCTATGGAATACGACCCCATGATTGCTAAAATTTCTACTTGGGGGCGAACTCGTGCTGAGGCCATTCAACGAATGTCTCGTGCCTTGGGCGAAACAGCTGTGGCTGGATGCTTAACTAATATAGAGCTTTTACAAAGAATCTTTAAGCACCCTATATTTAGAAAAGGTAACTACACCACAAGCTTTATTGCCGATCATAAAGAAATTTCTGACGACACTGTGGCTCCTATTTCTTTAGAGAACGAAGAAGAGCTGTACCAAATTTTATCAAACCTTATTCGAGTCGAAACTCATCAAGAGTGGAAAACCGAACCAGCAAACTGGTGGCAAGCATGAAGCAGAGAAACTTAAAGCTTTCAAACGGAAAAAGTTTAACGATTCATCCTACAGCTGAGAATGGCACTGAAGCTATTTTAGATGGCAAGTCTTATAAAGATTGTTCTAAAGTTACTATTGAGAAAATAGATGCCGAAACGCAAAAAATATATCTAAGCTCTAAGGGCCAGAATAGACTTATCTGGCTTTATACGAAAAACCAAAGAAGAATTCTTGCCTGGCCGGGCGGTTCTATTGAATTTGAATGTTCGTTAACTGATTCTTTAGGAGAAGAATCGTCTGATCGACTAAAGCCCATCAAACTTTCTATGCCAGGCAAAGTTTTATCGGTAAAAGTAAAGCCTGGGGATAAGGTTACCAAAGGGCAGGCGTTAGTAGTTGTAGAAGCCATGAAAATGGAAAATATCTTGATGGCAAGCGGAGACGGCACCATTGATACTGTTTCCATTAAAGAAGGCGATCGATTAGAGTCGGGTGCCACACTTATTACTTTTAAAGCGGAGTAGAATGAAAGACTTAAAAAACGCTAACGAACAAACTCCCTCTGGTCTTTCTATTGACCCAGTCTATGATGAAAAGAGAGAAGCACTACCCGGAGAGTATCCTTACTTAAGAGGAATTCATAAAAATATGTATCGTGGCCGCCTATGGACCATGAGACAGTATGCTGGATTCGGAACAGCTGAAGAATCTAACAAGCGCTATCGCTACCTACTCTCTCAAGGGACTACTGGATTAAGTGTCGCCTTCGACTTACCCACACAAATGGGTTACGACTCAGATCATGCCATGGCCAAAGGTGAAATTGGTCGCGTAGGTGTCGCGATTGACACAATTGACGATATGAGAATTCTTTTTCATAAAATCAATCTCTCTTCGATTTCGACTTCTATGACGATCAACTCGACGGCTTCTATTCTTTTAGCCCTATATATTGCTGTTGCCCAAGAACAAAAGGCCGATCTTTCTTCGCTCTCTGGAACCGTTCAAAACGATCTTCTGAAAGAGTATATTGCTAGAGGGACTTATATTTTTCCTCCCAAAGAATCTTTACGAGTGATTACAGATATGTTTTCGTACTGTAAAAGCCATGTACCAAAATGGAATCCTATATCTATCTCTGGTTACCATATTCGTGAAGCCGGCTCTACAGCAGCTCAAGAAATCGCCTTTACCCTAGCAAACGGATTCACCTATGTTGATGCCGCTCTTAAGGCAGGCTTATCTATAGATGAATTTGCTCCTAGGCTTTCTTTTTTCTTCAATGCCCATAACCATATTTTTGAAGAAACAGCTAAGTTCAGAGTCGCTAGAAAAATCTGGGCAGAACGTTTGAAAAATCACTACCAAGCAAAATCAGATTCATCTTTAAAACTTCGCTTTCATGCGCAAACGGCCGGTTCTATGCTTACTGCGCAACAACCAGAAAACAATATCGTTCGTGTTGGTTTACAAGCTCTAGCAGCTATATTGGGAGGTGCCCAAAGCCTTCACACCAATGGCTTTGATGAAGCCCTCTCTTTACCTACTGAAGATAGTGCAAAGCTAGCTCTAAGAACACAGCAGATCATCGCTTACGAGTCAGGCGCGGCCGATACGGCAGATCCATTAGGCGGATCTTATTTCGTTAATGATTTATCTAAACGGCTAGAAGAAGTAGCCATGGAATATCTTAGCGAAATCGAGCGAAGGGGTGGAATGATTGCTTGTATTGAAAGTGGATATATTCAAAAAGAAATCCAAGAGGCCGCCTATAAAACGCAGTTAGCAATGGACCAAGGAGACCAAATTCAAGTCGGAGTAAATGCGTTTCAAGAATCTATATCAAAAGACCCAGTGCTAATGAAAATCGATACAAGCTTACAGAAAAAACAATTAAGCCGCGTTAGCCAGTTTAAGAAAAAACGAAATCAAAAAGAAGTTGAGCAAGCTTTATTAAATTTAAAAAATACGGCCTCTAGCTCAAATAATTTAATGCCTGTTATTTTAGAAGCTGTAAAAAAGAATTGTACACTAGGTGAAATTACACAAAGCCTAAAGACAGTATTTGGAACTCATAAAGAGATTCTGACAATTTAGAAATTATTTTTTTCGCTCTAATCCTATTTCGCGAAGTCTTTGCTCTAAATATTGGCCAGCGGTGATTTTTGGATATTTTTCTTCGCCTTCACTTTTCACACATTTTGCTAATGGAGATAAGTCAACTTCAGAACGTGGGTGAACAAAAAATGGCATAGAAAAACGTCGCTCGCGACTATTGTCTGGATTCACCACTCGATGAGTTGTTGAACGCAAAATACCGTTAGATAAGTTTTGTAACATATCTCCTGTATCTACAATGATCTGCCCCTTAAGTGCATGTATAGGTAACCAGCTACCATCTTTTTGTAAAAGCTCTAAGCCACCCGCTGTTGCTTCGCATAGGAGAGTTATAAAATTAATGTCTTCGTGTGCGCCAGCTCTAATACTTGCAGGATCTCTATCGGCAGAAATTTCAGGATAATTAATCACTCGTAAAATGGTGTTTCCATCTTTTGCCATATTTGGGAGCAATTCTTTATCTTCTCCTAAATAAAGAGAACAAGCTTCTAGTAGAGCCATAGAGCATTGATCTAGTTGACGAAATAATTCTAAGAATGTTGGTTTAAAATCCGAGATTTCATTCGGCCAAAGATTTTTCAAATACTCATCATACAAATGATGTGATGGTGAAAGCTCTCTTCCCACATGCCAAAATTCTTTTAAATCAGCTGCCTTATTATTTTTCGCGTGCTCACGACCAAAGCTAGTGAACCCTCTTTGGCCTTTTAACTCTAAATCTTCATATTTTTTCTTTTGTTCTTCAGGTAGATCAAAAAACTTTTCTGCAAGCTTGTACGCTTTTTCGATCAACTTATAATCTACTCCATGATTTTGAAGAGCAAAAAAACCTGTTTCACGAAGAGTGCTTCCGATCTTCTCTACAAAGTTTGCTCTAGCCTCTTTTGAACCGGTAAAATCACGTAAATCAAGAACTGGTATGGTCTGCATAAGGTTTTTCAAATATGCGTTACTACGCAATTAGTCAAGTTTTTTCCTTATAGAGCCAAGGGGGAGCCACAAGAACTTACAGATGTAGCAATAGTATAAATTGCTAGGTTTTTGCATAAATGACTCTAAAATCAGCTCAATTTAAGAAAATGCCTTTTGTTCCGATAAGTTGGTATGCACAAACAGCTTTTTATCTGCTTATTTTTGGCCTTAATCTACCCTATATATGGATACCCCTGCTCTTCTGCAGATTTCATAAACTCAGCAGACTTAGGTAAAATTGAAGAAGGCTGCTTTTACTCTGTTAGTGCTAATACCAATGTCGTTTATAAAGCTTACTTTCCGAAAAACTATAAATATGGGTCTCATATCTCTTATGTAATCTATTTACATGGCCGAGGTGGTAACGAAAATCAATTTTATGATTTTGACAAATCTCACAGCTTTTCGAAGCTAAAAAATCTAATCGTGATCGCACCGAAAGAACCCAAAGCTTCTTATTGGAAAGATGGTAGTGGTGAAAAATTAGGTGTAGCGAAAATGATAGGTGAAGATCTAATTGAGCATATTGAAGAAAATTTAGGCCCCAAACAAAATAAAAATCGGTTTCTCTTAGGTATTTCTATGGGTGGGCACGGCGCTATATATATCGGTGATAAATATGCAGAAAAATTCGCTGCTATATATTCGATAAGCCCAATCTTTCGAAGAGAAAATGAACTAGAAGAAGCCGATCGAGCTGGCTACGGTAGTGGCCAAGAATTTCGTAAAAATGACCCTGCTAGCTTTTATCAAGATAGAATTGCAAAAGGTGAGGTGGGATTTCGTTTTCGTCAATTTCGTATAGAAATTGGTAAAGACGATACCTTGCTTAACTCATATCCAAATACTAAATATTTTTTACAGCAGCTGCAGCGAGACTTTGGTTCACAAAAAGTAAATACCATTAGACCTGGTGGGCACGACTCAACGTATTGGTCTGGTGCTCTATCAAGAGCTTCTCGCTATTTTGAAAAAATACGCAGAAAAACTACAAATTAGGGTGTGAAAACATACCCTAAAGACTTAAGTTACGTTTTAAATAGTCACGCAACTCTCTATGCCCTTCTTTATTGAAGTGCCCATAATACCCGCCCAGAGGATTATATTTAGAGTAGGCATTTGAAATTGCCTCGCGTGCATCTAAAAAACGAAAGCCCAAAGACTCAACCTTAGTCTTAAGATTTAGCACAAACTGATCAACACTCAATCTCTGCTCTGCTCGAAATGAAAAGGCATCAGGTATAAATAAAATAACAAATTCAGATTTCGGACTTATTTTTTTAAAAGTAGACAATACATTCAAGTAGAGATTGATGTCTAAAAACTCTTGGTGCTGATAGTCTGTTCTATACCCAGGGCTCATTGGGTCTAAATGTAAAAATTTTAAACCCCATTTTCTAAAGACATTGATAAATTCAAAACTCTCTTTCTTCCTTTCTCTAGAAACTAGAGATTCTTGTTCGTAATAAATTTTATCTAAATCTTTTTGTTTTCTATCTAAAAACTGTTCTTTACCTTGTAGGTAGTCTACTAAAATGGGATTTTCTTTTTCTTGTAAAAGATCTATCCCTAAATCGTTTGACACTAGAGTTAAAATAATTTTTTTGGGATTTTTCTCAGCTCCGTACTCTATATATGTAGCCAACTGACTTAATGGACCATTTCCCATTGCAGATAAGTTAGGAATGTCTTTTGAAAAATACTCTTCCTCGCAAAAACCAAGAGCATAAGAATCACCTAAAATAAGTTGATCCCACTCGCTTTTATTCCATATAGAATCGTCATTTCTAAAACCATAGCGATCACTGAAATAAGTTACTTCACTTTCAGCTTCTTTACACAAAAGTATTTCTGTTTTTGAAGGTGATGAAAGTGGAAGTATGTCTCTGCGTTCTAAGAAAAATTGAGAAGTAAATGGTGGGGATATTTGTTTGCCTAGCTCTCTCTCTTTTTCAACTCTATCCATTATTGTCCACTTAGACTGTGCCAGAGTGAACTCTAGCACCGCTAAGAAAAAAATTCCCAGCATGATTGTACTAAAGAATTTTCGCCTGGCACTCATATTAGAATAAAGAATACACAAAAGGTGCAATAGGTGAAACCATATGCAATAGAGCTAAAACTCCAGAAAGACAAACAAGACCGAAAAAAATAGGTTGTAATCCCTTCAACTTACTTGTCTCTAGCTCTTTATTTGTTTCTAAGATCGTAAATAATATACTTTTCACTAAAGCTAACATCTGAACTCCTTTACAATCACTTGATTGCCAACAACAAGAACATCTAAATCTGTTCTAGCAAATTGCATCAGCGCTTCTTCAGCACTATTTACTATAGGTAAACCACTTTCATTAAATGATGTATTTACTAAGCACCCAAGACCTGACATCTTCTCATATTCTTGTAAAAGTTTATCAATTTTACTTTTTTGCTTTGCTATTTGTGGTCTTGTAGTTCGGTCTATATGCACACCACTACTAACTTCATTAATCATTTTTTCTTTTACTGGAATTGCAAGTTGCATCCACTCAAATAATTCACAAGAATCACTTTCTTCTAAAATTTGGTTGGCAGCATTTTGATTCATTACTAAGGCATAGGGACGAAAAAGAGCTCTGTCTTTAATTGCCTTACTTACTTTTAAAGCTAAATCTCTTCGATCTGCGCGAAATAATATAGAGCGATTTCCAAGAGCTCTAGGGCCAATTTCTGCTTTATCTTGTACCCACCCTACGACTTTTCCCTCAAAACAAGCTTTCGCAACTTCTACGTATAAATCTTTGTCGCTTAGTGTTTTAGACGAATAAGAAAGTGGCGAGTCAGAGGTTAGCCCTTTTTTTCTAAATTTCTTTAATTCTTTTGTTTCTATTTGATCAATGAACGTCAATGGCTCTACTTCATCACCTGTATAAACATCTCTAGTACCTGAACAAAGCCCACTTCTTGCAGAGACTAGAAGAGCGGCCCCTACAGCAGAACCTCCATCACCTGGTTCATTTGGAATATAAAATTTTTCTAATTCAGAAATTTTGCGAATTTTTTCATTAGCCACGCAATTCAAAGCTCCACCACCAGCGTAAACTAAATTTTTACTCTCTGATTTCTTTAGTGCTTCTTTTGCCAAATTTATTACTGCTTCTTCAAAAATCACCTGTACCGAAGCAGCTATATCAGCATAATACTGCTCTTCTTCACTTGCTTCTTTTTTCTCAAATGAAGAAAACGAGTACTTTCCATTAAAAGGAGAACCAAATTCTTCTGTAAATTCTTTTGTAAATGGCAATTGTAGTGAACGGTGAAAATTTAAATAATTTTGATTCAGCTTATAATCATTACCATCTGCCAAAAGTACTTTTTTTATTTTTTGCACATACTGAGGCTTTCCAAAAGCGGCTAAAGCCATAGTAGAGCATTCAGAGTTCATGGCCTCAAATCCTAGAAAAATAGTAAAGGCAGAATAAAATAATCCCAACGAATTAGGATACTCTGACTGACGAATAAATTGAAACTCAGGTTTATTATCTTTCCAATAGGCTCTACCAATAGATGTAGTTGCCCACTCACCTACCGCATCTACTACTAGAAAAGCAGACTCTTGAAAGCCCGAACTTAAAAAAGCTTGCGCCGCATGTACAGTGTGATGATCTAAAGTAATCACTTTTTTAGGATCAATACCCAGACGGCTGGCGATTCTAGTTTTGGTCCATAACTTTTTACCTAACCATTGACTCATGCTAGATTCAAATTCTTTAGCGCTATTTGGCCACGAGGCTAATGCAGCGGCTAAAACACGACCGAATTTTTTCGATGGATTTTCATAAAAAGCAACTACATCAATAGCATCTTTATCTATTTTTGCCTTTGCTAAACAAAACTCAATCGATTGCTTAGGAAAGTTAGCATCATGCTTAAGCCGGCTAAATCTTTCTTCAAGGCTAGCAGCCACTACAGATCCATCAACAACCAATGCTGCAGAAGAATCATGATAATCAAAAGACAATCCTAGGACTTTCATAAACCAGCTCTCTCCCTTCTTTTTTCAAATTTTTTCGATTGCTTATAAATCTTGCATTGGCTGTTTTTGAAAATGCCCAACCAATACCAAAATAGAATCCTAAAAGAAGGCTTTTTCCAATAATCCCTGTCAAATGCCTTCCCATTCTCATCCAAGATTCTTTAAATCTTTTTAAACGTATTCTTCTAAGCTCAGCCGTTACCTCATGGATCGGTAATACATCTAATAAAACATCAGCTTCTTCGATATGCCCTTCTTCATCGGCAACAATTCTTTTTAAAACTCTTTTCATTCTAGGCTCACAATCAGCCTCTATAATATGAGCAAAGCGTTTCGCAGCTGATTCTTCACCGATACGACAGAAGGCGTATAGTTTCCAAACTTCTGTCTTTCGAAAAAGTTCTTGTCGTTCTTCTTTAAGAGATTTTAATTTTTTCGCAAAAATTTCTTTATATAAAAATTGAAATTCTTCAGCGTGACGAAATTCTTCTAAAACCTGTTGAAAAAGTTTTGCCTTCTTCTGGCAGTCTTTTTCTTGTTTAAGGCCTTGTAGCAAATGCCATGAACTATCTTCTTCTGTTGCCTCAAACTTCACTAAGGTCTCAGCCAGGCGGGGACCAGGCTTTTTCCAAGCGAATCGAGTCATCAAATTTACTTTTAAACGTTCTAGAAATTGCATACAAGGCCTCATCTACCTAAATTTCACAAGTAGCACGTTTTGGTAATGCTTTATTTGCAGTTGAATACAAACTAAGTCCATTATCAAAAATGACAGTCAATGATTCTTGTACATATCTATGGCACTCTTCTTTGTACATATATTCACTTTGTGTCTCTACTATACGTACTTCCACTCTCACATTACGTTTAGCTGCTTCATCAATAACCTCTTGTGCCATAGTGCAGTCTCTTGAGAAATACCCACCCATCAGCAAGTTATGCTCTTGATTTAAACGTAGCGGTAATCTTACTTTATTTGAGTCAAGCCGAACATCCGCTCGTTTGTCAGGTCTGTATCCACTCCAGTCATCAACGATTTCACACGTCAATACACCAGCGGGGATACGAATCGTTCGCTTTAATACTTCATTTCTTAGCTCTTTTGTTCCAGCCATGGCTAGGCCTGAAGAAAGTGCTAAAACAGTTATAATTGGTAATAGTTTCATAAATCCTCCTTTTGAAAGATTTATCTACTATTTTTGAACTCAAATAAAATAATGAGAGACTATCTATACTATAAATAAAACTTATGCTTCGCTAAGCTCTGCCCCTGGGGGCTTTTGTCTATTTAAGACTAGATTCAATACCTCTTTATGGCTTTCACAACCGATAAGGTCTAGATTATTCATTCTTACGTCATTATAAGGTAAAAGCATACGCTCTTTTACTTCTTTGATTCTTGCATAAGAAGCCTCTACCTGATCTGCTGTAATTCTACCTTCACGTAAAAACTCAAAGGCAGCATCCATAGCCGCTCTGCCCTTTTCTTCGTGTCGATATAAGAGAATATCGCATCCAGCATTAATCGCTAAAGCGATCATATCTTTTTCACCAAAATTTTTCGCCACTGCATCCATTTGCATATCATCAGTAATAATCAGCTTATTAAAGCGAAGCTCTTTTCTTAAATGGTTAGTAATCGTTGAATACGAAAGAGTTGCTGGATAAATAGGATCTATCGCTTTATTTAAAATATGAGCGGTCATAATCATATCAACTCTAGAGCGAATTGCTCTTACGAAGGGTTTTACTTCGCGCTCTTTTAACTCATTCCAAGGAACATCAACCATAGGTAAATCAAAGTGTGAGTCTACAGTAGTGTCTCCATGCCCCGGAAAATGCTTAATACACGAAATAACTCCATTCGCTACAAAACCCCTAACCATGGCACTTGCTAATTTAGAAACCAACTCTTCATCAGAGCCAAATGCACGACGGCCAATCACCGGATTCGAAGGTCTCGTATGCACATCACAGAGTGGATGGTAATCTAAATTTACCCCAACTGCCTTCAATTCTTTGGCCATTACTTCTGCTACTAGAAATGCAAGCTTTGGAGAACCGATTTCTCCTATTTCTATGGGCTCTGGAAAATGAATAAATTGTTTTCTAAATCGCTGAACTTTACCACCCTCATGATCTACAGAAATAAATAAAGGTAAATTTCTAGCTTTATCTCTTGTCGATTGAATCGCATCTGACATTTCTGCGACCAAGGCTGGAGTATCGTAATTATGGGCAAAATAGATAACTCCACCTGGTTGGTAGTCTTTTAAAAATTCTCTCGATGGCTCGCTTAATTCTGTCCCTGGCAAGCCAACAATAAACATCTGTGAAAGCTTGTACTCAAGCTCAGATCTTTTAGCCATATCTACTCCCTTAGTTTTTGATCCCTAACTCTTTAATCTTCAGCTGCAATCCTTTGCGTGAAATCCCTAAATATTCCGCTGTTCTTGTAACATTCCCTTCCATTTCACTCATGGCTTTTTCAATTAGTTCGCGTTCCAAGTTTTGTGTTCTCTTTCGAATTACTTCTCTAAAATTATGATGATCTTCTTCCATTTGAGCTCGATCACTGAGCATATCTTTAGGAATATCTGCTTCCAGCAAAACTGATCCTTTAGAATTTATTACCATTCTTTCTAATACTTGTTCTAGTTGACGCAGATTTCCTGGCCACGAATACTCAGAGAGAATTTTTAAAGCTTTGTTTTCTAGCTGTAAGCCCGAACGATGTAGCTTTTTCTCAAGCTTTTCTAAAATAGCCACCGACAAGTCAGATAAATCAGAAATCCTCTCTTTTAGAGACGGAACCTCTATAGGAAAAACATTTAACTTATAATATAAATCTTCGCGAAAGTTTCCTGCACGTACTTCTGATAATAAATCTTTAGATGTCGATGCAATGATCCGCACATCAACAGTAATTTTTTCATTTCTTAACGGATGCTCAAAAGAACCCGATTCTAAAAAATCAAATAATTTATGTTGTAACTCTAGACTCATTTCAGAAACTTCATCTAGGTATAGACTACCTTTATGAGCCATTTCTAATTTACCAATTTTTTGACCGCCAAAGACTTCGGTTTCTAGATTTAAACTTGTTACCGCCTCACAATTCACTTTTAAAAGCGGCTGATAGGCTCGTGTAGATAGAAAGTGAATTTCTTCTGCTAAAACTTCTTTTCCGCTTCCCACTTCGCCCTTCAAAAGCACTACACTAGGGGTCGACGCAATCTTGCTTATTTTTTCTGCAACCTGAGAGATTGAGCTAGAGGATCCTTTTAAAATATAAGAATCAATTGCTGCTAAATTTGATTCTTTAGTTTTAGCATCTCCTTTTAAGCCAATTTTACTAAATTGCCTGGTATTCACAGCTTTTTGAACAACAGATACGATTTCAGATTGTTCAAAAGGCTTTGTAACATAGTCAAAAGCGCCTTTTTTAATTGCATCTACGGCAGAATCAACTGTACCGAATGCGGTGATCATCACTACTGGCAAGCCAGAGTGCAATCGATGAATCTCAGATAGTAGCGCCATTCCGTCTAAATCAGGCATATACAAATCGGTCACTACAACATCAAACTCTTCTTTTTCTAAGCGAGACAATGCCTCTCTTGGTGAGGTGAATCCTTCTACACTGAAGCCTCGTTTTTCTAAAATAGCCTTTAGAACAGTAACAATATTTTTTTCATCATCAACGACTAAAATTTTTGCTGTCATTATGTCTGTAGCACTCATTACGCTTCTCCTAATTTTAGTGGGATACGGAGCTTCATTTCTGTCCCTTTTTTAAAAGAACTTTTTACTTCCATGCTCCCTCCGTGTGCTTCCGCAATTTTTTGACAAATCGAAAGCCCTAATCCAGTGCCTTGTAATGATTTTGTAAAAAAAGGAATAAAGATTTTTTCTACTACCTCGGCTGTCATCCCTATTCCGTTATCTGCAACAATCAGAACAAACTCATTTGGGTGTATTGTATGAGATAAGGTGATAGAAATCTTTGGTTTTTTTTCGTTTCCTTCTGTCAAAACAGCTCGCACAGCATTATCGACAAGATTCGTGAAAACTAAACCAATTAACTCAGCCTGACACCACACATGAGGCAATGCATTATCTATAGATAAATCGAATTCAATGCCCTTACTTTTCATGATTTCTCTATATCTCTCTATAAGCGGGTGAATTGCCTTACTCAAGTCAGACAATTCAGATTTTCCCTGAAAAGGTTTTGCATAATTTAAAAACTGGCTCACAACAAAATTCAATCGATTCACTTCTTCAATGATAATTTTTAAGAAGGGCGCATTCGGATCACTTTCTTTTGTCTCCATGACTTGAGCCGCCCCCTTGATCGCACCAAGAGGATTTCGAATTTCATGCGCTAATCCAGCAGCCATTTCTCCCAATGCAGCTAACCTATCTTTATCTCTTAAGCGTGCATAGACATCTAACTCTCGCAGCGCTTCTCCAGCGCGCTCGAAATATGGGGCTAATAATAATAAAGCTCCCCAACTCTCTTCCCAGTGATCAGGTGGATCAGCTAGATGAACCGTAGCAAAACCCAAAACTTGCCTTTCATGCGTAAAAGGGAATGCCAATGTAGATCCTAAATTTTCTAAGGATGAATACGTGAGCCTTAAAAAAGCAACCCTATCAGGCAGCGTTTCACGCTCTGATGCTCTAGAAATTTCATCTCCTAATGCAGGAATCCATTTTTTATTTTTTTTCCAATACGCAATTAAAGGAAAATTTAAGTGTAATGATTTTGGAAGATCAGACATTTTTTTCGATTGAAACACTTTTTGATAAGCGCTGCCGTCAGCATCTAAGACATATAAAGAAACCATTTCAGCATTTAATGCGCTATGAATAAATTTTTCAGTAGCTATGGCAATTGCACTTACATGAGAAGCTCCGGCAATTTCTTTACCGCTCTCGTGAATCATTTTTTCTATTCTAGTGGCCTCGCGAAAAAAGAAACGCTGAAAAGCTATGCTAGCCAAAGAGCGTAATGGATCCATAATCACCACACCCACATAGGCTGCAAAAAACGTATTAATAAGATAAAGAACCAAGTTTTGCTTCACCCACGCATTCATTAAAATGAATAAAAAGAAAAAAACCAGAGCAGCCGTTAACTGAGCCAATAGTCTACCAAGAATTTTACGTGAGCTAACAAAGGTTTGGTTGATTACCGCGTCTTTAATAAAGAAAAAATAAAGCGCTAATAAAAGATTTCCAATAGCAGGAAGCGTTCTACCCATCCAGGGAACTCTATCCAGCACACTAAGCATCGTTACACAAACCCCACCAAGATATAGCCAAAAATTACGCCTTCGCAAGCGCTGCCTTATCTCAGTGGCATCAAATTCGAATTCCCAACCGCCTCTGGGCTTTACAGCTCCAAGTACCTCAGACAAAAAAAGATATAAGTTTGCTAAAACAATTAAAGAAGGTGAATAAAAGCTCAGCGCTCGAATCAGAGGAAATCGATCAAGACCAAAAATCACTAAAGGAACCAGTGCTAAAGAAGTCACTAATGTGGTCCATAAAAAAACCCGAAACACCCAACCCTCAGGCCTTAATAGTACGCTTAAAAACAAAAGAGCAAGTGGTGCCAAAAGTAAGGTACTTAGAATGTGTACGCTTTCTAAAAGTCGCCACTCTAAGACATTGGCGACAAAAAAAGAAAAACTCCACAAGCTGACACAAAAAGTTAACGCTGAGTAAGAGAGGTTTAACTTGTTTCCTATCCCTTTTGCTAAAACATATACCGACATGGCAAAGCATACAGCTGCCAATAAGAGAGTTGACTCAAATAGTAGGTCTATTTTCGCCGTGTAAGCTGGCATCGCTTTAGTTCACTCCAAAAAATCCCGATATGCACTTAGAATGCGTACGAAAAGAAATATACGACAATTTATACCCGATATCGCGTTTTTTGCGATCTCAGTCGCATTTTTTTCTTATTCTTACAAAAAGCTAGAAGCCTATTCAACAAAGAGAGATTCCGTAAATACAAATATAGTTGCCGAAAGAGGCTTGGCTTCAATAGAAGAAAATTCTGTTACAGAAGAGCCTTCAAAAACCACCATAGAGTTGGATTGCCAAAATCCACAAAAGGCGAACGCTGTTGAAAAAGGCTATATCTTTTTCCAAATACGACTCTCGCACTGTAAGCGAGCTACGAAAGTGAGTGGAAAAAACTTAAGTACCGGCGAAGCTTTATTATTCTTACCCACAATAGATAAGAATACCTTTTTATCTAATGTACAAAATATAAAAGACGAAAAAGAAACTAATATAGAGTTAATTTTTGAAGAGAAAATACAAAACCGCGTTTTATCGAAAATTCATCAAGTTTTTATAGAAAATCAAAAGTAGTTTTTTAGCTAAAAACCTTATTTGTGAATCTGAAAAAATCTAGATTAGAAACTAACCGAATATAATAAACCAGCCGTCTCTGAGCTCTTCTTACCATGAGGTAATTTTTTATTATCTGTATATCGCAATGAATTTAAATTTAACGAAATCTCGTCTGTAATCTTCTTTTTTAATTCAAAATCTATTAGAGATTCATCTACTGCATATTTCAATTTAGAGTTCATAGATAGTTTTCGAAAATCTCTTTGCATTTCAACGATCAAATTTTCGCCTGAGCCTGCCTGAACATTCACTGAAGTAGTAGCTAAAGGATTCGAAAATACCAGCTGCCCTTTTTTCTTTATCAAATTCATTTTTGCTCGTATTCGAGTAGGAACAACCGGTTCTTCTTCGTCTTGGCTATGAGCCACTAAATCTGCTCTATGTGCTCGTGCTATTCTCTCTTCTTCTGTTAGTTTTTCATTGCTATTTGCGTCCTCTTCTTTTTCAGAAGACGTAACACTCTTTACTGCAGTTAAAACCTGCATTGCTCCTGAGGTGCTATCCCCTCTTTTAAAGAAGAGCTTCACTTGGTCATTTAAAACTTCTTTATATGTCCAATTAGCCATGTCTCTGCGATTTTCATCATAACGAAGAATCTCTTCTTTTGATGCTCGACGTAAAGGGTTGTGAACAATAGACTCCATAGAACCTACCGTACCGGCATAGCGTCCACGCATACGAGACTCGAAGTCGTTATTTGCGTAGACTTCTTCAACCCAACTAGGCTCACTAAGCATTCTTTCTGCTTCATTAAAATCTATATTAAGCTGATTCTTTTTAGGACGAAGCTTCGCAAAAATACGTCCGATCCAGGTAGGCTTTGTAGACGCCTCATGCGCTTTTATATGGCTGGGATGAACTTTTTGGTTTCTCTCTTTTACGTTCATACCTGTATCAATTGGATAAAAGGCTGCAAAACAATGGGAAGCCAAAAACATCAGCAAAAAGGCCTGAACTAATGGCCTTAAGATAATCTGTATTTTTTTCAAACAGGGGCTTCGCATACCTTTTATTATGCAAAGCATAAGCCAAGAAAAAATACGAAAAAGTGTTTTAGTTTTAATATCTTACACTCTAACCATTAAAGAAAAACCTAAGTCTGTGTAAAAATTATAGACACCCACCCAAAATATATACTCTGCTATAAATAATCTAACCATGCTCCAATTTTTCTTGCCCCACAGCATACCCATACTAAATAAGCAGCAATTGCCCTAAAAAACCAAAGAAAACAAATAGATAGAGAATTCCACCAAGAGCGTTCATTGCAGAATTAGAACATAAATCCAGCCTAGCCCCTGAATCAGATGTAAGTATCTGTTTTTATTGATTAAAAAAAGTGTACACCCGAATAGCCCGTACACGACCAAAAGGCAAGGATCATTAAAAATCCACTCACAACGGGAATAGAAAAATTATCATCAATATTCAAAGGTAGAAGCTCAGCAAGACTGCCTGAAAATCCCCCAATCAACGAGATAAGCAACAACTTCTCTCGAGGAAAATCCTGAAAGTACAAATAAACAAGAGTGGCAAAGAAGCAAACCGTAAAGCCCCCTAGAGTACCCTGAAGGCTTTTATTGGGGAAAATCTTGTTCTTCCCATAGAGAACACCAAAAAAAGAACTAGATGGGTCTCCCAAAGCTAAATACAAAATCGATAATGCCGCTATGTGTTTAGGAAAAATCAAGAACGCAAACAAACAAGAAGCCATATAAAACGGAATACCCGTCAACTGATTTACCTCTGTATCACGCATGATTGGCCCGAGAACTACCATCGCTAACTTATTGACTCGCTTAAACTTCGCCCTGGAGTACTCAATAAACATTACCCCCCCAAGCGCAGCACCTAGAATTGCTGCCATTTGCTCTTGAGAAAAATCAAAGAAAAGAAAAGGAACCAAAAACGTAATCGCCCCACTCATGTGAAAACCTTTTCTTGCTAAGTGTAAATCACTGCGATGCCTCAATTGAGGCTGATCCTTATCTTTCCTCAGTAACCAAAGTTCTATTTTTGTTCTTAAAAAATTCACCATAAAGCCTTACTCTAATCGAAAGGCATAGAGAAATGCATTAGTAATGTTCTTACGTTTCCGGTTGACTTTAAGCGTTAGGGTCGGAATACTGGAATAGAGAAGAGGGAACAAGCGGTAGATGGATCATAATATCAATACAAAAACAGAAGAAGAAACAATCACAAGCACATCGATTCACCAAGAATCTAAACTATTGGGATCAAATAAATCTTCTTATAAACAAATTTTAGCTATAGGCGGTGGTAAAGGCGGAGTGGGAAAAACTCTTGTAACGGCAAACTTTGCTATTACCCTTGCTCGCGCTGGTGCAAAAGTCACACTAGTAGATTTAGATCTAGGCGGAGCCAATTTGCACACATGTCTTGGCGTAGAAATGAGCAGCCGAACATTATCGGATGTTTTTTCTAGTGATATTGAAAATATCGAAGACTTATGTGCCCCAACTATTGTTCCCAACCTACAACTAATTAGTGGTGCACACGATAGCCTAAATGCTGCCAATCTACCTCATGCACAAAAGCAAAAACTTATCCAAAGACTTCAACAACTAAAATCAGATTATGTAATTCTAGATTTAGGTGCTGGAACTTCTTTCAATACATTAGACTTCTTCATCGCTGCAGATGTAGGGATACTAGTTGTTCTTCCTGAGCCAACCAGTATAGAAAATGCCTATCGCTTTATTAAAAGTGCGTTTTATCGAAAGCTCAAAAATATCGAGCACCAATTAGATGCAAGAGAACTCGTTGACAAAATCGTAGAGAAAAAAGAAGAGCTAGGCATTAAGACCCCCGCAGATCTCTTATCAGCAATCGAAAACGAGTCTTCCGACCTTGGAGGCAAAGTTCGTCTTGCGATGAATGAAATGAATTTAAAGCTAGTCGTAAACCAAACAAGAACAGGCACTGATGCTGAAATTGGCTTTGGTGTTAAAAACGTATGCAAAAAATACTTTGGCATTAACGTGGATTACTTAGGTAATCTAGAGTACGACAGCGCTGTTTGGCAATCTGTTAGAAGACGAAAGCCTTTAGCTGTAGAGTTTCCTACGAATCCACTAGTGGCAACCATGCAAAAAATGGTTGGCCATATTGTTGCTGAACAAGCAGAAAAAATTAAGAACGAAAAATCCTATGAGTAATACCCGTAAGCAATCTCTTTACGAAATATTAGATGTTAGTTTTAATGCCAGCCCCGATACAATTAGACATGCTTATATTAAAGCGAAAAATGCGTATAACAGAGACTCATTAGCGGCTTACTCGCTCTATTCTGCTGAAGAATCAAAAGATATTCTCTCTGAAATTGAAGAAGCCTATACCATTCTTTCGGATGTTGATTCGCGTAAAAAATATGATGACTCTCACGGAATCATCTCATCAGATAGCTACAATAGCTCGTATAGGTCTTCTAGCGTTACTTTTTCTAAAAATGAAGCCCGAGAAGAAATCACAAGCGCTTCTACAGAATACCAAAGTAGTTCAACAACTAGTAACGCTCCAACAGCTACAGCTGGAAACATGAGCCATATTGATCGCATACTACAAACACAGGAATCTAAGTCTGCAAACCCTGTAATGAAGAACTACCTAAAAATAGAAAGCCAAAAAAACGATCCAGAAATGGAAGAGCGAATCAATAAATGTGAAAATGTTAGTGGTGGTTTTTTACGATCTGTACGTGAATACAAAAATGTAACATTGGACCAAATGATTGATATTTTAAAGATTAGTAAAAACTATTTAACGGCGCTAGAAGAAGATCAGGTTGAAAAGCTACCGGCAAATGTTTTTGTACGTGGCTTTGTTATTCAGTATGCTCGTGCATTAAAATTAAATCATGAAAAAGTTAGCTCTTCGTACATGGAGTTTCTGAAGAATAAACGACCAAGTCTTTAGCTAAACTCATTTTTGAAACTGCATCTAGATAAAGGGGCATTATACTGTGAAAGATACAGCAACATCTGTAACAGAGATCATCACAGATAGTGAATCAGAAACCACTAGATTAGACTCTTACTTAAGTAAAAAAATCCCACGCCTAACAAGATCTAAAATTCAATTACTTCTAAAAGAAGGCCACATCCTCGCCGACAACAAATTAGCCAAGGCAAACCAAAAGCTTGCTTCAGGAACGAAAGTTATTATAACGATCCCCAAAGCGACTCCCTTAGAAGCAGAGCCAGAAAATATACCCTTAAAAATTTTATACCAAGATGAATGTTTGGCCATCATCGATAAACCAGCAGGGCTAGTGGTTCACCCAGCTGTAGGAAACGAAACAGGCACTCTTGTGAATGCTCTCTTGCATGCTTTTCCAGAAATCTATACAGGCCAAGGCATTGGAGGAAAACTAAGACCAGGCATCGTCCATCGCATAGATAAACATACGTCGGGAATCCTTATTATCGCTAAAGAAGAACAAACGCATCTCGCCCTAGCAAAACAGTTTAAAGAACACACTATAGATCGTAAATACCAAGGTCTGTGCTGGGGTTCGATTCCTAAAAATGGAGAGTTTGACTGGCCAATAGCCAGAGACAAAGCTGATCGAAAAAAAATGTCTATAAATACTGAAGGACGTACAGCTTTAACTAAGTATCAAATTCTCAAAAGTCATTTGGGAATCCAGCATTTTGAAGCAACCCTATACACGGGCAGAACACATCAAATTCGAGTACATTTTTCTCATGCAAATGCACCACTTCTTGGCGATACCATATACAGCACCAAACGAGGAGCCCGACAAGCAAAAGAGAAGGGATTACAGCTGCTAAGAAAAAATCATAAAGACTTAGCACAAAAAATTTTGAACCTTTATGAGACCAATCGTCAATTTTTGCATGCAACACACCTTTCCTTTGAGCACCCAAAACTATCAAAACGAATGACTTTCAACTCTGAATTTCCTGACGATCTATTATGCATTTTCAATGAATGGAAAGAATCCAAATGAAAGCAAACTGTTTTGAGAAAATAAAGAACTTAACCTATGGATTCGATATCCGCTACCTAGCGGAATCTCAACCAAATGAAATCGTTAAAACGATAGCTACCGTAAAGCAAGTTCACAAAGACCAGCTGCACTGGATTACGTCTTTTGAACAACAAAAAAATGAGGCTGATGCCTTAGCTACTATCGCCCCCATTGCTATTGGAGTATATTCAGCTGATTGCTGCCCCATCTTAGGTTGTTTATCAAACCAAGAATCTGCTTATGGCGTTATTGCTATACATGCCGGCTGGCGCGGAACTGCGCAAAAAATTACCTCTAAAGCCATAAAAACATTTATGGAGAAAATGAAATCTCACCCATTATTCTCATCCCAGTCTAAACTCTCTCTTTTTATAGGGCCTTGTATACAAAAAGCTTCCTTTGAGGTGGGGCAAGAAGTCATTGATTCGTTTCCTGGCTGCTTAGATTCAGGCATTGCTATTCACGGTGCTTCAAAAGAAAAATACTTTTTTGATCTCTCCCAAGAAAACGAAAATCAATTAAAAGAAGCACTTGATCCCCTTTCTTTTAGCTATGAAATAGAGAAATCGACAATATGCACACATAAAGAAAAGGGCAAATTGCCATCTTTTCGACGAGAGGGAAAAAAAGCGGGCAGAATACTCTCCTATATTGCTTTCAAAAACTAAGCTTAGCGTTTACTATTAGTTGGCAAAAGCGCTTAGACACTGGAGAAAACATGAGAACCGATACAACATTTTTAAAAATTTTATTGGCACTATCTTTAGCTGGAATTCTTGTTTCAGGCTGGTTATTGAGTACTCACATTAAATTTTCTTCTGGCCAAGCATCTCTGACAGAAGGTTGCGGTATACCAGGATCAAGTTCAGACACTGGTTGTGCCTCAGTTGCAGTTTCAGAATATTCGTACGTTATGGGAATCCCCGTCGCAGCCATTGCTATGAGCTTTTACTTCACTGTATTAATTTTAGGTTTTTGGTCACTACGCAACTACCAAGCAGCTAACGAATCTCTTTATGTACTTTTTCTGCTTTCTACAATTTCCATTCTCGTAACGGTTCTGATGTTTTTTATATCCCGCTTTGTTTTAAAATCGTTTTGTATAGGATGTGCGATGCTTTGGTTAATAAACCTAGCTATTTGGCCAACGCTGGTAAAGCAACTTGGCCTAAATTGGGGAAATGCTCTTTTCTCATCGTTTGAAGCTTTGTTTCCTAAAAAAATTCCTATGAACTCTAGTCGCGTAAAAAGCTCTTTTATCGTTTCTATAGTCTCTTTTGTGGCTTTTTCTATCGTTGGTGCTACTGCTAAGGGAATGCAAACTTACCAACCACCATCAGGAGCACCAACCCTTGCTGATGTTTGGAAAGGATCTCAACAAACATTTTTACCTACAGAAGCCTATATTAAAAATCAATCTGAGGGTGCAGAAAAACCTGTAATGACGATTGTAAAGTTTGCAGATTTTCAATGCCCTGCTTGTAAAATGGCCGCACAATTTCTGAAACCATTTTTACTTAAACATAAAGACAAAGTGCAACTTACGTATTTAAATTTTCCTCTCGATGGCTCTTGTAATCCGAGTGTTCCTAATGGTGGACATACCTCAGCCTGCTATGCCGCTAAGGCCTCTATTTGTGCTGCAAAGTCTGATAAGTTTTGGGCACTACATGACCAAATATTCGATAATCAAGAAAACCTCTCTCCTTCAACCATTGATTCTCTCATCGAAAAGATCGGACTTGATTTAAATGAAACAAAAGCCTGTATGGATTCAACAGAAACGACAACAACGCTTCAAAGACAAATGTCATGGGGTGAAATGATTAACCTAGAGTCGACTCCTACTTTAGTCATTAACGGGCGAAAAGTAATTGGCGCATATAGTATGCACGACTTAGAAGCGCTACTCAAAGAACTACAAGCCAATGCAAAGTAGTCTTGGCCTTATCGATAGCCACGCGCATTTAGACTATGAGTACGATCTCTCAACGGATGAGCTAATCCAAGAGGCTGTTGTTGCGGGTGTTACAGAAATTGTAACAATCGCAGCTGCTCCAGAATCTCTAAAAAAAGTTCGTGACTTAGCTGATCGCTATAAAAATATTTATTTTTCTACGGGCATACACCCCCATGACGCAAAAGAATTCAACCAAGATATTTTTAACCAAATGAAAGCGCTTGTTGAACACCCAAAATGTGTAGCCGTTGGTGAATTAGGCTTAGATTATTATTATGATCACTCTGAACATGACGTACAAAAATCTGTTCTTAAGCAGCAATTAGACTTTTCTATCGAAAAGGGAAAGCCCGTCATTGTACATACAAGAGAGGCTGAAGCCGACACCATTCACTACCTTAAAGAACATGCTCCTCGCTTTCATACGAACTATAAAAATAAAGTTCCTGGTATTATTCATTGTTTTTCAGGTAGTGCCGAATTAGCGAAATCATGCTTAGATCTGGGCTATTTTCTTTCTTTCTCTGGAATCATCACCTTTAAGAACGCCGATTCTTTACGAGAAATCGTAAAGAATACTCCCCTAGAGCGCATCTTAGTAGAAACCGACTCGCCTTACTTAGCGCCAATTCCTCATAGGGGAAAAAAGAATCACCCATCCTATACAAAAATAGTTGCAGAGAAGGTAGCTGAAATAAAGGGTCTTACGATTGACGAAGTTATTAGAGTTACAAGAAATAATACTAAAGAAGTTTTTCAACTCTCTATTTAAATTATGCCTAACGAAGGCTTCGCCTCAAATACCTGAGTGTATTTCCCCAACCCAACACACAGAATAAAATAAAAAGACAGTCCCCAAGATAAGTATCTGTCCACCAAATAATTTGTAGAAGTAATATACCAACAAATAAACGTAAAGCCCCTGCCCAATATCGCTTAAAATTAGGTACGACTCTCGAGCCAACCCAAAGAGCAGCAGATAAATATCCAAAAACAAAAGTAAGAAGTAAAAAGAAAAACCAAAAAGGAAGAAGCAATATTCCAATTATAGATATCACCAAAAGAACACTTAATATGGGAATTGCTAAAAAACCCAAAAATGCAGCTAAACAATTTTTGAGCCCTTGAGAAAATAAAACTGAAGACGACTTTGAAAAAGAAGGAAAAAAGAAAAACACGAACAATCCTATTATCCAAAGAAAAAACAACCCTAAAATTATTCCTATAATTTTCGCAATTGTGCCTATAGAGTTTCTTGCCTTTTCCAAAGCTGTTTTCGCTGATTGAAGTAAAATACCAGGCTTTTGAAAGGCAATTTGTTCAACTTTTACGTCGGCTCCACTTTCCACTTCATATGAGCCTCCCATGAGAGTAAGTGATTTGGTGATTTTCGAGCCCTTTTTAAACTGCACTCTACCTGAGACAACAATAACTTCTTCTACAGTTGAGTGAATATCTAAACTGCCCCATAGTAAAATGACTTTTTTGTATTGGTCTTTTGGCTCGATAACCATGGGACTATCTGAGCCTAAAATAATTCTGCCTGTGCTATTATTTTCAAACTTGAGTGAAGACTCTCCCGTCACTAATGCATGAGCATTAATACTCAAAAAAGCTTGAACACAAATTCCAAAAACGAATAGCCTCCTAAATTGCTTACAGATTAGAGGCCGGATATACGTTACCAAAATCTCCCCAATCAGAGTAGTCGTTATTAGGAGTACCATACACAGGTTCGTTACCCACCACATTTGGGTTACCGCCCTCTGCAATTGGAGAAGTATTCCATTCACGAATAAATAACCGAATCCTTGCAATAAAGTCATCGGCATCATCTAAACACTCAAATGTATAAGTATCTTGAGGTGTTCTTGCAAGTGTAGCATTAGTTACCGCTGCTGGAGCTCTCATCGCCAATGGACGATTATTACCATGGTCTGCTACAGGATTATAGTAGTTTGATGAAACTACAGTAGATGCCAACGCTCTTGTTGCTATAGGTCCTTTAACAGAATACTCACTGTTTATTCCAGATAAACCATAAAATATAGAATTATAAGGAAATCTATTTTCATCAAGAACCTGGGTATACTTTGCCGGCCCCTCAATACAAGCGCCGACGGCACCGCCCCACTCTGTAATTGTACTAGTGACTTGACCTTGGTTATTAACTATACTGTTATACGTACCAACACAGCAGTTTGGCTTATTCGAGCTTCCATCAAGAGTATAATTATACATACACTGAGCAACACCATTCACAGTATTGATATGATCTACTATGGTTCCATCAGCTAATACTTCGTAAGAAGCTGTGCTTGGACCATCGCCCGGCTCATAGGAATAAAACCAATAGGGACGAACACGAATGTAGTTACACATGCCTGAAGGAATATGATACTGGATTTTTAAATCGTTGAAAAAGGTATCTAACTCATCCATTTCTAAAATACATACATAATCAGAGAGCGCAGGAGCCGTACCATAAGGAATTCTACATTCTGCACTAAAATTTGTAGTTCCTGCATCGGCTCCATAGGCCGCATCAGATACGTGCATCACAGTAGTTAAGCCTGTATTCGATAGTTTAAGAAAAAACCCCGCCTCATCTACTACTACTCCACCACCACCACTTGGAGGAGCAGGATCGCCACTAGAATCTGGTGCTGTTGCAAAGTCTGGAACACTAGCTTTGTCAGAGTTAATTGCGCTTCCGCAAGCAGATAAAAATACTAAAACAAAAAATAAAGAAAATAAGGCCTTCATAAATCCATCCATGGTCTGTAGAACCTTTGTCGGCTCACTTCATTGAGAACCTAAGCTAATTTTATCACTTTTACGGTTCTCGTCAATTTTTGAAAAATCGTTTCATTCCTTGCCGATTTTACCTTAAATTAGGTAAGCAAAAGAAACAGACAATTCAGTATTCCTATGAAAAAACGTCAACTACTTACCATCTTCCTTGTTGTTTTCTTTGACCTACTTTCTTTTGGCATCGTAATCCCTATTTTACCTTATTATTCTAAAAGTTTAGGCG
>JAMLID010000027.1 GCA_023954355.1 Oligoflexia bacterium | reverse complement strand
ATGCAAACGGAAAAACTCTATATGAATTGTGGCAAGCAGAGTTAGACGAGGTAGCCGCATAGACAATATACATACTCGGAGCCACCGATCTTCTATATTCGCAGGCTCCGCTGCAATCCTAATACTCCTGTTAATAACAGGAGTTCGTTTTTTCGGGGATAGCCTTTACGAGTTTCCACGCCCCTATTCTGAAAAGAATCTTCCTTCAGATGGAGCAATCATTTGCTTAGCTGGTGGAAAATTTCGCATCGAAGCCGCTCTTCAACTTTTTTCTGAAGGTATCGGATCTCGTCTACTAATTGTAGGTGCTGGAGAAAAAACAAGCCCTTCTAGTATTCTTCGCTCACACGCGCCCCAGCTTATGGGAAAAATTTCTCAAGACCGCTTTGAGAGAATTCAAGTAGAAACAGAATCAAAAAACACCATCGAGAACGCATTCGTTGTCGCTCATTTTTTAGAAAAAAACCCTGATTTAAATGAAATCATTCTAATTACTTCTTCCTATCACCACAAGAGAGCCTTGCTCATGATCGAACAACAAATTCACAATAAGAAAGATTTAAAAATTATACCTTTCGTAGCAAAAGAAGAAACCTTAGATAAAAACAATTGGTGGCACACTTGGCTTGGCATCCAAGTAACAGTGATTGAATATGCGAAATTATTATTTGCTAGGTTTTTCGTTCCTAGAATTCAGTATCTATAATTTAATTAGAGATTGATTAACAACGGAGACAGAGCTTGAACATTTATGAAGTCGAAAAGGCCTTCAGAAATACTTCAAGATCAAGGAACAAGTAGCAGGAAGCTACGCGGTTAGGCTCCTCATTTATGAGGAGCGGATACAGGATGTACGAGGTGGGTCGCGCTGACCATGAGGCGCTGATGCTAAGCTAAACGTGAAGCGCCCACATAGGGCGCTGGAACGAGAGCGAAGCGAAGCAACACAGAGCTTGAACATTTATGAAGGCCGCGGGTTAGTTTCGTTGGCGCTCAACAGAGATAATCCCCTCTTTCGCTTCTAGAGCGGATATCACTTTGCTTAATTGCTCTACACCAGTTACAAGAATTTCAAATACACAAATAGCTTTTGAGTCTTTCATTGTTCGAACACTCGCTTGTGAAATATTCACTCCCTGACCACTAATTGTTTGAGTCATAGACGCTAACATTCCTGGCTGGTCGTCGCAAAAAACGCGAACTTTCACTGTGCGCTTTGGCCCTACCTTAATTTCTTTTTCTACTTTTTTACCTTGTTTGAAAGTCCACTCAACATCTATTTTTCTAGCACTATCGCTATCAAGGGCTTTTTTACAGGCCGCATGGTGTACTGTAACCCCTCTACCTCTTGTGACGAATCCCACAATTGGATCTCCAGGAATCGGGTGACAGCATTTTGCAAATCGAATCAATACATCACCCAAACCGGTAACCATTACAGCATTTCTGGCTTCACTTTTTCTCATCGCTGTAGAGATTATTTTTTGTAGGAACCCTGCATTCTCTTTGCTGTCTTCTTCTTTCTCAATAGTTGTCTCTGGCATTACCTCTTTTGTAATATCTCGAGGAAGAATTTTTCCGTATCCAACGGCCACAATTAAATCGTCTAAAGACTTATATCCTAAATTACGAATGCCATTGGCCATAACCGAAGTTTTACTAATTTTATCTAAATTAGTTTTGTATCTGCGGAATTCTTTTTCTAAAATTTCTTGGCCAAGTTCTCTAGCTTTTGCTCTTTCAATCTGTTTTAAGAAAGCTCTAATTTTAGAAATCGCTTTACTTGTTTTTACTAGCTTTAGCCAATCTTTACTTGGATGTTGGGTTGGTGAAGTTAAAATTTCAACCACATCTCCTGATCGAAGACGATACTTTAAAGGTACTATTCGACCATTTACTTTAGCTCCTACACACTGATTACCCACATCTGTATGAACAGCATAGGCAAAGTCTAATGGCGTAGACCCATGGGGAAACTCTTTGACCTCTCCTTTTGGTGAGAAAACAAAAACGTCTCCTGGATATAAATCTAATTTAACACTCTCTAAAAACTCGGTTGGATCTTTAAGAGATTTCTGCGAATCCAAAAGACGAGAAAGCCATTCCATATTATTTTGCGTAGAAACATCTGCTCGTCCCTCTTTATACTTCCAGTGAGCAGCAATACCGCTTTGGGCAATTTGGTGCATCTCTTGTGTACGAATTTGTACTTCCATTCTTTCACCAAAGGGTCCAATCACTGTTGTATGCAGAGATTGATAATTATTTGGCTTGGGCATGGCAATATAATCTTTAAATCTTCCAGGTATTGGCGGGTAAACAGCATGAATCACACCGAGAGCCTTGTAACATTCCGTAATATTATCGAGTACTATTCGAAAGGCAACGATGTCCATAATATCATCTAATGTATTAGCTGTTCGTGATTCCATTTTTTTGTAAATAGAATAAAAGTGCTTCGGCCTACCAGTCACTGCCCCATTAATGCTGTATTCTTTTAAATTTTCTTCAATATTCTGTATAACTTCTTCAATATATTTTTCTCGCTCAGCTTTTTTCTTAGAAACCAACTGAGCCAACCGGTAGTAAACCTCTGGCTTTAAATAACGCAAACATAAATCTTCTAGTTCTGCCTTAATCCAATGAATCCCTAGCCTACCAGCAAGAGGAGAATAAATATCCAAAGTTTCTTGAGCTATTAATTTTCGCTTTCTCTCAGGAAGATAATCTAGTGTACGCATATTATGCGTGCGATCTGCCAACTTCACTAAAATGACCCGCAAGTCTTTCGCCATTGCTACTACCATCTTGCGAAAATTTTCTGCCTGCTTTTCTTCTGAAGTTCTAAATGTGATACGAGAAATTTTCGTCACTCCATCAACTAACTCTGCTACAGATTTTCCAAATTTCTTCTGTATTTCTTCTAATGAAGTTTCTGTATCCTCTACAGTATCGTGCAATATACCAGTGATAAGTGAGTCTAAATCTAAACGTAGATCTGCCAAAATCGCAGAAACTCCTATGGGATGAACAATATAAGGCTCACCTGATGAACGTCTTTGATCACCATGTTTTTCTGCAGCAAACTCCACTGCAGATCGAATAAGCGAAATGTCCGCATCCGGAAAGTATTCTAAAATTTTTACTTCCAGATTCGATACTGCTTCTTTGACAATTGAATCATTTAGTAATGCCAAATTCTCTCTCCAAAACATCACAAAGATTAGAAAATGTATCTTCTAAATGAACATTTACTAATTGATAATCAAATTTTTTAGCCTGTGACATTTCTTCTTTTGCTGCCTGCATTCGCTTTTCAATTTTTTCTTGTGTCTCTGTTTTACGAGCTATAAGTCTCTGCTTAAGCTCTTCAAGAGATGGTGGCATAATAAAAATGCTTAGACAGTCATTTCCATATATATTTTTTAGGCTCTCAACTCCTTGTACATCTATATCTAAGACAATAATTTTCCTCTGGGTAACCTGATCATCAATAAAGGTCTTAGATGTGCCATATAAATTTCCATGCACTTCTGCCCACTCAATAAAGTTTCCTTCTTGAATCAATTTTTCAAACTGATCTCTGCTTACAAAAAAATAGTCTTTGCCATCTTTTTCACCTGACCGCAGATCTCTAGTAGTATGAGAAATAGATAGACTAGTATTTTCGTACTTAGATAATATTTTTTTACAAAGCGTGGTTTTCCCGCCACCGCTTGGAGACGCTAATGCAATCAATTTTTTTTGATATAAAAGCTTACTCAAGATTTTGCACCTGTTCTCTAATTTTTTCTAAAGTCAATTTCATCTCTACAACATGATTTGTAATTGATGAGTGATCTGTTTTCGCACCAATTGTATTGATTTCTCTACCAATCTCTTGAGACAAAAACTCTAATCTTTTACCTATTGATTTTGCCCCTTTGGCTACAAGTGACTCATCAAACTGCTTTAAATGACTCGCTAACCGATCTAGCTCTTCTGTTGTATCGCTACGATCAAGGTAGAAAGCGACCTCTTGATACAGTCTTGTATCATCTAAATTACTTTCCACTTTTCCCATCCACTCTTTCATTCGTGTTTTAAGCTTAGTAAGATAGCGACTATTAAGCTCTTCTTTATGTTTATAAATCCAGTCTCGATGAAATTTAATTTCGTTTATTTCTCTTAAGAGAACTTTTCCAAGTTTTTCACCTTCTTTAGCACGCATCTCTACTAGAGAGTTAACAGCTGAATCAAAAACACTTAATACTAGATCTTTTACTTCGTCTTCAATTTCATCATTAGATTCTATTGGCTCAACAACACCAGGCATTCTCATTAATGAAGAAGCAGTAAAGCCTGATGACAAATCATAGTTTTTTGATATTGTCTCTGCATTTGAAATATACTCTGCCAATACCTCTTGATTCACTTGGAATGTTTTTTTTGCTTGCCTTGCTTGTAAAGCAATCACTATTTCTACGGTACCCCTATGAACTAATTTTTGAAGATTCTTTTTCATTTCTGATTCTAGAGACACAAGATTTCTTGGGCCTTTGAACCGGGCTTCTAAATACCTACTATTTACAGATCTAATCTCGACAGTCACCCTGGTGCCAGACAGCTCAGCACTGGCACGTCCAAATCCTGTCATTGAATGCAACGAATACTCTTTCAACGAAACCTTCTTCCCTTAGCAATCTAACTATACGGGAGCCGAAATCATATACTTCGATCCCATAGATCGGAATCTTTCTAAACGAGATTTATCTAGATTTAAATCTTCTTTAGTAAGTTTTTCTAACTGCTTATGAATTTCGTCTCCAAGTAACTTTGCCGCTAGTGCATGATCACGATGAGCGCCACCTTTTGGTTCTTCGATTATTTTATCTATTACACCAAGAGATAAAACCTCGGGCGCACTTAAACGCAAAACCTTAGAGGCTTGCTCTGACATCGAACTATCACTCCACAAAATAGAAGCACAACTCTCTGGTGAAATTACAGAGTATGTTGAAAACTCCTGCATCAAAACTACATTCGCTACAGCAACTGCAAGGGCTCCCCCTGAGCCGCCCTCGCCTATTACCACAGAAATTACAGGCACCTTTAAGCCAAACATTCTCATAATGCTGTCAGCAATCGCCTCACTCTGACCACGCTCTTCTGCATCAATACCAGGGTAAGCACCTGGAGTATCAACTAGCGTAAGAATTGGTAATGAAAAACGATCAGCCATTTCCATAAGACGAATCGCTTTGCGATACCCCTCCGGTTTAGCCATACCGAAATTGCGTTTCATTTTTTCTTTCGTGCCGCGGCCTTTTTGCTGAGCTATCAATAAGATTGGACGACCGCGAAATTTACCTAAGCCACCGATAATCGCAGCGTCGTCTCTAAATTTGCGATCACCATGAAGCTCTTGAAAGTCTTCTATCAAATGATCAATATAATCTTGAGCATACGGTCGTTGCGGATGTCTAGACAACTGAACCCTTTGCCAAGGACTAAGATTTGCGTAAGTCTCTTGAATAAGCTTCTCTAGCTTTTGTTGAAGAGCAGTAATCTCAGAACCAAAATCCATTCCCTCTTGCTGAGCCATGGAACGCAAGTCTGTAATTTTTTTTTCTAAATTTGCTATGGGACGTTCAAATTCGTAATAAGCTTCCATAATGCAAACCAGATTAGCAAAGATGCCCTGCACAAGGCCAGTAAAGACATTAGCAAAACTACTTGGCAGTCATTGCTAATATTCCATTTTTTTCACTAAGTACGAATAGAGAAGGTCAACATGACCAGAGACTCCAAAAAGCTTGGCTGACAACTCATCTAAGATTAAACGCCTATGATCTGAACTCTTCGTCATAAGACACTGAGCGACCTTACGGTAAGATACCTGCGGTTGCTCTAGAATCCACTTACAGTTAGTTAAAAAAGTGCAAGCATTTCGAGCCTTTCCGTCAATACTAGCCGCAATAGATGCCTTTTCTAAGCGTGGATTTAATACTTCATGTATAGTTTTAAACTCATTATTCGGGCTCAATACCCCCACGGCAACATCACCTCCAGAACTAGGTTTATCAAATACAGTATTTGCGCAGCGAAAAATCACTTTCTCAGAAACATACACCCCCTGTGCCTCAAGGGTTTGCTCTAGTTGATTTAAAAGAATAGCTTTACAAACACGTCGCCTCTCTAAGGTAGAATCTCCTGGATCAAAATGTATCCCGTAACAAACTTGAAAATGAAGTAGTTTACGATCAAAGTCCTCTTCTTGAAGAGAGGCTATGGTGCGTCCACCTAAGTTTTTCTTCCCACCATGTGGTGCTCGAGCAGGATTTGTATTTGCCAAAAACATTATCACTGAAACAAATAAAATCCCTAAAAAACTAAATGTATATTTTGTAGCTTGCTTCATTTCACCAATCCCTAAATCTTATCGGCAAAATGTGAGAAAAGATTATCGATACCAGCCAGCAACTTTTCCGTCTTCGAATATAATTACTCGGTTACCATTTAACGAGAATCTTGATCCATACGTCCATCTTTCGTGACCTCGTTCTCCTTTGCCAGCAACCTCGACTTGAGTGGGCTCTCCCCAAGATTGAAGAACTTCTTGCACTGTCATTCCTAAAATAACGTCTCTTGCTCGAATAGCTATTTTTGAACGACTCTCTTCTGCTGCGGCTCCATCCTCTAAGTAGGCTTGGTTTTTTGCTTTTAACGTAGGGATTTCGTCTTCTGCTTCGCTGCTTTCAGAGTAGCTAGATCGATATCCTCTGTCATAGTCTAAGTCACTGCTATTATCATCGCCCAAGACTATAAACCCTGAGCATCCGCTAGCGCTTAATAAAAATACAAGAAAAGGTGTTTGTAGATAAAACTTAGAAAGCCATTTCATAGCGTATCCTCCTAGATACAGTTTCTAATTTTTTATCGACTAATTTCTAAAAAAGTTTACCTTTATTTTGCTCTCTATGAAGAATTCTCTGAACGAGGTACACTACCTTAGTAGTTTGTTATGGATAAAATCAAAGAGAAACTAAATCAGGTACTTGGCAATATTCGAGAAAAGCTCTCGAAGGTTGCTTTTCTTCAAAAATTCTTAGAAAAGAAGCCAAAAGAACCCAAGCCCGTTAATCCACTTTCTATGCGTGCTATATACTCAAGTGGCGGTACAAAGACTCGCCTACAGGTTATCTTTGTTTATCTATTCGCGTTCTTAGCAGTTGGGTTCACTGCATATGCAACAAAAAAGTTTCTCTCAAAAATCAATGCCTCTGCTACAAGAGAGCAAATCGAAAAAGATTATTCATCTGAATTTGCTGAGATTAAAGAAAAGGCTATTGAGAAAGCAACCACTATTAACGTCGGGCAATTTACTGTAAAAGCAAAATTTCCTGATCATAAAGAAGGTTTTTTGAGTTTCGATCTGTGGGCAAAAATTGACGATCCAGAAGCAGCTGTTTTTTTCGAAAAAAATGAAACTATTGTTGAAGATATAGTAGTAGAGATTTTCAACCAATTTTATGCAGACGAGATTTCATTGCTTAATGAAGCTGGAAAAGAAACAGGAAAAAAAAGACTACAAGAGGCCTTTAACCAAAAATTACACAAAGGCAGCGTTGTAGACCTTTTTTTCCACAATTTAATAGCGCAATAAATTATTATACTCGATCTTGAATTTGGTATTTTTTCATTTTCTCAAACAGAGTAGACCTCGCTATTCCTAATTCTTTTGCCGAAACTGAACGAGACCAACCATTTCTTTCTAAAGATAATAAAATAAATTCTCTCTCCATCTCTTCTAATGAGCGCCCCTTATCTTGCTGCATAGAAGCTGTCGACACTTTTCCCAATCCAGAAATATGCTTAGATTGAATCACTGAGCAAGAATCAAATCGACAAAGAGCAATTGCTCTGTCAATGCAAGATTTTAGCTCACGAACGTTTCCTGGCCAGGGATAAGATAAAACCTTACTTAATGCCTCTTGCTCTATTTCAAATCCCTTTTTTGCTAAGGTATTTTCTACTATCGCTTTTATGTCTTTAGGTCTTTCTCTTATAGGGGGAATAGTAAAAATAATTCCAGAGATTCGAAAAAATAAATCAATTCTAAATTTTTTACTCTCTACAAGCTGTTCCAGGGGCTGGCTCGTAGCGCTTATCATGCGAAAAATTGATTTTTCTTCCTGATCTGAGCCCAGTGGCTTTATCTCTCCGGTTTCAATTGCTCTCAATAACTTCACTTGCGTTTCTGCTGGCAAATCTGCAACTTCATCTAAAAATAAAGTACCGTGATTCGCTTTTTTTAATGCTCCCATTCTAACCGCATCTGCACCGGTAAAAGCTCCTCTTTTATGACCAAAAAGCTCACTTTCAGCTAAAGAACCACCAACCATAGCAGCATTAATAGGGACAAATTCTCCAGAAACCTTCGATAGCTTATGCACAAATTGAGCAATTCGATCTTTACCTACACCAGTTTCTCCTAGAAGTAGAATTGGAAGATTTGTACTAGCAGCCGCTTGAACTTTGCTAATGAGATCTTTCATTTGCTCATCTTCAACAATAAAGTCTGAATCAAATGAATCAATCTGATCACTTTTTTTAGACCAAGAAATAGTAGACCTACCCAAGCGAATGCTCCCCCTACTTGGTAGTGGCGCCTGTGAAATTTGCACGCCATTTAGAAATACTCCATTTCTAGATGCGTTATCTTTTATGAAATATTGGTTAGCCCCCTTTGGCAATTCTAAGATTGCATGTGCAGTAGAAACAAACGGATCATCAATACGAATATCTGCTTTTGCATCAGTACCTATTTGATAATAGGTTCGATATAATTTTAGTTTCTTTTTTGTACCAAAGTATGAAGAAATAATTACTTCACTCATAGGTGCTAATCCTTCCATTTTCATTTGAAGAGGTGACTTAAGCCACTGACTATTATCTTGAATTTCTTTTTCTTTTATTGCGCTCATAAAATCTCCTTTTAGAAGGCCTAGCAATTCAGTGACCAAGCTTGACAGAACTAGAAAAGACGCTCAATCTGCCATTAGATGAATATTTTATTTTCTATAGTAGCTATTACTTATTGGCTCTTATCTATTACAAGAATTTTCGCTCACCACCTAGGTAATACAGACTTAATGAAGGCATCCTTATGGATCGAAAGATTCGCTCTTTTTCTATTCACCACTTCAATTATTTTTTATGTATTAGACATGAAGTTTGAAAATGGTGTGTATGTTGTAAACGTTGACAGCCGACCCATTAGCCTCTTGCTATTTACATGGTCACTAAACGGAGTACAGCTCTTTATGGAAATTTCTTATGCGCTCAGATTCACCACAATTTTCACAAGTATTGTTACCGCACTATTTTTAACTCTTTTTCCGAGACTTAATATCGTACCTTCTCTTTTTACTAATGACCTAGAGTGGTTAAGTTTTCACCGAATTTTCTTTCTATTGGGTTATTCTTTTTGTTTAGTTGCTCTGCCAGTGGTTATCCGTTTTTTATGGTTTAAGCATAAAGAAAAGTCGATTCCAGCTGAGCAGCTCGCTGAAACCGAACGAGAGATATGGAGACTAGACAGAATGGTCTACAGAGCTATTCTTTGCGCACTACCTCTACTTACTATCGGACTGCTTGTAGAACTATTAATCACTGCAGAAAATGGCCCTGGACTTACTTATATTGATTGGCAAAAGAAATCAGAATCGCTTTTAGCCCTGGCCACGTGGTCAATCTGTGGACTCTACTTACACACCAGGCTTTTTTTTGGTTGGCAAAAAACTCGATTGATCCTTATTTATTTGTGTGGTTTTGGTATTTTGTTTATCTCACACATCATTCACACGGCGCGACATTCTTAGGTTTTTACCTTAAGCCGACTAGCTCTAGACAAGCTCATAGAAGTCGTTGTAGTTTACAGTTCTAAAATTGATGCTGGCCCTTTGGCGGAATTGGTAGACGCGCAGGTTTCAAAAACCTGTATCTTCACTGGTGTCCGAGTTCGATTCTCGGAGGGGCCACCAGTCAATAATAAAGTCGAACCAACGACGCTTTTTTCAAAACGAGGCCGATCTCCCCCGATAACCGGGCGCGAGAGCGGCCTTTTTTGTTTTTGGGCAAATAAAAAAGTGGCCGAGCCAGGGGTATCCCCCAGCTCGGCCTGATAATGATTCAATCCCGCATGATAGAATATCTCATATCCATCGGGTAAAACTTCAATCTTATAAACGATCTTTCGGATGATAGCGGTTTGTAGTTCCGGGTTACTATCTCCTTCATCCAATTTGCTCCGTAAGCCTTTTGTGAACTTAGCAAGGTTCTCCACACTAATATATTCATCTTTTGGCATTTCCACTTGCTCGCTATTTAGCTCTGCTCTTAGCTTTTCTTGATTTCCCTGCAAACGTTCTAATTGCTGATAAAGTGCTTTTGGATCTAAGTTTTTAGGAAGTTCCGCAATTCTCTCGGCCAGGGCTTCTACCTGGGCCTCCGCTTTTGCCAAACTCGCCCTTAGCTTTTCTTCTTTTCTAGCATCCACGGGCTTTACTACCTTTGCTTTTTCCAATAAGTCCTTGGCAAACGATTCACTTGTAAGAAAATCCTTCACATCCTTCCATACTAAAGGTTCTATTTTTATGGCCTGTATCCTAGGGTGAGCATCACAGATTTTGATTTTGTGGGATAAATGCCCTTGCTTCTTCTCCTGATAGGAATGGGCATAGTAGGCAATTTTTCCACTTCCTCCATGAGCGGATTTTCCTGCTAAACGATGCCCACAGGTTTTGCAAAAAGTGATCCCAGACAAGGTATAAGGGTAACGACTCGTGCCATGAGTTCTCTTTTGGCTTTTGTTCTTTGTGAGCATTTTTTGCACTCGCTCAAATATCTCTCTTTCTACAATCGGCTCCCAAACGGCAGTAGCTTCTTGCACGTTTCCCTTCTTGTCCTTAAAGGTTCTTATTCCAATATAGCTCTTATGCCGTAAAAGCTGATAGATCATGTGGATTTCCCAAATGCGGCCTCGCACACTACCACAACCTCTAACGGTTTTAGGAAACGTAATTTTTTCCTTGTTTAGCCATTTCACTGTTTTGGCTAAAGTTTCTTGTTTAAGAAAGGTTTGAAACACAAGCCTTACAAGTTCCGCCTCTTCCTCTACCACCAAATAGCTACCAGGTTTAGATTCATGAATGGCATACCCTAGCGGTACACCTCCACCATTATGCAACCCTCTCTTTGCTCTTTCATGAAAGGAGTTTGAAATTCGCTCTGCCGTTTGCTTTCTCTCAAATTCCGCGAGCGTTGCCATGATACTCATGACGAGACTTCCTGTAGCTGAGGATGAGTCAAAGTTTTCGCGTAAGGAGAGAAACTCACAAGCATGACGCTTCATAAATTCCTGTAAAAGAGAAAAATCCTTCATCGAACGGGTAAATCTAGAAAGCTCTGTAACTAGAATTAGATTGATCTCTCCTTTCTCTACTGCTCGGAGCATTTTCTGAAAGGCTGGGCGGTTCATGTCTTTTGCCGAAACCCCAGGGTCACTAAAAACCGCAAAAACTTCGCCAAAGGGAGAAACCATATTTTTTAGCTTTACGTACTCCCTTAGCCTAAGCTCTTGGTTCTTAATCGAACCTTCTGGGTTTTCCGCTTGTTCCTCTGTACTGACTCGTGTGTAGATTGCGCACTTATACATCTTTCCTCCTTTTTGGGAGGCACCTTGTATCGCTCGCTTCTTGGACTAGGATTTTGGCAGAACTGGCAAGACCGCCACCACCAATGTGCAATATTTCTAAAATAGATTCAAGCTTTAGTTGTAATTCTGTTTTCGTGACTCTTGTAAAACGCCGTCTGGTATTCTTTGCTTCCCACTTTGGCCTTTTACTCATTCGCACCTCTCTTTTTTGTATTTTTGGTTTTCATGTATTTTCCTTTCTTGATAATTTTATTTCTATTTATACCCTTCCTACCCGCACACCCCTTCTCCCCTCGTCCTCTTAGCTCGTGACCTCTCTTCATCGTAGAGGGAGAGAGGTCACGAGCGAGCAGAAGAGGCGCTTAAATATGGGTTGTGCGGGTAAATGATTGAGAAAATTATCGTTTATGGATTTTTCATAACTGTTTTAAAACGCAACAGAGTCAAACCCAGCACCTAACTCTAGGTTTGACTCTCTATAAAAGTGATTTCACCAAGCGTTTTAGAAAAATATCTGTAATTACAACAATTGGAATCCAGATTAAATACGGACTTCCTACCTCCTGCCACACATATGTTAGCACTTTTGCAACATGCATCGTGCGCCGCCCATTCAATCCTCCAAGGAGAATCGTGTTTCGATAAAGCTCCAAAAACACCCACAATAAAAGCCAAACCTTTAAATCAATAAAAGCAAGGACAAAATCAATTTTTAACAAAAGAGCATTATGCTTTGTCATTTAGCCTCTCTTTCTTTAAATCCTCGACATAGGCGACGAGGAATCTTTCTGTTGGATTGTGACAAAATTTTTGTGGGTTTTTACCCAAAACTTTTGCCAGTTTATGATAAACCCTTGGTGCTTCGATGATATAAAGCACCCGGGAAATGTTTCGCTCAAGCCTGTAGCGAAGTATAATTTCTCGATATCGTTTCTCTGTTTTGGCCGTTAGTTCAAGCTCTATGGCCCATCTTTCTCCCCCATTTGCCATTTCGATCACGGCGTCTGGCAAAACAATTTTTCCTTTTTCCCTTTGTTCCAAAAGCTTTCCATTTTGAATTTTTGCGCCCATAAACTTTTCTTTTAATACATCTACAACGTCCACAAGCAACACATCATGAAGAAGGGAGTAGCCACTTATCTTCACAGGATGTTTACGAAAATCTTTTTTAGGAAAGGCTTTTTCCAAACCTCTGATGCCACGGGTAGTGATTTGAAAAACCACCAAAATTTCATTTTTTGCGAATCCCGCCCTTAGGCGTGGCACTTTCCATCTTGTAATAAGCCCTGAGCTTTCAAGTCGTGCCAGGCGATTCATCACAGTTGCCTTAGCTCTATTTTTAAAAACTTTTCGCCATACTTGAGGGAAAGAGAGCACAACGTTTTGATATAACTCTTCCAATAAATGAATATCTCTAGGTGTCAAAAAAACCTTCTTTTCTATCTTTATTTTCATTATTCTCCTTTTTTAAAAGGGAGCGCAAGAGAACTGTACTTCTTCAACAAATGCTTCCCCGTTAACGATCATGGATAGGGCGCCGATGCCTCTTGAATAGGTACGAAGATTATTGGGATCGATTTTATATTCCTCCACTTCTCGAACAGACATTTCTCCCGTCCTCTCTGGATCAGAAAAATAGCCTTTTACTTTCGCGCGCTCTGTCTTTTTTTCTGATTTTCTTGTGCCAAAGTGTTTTGCAAAAAAGTCTGCTGTTTTTGGATCATTTACGCCTAAGATACATTTTACGTTAGTATTGGTGTGTAGAGCCGTAGCAAAACTCGGGCTCACTACCTCGATATCCCCCAAGCTTTGGTGGGATAGGTGGATAGCGGTATTTGTACTTCTTGCCTTATTCAGAAGCCCTAAAAACCCCTCATATACGAATGAGCCAAACTCATCTAAGAATAGGCTCGTAAAGCTTCTAAAGCCGGAAGATTCTCTAAAGCCCACAGCCCAGGCGATTTCCTGCAATAGCATTTTTCCTAAGCGTGCAGCCATCTCCTGATAAAGAAGCTGCGGGATTAAGATAATGCCTGTTCGTATTTTAGCTTTTGGATTAAGCATAGGAGCTATAATCTCTGCGAGGGAGAAAAACTTATCTTCTCCTTCCACTCCGTTTACTAGCCCAGAGAGTTCTCCCGTAGCAAAGGGCGAGAGCTGCGCCATAAGTCCAGAAATCTTCTCTAGCCTAGCATTTCTTGGCTGAGCTAAAAATCGCTCTGCTGTCTTTAGCAAGCTGTCACTCGATTGTAGAGAGCCCAGTGCTTCTGTTAACTTCTCTTCATCCTCTAATAATTCAAAAATACGCCGAAAAGTAACAGTTTCTCCTAAAACTTTTAGAATTCGTACAACTAGGAAAACTGCTTCCCGGCTTATGTTTTTAAAATATTCTTTTTCAAAAACAAAGGTAGAAAAAATTCGGTCCACAATCTGCTGCGGACTTCCATAAAGAAGAGGATTTGTCACAAAGGAGTTTTTCAAATCTCCTAAATCAAGGTAGACAAGAGTGTTCAACTCTTCTTCAGCAAGAGAATTTTTTACTCTTTCTAAAAGCTCTCTATCTCCCTTGCCATCAATTAAAATACTCAATTTTCCCTGCATCGTATCCTGCATAAACCAAGGAAAAATTACGCTCTCTGTTTTCCCTCGTCCCGTGGCTCCCACAATTTGCACATGCCCTGTACGAATAGAATCAGGAAGAGCAATTTCTTCTCCCTCTAAGGTTTTTCCCACATAAATTTCACTCATCAATTTCCCTTTCGGTAATAATCCATTTTCTTTGCCCTTGGCTTTACAGCCTCAACGGCGGCCATTCTCTTTAAAAAGTCTTTTTCTTTTTTCTTAATCCTACGAAGGACAAGTACGACAATTCCCGCCGCTATAAGAAAACCAAGCGCTGCAAAGTGCATCGTATGTTCATAAAACCAAACTTTGATCATTTGTTCGTGTTTTGAATAAAACGCACATCCAAGAACAGCCAATATCCCAACGGCCCAAGGGCCGATATTTTCGTCTTTCTTTTTATCCATAAAACTCCTTTGAAATAGAAAAAGCGCCGTGAGCCCTATACTGCTCGCGGCGCTTTTTTTTAGGTTTAAGTTACTGCTTAGATTTTATCCAAGCCTCGATAAACTCACCATAGATCACATGAGAGTTATCTATGGAAAGGCGTGACACCACGTCTTCTACAAAGAAGACATAGTTTTCCTCCGTAAATGCTTTATCTTCTGTAAAGTGGAAAAGTACGTTTCTCGCTAAAGAAACTGGCCCCGTTCCATCATACCCCCAATTATCTGCCTCTGAGAATGTGTACTCTCTAGGCACATTGGATTTTGGCAAAATCTCTTCTGAATCTTGCCTTGCCATCAGGATAATATCGCCTTTCTCACCTTTATTTAAAGGCAAAGGCTTTCTTAAAATTGCCTGTCTCTTTAACGTGCCTCCCATGAGGACTTCTTCACCGTTAATTTTTCCTATTAAAATACGCATATAAATCCTTTCGCTGAAAATATTGTTTGCTTTAATCTGGCTAAGTTGCTATATATGAAAATGGTATTTCTCTGATCTACTCCTTTCCAAGTGTTATTGTTCTATACATCAAGTTGGGGGGTATGGTTTGATCCAAACTCACTCAACATTTTGAAATCGTTTATAAATAAAGTTTTCTTAATTTGTGTTTTTTAAGCACAAATCTTGCACGAAACAATTTTGTGAATCCTTGTAAACTAAAAGGTCAATATGGAAAAAGAGGGGACGCTGGTCGTTTAGATGCTCGCCCTTTGCTCCAAGGAGAAGGAAAAGCTTGCGAATGTAAATACGCCTTTCTTGACTCTAACCCTGAATCCCTAAAACGCACTCACTACCTCATGGAGTTTGGCCGTAAGGGAGTTTTGTTTCGCCCCTCCGATCCCAAGAAAAAACCCCTTAGAGGCACGCAAATGGCTGTTCCTTGCGAGGAAATCTTTCAAAACAGGGACTCTATCGGCTCTAAGCGTTTTATCCGCGCTATGGGGAAAAATACAAAGTTTCGAGGCTGTACAAGTCTAGAGCAGGAACTAATTGATTCTGGCTCCGTAGTTCACCGAATGGCCGAAGAAAATATCCCAAAAGGCATGCTTTTAGGAAAACGCATCAAAGAAGGCAGGGTGCCCGATGCCGTAGATTTTAACGACTCTTCCCTAAATGCCCACTACCAGTTTTTAGATGGCTTTTATGAAGATGCAAATTCTCTATTTGTGGAAGAAAAAACTTTTCGAGATGGGCCAACGACTTCACTTTCTATTTACTTTGGCCTAAACCCTGAAAATATTTTGGAATCTACCTTAGAGTACCTCTATCAAGGAGGCGCTTTTGCTCATGACTTGGAATTAGAAGTAACGGCGCAAATTTTACTTTTTATTGGCTTCGATACTGTGGTGATTAAAAAATACTTTCCTTGGTATCCCTTGGAAAAATACCCCATCTTAACAGCAGAAGTTTTTAAGATCGTAAATTTCAAAATGCATCCAGCTCTTAGAAAATTTACATCATTTTGGAAAAGCCTCACTAAAGCTCAACAACAAGCCATGAAGCTTGTATATATGGATTCTCTCTCGGTGCAAAAGGCAGCGGCGATAGCCAAGATCAAGCGCTACTCTATGCTGGATCGCCTTGAAGGCGCAAAAAAGAAACTGTTTGCCCATTACCCAGAACACCAAAATCTATTACGCAAAAATAAGCGCAGCCCAGAAACGGACTTAGCCTTTGGAGGCTTCTATCGACGCTCTTCCGTTAGGAAAAAAAGCACTGTTCGTCAAAAGAATCTCATAACAGGAGAGTGGCGGGAAATTCCAACACCTACGAAGGCAAAGAAAAGTAGGCGTGTTTCTGGTCGCAAAAAATAATTTCTAATTAGAACCATTTAAGAAAGTACCGATTGGAAGCCATTAAATATTACAAGTAGCTTGGTAAACCCAGCCCCCTGGCCCTAGAAACAAACTTTCAAAATATGTCGAAGCTGTTTTTACTAGATTCAAAGCCCAACCTGCAATTGCATAATTATTTACGTTTGATCCTGAAAAATTTCCGTTTGATCCAGCGTGCACTGTAGTACAAGTAGCTGCTAATGAACTCGTAATTGTACATTGTTTTAAATTAGCTGTGGTTGCTTGACCAGTAACATACTGAACAACGGCGGTTCCTGAATCAGAATACTCCAGGCCAGTTTGCATAAAATTACTGGTTGTCGTTGTTAAAGTGCTTACTCCAGCTGCTGTTTCAATCTCTGTAGCATTGACCCAACCACTAGAAGCGCAACCAGATAAAGAGCTAGTACAAGGTGAATAATAAACTTTGTTATTAGTTAAATCATAATATGCAACTGCTGGCTTTGACGTAGATGGATTGATTTTAATTGAGGCTCCAAGTCCATGGTTAAGCGGAGCTATAGAACTATTAGTAGAAAAACTTGAGCCACCATTTGAAGTATATGCGTAGCTGAGGGCCGTATTTGTGAGATCGTAATAAGTAAGCACGATATTTCCAGAAGTATCATAATCGACATTTAAATCTCTACCTCCACTTGCCCCTCCAAGCGTAATCAATGGGGTAGTTATATTCAAATTTGACCAAACTCCAGAAGACAAACTATACATGCCCGACCTAATACCTCGAATGGTATTGGTATTGTCTATGACAAACAATACAGGATTCGCCACACCGCCTGAATAATACATAGCAAGGGCTGTTTCGTTTGCCGCAGGTAAAGTATAAGTTCCAGTTGGAACCAAAGGCATTTGGATAGAATTCCATGTTCCAGAGCCATCAGCTTGTGAATTGTATACTAAGTAAAATCGGTCATCTGTATCATCAAAATATCCAATCCATGGACGATTTAGATGGTCAAAGGCTAGGGATGGAAATCTAGGGTTCGCTCCAGTAGGTACTCTTTGAAACGTCCATGAACCGGATGATTTATAGCCATACCTAAGGTCAGCATTTGCTAATGCTCCCACCGAATAATCAATAAATGCGACACCAGGATTCCCCGATGGACTAGTATCAGCACCAATATTTTTGATGGGTAGCCCTGTGCCAGCTTGCATAATATTTCCTGTATTATCTGGAAAACTATTTGTGAATGTCGCTGAGCTTGATGCTACTGTGCTATCATTCACCTTGCTTAGATACATTTGATATGGGGCCGCGTTTGAGCCATAAATGCTATAAACCACGTTAGAGCTTGTATCAATGGCGGCATTTCCACTTCCTGCTGTTGCTGCTGGTAGAGTAACGGTATTCATTGTTCCCACAGTATTCCACGCACCATTAAACGTAGTAGTTTGACTATTAAAATAGCCGACTGACGTGGTGGAAACATTCGCCACTATGTGAAATTTTCCCGAACTATCTTTCATAACATCAGCCCAGGAGTTCCCAACTGTTGCACCACCGATTGCAGCACCAGCAGTAAATGCCGTAGGTGCTGCTGTACAAGCAGTAGAGGCATTCATCAGATAAGGAACAATTCCAGCAGCAGTTTTCCCAATTACTTTTGGCACATCACCAACAATTGTTGCATCTAAAATGGGGTTAACCACAACAGCATTTGCAGTTGCCGCAATATTTTGCTTCGTCCACGATGCAGCAGTAAGGCAGTTTCCCAAATTTGATTGTTGGCAAATACCGTACCTCATTTGAGCAGTGCCGCCATAGGCAACTACAGGATAAAAATCCGTTCCAGCTGCATCCACTCTACACCATGAAATTCCTGGATCCATTTGGTTTGATCCAACATTAGCGCCTTCAATATTATCCGTAGAAGCCATCCCGAAAAAACTAGAAGGAGAGGAGCAACCAGCATTACAAAATAAAGCCCTAAGCCTTGGTGAGCTTGAGGCATGAGTTATATAGGTAACAATCACTTCATCTAAGGGGTTTACACTGATCGACAGAGCCCTTGTTTGTGCACTTGTAAACGTATCCACTACTGCTGCTGTCCACGTCCCAGAACTTGTTACTGCAGTAGAGCGCATAGCTACTTTTACAGTAGTCGCTGTTGTTGAATAGGCTACTATTGGTCTTCCATCACTAAAAAAATCTAAGCGAACATGAGTGGCCGAGCCATTTCCTGTGGTATCGCCAGCAATGATTTCGGTCTGATAGCTTACACCATCAAAGTAAGAGAATTTCACTGTATAAGAACTTCTGTCATAGTAGGCAATTGCCGTTCTTGTAGTACCTGGAATCATTTTTACATCTGCAAAAACACCTCTGGCCGTTGCAGCCACATTGCCTTTTATTCCTTGATAAATGGAAGAATTAGAGCAAGAGGCACTTTGTGAACTCGTATTAGGTGTAACGGGGGTGATTCCTTCTAAATCAGGGGAACCACAAGAAATCAAAAAAACTGCAAAAATAAAGTATATCTTTTTTAAAAAATCCATCCTACCCCCAGTGGTACTTTGATTTCGTTTTCGATTTCTTTGGCTTCAATGGTTCCTCTTTCACCTCTCCCAGAAAACCTTGTCCAATTCAAAAGATACTCAAAGCCTCCACTAACAAATAAGCTCGAAAACTCTTTTCTTAAACCAACACGAGCTTTTGATCGAAAAGATTGGCGATACTTACCACTAGAGGGAGTTTTTTCCCTGTAATCAAAAGGTACAGAGATCTTTAAACTACCTTCTAGAAAAAAATCTTTAATAATATTTTCTCTCCCACCTAACTTCAATAACACACTATGAGAAATAGGAGACGACATAATCTGATTCGGGCTAGTTGCTTCAACCTCTCTAGTAAAAAAACTATATCCTATTGCCAAAAAATAGTGCTGGCTGGAGTCAAAAAAAAGCTTTGGTGCTATATCAGTAATTAGCTCTTTAGATTTAACTTCGTTTCGGCTTAAGCCACTGAGCGAACTAATGGAGTATCTAAAATACTCGGCCTCAAAATTTATTGCACGTATCCAACCAAGGTTCTTTGTAGAAAATTCGGCATTAAGTCCTAAAAGTAATCCACGCTCCACTGGGAGAGCAGCCTTAAAGCCATTACTAGTTAAATTGTACTTTTTTATCCCTAAGCCACTAATCAAACCTAATGAATAGTTAGACTTATTTTCCGTATTGCTTTTTGCCAACATAACTTGCCTTGGCTCTTCAAAAATATTGTCTAATCCTTCACTCACAAAAGACTTATCATCTAGCTTCGGAGTAGGCCCTAAGATGCTGTCATTTGCCCAAGCCATCGAAAAAAATGCTGTTATCAACAGAGCAATCACTGCATCTCCTCAGCTTGCTTTAGGTACTTTAATTTTTGTCCTACTATTAGATTATCAAGATCACTTATCTTGTCTTTGTTCCAATCTAGTATTTTTTTCCATTTTTTATGAGTACCATATAGGCGGTACGAAACGTCTGCTAAAGTCTCGCCTCTTCTAACTGTGGTGATTGTAAATCTTTGTTTAGCTGCTGGCACCCTATCGGACTGTTTGGCCTCAGCCACTAATAGTTTTCTACCTATTCTTAAATCTTTTGTGGATTCAAGCCCGTTCATCTCAGCTAAAACTTTCCACTTTTTTCTACTTCCTAAGTATTTTTTAGCTAGTCTTGGCAATGTGTCACCTGAGCGAATAACTACATACTGCTTTTTCTGTATAGAATGTTTTTCAACGACATCTATATTCACTTCATTTGATATTCGTACAGAATCAGAATTCTCCTTTGAAAAAGGCTCTGACTCAGTTAAATTTTTAGGCTCAACAGATGCAATTTTTTGGGAATCATTTTCGGTTTGATACTTTAAGTCTCCTGCTATTTTTTGTGCCTGCTCCTTATTCCCCGCTAGATTGTATAGTCTAGCCAAAGTGACTCTTGTCCAATCATTGGGTTCTTGAATACTTGTTAAATATTGAACTAATTTTTCCACTCCGAACTTTTCAAATATAAGCTTAGCCTGAAAATAGGTGACAATATTAGACACACGATCATCAGACTTTAATTCTTCTAAAACCCTTTCAGCCTCAACCAACTTATGCTCGCTTAAGTAGTAGTCGATAGCCTCTACTCGAAATTCTTTTGAGCAACCTCTATCTTCACACGATTCTACTATTAATGAATAAATTTTAGCGTTTGCAGATTTAATCTCTTTTAAAAATTTCAATAATGCCGTCGCCGTATATTGATTTTTTGGAAATCTCTCCAACGACAAATTATAATAGGACTCAGCTTCATCATATTTTTTTTGCGATTTTGCATATTCAGCCAAGGCAAGCGCTCTAAAAGAAAGTAAATTTTTTCCTGCAGTACTGGGTATTTTGCTTGCAATTGATTTTGCTTCTTTATAGTTATTCTCACGTAATTCTTTAAGAATTTTAGCCTTTAAGATTTTTGGAGAGTGTTTGATCAAAAGATCAATATTTATTTGACCTTTACTGCCTGTACTTAAATCTCCACTAGTGTTATCTAAAAATTCTATTTTCGCTAAAGCATTTAAGTACTTTTCTTCTTTTATATACAAGTCTTTAACGGGCTGTAATAAGCCATTAACTAAACCAAACTTCTTTTGAATTAAATAAAAGTCACTTAAGGCCAATAATACCTCTAAATTGAAAGGAAATTCATTCCTCAATTTCTGCAAAGACTCTTCTACTAAACTAAATTCAGCTTTAGAATAATAATATTTTGCCAATTCAATTGAGTAGCTGATTTTTTGGCTAGTTTCACTAGAAGCTTGAATACAATTTAATATAGATTTTTCTTCCATGTATTTCCAAGAATTAGAGGGCGCGGAATGATCGCAATCTGCACTTGCAAAAGTAGTTAGTGAAAAAAATAGGAGTATAAACTTCTTCATAATCAGCATCTTGCCTATGTCAGGATCATTCCTTGACCCTCTTAGTCTAAGACTAGCATGGTTAAGATTGCTTAAACAAACAAGAAAGAAGTCTAAAGCCAAAATTTATGATTTTTACTTGAAAACGGTCTCTTTGAACCGGTAGCGAGTAGGAATATTTATTTAATTTTCCTTAACCTTGTCTAAATTTTTGACGATAAAGAAAATATGTTGATTCGTAATATGGATTTTACGAAAACTTGTTGTCACAGAAGGTGGCATTGGATTGTGTTTTTCCTCTCACTCATATTTATGATTGTGGGTTGTGGTTTACATCCAAAAACGGGGCTTGTTACATCCCCTCCTGGTACAAGTACTTCAAATTTTTCAAACCACATTATTATCTCAAGCGCAATTAATCAGTCAGTTGTTATGCTCGATCCAAATGGTAATTTTCTGCGCGAGTTATTAGTCCTTGATGGAGAAACAACGGATACACCTTATGGTGTGGGAATTTATGACTCTACTCATATTCTAGTTCCAGTAGACGGAGTTGATAGAGTCATGAAAATAAACCTAGAAACAGGAAAAAGTTCAGCCGAAGTTTTTATTTTAAACTCAAACCTGAGTGGAAATATTAGAAATTTAACTCGCTTAAGTAGTGGTGATATTTTAGTCATTGAAACTAGTGCCATAGAAAGATTTAATGCCAACGGATCAAGGATTGCTGCTGGAGGCTGGCCAAAAACTTTACTAACTACTAGCACCGGCCTAGAAAAAATTAGCTCTGGGGGATTTGTTCTATGCGCGACCGGAACTAAAGCTGTTCGAACCTATGATGATAATGGCACGCAGTTGGCTACTGCTAGTTATAGCACTCTGGGTATTAATGATTGCGCTTCTGCTTCCGATGGCAGGATAGCTGCTGCCTATAACGGCACAGGGGATATAGTTCGTATATATACAGATGCGACTCTCTCCGCGACCTCTTGTGATTATGCTGGTTCTGCTGACCCTGACGTTTTAGCCTTTCGTCCAAATGGAAATCTTCTAATTGCGGATGGTACAGCTAATATTATTTATGAAATAGATTCGAATTGTAACTATGTACAATCAATTTCTAGCCCTGCCATTGCCACTCCCACGGGAATGAGAGTAATTCAATGATTCGCATTATTCTTATATCAGCTCTAAGTTTCGCGGCTTTAGTATCTACGGCACAGGCCAGTAGTGATATGGAGCTTCGATTAGGCGCATTTGGTGTATACGATCAAAGTAGCCTATCTCGCCCAACCGGAGGTAAAGCTTATTTTTCAGGCAGCGGATATGGATTTTCTGGAGAAATGAAAGCAACTACCACAAAAGGATATGGCCTTGGATTTCGAGTTTCCTATGAAACAACTAATCTGAATAACAATTCAAACGAAGCGACAGTTTCGGAGTCTTTATCTACAAAATATATTTCGATAGTACCTAGAATTTATGCACTTGATCTATTTTTTGGTCTTGGCGTGACATACAACAGTCTTTTTTATAAGCAAACTGCTGGCAGCATAACGACTGAATCCTATAGCGGCATTGGCGCAAGATTAGAGCTAGGCTATGATTGGTATTTTTCTAAATCGGTTTATATTTCATCTCTACTTTCTTACGGAATTTCTAAAGTAAGAGCCGAAACCACCACAGTAAATTCTAGCTACAATCCTTTTACTATTTCTCTTGGCCTGGGAGTCAAATTTTAAAAAACTGAAAAGATTCTTATATGCAGAAAATCGAAAATCTCTGTAAAATCCTATTTAGCACTTACCTAAGCAGACAGAAGAACTTTAATCTCCGTTCAAGAATATATACGAATCTGGGCCTGTCGAATAATTACCCGTTAGCCCAGGTAAAATGTTCGCAAAACCTTCTCTCATATGAAATGTTTTAATTGGAGCGCTAGCGCAGCTAGAGTCCGTATGAATACTAAGCTCTAAATAAATAAATTTTGGATACCCAGCTGCAGAATTTCCTGCTGGAACTTGCTTAGCCGTGTTTGATATCCCTACCGACGAAATTGAGGCACATCCGAATTGATCTAAGCCTCTACTAGAATCTTCAATGAATGTATCACCATTTCTTCTGTAACCTTTAAGTGACATTTTGATGTACCGTCCATCATGTGCAGCAGATGGACTATTACAAGCCGTCGCAGTATTCGTTGCGCCCCCAGTACATATTCGCATTTTCAAATTACGAAAACCGAGCGTTGCATGACTAAATTGCAATTCAGAAAAAACAGAATCCTGATTATAAGCGCAATTGGTTGCGTTAAAAGTCAGTTGCACAACTCGATCAGTACCATTTAGGTTAATAATTGCTCCGTTATCACCATATGCGCATCTGGGATTTCCCTCAACAGGATAAGTGGGGCCTTCCCACCCAATTGCATATATTCTGTATGATCCGTTAGGAACACTAACCGTGGCATACGGATCAGCTTCATTCTCCATAGCCATAGTTGTAGAAAATGGACTACCATTAACTCCTAAAATATAGATCATGATTCTTCCTGGTAAGGCTAAAGAAGTTGGATCGGTAGAGCTAAAGTGAAGGTTTGTTGACTGAAGTGACTGACGACCAAACTTATCTGAAAATTTTCCACAGGAAAACACGCTCAATATTAAAAAAACCGCCAATAAATTTTTGCTGATTTTTGGAAAATTCATTTACACGTAGCCTATTTTAAACAGAAAGACATATCAAATTGTTGTTTTTATCTAAAACGAGAACTCTACTATTTAGATTTAATTTTTGTTGAAACCTCTGCGCTTCTTGAAAAATCTTTCGGCAAATATCCCATCGCTTCAAAATACGAAATAACTAAGCTATTACTTAGACTTTTTACAAGTTGCCCGATAAGCTCCAGCTCGTTTTGATTTTTTGTGTCTTTTGCCTCTTCAGATATCTCTACCTGAACACCACCATCATCTAAAGAAACGTGAACAATATCGTCAAGATCAGATCCGTAGCGACAGAACATTCCTTTTTTAAATTTTTCTTTAAAAAAACTATACTCTTCGCTTTTTGTGAACTCCTCCATTGCTCTTGCCGTTTCTAAACGCCCCAAGACTTCTTTTCTTATATTATCTACGAACTCTTTACGCTCGGTTACAGTTCTAAAAGGCTGACCTCCGAGCTTTTTCTTTGCTGAATTACTTCTTTGTTTTGCCATTCCTATACGATAACGAAGCTCTAATAAAAAATCATTCAATTTAAGTCAAATTAATTCAGTTTTTGCGAAAATCACTAGCATTTCACTAAAATACGTGAGATTTAGGAAAAATATGATTCAAAATCATTTATTTTCATCCAAAATAATTCGAAATGTGACAGGAAAAATCCTGACCGCTAATAGAGAGAAAATAAATAAAAGCACGGAAGAGATAAGTCAATCACTGAAACATACTTCGCTTATAGAATTAAAAAGTATTGAGCTTGGGAATTCTTCCCCAAGAATGAACCAGCTAGTAGAGCTTTTGGCGATCTATCAATCTACATTAACTCTCGATGAATACATATTCTTCTCAATAAATCCCAAATTATATCGAGAAATACTATCTGAAAGCTTTCAAAAATTATATTTATCTTAAAAAGGTTTAAAACTCTTTGATCGTATCACTAAATATTAATGAATCAATAATTTGACACGCCACATAAATAATAGTACTTTGCGCCCTAACTATATAGAAAGAGGGGAAACATGAGCTATCTAGTTTATAGAGACTTTCGCTCAATTGCTTTCATTCGATGTGTAAAAAAAATTTCTGAACTTGGCTATGCCGCCGAAGGTGTTGGATTTTCACTTTCTACAGCAAAAGAAAAATGTCTTTCAGAACTAATAGAAAGACTCTTTACTCATAGCCTCTTAATAACTGAACAACGATTAATTCTTGGAATAGCTGCCCACCCTATAGAATCAAGAGCAACAGAAAACGCATTAAATGAAGCTTTAGAAACCTTATTTTTGGAAAAATTAAATCATAATGAATTTTGCTATGGCATCACATTTTCATTTTTTAAAAATCACAAAATTTTTATCTCACGCGTAAATAATAGATGGCTTTCTGCAATTAGCTTTCCTTATCAAGACACAACAGCCATGGTGCAGTCTGTATCAAGTTCTTTAATTTCATCAGTTCTCAAAAGCTGGACAGAGCTAAGAAACATAAAAATTTATCAACCTTTAAAACTATCAAACTACACAAGAGCAAATAAAATTTTCAAAGATAGAATCAAAGATTTTAGACTTATTTTCTCTTTACGAAAAAACTTAATAAATACTAAAAACCTCTTAAAATTTATGGACATCAAAAACTACCGCTACATCGTTTATTTTAAAAAGGAGAATATATGAAACCAATATATGGAATATTAGCAACTTTAGCTCTATTTTTTTCAATGCCAGCACTAGCTGAAAAACTAGCCAATAAAACGATTCAAACTTCAGTAAATGACCTTGGCGAGAAAAGCGATAATCAAAAAAACAATAGCGATGAAAAAATTATTATCGATCCCAAAGCAGCAAAAGATATCGACGGCGACAGTCCACTATGCTTTGGTAACGGATAAATGAAAAGTAAGTTGGCTATTATAGCTACATTTTTATTGAGTATATGTATTTTGTTTGGAGTAAGGAAAGTATTAATGAGTCAAGAAATTAAAAAATCAGTAACAATAGTTCTTCAGGGAAATTTGCCTGATAGGCCATTGGTTCCTGAAGACATCTCTACTATTCCTCTCTATCATCTTCATTTTAATCTTTGGGATACGCTTATTGGAGAAAAAGGTAGCGCCGCCATTGCTAACGGAGTCACAGTTAATAAAGAAAATACAATCTACAATTTTGAAATTTCAAATAATGCAAAATTTAGTAATGGACGCATAATTACAGCAGATGATGTCAAAAAGTCTCTTGAAAGATTGATTGAGCGTGAAGAAAATGGCCATATAAATGGTAAATCAACTATTAAGGACATTAGAGTTAAAAACGTAAATCAATTAGAAATTGAATTACACAAAGCAACCCCCTCTTTCCTATTCATGCTCTCTACCCCTGAGTTTGGGATTGTTCCAAAAGAGAATTTAGACGAAAAGGGAAACATCATAAATCTTGACGTAACAAGTGGCGCATACTTTCTCAAAAAAGTAGATGTGGTTTCACAAGAGGTAGTTTTAGAAAAAAATCCTTACTATCTTCGCTTTAGAGAAAACTCTCCAGCTCATGTTACGCTTTTATTTCGTAAATCCGACTCTATAGAAGAGTTTCAAGAAAATTTACAAAAAAGCAATGCAGACTTTATAGAAGTGCAAAGCTCAGATGCAGATGCTTTTTTTCCATATGCTGAGTCTCTAGGTTACTCTTCGGCCATTACTATGCCTTCTATGTCCGTATTCTTATCAGCTTCAAATAATCTACCTCTAGAAGTGAAAGAAGTAGTAGCAGCCACCTTCCAAAAACACTTTCAATATAAAAATACAACAAATTCTGAGCGCTTATCTAAACAACTGCTCCCTCCAAAAACTTTTGGTAGTTTGAGCCAAGATGAGATCCCCAAAATCTCTTTTAAAGAGAATATTCTTTTGCCCAAAGAAATCAAAATCCGTTCTTCACGTAAATCAGGAGCCTTAATTGACGCAATAAAGAATACATTTAAGATTTTAGATATCGAAGTGAGGTTAGTAGATGGAAATGAGCCATTTGATTATTGGTTCTTAAGCCAAGGTATGAACACAGAATCTCCTGAAATTGAGCTCTATCTTCAAGCTGTAGGCCCATATGCTATTTATAAAGCACCTGAAAAACTGAAATCGTTAATTTCCGAATCCTCCCATGAAACTAATGACAAAAATCGTTCTGATAAAATAAAGCAAGCCTGTAAGGATCTTTTGTCTAGCGGTCAAATTATTCCGCTAACAGTGAGATCCTATATACATTTCTTTAAAAAGAATAAAATCAATACTGAACGAGTAAATGGTTACGACGGGACAATTCCTATTTACGAGATAGAGGTTATGGAATGATTTTAAAAACTACTCGCTCTAGTTTTCGCTCCGTCTATGTGACTTTATTTCTTTTGGCTTTAGCCATAATTTTGGGATTTTTAACCTTATCTAGAAACTATATCGTTCCCGGTCTTACGAGTACAAAAGCTGAGTCTATTTTCTCAATTATGCGTTCACATGAAGCTGATATTATTTTACACAAAACACGCTCCTTACGTGACGAATTACTTTCTTCAAAAATAATTAAAACCGACGATGACTTTCAAAGCTATTCTCTTGATGAAAAACCTGAGCTTAAAAAGCTAATTTCTAATTGTAATTTTATTTCACCTTCAATCTGTATTGCCTCAAAAAAAGCTATTTTTATAGAAGGGAATTCCTCAAAAAACCCTATAGAACAATATAAATTCGCCATTTCATTAAATACAAATTTAAAAAGCCCACCACAAATATATATATTTTTAGAAATTGCTCTAACACTTGTCATTACCGCAATTTTTTCCATTCTTTATTTAGCCATTTTTAAAAAAGAGCAACTCTTAGTATCTCGCCTTTCAAAAGCTTCTGAAGCTCTGGGAGAAGTACAGACACTTTTTTCAAACAATACAGATGATGACGAATTTGATTCTTTTGGAAAATCTATTGAGGAACTAGTTTTTCTTGTAAAAGATTACAAAGAAAAGTTTGAAAGAAAAACTCGCCTTGAACAGTTAGGGCTAGTTGTAGGCCAAGTAAGCCATGATTTAAAAGCACCATTTAATGAGGCTGAAAACTTTTTAAAATCATTACCCAATCTGATTGACGAAGTACCGCGAGAAGACCTATTAACTGCAATCCTGTCTCTAACCCTAAGAATACAGAGTGGAAAAAGATCACTAGAGCAGGCCCTCAGGCTTACAAAGCAAGTAAATATAGCAAGAGAAGAACTAACTCTTAGCGAAGTTTTTAATTCAATAGAAACACGTGTAAAAGAAAATAAAAAGCTTAAGCAAATTTCAATGCATTTTAATGGTAATCTTAACTATAAAACTCTAGGTGATCGAATAAAACTAGAAACAGCTTTTTTAAATCTAATTGAAAATACCGCAGATGAAAAAATTGATGCAAAAGTTGATTTAACTTTTTCTAAAAATGATCTTGGAATAATAAAAATCTTATATACAGATAATGGAAATAGTATAGCTCAAGAAAATTTAGAAAAGATATTTGAGCCACTTGTCACTTTTAAAGAAAAAGGTACGGGATTTGGACTATCAAGCACTAGAGAAATTTTTACTCAACACGGTGGAAGAATAAACGCTCTTTCATATGCTGATGGTGCTAAATTTGAAATTCTATTACCAGTTCTAGGAGGAGCAAATGCTTGAGCTCAATATCCTCTTAGCAGAAGACATGGCTCATGAGCGTCTAGTAATAGAGAGTAATTTACGCAAACAATTGCCAAATAATATTTTACCGGCCTTTAGTTTTGTAGATTATGCGGAAGCGGCTATTAATATAATTAAAAGTAAAAAGATTGATCTTGTAATACTTGATATTGATTTTTCTCAGTCGCCTCACTCATCTGGAATGACAGGATTAGAAGCCTCTACTAAAATAAAAAGCATTAATCCCGATATTTATACTGTTGTCGTTTCTTCCTCAGAAGAAGAAGAAACTATGCGTAAAGCAGTAGAACAGTATGGGGTAGATTGGTACTTAAGACGCTCTTCAATGGCCTATGAAGAACTTTCTTGGCTTTGCAAACAAGCCCTACTTTCAAAAATGCATAGAGAAGGGTTTTTAGTAGAAGAAAAAAATAGATTTAAAACAATTAGTAAAAAAGCAAAAGAAGTATTACGTAAAGTTGACGCTATACTGCCCCATCAAAACATACTGATCTATGGAGAGTCCGGAACGGGAAAGGAGCTTATCGCTCGTAGAATTCATGCTAATGCTAAAGTATTTGATCAAAAGCGCCCATTAAAAATACTAGATTGCTCCTCATTATCGGCAAATTTATTCGAAGGTGAGATTTTTGGTCATAAGAAAGGTTCTTTCACGGGCGCTCATGGGGATCGTATCGGACTATTAAAGCTAGTCGATGGTGGGGATCTTTTTTTAGATGAAATTCATAATATCCCACTAAACTTACAGCAAAAATTATTACGAGTATTAAATGATGGTGTATTTTCTCCTGTTGGATCAAATGAAGAAATTAAGTCAAATTTCCGCATTATCGCCGCGACCAATATTCCTATTGATGAAGCCATAGCCTCTGGAAAGTTATTACATGACTTTGTAGCACGTATTTCTAAAATTAGAGTTAATTTACTGCCACTTCGAGACCGAATAGAAGATATTTCATTTCTTACGGATAGTTATTTGTCGAGTATAGGAAGTATTGACAAAGAATTTTCTAATGAAGCCCTTGATTATATGAAAACACTTTTCTGGAAAGGTAATATCCGTGAATTACGCTCTCTAATAGATACGTTAATTGCGAATGTAAAAATTCCAATAATCAGAAAAAGCGATATTATAAATCTTTTCCCTAGCATAAAAGAAACACTAGCTACTTCTATGCCTAAAGAAATTCCTTCAAAAATCGATTCCTTAGTTTCTCAAATTATTGAAGAACCTGTACCCCTTTCGCATCTTATTGAAAATATAGAACGCGCGTATTTAACAAAAGCATCCAGTGAAAATAACAACTTATCTGATTTATCAGAAACAACGGGGTATTCAAAAGCGACCCTTTTTCGTCGTTTAAAGAGCCTTGGACTCAGCCTTAAGTAAATCGCTTTTCGTTTCAAAATGAAAAATCTCATTTCAAAATGAAACAAAATCGTTTCATTTTGAAATATTTTCCCCTGTATTCAATTTAAACAGCGTTTCACATTGGTACACCTTTCGCTCTATGGCCTAGAAAGGAGACTTTTAAAATGGAAATGTCATTAGAACAAAACGAGCAATACATTCAAGAACCTAGAAGAATCAAAGAACAAAAAGTAAACGCAACGGAAGAAGTCGATCTTCAAGGCCTTTTTGAAAATTATAATTATTACAAACCACTAGACCCAAGAGAATTCAGCGTCTCTAGAGATTGGTATTATAGCTGCCGTATCTGTGGAGGAGAAACAAAATTAAGCACTAAACACCCATATTGCTGTCACTGCGGCTTTTCACAAAGAACCTAGGAGGAAAAATGAAATTTTTAACCATATTAATTATCGCGGTATGCACTTTTCAGTCGTGTACATGCACAAAACTAAGTCCACAAGAGATAGAAGAAAATAAAGAACAAAGAAATGAGCATCAAATGAATAGATTTTCGTTGGAGCGTATATAGTGACTGAGGCTAAAGCTCTCAGTCACTTAAAGCAAGAATTAAAGAATAAATTAGAATCACAATTAAGAGAGTGGAAAAAACCTTTCTTAACACCACTAGAGAGAGACGACTGCAAAAACGAAATAGATTTAGTAGCTAGGTTAATAGAGTTTAGAACTGAGGCAAGTTTACATCAGAAAAGCACTACGCAATTACGTGAAATTCAATCTGCTTTACGTAGAATGGAAAACGGTAATTTTGGAAAATGCATAAGATGCACCAGTCAAATTCCTATTAAACGCCTATTTGCAATCCCAACAGCTGCTTTTTGCATTCAGTGTCAGAGTCAAAATAGGAGTTAAAATGCACACAAAACATGAAATATATAGAGGAAGGGAAATAAATAAGGAGCTTAGCCAACTTCGCATATGTGGTTACGCATTCAAGAGTAACTGTCAAAAATACTACAAATTAAATCTAATGCTTTTCCCTGGAATCACTTATTACCTTACAAAGAATAAAGATATAGGGTTTACCATATTTTCAAAAATGATTGTAAAAGAGGATGGATCAGAACTTTTCCAAAACCCCGTTGGTTATGGAAAACTACTGGATCATGTACGCACTCATCTTTATTTAAGATTTCCTGATCTTGGATCACATATGTATATGAGCCTCTTCCCAAAAGAATAGCCACATTTATAAATTTATTTATACAGGAGAACTATGAAAGTATTTTTATCGTTTTTTTTAATTTTTATCGTATTACTGATCATTCCAGAATTTAGTTACGCATCGGTTGAATCATCTATGCTTGCTCTTCAACAAAAGCTACTTGGTACGATTTTACCGCTTCTTAGTGTGCTTGCTCTTCTTTTTTCGGGACTTGCATATTTAACTGGCTCACCGAATGCTCGGTCATATTTAGGAGCTGCCATTACAGGTGCTGTACTTTCTTTTGGGGCAGAATCTATCGTTACTTTAATCAGAAGTATTGTTCATTAAATATTTAAAAGCCGAAATTACAGAACTTAATCTTCAATAAGCAAGGAATTATTTATGATTGATCAGACAAAAGTTAGCAGGAGCTTAGATAAAAAGTCACTTATTCTATGGTTAGAAATTACAGATATTTTTCTGATTGTGACTTTTTGCACTCTTTTAAATATCTGCTTTAGCGGAATACTAAAGATATACTTTGTATACACTCCTACTATCATTTTAGCCATTACGCTCATTTTAACTAAACGAGGAAAACCTGAAAACTATCTCAATCATTTGATAAAATTTTATCTTAGCCCAAAATATCTATCCTGTTTTAATTCAGGCTCTCTGAATAGAGGTAAAAATGAATCTAGTAGATAAGCTTGAAGTTTGGGGCTTTGAAAAAGAAATTACTGTTTTTAAAGATAGCTCTTTAGGTTTTGGCTTTGAATTTTTACAAAAAGATGTTTCTTCCGCAACAGACGATGTTCTAAATCAAATTAAAAACCAAATACATACATTTCTGGGAAGCCTTCCTCAAAATATAGATGTGCAGTTTGTTCAGATCATTGAAAAAGAAAATAAAAATAAATTAAATGAACACTTATCAATGGCTAAAAACTCTGAAGGGTTAGTAAAAAGCCTAGCAGAAGCAAGAATTAGTCGTTTAGATAAAATGGCAGATTTTGGACTTTTGCCTATACAAAGGAATTTTGTTTTTTTTCGCACCATTTCTTCAAAGAAAAAGATTACTCTTTTCCAGAATTCTAAAGAAATCGAGACAGACTTTAAAAAATCTTTAGAAAAAGCAAAATTACTTTTAACTGATATAGAGCAAAACCTTTCCTACGCTGATCTAAAGCCAAAATTATTATCTCCCGTTGAAACGGCTGAGTTAATTTTTGATACCTGGAACCCAAACTATCCAATCCCTTTAAGCACAATTGACGAAAGAGATATAAGAGACCGAGTGCTTCTATCTGACATGGTAAAAGAGATTAAGGGATTTAGGTTAAATAGTACAAATCATCGAGTAATCACACTAAAGGTTTTGCCAGAAATAACTTATGCTGGAATGGCTCAAAGTTTAATGAATCTTCCTTTTTCGTCTAAAGTAGAGCTTTCTATTCATATACCAGATCAAAATAAAGAAATTGAATGGCTAAAGCTAAATCGACGTATGGCCTACGCATTGGTAAACGGAAAAAAAGGAGTATCTGATTTAGAAAGTGAGGCAAAATTACAAGACGTAGAAGATTTATTAAATGATGTTGTTAAAAATGGGGAAAAGATATTCTCTGTATCACTGTCAATTATACTACGCTCTGAAAGCAATGAAGAACTCGACTCTCAGGTTAATCATGTACTACAGGTAATACGCGAGCTTTCAGGTTCAGAAGGTTTTGTAGAAAGCTATGCCGCATTTGACATTTTTGCAGCATCATCTATCCCAAATGCCAGATGTAAAGAGCGCTCTAAGCGTTTAAAGTCTTCTAATCTTGCAGATCTTATTCCTTTGTTTGGGTTGTGGAATGGATTTTCAAAACCGTCGATTTTATTGCGAAACCAAAATGGATCGCTATTTAGTTTTGACCCATTTTCACCAAACCTAACCAATGCCAACCAAGTCATATCAGGTGGCTCAGGCTCAGGAAAAAGTTATTTAACAAATTTGATGATGGGACAAATGCTAGCCCAGAATCCTAAAATATTTATTTTAGATATTGGTGGCTCTTATAAAAAGATATGTGAGCAACTAAACGGTCAATATATTCCACTTTCCCTATCAAAGGGAATCACGATGAATCCATTTGATATCGAAGGTGCCGTAAATGATGAAAAAATCATATTTCTTACAACCTTAGTACAAATTATGACTAAAGAAGATGACAAAAAATCTTTAGCTAAACTTGAAAAGTCAGAAATAGAAAATGCCATTCAAAATATTTACAAAGAAAGAAAAAATCCTAAAATATCAGACCTAAAAGAGAATCTTCTTCAATCAGAACTTGATGAAGTAAGAAAAATTGGAAAAATCTTATCTCTATGGAGCAATAAATCGCCGTATGGAAAGCTTCTTGACTGCGACACTAACATAAATCTAGAAAAACGCATTGTATGTTTTGATCTTAAGGGATTGGAGTCACACCCTGAATTACAAGCGGCTATTTTATATACAATTACTGATTTAGTTTGGAGAGAAGTTCAAAAAGATCCAACAGAAATGAAGTTTTTAGTTTTTGATGAGTGTTGGAAACTTTTAGAAAGCGATGCAGGTAGCCAGTTCGTTGGAGAGGTTTTTAGGACTTTTCGTAAAAACTACGCCTCTGCAATCGCTATTTCACAAAATATGGACGATTTTGCAAATTCAAAAGCTGCAACAGCTATATTACCCAATGCTTCTATTAAATGGATTTTAAAACAATCTGGTGCTGATTTTAAGAGGTTAGCAGATGTACTTCGTCTAAATGAGAGAGAAGTTTTTCTTATACAAAACTTAGCACAAAAAAAAGGAGAGTATTCTCAAAGTTATTTAATGTGTGAAGATAAAAAGAGTGTCGTATCTATCGAATCTACCCCACTAGAATACTGGTTAGCCACCACTGATCCACAAGATTATATTTTACTAAAAAAAGAGCAAGAGGCTACAAACCTCTCTAATTACGACCTTCTCAAACATCTATCAGAAAAATATCCACAAGGCGCTAATTTTTAAAAAAGGAGCATTTTATTAAAAAGATTTTTATTATTCTTATTTCACTTTTATTTTCTACTACAGCACGAGCCGACCTATTTGGAGGTGATGTAGTAGTTTTAACGCAAATTCTTGCTCAAAACATAAAGCAACTCATAGAACTACAAAAAATCTTATCAAATAATAAAGATAATTTAGATCTTCTAAAAGATGTGCATAGAGGAATAAATGATTCTCTCAGAATGATTCATACAATAAGCCCATATATAGACCCTGGTATGTATGGGGAATTAAAAAATATAGAAGATATTTTAAAAAAGTTTAACACCATTTTTGGAGTCATAGTTGATTCACCAGATGCAGCTGCACAAAAAAGTGTCGATACAGCTATTGCAGAAGCCATATTAATGAACAATAGCATTTATGAATACACGAAAAGTATTGATAAAATTGGCGAAGATATAAAAAGTTATTCTCATTCTGTTTCACCTGGAGGCGCTGCAAAGCTTACAGCGCAATCTCTAGGCGTAATGCTACATGTTTTAAATCAACAACTTCGTGCGCAAGGAACTCTCTTAAAACTTGAAGCTCAAAAAGCTGCCCAATCTAATAAAATAGAAAAGAATCAAACAGAGCAATACCTTGAAAGCGCATCAGATATTGCAAATTCTCTTAAAGCCTCAAGCCCTTCCTTTCAACGTCCGAGGTTTTAATGGATTTAAATTTCTTATCTCTTGAAGCTCAAAAGCTTCACGCTATATTTCAAAACGCTTTTTTTACACTTTTACTTAGCTTTTTCTTAATTGCTATAGTTATAGAATTTTTAAAACTACCCATAGGAGAAACGCCTGGATTTAATATCCTTATAGGTCGCGCTCTTATTGCAACGTTTCTGCTCATTAGCTTACCCCATATAATGAATTTTATTGCGGATACTACTGATTCAATTTCTGCGGAAATTGGTGATTTGAATAACTTTAAGCTCGTATTAAGTCGTCTTGGTGAAAAATTAAAAGAATTCTCTTTTTCTTGGACATCTTTGAGAAACACTATAACTATTTTGTTATCTTTTCTTTCATTTCTTTGTCTTTATGTGACTGTTTATTTTGCAGAAGCTGCATTTCTTTTTTGCTGGACTTTGATTTATGTTTTTAGCCCATTAATTTTATCTCTATATATCTTTCCTCAAACAGCTGGGGCTACGACAGCCATGTTTCGTAGCATTTTAGAAATAAGTATGTGGAAAATCGTTTGGGCGTGTATGTCGGCACTACTTTGGAGTACAGCAGTTTCAGATATCAACAATCCTCACTCACCCGCAAACTGGCTTACAAGTATAGTTTTAAATCTTATGCTCATGATTTCTATTTTAATGACACCTAAAGTCGTAAAAGCTATATTTTCTGGCTTTAGTAATCTGGCAACAGAAACCCAAGGGGCGATTATGGGAGCCGCCTCCCTTACTCCGCAAACAGCACTATTAAAAACTAAATCAGCTGCACTAAATTCAGCAAGAAAAGTTGGAGGATATGCTTTAAGTAAAGGTAGAAGCTTTACAAGATCGCAACTAACAAATCATAGCATAAGAAAATCAGCCCCTGGTTTAAGCCAAAACTCAAAAGACAGACAATACACTCCCATAACACCAAAAAACTATAAGGAGGTAAGAGATGCATTTCTTGCAAAACAAAATAAGGGAAATAATAGAAGACTCTAGTTTAAAAATAGCCACTATATCGCTATCTGTAATTTCATTAATATTTGCCATTTTGCTTGCATTAGACTTTTCTAAAGAAGCAATATTAATCGAAAGAGCCTGCGAAACAACGCTTGTAAAAGCAAATAGCAACAATCAAACACAAGCAGAAATTGAGAGTTTTATTAAAACTGCTCTCTCCCTTCGCTTTGATTCTATCATAGAACGAGATCCAGCCTCATTTTTGGCTAATGATTTATTAGCTGCACGCACTAAAGAGCAAAATGAATTAAATCGTGGTGGAGTTGATCAACGCCTAATAATTCGAGTTATAAAAGCAAAAGATAATAAATTTATCATTGAGGCAGATCGATTAATTGCCATTCAAAAAGCTAGATCTGCCATATCAACTATATTAGTCGTACAAATAGCTTCTAAACCTAGAAGCATAACTAATCCCTACGGCCTTATTCTCACAGTAGTAGAACAAATAAAAGAGGTAAAAAATGACTAACTATATTTTACTAATTCTTTTTCCAATAATCTCTAAAGCTGAAATTGGTAAAAAGATTTCTTGCGATGAAACCAAATCTCAAGTTGTTCGTGTACAGATGAATCGAGTGCTTACTCTCAATTTTCTTAGCCCACCAAAAGACGCAATTCCTGGAGAAAGTGGGTTTGATATAAAATGTATTCAAAACGATCTCGTGATTAAATCTATTAAAACCGGAGCGAATACTAATCTAATTGTTTATTTAGAGAATCGTCGTTGTTTTTTTCATCTTATCTCAAGTCTTAAAGGAGACGAGAGTCTTTTTGTAAGAGATAAAAAAGATACATCTATAGAGGTCAAATATGAAAAATAGATCTTTTGGTAGACGCTCTTTTGACGAATCTGTTCAAAAAATAGGAAGAAGTGTAAAAAAACATAAATTTTGGTTTTTAATAACCTCTTGTGTCGCACTAAGTTTTGTACTTTTTATTTCACCGTCGAACCGTAAAAATAAATACATAAGTAAATCCATTCCGCTAACAACTAAACAAGAAAATAAAACATTCAACATACCGTCTTTAATTTTAAAAAAAGAAAAGCTGGCACCTGCCAATAAGATTATCAAAAACACTTCGCGCCCTATTAAAATTCTTAATTTTTCAAATAATTTGGAAATTCCTCCAGGTGTAGAGACAAAAGCCGTTCTTCTTTCTGGGGGAACAAATGGGCTTATTAAAGCAAAAATCATAGAGTCGTTAAGAGCATCTGGAACAACTATCTTTCCTTCTGATACACAAATTTTAGGCTACGGTAGATCAAGCGAAGATAGATTATATATAGAGTTTAAAAAAGCTATTTTAAAGGATGGGAAGGTAGTAGGAATTTCAGCACAGGCATTTGATGGGAAAGATAGTATTTTAGGATTAAATGGCTCTAGAGTTGGCGATATCAGTTTGAAGATAGCCGCAAGTGCGGGACTTAATTTTATTTCTGGTATGGCACTAGGTTTCCAAGATTATAGTGGGCAACCAAGAGCTAAAGATGCAGCTCTAAGTGGCCTTTCTCAGGCCGCAACAGAGCAAGCCAAATCCTCAATGGAAGAAATAAAAAATCGTCAGCCCACAATAGAAGTAAAAAAAGGAACCGTTTTCACTATTACATTTGATGGGAATAAAAATGAATAATAGTTCATTTAAACTAGATATGATTTTAAAATTTTTAAATGAACTTTTGAAAATTTTTATAGAAATATTTAATGGATTTTTAAGAAGAGATAAAAAGCTATATTTTTCACTCTGGACTAGCTTTATTATTGGCATTTTTGTCTTATTCGAATGTGACATTTACCTTTTCAAAAAGTTTCAAGTATTGTCCCTTTATCCATCAGGTATATTTTTTAAAATTTATGCACATTTTTTAGTGTGGCTGCCCATTTTGCTATTTGGCATAGCAGTCTCTTTTCAGAAAAAGAGATTTCACAAAAGCTTGATAGAAGTTTTTGATTTAGTTGGCCTAAAAAATAGCCTTGGCTCATATCCAAGATTTTTACTTTTAGAAAATCTTTTAGAAAAAACCATGATTTTAAAAGTAACAAATGGAGGTTTTCCGCTAAGTGATTGGGAGGGCAAAAGAAATCGTCTAGAAGCCAATATGCACATTTTTATAGATGAAATTAAACAGATCCAGGAAAAAGGTATTATAGAAATAATCTTCTCTTACGAACCAATGCCAAGAAAAATGTCCATTGATCAAATGGATCGTTTTAATAGATACAACTTTTTACTTGGACGAGATCGCGCCCGTGAATATTTATATGATTTTAGTAAAACACCACACCTATTGATTGCTGGAGAAACTGGCGGTGGAAAATCTGCCTTCATGAGACAGTTAATTACTACCATCAAATATAATCAGCCAGAATCAGAATTTTACTTAGTAGACTTAAAAGGCGGCGTTGAATTTAGTATTTTTGAAAAATTTCCCAAAACTCAAGTTATTATGGAACCTAATGGCGTTATAAAATGCCTTAACAGCATTAATGGAAACCTAAAAGAACGTGCCAATGCCTTAAAGGCTAGAAAGCTTACGAAAATCGAAGATTTTTTTGACTCTATAGAATACAAAAAAATGTCAAACGAAGAGCGATTGAGCCATATTTTAGGTAGGAGAATATTTGTTGTCATTGATGAATGTGCAGAGATTTTTCTTATAGGAAAAAAGAACTCTAGTTCGACTCATGAAATTAGAGAAGCAATTAGTAGCATAACAAGGCTTGGAAGATTTGCTGGAATTCATGTAATACTTGGAACTCAAAGACCAGATAGACAAGCAATTGATCCACAAGTAAAATCCAATTTACCAGCCACCGTTTGTTTTAGAATCCATGATCATGGCGGTAGCCTTGCCGTTTTAGGAAATGGCAAAGCAACTAAACTTCCAAACATTCCAGGAAGAGCTATTTTACAGTTAGGATCAGAGGAAATAGAAATCCAAACACCACTTTTAGATTTTAAAGAAGCCATCAAGGCTTTGGATGAAAAGTTTCCTGCCAAAGCTTCATTAAACTTAGATCAGAAAAAATATGAAGAAGAAAAAGCGATTAAATCCGATATTATCATATAACGACATTGAGGTTTTACAATTTCTTTGGCGCCATAGAATTGCAACCTTTTTAGCTCTTAAATATATCTTTTATTCAAAAAATTCATCGCTAACGACCTACCATAGATTATTAAAGCTACAAAAAGGCGATTATATTCGTGCAGAAAAGATTATAGGCACAAATAAAAGATTTTTTAGCCTAGGCTCTCGTGGATTTGAATTTTTAAAACAAAACTATTTACCAGAGTTAAAAAGTAAACAGCATAGACCTCAAAGCCAAATACACGATTTATTAGTTGTTAGCGCCCTACTTGGGAGGTGGAAAGAAACTAAACCTAAAAATGTAACGATTGTTACAGAGCAAGAACTAAGAACAACTGATGTAGAAATTTTACCAAATGAACTTAGAAAAGAACTTAAACACGTACCGGATGGATTGTGGATCATTCAAAAGGAAAATGAACAAATCGTTGTGGCATTAGAGGTAGAGCCTTCTGCCAAAACCTCAGAACGATATGAAAATATTTGTTCATTTTATGCCAATCATATTTTATTTAAGTACATCATATGGATTGTTCGTTCAAAAAAACACGCGATAAGAATTCTTGAAAGTTCTAGAAAATATGGAACTCCTCGCGAAGGCATTCACTTATTTATAGAATTAGAAGATTTTAAAAAAAAGGAATGGGATAGTTTGTTTTTAAATGAATCTTTAAAAGATATAAGTTTTGGCAATTTTTTAGAAACTTTGACAGAAGAACAATCTTTCACTCACGACAAAAAAGATATGAAAATGATAGAAAGTAAGCATGAAAATAGTGTGAAATATGTAAATCCAAATCCTTTTTTACAATTTACCATTTCTCTAGATAAATTCGATAATTAGAGAAAATCTCAGCCTCAAGAAATTTCGTGACTCTATCTATATATCCATATAGATACTCTCAAATCTATATTCCAAGCCTCAGTAGCCCCATAAATATTTAAACGGCCTTTCATAAGGGAGAAGTAAATGAAATATGCAATATTCATTATCATTATTAGTTTAACAAGTTGCGCCGCTCATAGAAAAAAAGAGAACACCCCCACTCCACTCAATCCAAGACTTACTCGCCCAGAAGTAACAAAAGTATGGGTGCCGGATCACATTTCTGGCGATGAATACGAGCTTGGACATTGGAAATACATCATTAATAAAAACTCAACTTGGACAAAGGAGGATTAAATGGAAATGAAAAAAGTGCAAAAGCATATAGAACGCGTGACCATCAATGATCATCTAAAAGAAAAATTACAACGGCTAACAAATCAAGCTAATGCTTCTTTAGATGGAATTGCGCATATTTCAAAAAGTGACGTTGTAAATTTAATCTTAGAAAACTTTAAAGAGGCTTTTTCATCTGCCGAGATTGATCAGCTTAGATCTATTCATATCGATCAAGTAAAGCTTGCCATATGGTTAGCTAAAGAAATGCGTAATGCGAAAAAGTCTGGAGCAAATATCACAGTTAAAGAACTTTTAAACAAATGCGAATTAACCACTAAACCAAAAGTTCGTGCGAGTACGCGCACAAAAAAAGAAAAACAAGAACCAATTTCACAAGAAGAAGATCCTAAACTTTAATGTGGTCACCTTATGCCTAGAAAATATTGGTTAGCAAAACCTTCTATACATCTAGAACCAATAAGAGAATCCGAGTTTATAGAAATTCTTGCAGAGCTAGGAGCAATCGTTTATGGTGAACTAAGTAGTTGCCAGCTACAAAATAAATCCATTGCACCAGATTACACTTCTAACGCTAATGAAAGCGAAAGGAAGTTAATAAATGCAAAATAAACCGCATAAAATTGCCCTATACATCAGGGTATCAACAGAAGAACAAGCCTCAAGTCCAGAGGGCTCGATTAAAAATCAAGAACAAAGACTAAGAGCCGCTGTGCAGTTAAAAAACATGGAAGGAAATTTTGGTGATATCAAAGCTGTCTATATAGATCGCGCAAAATCAGGAAAAGACACAAACCGCCCTGAACTACAAAAGCTCTTACTTGCCATACGGAAAAAAGAAATAAGCCTTGTTATGGTTTCAGAACTTTCTAGGATATCACGATCTATCAAAGATTTTTCTGATATTTGGGAGTTGATGAAGTTAAATGATTGTGGCTTTTACTCTAATAGAGAAAATTTTGATACCACTACGGCAGCTGGAGAGATGGTTTTATTTACCGTTGCTAATATTGCGCAATTTGAACGCCGTCAGATATCAGAGCGTATTTCTCTAAACTTTAATGCAAGAGCACAGCGCGGTTTATATAATGGGGGAGCAATCCCCTATGGTTATAAAAGAATTGAAGGAAAACCTGGGTATTTAGAAATTGATGAAGAAGCGGCTATTGCCGTAAAAGCTGCATTTAAGGCATTTTTAAGAGAAGGTGTTCTTGCCTCAGCTGCTCGCTGGTTAAATGCTCAAAACTTTCGTATTAAAAAAGCAAATGCCGGAGGGGGTAAGCCAAGAATTGGACTTTTTACTGTTGGGTATTTAAAGGCTCTTTTACGCAACCGTACCTATCTAGGAGTTAAACCCTACAATCAAAGTGGCAGGATTAAAGAAGCGCAAGCCGTTTGGCCAGCCATAATTGATCATGAATTATTTGATAGCGTAAACACTCTTTTAGATAAAAATTACAGAAGGAACAAAGACAATAGAGTGGTTAGATATGAATATCTATTATCTGGTCTTGTTACCTGTAAAACTTGCGGCGATAGAATGATAGGAAGATCTGCTCACGGCAGAAATGAAAAAGTAACCTACTATGAACACGGTTGGTCGGAAAAAAAAGGAGCTGTTTCAAAACAACATAGGCGTAGCTGTAAGCCTTATAGAGTTTCCACAAAACAAATTGAGCCTGTTGTTTGGAACGAGATTCTTAAACTTTTACAAAATGAAAAAATAGCAAAAGAACTTTTAGAGCAAGCAAAAAAAGAGCATGCGTTAAACCCTGGATCTAAAGAAATTGAAAAATATAAGCAAATATCTTTTTCTGCTGGTCAGCAACTAGAGCTTTTGGCTGAAAGGCTTTCTACTTTACCTAAAAGCATTTCGCCAACGCCTATTTATCGCCAAATGGAAAAACTTGAAAATCACAAAAATAATGCAGAACAAAAGCTAGCAACTCTTCGAGAAACCGGAGTCACAAAAGAAGCCCCTGGTGCCTTAAAAGACTTTACAGCATTTTTAAACTCATTAAATAGCCTACTAAGGTCTAGTGATTCACCTAAACTGAAAACGAAAATTATAAGACTTTTGGTAAATAGAATTTTAATCACACAAGAAGGGTTTGAGATTTATTTTAAAGTTGGAGAAACATATCTAAAAACCTGCATAAACGATGCCGAAAATGAAGAAAATGAGCAAAAAAAAAGGATAGGAATTTCAAATTCCTATCCTTTTTTAAAAAACTTCAAGGTCGCTGGTTCGACTACTTGCTTTTATGGTGGAGGTGGTGGGAATCGAACCCACGTCCAAAGACAATCCTCTCCGTCGATCTACACGTTTAGATTGTGTTTTGTCTTACTTAAAGAGCGTCCACAAACAAACTATCTTTAAGCGAAGCATACTAAAATTTCGGACTCTATCGGCATACCAGCAACAGAATCCTATCCCATGAACATGACGGCCCTTCTCTAAAGCATGGGCAATCCAGAGAGAACCGAGCTACTTAATTAATTAAGCAGCAAGAGCGTATTCGTTGCCGAATAACATTTGCCACCTGTTTTACGAGGCCTGATGGCACCTCGACGTGCACGTACGGGTTTCATGACCCTGTCGAAACCAGATCACCCCCGGTTCTATCATTATATAGCACAGCTGAGATTCAGAAAATAGATGTAAACTATTTGAATTTAAGAATAAATTTCAGATAGTTATCGTGAACTTCCTTACTGCTCTCAGCACTAAACCCTACTTATGTACATATATTATATGTACATAAGCTGTAACCCAAGCTATAATAAATCATGATTTTTGTTTGGGATAATTCTAAAAACCAATCGAATAAAAAGAAACATAGCGTTTCTTTTGAAGAAGCTGAAACCGTCTTCTACGACACTACTGCAAGATTAATTGCCGACCTCGATCATTCAAAAGATGAAGATCGCTACATTCTTCTTGGAATGAGTTCTCTATTAAAACTTTTAGTAGTTGTTCACGTATATAAAGAAAGCGACGAAATAATCAGAATCATCTCAGCAAGAAAAGCCAGTAAGAAGGAACAAAAAGAATATAAAAAAGGTGCTCTATGAAGAAAGAATATGATTTCTCAAAATCTATAAAAAATCCTTACGCAAAAAAATTAAAATCAAGAACTACTATTCGCTTAGATGAAGACATTATTGAGTATTTTCAAAAATTGTCGAAAAAATCTGGCGTACCCTACCAAACATTAATTAATCTTTATCTCAAAGACTGTATGGAAACTGGTAGAGAACCCGATATTAAATGGAAAAAAATAGGCTAATTTTTTATGTACACCCCTAAACACTTTTCATCCACTGATGATTGGCCAAAAATCGAAAAGCTCGTTCGTGAAAATAGCTTTGCTACGGTTCTCTCTCATCCCGAAAATGAACATCCCTTCATTAATCACCTACCCATCATTTTTGATCCTGATCATCAACCAGCCGCTAGCCATGACAAAACACTCATCGGCCATATGGCTAAGGCCAACCCTCAGTGGCAGCACTTTCAAAAAAACTCTCAAGCCACTTTCATATTTCATGGCCCTCATACGTATATCTCTCCCCTTTGGTACCGTTCTGGCAGAGACGTTCCCACCTGGAACTATACAGTAGTTCATATGAAAGGCCACATTCAGCTACTCGAATCGTTTGAAGAGCAAATTGATATTTTGAAAAAACTCAGCCGCTTTTTTGAAGGCGAATCTTCCACAGCATGGAAGTTTTCACTCCCACCTGACCTAGATAGAAACAGTTTATCAAAAGCCATTGTTTCGTTTCGTTTTACTCCAGAAACGATAGAAGCAAAATTTAAGCTTTCGCAAAATCGCTCTAAAGAAGACCGCCTTGGTGTAATCGAAGGCCTAGGCTCACGAAGCGATGAAATGAGCCACGCCATACGTAATCTCATGCTAGAGAATGAACGCTAGATTTTTTTATAAAAGTCTTTGCAATCAAGTGGAGCCCTAAAGTTAACGCTCTCTTTTTCTAATTTAGCCAATTGCTCATGCCTTGCCTTTACTACCCTATCTCCTAAATGATAATTGGGCTCTAATCCTAATAGCTCTTCAGGTAAAACTAATTTTGCTTTCTCCCACGAATAACCCATTTCTCTTACATAAATATAAAAATTCGTAAGCTTATCTATGGGCTCTTTTGCTAATTCGATTGGTAGATCTAAAGGCAATCGCCCCTTCCAACGTTTTAAATATTTTAACCTCTCTTCTAATAACTCAAGTTCTACCAAATATTGCTCTACGGATTGCTGAGGGCGAACTGCTCTCATTTCAACAGTTTTTTGGTTTTGAAAAATCTCGTCATACACTCGTCTCATTTTCATGGCTTGGTAGTGCTTTGGAGACATATATTTTAGTGTCTTAGTATATACCCTTTCATCGATTGCCTTGGCTAAGTCTTCTCCGCTCATAGAAGAATGATCAAATTCGGCAATTAACTTTTTAAACTCTTCTTGTTGATTCTTTTCTAATGCCACAATTGGCGGACTATTCTCTAAGCTTGAACCCATTACCCCAAACGAAAGGTCAGGGTGGTTGGCATAATCTACCACAAAATCACGAAACAACTGTGGATCATCCTTAAAAGCTTCAAGATACCCAATATGAATATGCCCCCCACCTAAGGTTTTAGCCGGCTTTAATCCCATTTTTTCTGCTGCTTGAAAAATCTCTTTATGAATACTCTCTTTCTGGGCGCGAATCTCTTCTAGAGTAAGCCCGGGCATTTGCACTTCTAGAACCCCCGTATCGACCGAAAGAGTATAGTGAAAACTTCCCTTTTCTACTTTATAGGCAATGCCATGCTTATCTCTCTTTTCTATGATTTTACATTCTTGGCAAGTTTTGCGAATCTCTTCTACCCATAGGTTTAAAAATTTTTGATTGGCCATTTTCTGACCACTATAGGGCAGCTTTTTTAGCGCTTCTACCATTTCAAGATTCGTAAACGTAAACTCAGGACCATAGGTAGGCGGCCAGGCCCTTGCCTCGAATGTAGATAAAATGCTCAATCCTATAAAAAGAACGAGCCTTATTTGTTGATTGCCTAAAAGCATACGCCTTACGAATCGGCAAAACCTTGGGTTTAAAAAAATTTTCCTGCTTTTTTAGAACGAGAAGTTTAAAGAAAGTTCGACGAAATTTTAGACAGCTGTAAAGCTTTTCTGGCCCGTCTCCAAAAAGAGACAGGGGTTTTACCTGTTGAAATCATTCGGTTCATTGCCTGGCATACCCGCTGCAATGTTGTCTAACAAGAGCACACGTTGAAATTCATCAACGGTAAAAAGGGAGGGCGAAAGATGAAGCCGATTACTTTCAAAAAAATGTCGATCGATTTCATCCTATCGGTTACCCCCAAAACCCAAGCCCCCACGATAGACGTACGAGGCACAGCGAGCGGGCGGGGCGCGGGGGGCGCGGCCCGGGGGGGGTGGGGGGGCGGGGGGGGGGGGGGGGGGGCGGCGTCGGCCGGGGGGG
>JAMLID010000026.1 GCA_023954355.1 Oligoflexia bacterium | reverse complement strand
TAGATTGTAATGTTTGCGAGTTTAGTTTTGCACCGCTAGATGTTGTAGAGATGTTCTATAAAAAAATACCTGAAAAGGTACAAGAGGTAGTACAGGTATTTTTTGAAACTAATTTCTAGCGTTATGATCAAAATACTCCAAATACATCTTGTAGGCGCTTAGGATCTCATGGATTGCATGGTTCTTTTCCACAGTTCCAGTTTTACTTTTTAAAATATCATTAGACCTCATCATATTTACTAAAATAATATGTAACTGAGCGTCAGCTTTCGCGGGAAGCCTACATGTTTTAAAAATGTTTTTAATATTTGAGTTTATTTTTTCACTCAGTAATAGGTACTCTTCAGAGGTTAACTTTTGATCATCTATTTTAGGAAGATTAATTTTAATATGTTGATGTATGGCCGACATATTAAATCTAAGTGATTTATCGGTGACCCATTTTTTGCCACCATCTAACCTTAATTCTCTTGATAAATTAGTATGATTTTGGTGGTCATGGGTCTGGCTATTCGCTGTTGCAAAAAAATTTAGAAAAAGGAGTGATACAATAAAAATCAAAATTTCTCCTATGGTGACATTATTATCAAATTATATAACAAAATCTCTGAGTAAATTCAATCCATGTGATTTTGTGCACAGAATTCTTACTTGAATGTTCAGTACCACTTCAATTGACTTAAGTTCTATGATTAAGATCATATAAATAAGCGAATGTTCGTGTTTATTATCGTTCGGATGCGTATTTTACTGGTTAATCCCCCCTGCGAAAACATTACAATAGGGTTGCGACACATAGTTAAAATGGAGCCTCTTGGCTTAGAGCTTATCGGAGCATCGGTGAAGGGGCTCCACGAAGTTCGTTTAGTCGATCTGGAAGTGGCTCCAGATGATTTGGAAAAAGTTATAACGGAATTTCAGCCTGATATTTTAGGAGTCACTTCAGAAATAGTTCATCGTAACTCCGCATTGGTCGTGGTAAAAAAAATAAAAGAAAAGTTTCCAAAGTGTCTTACTGTTGTTGGTGGGCATCATCCAACCATGTGTCCTGAAGATTTTTCTTTTCCTTTTGTAGATTTAATATGCATAGGTGAAGGTGTAGAGACATTCAGAGAAATTTGCTCGTTGGTAGAGGTCAAAAACTATAATTTTAGTAATATTAGAGGGCTTGCAATTCCTTCGGGTCCAAATTCAGTTACATTTACACCTAAAAGACCTCAACCCTTGGATATGAATTCTTATCCTTATCCCAACCGTGAGTTGACGAAAAAGTATCGAAATAAATATTTCTATCTATTTGAAAAATCGGTAGCAGCCATTAGAACTTCTTTTGGATGTACTCATCACTGCACATTCTGCTCAGTTAGGGTGTATTCGAATGGAAAATTTATACCTCGATCTGCGGAGCTCGTATTCGATGAAATAAAATCAATAAAAGAAGATTTTATAATGTTTTGTGATGATCATTCATTCATCGATCCTGAGCGAATGCGGACTTTAGCGGAATTGTTACTCAAAAATAATATAAAGAAAAGGTATTTTGCCTACGCACGTACTGACTCAATTGTTAAACATAAAGATGTATATGCCTTATGGGCAAAGGCTGGTTTATCTCTCGTTATGTCTGGTTTGGAAGCAATTGATGAAACTGCTTTAAAGCGCGCAGGTAAGCAAACCAGCGCGGATATAAACGAAAAAGCCGTTCAAATTGCTGCAGAATTAGGCTTTCATATTAGTGCTGGATTTCTAGTAGAGCCTGACTTTACAAGGGAAGATTTTGAAAAAATTGATAAATATGTATCTACTAGGCCTTCGATTTTATTGACTGAATATACACCATTGACACCATTTCCAGGTACGCCACTTCATAGACAAATTAAGGAAAAATTATTAACTGAAAACCCCGCTTTGTTTGATCTCCAACACTTGGTATTACCAACGAAATTAAAGCCAAAAGAGCTTTACTCTTTACAGTTTGAATATTATGGTCGCTCGGTTAAAAGAGTAATTAAATATCTTTTTTGGAATAATACTCGAGTATTATTTTCGTCTCACACATTAAAACTTTTATTAGGAATTTTTCAGAATTCATTAATATATAAGAGGGCACATACTCATATAGAGCCGCTTAAAGAGAGTTGTAATGAAAATCATAATTCTTCAAACACCCCTTATTTCCAAAATTTAGAACTAAATAATGCTAATCCCATCAACATAAAACTAAATTACATGGGTTGGTCTGGTTTCTCGTTGAAATCAAAGAGCAGCTCCATATTGCCAACTATTTTGATTGACCCTCCATCTGATATAAGACTAGAAGATCAACCGTATCTATTTTTAATTACTCATGGGCACCCTGAACACCTCATTGGGGCGTGCGCGTATTTAAAAAAGTTAAGAAAAAATCCCGTCACAGTAATTGCGTCAAAAAAAGTTTGTGGTTACTTAAGAAGAAAAACCGCTAATGCACTAGACGAATTTATTGAATCAGGTGACAAGCTTGAATTGAATATAGGTGGGTGGAATATTAATGTGTTCAAGTGGACTCATATGAGTCTATTACCAGAGGGGATAGGAAATAAAGCATGGTATTTATATAAACTATTATCTCATCCTGTAGGTGTTTTAAAAATTCTTATTAATTCTTTTGGAGTACCAATATATGACAATATGTTTGGCTACAGAATAAGCGAAAACACTAGTCAACAAATTATATACTATGGAGAAGGTCTGCATCGAAAAACGGAATCGAAAGAAATCTCAGCCTCTATTGGGAAAGGCAAGTCTAATGTTCTTATTACTGCTATAGAGCCAGAAGATTTAGATTCAATTTTAGCTTCGGTCACTAAAGCAAATATAGATACAATTATTGCTTTCGAGGCACACAAAAATTGGCGAACAGATTTTTCTCTACCACAGCTAGATCATGAATTACTTCGCTCTGCTTTTAGTGGCTCAGGTGTGTCGCTTTGTTTAGCTAAGCCCGGAGCGGTATTAGAGCTATGAAATCAAATGAGTCTATTGTTTTGGATTTTGCAAGTTCTGGCAAAAAGGTGTCTGCAAAAATCGTCTATGTGACTCCAAGAAAACCAAGGGATAATGAGGTACTCATCAAAGTGTCTTTTTGCGGAATTTGTGGTAGCGATTTCGCCATGGCTAATAATAGTGGAAAAAGATACCAAGGAGTATTTCAGCTTCCATTGGTTCCAGGACATGAGTTCAGTGGCGTAATTGTAGAAAAGGGTAAAACCGTTTCTAGAGAGTGGGAAATAGGTGAGCCTGTTATTTCAGAAGAAACAATTGGGTGTGGAATGTGCAACTACTGTAAAGTAGGCAAATTTCATTTCTGTACGAACTCTAAGAAAATAGGATTTACCATTCCAGGCGCTTATACTCAATATGTGACGGTCTCTGTGAATAGATTGTGGTCTATTAAGTCAATAACAGATGTATTCGGGAAAAGTTTGGGATTAAAATTAGGCGCACTTATTCAACCTTATTCCATACCGTATTCAGCAATATTTGATGGAAGTAGAAATAACTGGAAGCCAGGAAAAAATATTTTAGTTCTTGGATGTGGTCCTATAGGATTCGCAGCTGCAGATTTGTGTTTTGTAGCTGGTGCAGCACGAGTAGTTGTTGTAGAAAAAGATAGCGAAAAAATTAAAAAATTTAAAAAATTTTCGGCTAAAATTGTATCTGAGCTGCCCACAAATAAATTTGACTATATAATCGATTCAACTGGAGATTTTGAACTGATTAAAAAATCGGTAAGTATAGCAGCCCCATTCGGTACACTTATTTCACTTTCAAGAACTAGCAAAAAAATTGAGCTAGATACAGAAAACTTTGCGAGACAAAATCTTTGCTTTTATTCTATTGATGGGAATTCTCTTTTAGAAACCTATCCAAATATCATTCAGTTAATGGCTGCTAATCGGTTGTCGGGAAAAATGATAATTGATCAAGTTGTATCTTTACAAAAGGCAAAGACGATTTTAGAAAAGCAGCGAAAAGGAAAAGGAAAAATATTAATAGGCTTCGAAGGTAAATAAATGTCGAGAAAACTTAATCACATTACACTAATAGTAAATGATAAAGAAAAGAGTGCTAAGTTCTATGAACTTGCGTTAGGGCTAAGCCGAACTTGCAGAATTACAGAGCAAATTTGTCCGTATGGAGGAGTTTGGTACGATTTAGATGAAGATATTCAGTTGCACATTTGGCAGCGTGACTATAGTGTGGTCAAATCTGAACAGCACTTTGCACTCGTAGTTGATGATTTTAACGTTTTAATCAAAAAAATTGTTGAGTACGGAGGAAGAGTCGAAGAAACCAAATTGCTTCCAGGCTGCAAGTATCGAGCTTATGTCTACGACCCAGAAGGTAATAGAATTGAACTAATGGAGTTAGAGTCGTCTGGGTCTAGTTAATAAGAGTTTAAATGGATGTAATAACAGTCCAATAAAACCTAATTCATCAAATCCAAGAGTTTTATCTATGCCATACGGTTTGTGAGTTAGTTCATTTCTAGTTGGAATATAGATCGTGCCCAAAATCCAGTCCCAAAAAGAAAAAACAACCGCAAAATTTTTATTTTGTTTATCTTCACTTAGGTTGTGGTGGGATAAATGCATCGCTGGACTTTGAATAATATGGCTAAGCCAACGAGGGAAGTGTAAAATAAATGTTGAGTGTCTTAGAAAATTAGTGGCAGAACTTATAATTGTAACGAATACAGTTGCATAAACTACTTCAAAAAGTAAATACTGACCGTAAACAATCTTGCAGAATTTCATTAAAATAAATATACCAAATAGTTTAAATAGGGAATTCCCAAAATAATCAATTGGATGCATTCTCCAATATGTATAAAAAGAAATATTTTTTGGAGAATGGTGTACGGCATGAAAGTAGTAAAGGCTGGGTATTAGATGGACAAAACGATGATGTAGGTATGCAAAAAAATCTTTAATAATAAAAAAAACCATCGTAAGCAAAATCGCATCCCAGCTGAAAATATCACTTATAATATACACAGAATACAACTTATAAAGCATTGTTTTAGCGTTTGTGGCCAGATCTAATCCAAATACTCCAAGTGTTAATAGGCCTGTACTGTAGGCGATTAGAAATATAAAATCATGTTTACTGTCTTTGCAAGAATAAGGGTTAGAACTGACCTGCCCCCCAAAAGCTGCACAAGGTAGTGTGATACACTGCTGTGTGTGATAGGAAGGGGAAAGAAGATGAGTAGAGGAAAAAAACAAAAACCAGAAGTAGTAATAGCGACTTTGAGAAAAATTGAAGTCTTAATGAGCCAAGGTTCGTCCGTAGAAGATGCCTGTAAACAAGCAGGAATATCTAACCAGAGCTTTTATAGGTGGAAAAGAGAATATGGTTCATTGGGAGTAGATCAAGCCAAAAGACTAAAAGAGCTTGAATATGAAAATAATAGGCTTAAAAAATTAGTAGCTGAATTAGCCTTAGATAAAGAAATGCTCAAAGAGGTAGCTAAGGGAAACTTCTAAGCCCGGAGCGTAAACGAAATGCAGTTATAAAATTGCAAAAGACGTTTAACGTATCAGAGAACCGGGCATGTAAATTAGTAGAGCAAGCAAGATCGACGCAAAGGTATAAGCCAAATATTTCAGATTATAGTGAAGTGATTCGAGAGAAGGTTATTGAGTTAGCGAAAAAGTATGGACGCTATGGCTATAGGCGAATTACAGCATTACTTCGAAATGAGGGCTGGGTAATAAACCATAAGAGAGTAGAAAGGATATGGAAAGAAGAAGGGCTAAAGGTTCCTTGTAGGCAGAGAAAAAGAGCCAGGCTTTGGTTAAATGATGGATCTTGTATAAGGCTAAGGCCAATGTATGAGAATCATGTATGGAGCTATGATTTTGTGCAAGACCATACGCATGAGGGTAGAAAATTCAGAATGCTAACGATTATAGATGAGTATTCAAGAAAGTGTTTATCTATAAAAGTAAAAAGAAAACTAAAGACGATGGATGTTTTAGAAGAATTAGCAAAACTATTTCAAATTCATGGATGCCCTGAACATATACGGTCAGACAATGGATCAGAGTTTACAGCAGAGATCATAAAAGAATGGCTAAGGAGCTTAAATGTGAAGACGCTATATATAGAGCCAGGAAGTCCATGGGAGAATGGATATAATGAATCGTTTAATGGAAAGTTAAGAGATGAATTATTAGAGGGAGAAATCTTTTATACATTAAAAGAAGCTCAAGTGCTGATAGAAATGTGGCGAGAAGATTATAACACAATCAGGCCACATAGTTCATTGGGATATAGACCTCCAGCACCAGAAACTATTTTGCCAAAAGAGAAGTTACTTGTTATGAGAAACGTCTCACTATGAATTGGCCAATCGGTGGGGGCTGGTCATTAGAATCAGTTGAACCTAAAACGTTTATGTGTGAGGTCTGGATGTTTATTTTAGCCGTGAATTTTTGGAACATATTTGGCGCAGGAGTATTTGGATCAATAATCAATTTACCTATTATCAATTACTTTGAACATGCCACTTATCTGACCAATAATCATGCTCACGGTGCAATGTTTGGTGTGAAAGGAAACATTGCCTTGGGGGGAATGTTATTTTGTTGTCAACATTTGATTCGAAGAGAATTTTGGAATGCTAGACTAATAAAGATGTCGTTCTGGTCTTTAAATATAGGAATCGCGTTGATGATGTTTTTAGATTTATTTCCTGTGGGGGTGTATCAACTAATGGCTGTTTTTGATAGTGGATTCTGGTATGCACGCTCACCGGAAATAGTTTCCGGAAGTGTCTTTAAAACTTTGACATATTTCCGATCGCTTGGGGGCAATATATTTGTATTTGGTGGAGTAATTCCTATGATTTGGTTTATCTTATCAAGAAGAAGTAAACTTCTTTCAGAAAATAATCCTTAAGAGAAAATTCTTTTAGTTCTTTTGTATATGATAGAAAGCACGATAGCATATAATGTGGGTATAAATACAGGTGGCAACTGCCATATATTTATGAACCTAGGTATAGAAAAACCATAGTATATAAGTAGTGCACTTATGGTAGAGATTTCAATTTTTTTATTGTAATTAAGAATATATCGGTAAAAAATCCAACTACATGTGCCCATTATAAAACAATAGGCATATGTAATTAAAATTTCTTCATTTTTTGTGCTAAGAAAGTAGCCGAATACAAATCCTGGGAAAAAATACACTTGGTTTAAAAAAGGATAAATTAATTCCAGTCGGGTCTGGAGATTCCCTGTTGTATTTCTAGCACAAATGATGTGGCATGAATTACATCGATAACAGGCTTCGGGGCGGTATTGCTCAATAGTAAACTGGCCATATAGATGCTCGATGGGGCGTATAGGGCAAAGATCATTACACCATCCACTGAGACCCAGGAAAAAAAGCCTGAAATAAAAGAAACTAAAATTAAAATCACTATTGAACTTAGAACCATTACTGGAATCTGATTAAATATTTTGATTCTTAGTGGAACAAGTATAAATAATATCAACCATGATATATGCTGTATATTTAGTGAGTACTGGTGAGAGATTCTTATTCTTTACTCCATCGAAAGCGTCTAGGGAGCGACTGTACAATTGCCAGTGGGCAAAGATTAATCCAAGCGTTTGGAGCAAGTAAAAAAATAAGTGGAGAAACAATAATTACAAAATTCCAAAGCAAGTTTAAACCCGTATCTGGATAGAAGTGAATCAAGTATACCAGTGTGATTAAAAAGATAATGGAAAGAACAGATAAAAATCTTAGTGCCTTTGGATATGGTTCTAGTTTTTTATTACCCATGAAAATATCATAATACAATCGTGATAGCGTCGCATAGTGGTTATAGTCTTAAGAGATGAAAGTTTGTTTGATGACAGATGGAAAATAATAGGTGCGAGTATTTACAAAACTGGAATGATACTAGTGTTTACAGTTTCTACAATGTATCTTCTACTCTGGAGGCGTTAAGAATTTTCTACGTAAACTTGATCATATGGCGATATATTTTACGATTGCTTCTTATTATCTTATTAGTTTTAAGTAATTCTTTATAGGATAAAGGAGCTGTTTCCAGTATATAAGAAAGATATTCGCATTTACCAGATTTTCGTCTGAAGGAAAAAGTCTTTTTTCTTTAATGCCAAGTGGTTTCTTTAAAAGATCGTTTATGTAGTTGGGATCCATATATGTTAAAAACAATACATCCCAAAATGAGAACATTTGTGCAAAATTAAAACTATATTTATCGAAATCAGTTAGGTGATGTATTCGATGAACTAACGGAGATACTAAAAGTTTATCGAATTTACCGAAGCTCATAGGAATATCCATATGGGTACAATAGGCATAGTATAAATATATTACTCCCGACAACCAGGCTACTGAGCCGAATAGTTCCTTTAGTAATAATAGCGGAAGCAAAAAAAGAATTCTGATAATTATACTTTCTATTGGATGCACTCTTATTCCCATTAATATCCCAAGGTGATTGGCTCCATGGTGTATGGTGTGAAAAGGCCAAAGGAAACGAACCCTATGCCTCCATCTATGTATCCAATAATGAAAAAAATCCATTGTAATTAGACAAGTTAAAATTTGAATTACCATGTTTGAGAGTGAAATGCTTGGGTATTCAATCGAGTCTTGTTTGTGTTTAAGGAATAGAAAATAGATGGAGCAGATTAGCACAAAATCTGTGATTTTATACGATGCAAACCAAATCAGATCTATTGAAATTTTTTGCAGATCACTAGTCTTTTTTTTTCTCAATAACAATAAAAAATCAAACAATAAAAAAAAAGCAAAGAAGCCTATAACGAAAGGTTCTAATAAAAAGCGGTCTAAAAAGTATAGCTTAGCCATGTATTGTAAATCATTAAGCATAAAATTCCTGGTAATTCGCTTCTCAGAATTGTATATAATTCAAATAATATTTGAAATATTGTTAGCCATCGAATCGATCTGATTTATGATACAAGTCATTTTTTTGGACTGTTTTTTAGATTGCGGTTCTATCTAATAGTAGAGAAAACAGTCCTACAAATAGTGACTGTCAATGGGCGAAGAGATAAATATTGAGCCTGTGCATCTCATGGTGGATGTATCCGCGCTGTTTTCTTTGCAAAAGGCTTTTTCTGCTCGATACTCTCTTGGGCCTAACTCCTACTGGCAGTAACTTCCTCATTTTATCAAAAAGATTTAAATGCTCCTTCCCATCAAGCCTTCGCTCATGGATAAGACGGATAACAAAGCTACTTTTTGAACTGAGTAGTCTACAAAATAATCGGTAATGGTCCCCCTCTCGATTCGTGACATGGATGCACTTTCGAGAGCCTGCAAATTTATTGAAGGCATTTATTTGTTGCCATCAACGCGTACTCTCAATGGCTAGCTTCTTTTTTCTACGCCCGCACTCAAATAAACTCATTGGATCGCTAATGCGCCGATCCTCTAATGCCACGGCCAAAGAAAAATGGGCATAAAATCCCTCGTAAAAACCTTTTTTTGGGATTACTAAATTCTTCGATCTTTCCTCTCTTTGACTCTGCTTCTACCGCAGTAGTGTCGTGCAAGATCAAAACCTCACTTAGGTTACCTTCGTCCATTTTTTTATTGTATCCCTAGATACTGCCGCAAATGTTTCTTCCCATTCCAATCTCCCATTATTCACAAACCGATAAAAACCCTCCAGCTCTGAATACTGCGTAAAAATCTTTGGAAAAGAAGCGCCAGGAGATCTGCTAATTCCATTTGGCATTCATCGCCTATATCGCATATACCTCACACCGCAATAAGTGATTAAATATGAGCTCACGGTTGCAATTGCTCGCGCGCCTTGAACTTGCCTAATTTGGCGACAGCCTCATATAGTATTTTACAAGTGTATCGATTAATTTTAATTGCTAAAAATTAAAATCAAGTTGCTTTGGTAAAAGAAACCCTTTAATTGAGACTAAACATATGGCAGTACTATGCAATATGAAAAAAACTGAAATACTGTCTCCTGCTGGTAATTTAGAAAAATTAAGATTTGCCTATGCCTACGGAGCAGATGCCGCATATGCAGGAATGCCTTTCTTTTCATTAAGAGCTCGAAGAAACGACTTCGGCATGCAAGAACTTACAATGGGGTATGAATTAGCTCGGCAGTTGCATAAAAAGCTATATATTACAGCAAATATTTTTGCTAGAAATCGCAAAATTGAAAGATTCATAAATATAATCGATGAGTGGGCTTCGCTAAATCCAGATGCCTTGATTATGAGCGATCCTGGTTTGATTATGATTGTCAGAGATCGTCATCCCAATATTCCTATACATCTTTCTGTTCAAGCAAATTGTATGAATTGGCAATCGGTAAAATTTTGGCACAAACAAGGTATCCAGCGCATAATACTTAGCAGAGAATTATTGTTAGAGGAGATTCGACAAATCCAGGAAAAAGTACCTGAGGTTGAGCTAGAAGCATTTGTGCATGGAGCGATATGTATCGCATATTCGGGGCGTTGTCTCATGAGTTCGTATATGAGCTATAGAGATGCCAACCAAGGTGCCTGTGATAATAGCTGTAGAGAAAAATTTAATTTATATTCCTGCGCACCAGATAAACAAAATGACATTTACATCGAAGACCGTCGAACCCCGGGTGATTTTTATAGAATAGATGAGGATGAAAATGGTACATATATTATGAGTGCTAAAGATTTGAATCTTATAGAGCATATAAAAGAAATCATTGATTCTGGCGTCTGTTCATTGAAAATTGAGGGCAGAACAAAATCTATTTATTATGTTTCAATGGTAACTAGAGCATATAGAAAGGCATTAGATCGCATAGAAAATGGACTAGAGTTTGACTCATCTGTAGTAGAAGACCTACAGAAAATAGCGAATCGAGGATACCACAAAGGATTTCTGTTGGGCGCTCCAGGTGTTTTGGGTCAGAATTACTCTACTTCGAATAATTTACAATATTCAAATAGAAGATTTTCGGCTGTTGTACGTGTAGAAAATAAAAGATATTCTGGATATCTTCCTGTAGAGGTGCGTGGACAAATAAAAGTTGGTGACCAATGTGAACTAATTTCTCCAACGGAAACAAAAACTTTTACTTTAACTAATATAAAAAACAATTTAGGTTTAGATGTTTCTACTGTAAATCCAGGTGGTGTAGATAGTACGTTTCATATACTTGTTGATACCAAACCAGAGGCCTATTCGTTTATAACGGTAATGTCTTGAAGCAGAGTAAAAAACGAGCTGATGCAGTTAAAAGTATTTCTTGTTTAAGAAAAGAGATAGATGTCATTAATATTAGTCTAGTTAGTCTTTTTTTAAAGAGGTTTGTTATCGCTAAAGAAATTCTTGAGATAAAAAAGCAGTTTAATTTGCCGATATACGACCGCAAGCGAGAGAAACAGATGTATTTAAGGTCGACTAGAAAATTAAGAAAAAAAGAAAAAACAATAGCTAGAAGTTTTTTAAAATCAGTATTTGTACTGACTTTAAAAAAACAAAAGAGAAAATTATTAATGAAATAGTCGTGTCCATAAATTCCGCGGTCTCTTGGACCATGAAGATTTAATTAATATTCCTCTAGCATAAAGGTCTGTATAAAAATGTTTCATTTTTTGAAATAGGGCTTCAAAAGAATTTCTGATGTAATTTGATTCATAAGAGTTGCAACCCCTTTGATTTTATTTTCTGGTGGTATCATGTTAATTATGCCCAAATCTATTTCATGCCATCGATCGACATTTTCCGGTAGTAACTGTGAGCCAAAAAACCAGTCCCAAATAGAAAAAACTACGGAGTAATTGTAAGTTGCATATTCCTTTTCTTTAGCATGATGTATTTTATGGTAGGCTGGTGATACAATGAATCTATCTAAAAATCCAAAACTCATTGAGATATTACAGTGCGCTACAAAAGGCCATATTCGGAGAAATAAATACACAATGAATATGTTAAAACTAAGACTTTGGGCTAAAAAGCTAATAGGTATAGTTAAGATGAACGCTTCTATTATTCTTTCTATGGGATGAACTCTTTGACCACTAAAGAATGTGAGCGTGCCTATGTTATGGTGTACTAGGTGGAATTTTTTTAGAATATAATAAAAATGAAATGATCTGTGATACCAATAATAGAAAAAATCTAATGTGATCAAAAGTAGAAAAAAAGATACAATCGGACAGTTTTTTGTAAATGTAGCTAAATCTCTAATCGGCTCGACTACAAGCGGTGAAAAGATCAGGATAAAGCTAGCGAATATTGAAGAAAGAAAGCGATTAATAAGAGAAAAGAAAAAATCTATTGAAATACTCAAGCGAAAAAAAACATTTTTAAACCGACCTAAAAATAAATCTAATGTTATAAAAAAAGCAATAAAACATAGGGTAATGGGTTCGAACAAAAAATTTTCAAATATCACTTGATATAGCGAATAAATTATTTGTTCAAACTTTAAATTTATCATACATGAGATGCCAATTTTTTAATTTTTTCATGGGCCACGTTATTAATCGGTCATTTATTTTGAACCAAAATTTAAAAGTACAATAGACAAAAATAAGCTTCGTTTCTAATTTGATAAGGGTTGATCGAGTTACGTTATCGCGAGGGTGAGGATAATAAATTGTATATCTTCTCTTTGGGTCTTTTTTTGTTAATGTATAGTAATATAAATTTAATGTCTTTCTATAGGTGTCTGGTGGTAGGTTCAATTTTTCTGGATACCCGTGAATGGTTTTATCGTTAGTATTAAAAATCAACATTCTGTTGCATTTCGGTATAACTTTTGCCGATGGTGTTTTTGAGCCAGGCTGCCAAAGTTCTAAAATACCACCAAATTTTTTGCTCCAATATTCGTTAAAAAACAAGATAATATTGACCGATCGTATCCAATTTTTTTTATAAGGGTGAACACCAAAATCAGTATGTAAATTTAAAAAACCTTTATCTGGGATAATCGAGAGTCCGCCGCCTGCCATAAGTGGATCGGGCAACAGTTTTTTGTGACCTGTAAGTTCTTGGAGTTGATCCACAAATTTTTCACTATGAAAATAGCTCACGAGCATTTTCAAGTTTCTAGGATATTCGATAATATTTATATGTGTTTTTTTGTCTTCGTTAAAATGTGAGTAACACATCCATTGATTGCTTTTTTCGATTAGAGTATCGAACTCAATATTTGCTTTTTGAAAAAAGTTAGCATCAAACCATGTATCTAAAATTATGTGAGGGTAGGGAATTGCTCTTTCATATTTAGTTTTATATTTTTCAAGACTTTGATTTGATAAATTCATTTTAGTTACCTTTTATGTATCTTAGTGCGAGAGAAATTATAAATGCCATTATTTTATATTTAAATAGTCCCACTGGGTGGAGATTTAGTATATTAGGGCATGTTTACAACCTATAAACTAATACGAAACTCTTAAAAAACACCTGAGCTACGTTGCTCATCGTTAGAATAGAGTTCACTATCTCTTCTCTTCGCGCCTTGAACTTACCTAATTTGGAGACAGTTTCTATAATTATAATCTGGTGACAGTTATCTTCTCCTAATTGACGTTGAATTGTTATGCTATTTGGGTGATGATCTGCACTTTGAGCTTCAATGTAAGAAAGTTATTAGCAGATTTTCCGTTAAAGAAATCAGTTTCGCAACAGCAAATTGGGTTGAGGAAGCTGGGTGTATTTTGCAGCATAGGTATGCCGGAGTGGAGGCAATTGTAAATCACAATGTTTTATCTTATTAAAATTGTGTGTTAGTGAGTATGTGTGATATAGTGGCGTCTGTGACTAGGTGATGTTTCAAATTCATAACCGCTTGCGGCAATGTGGGCAATTAGAGAGATTAGGAAATTAGTAAAAACAGCCATATTGCCAATACTACTAGCACAGTCAGTAGTGTAATTTAAAGGAAGATAGAGTGAAAGTTATGAAAAATGACGAAGCCCTTAGTGGGATTGTTCAGGAAGTACGAAGATTTTCTCTTTTTAAAGAACTTGCTTCTGAGCGCGTTTTAGATCTGTTCACAAGTGGTAAGGTATGCATAAGCAAACATCGTGAGCAGTTATTTTCTTTAGGAGATCAAGCCAGTTACTTTGCTGTAGTGGTTAGCGGAGGGTATAAGCTTTCTAAACCGAGTATTGACGGTGACGACGTGATAGTGCATTTTTGCATGCCTGGAGATGTAATTGCGGCACTCATTATGGCTCAACAAAATTCTGTATATCCGGTAAATGTAATCTCAATGGGTCCGTCTAGAGCAATTTTGATAAAAAGAGAGTCTTATTTAAAATATTGGCTGACCGATACACAGTTAGTAGTTAGAATTCAAAATTTACTTTCTAATCGTATTACTAAACTTCAGGGAATTAAGATGATGCAACGTGCACCATTGACCTCTAGAATAGCGTCCTTGTTATTGCAACTTAGTAATACGGATGGTCCTGAAAGCGATACTGCTCGACATATTTCAGTTCCCCTCACTAGGAAAGAAATAGCCGATGTATTGGGGGTTACTGTGGAATCTGTAATTCGGGTTATGAGTGAGTGGAATAAAAACGGGATAGTACAAAGTATAGATAAAGAAATCACTATCTTACGTCCCCATGATCTTATTATATCCTCTAAAAACAATATTTCCTGAGCAGCTCAAAGTTTTTAAACATTGGTCAATTACACCCGGTATCTTTTCAGGAATTTTTTTATAACTACTTGTTGTGATTTTAACTTGGAAAACAAGTTCTAGTAGCTGAGGAACAAGCCTTAAATATTTTGATTAGTAAGCTCTACTATTGTTTTCACAAAATCCTTTGCAAAATCTGTTTTTGAATGCTTTGTGCTAAAAAAAGGATTCATTATTGTTGTTCTAAGTAAAAATAAGTATTCTTGATCACAGATTACATTCATTTTAAGGCAATGATTTTTAATCAATTCTATTTGTCCTGCACCTAAAACCGTTTTTGAAACATAATATGGCGGTGTTTTATTTTTTGATTCTGATATTAATTTCAATTTGTTAAATATATTTTTTGTTTTTTTATTGACTTCAGAGAGTCGAGTGCATTTTTTATTAAAAGTGAAACAAACTATATTTGTGCTTGCCGCATCTAATGGGACAAAAATACCACATGAAAGCAAGTGCTCGCGCAAGACCTGAGCAGAAAAAAGTGTTCTACCAATAATGCTCGCAAGCCCTTTTGTGCCTAAAGTGTCGGCCGTAAGCAAGATCGCAAGTGGACCAGCGGCTGTACGCGAGCCTTCAAACGTTACTGGTCCAGGTTCTTTATTTGCTTTATAGTCCAAGTATCTGGCGCTTATATAGGGCAAAAGGTAGTCGCTCTCCTTTTTACATAAAAAACAACCAGCAGAATAGGGCGTATACCCCAATTTATGTGGGTCGATTGTAATAGAGTCAGCATGTGATATAGAGCTTATTGCTTTTTGATCGGCTTTATTTAAGCGATCCCACTCTGATTTTAGAGTTTTTAATGAAGCAAAAAAACCACCATAAGCAGCATCTACATGATGCCATACGGGAATTCCAGTCAGTTTGGTAATTTCATTTTTAATAGCTCGAATTTTGTCTATGGGATCTAATGCACCGAGTTCCGTTGAACCTAGGATAGAAACAATACCTAACGGAACATATCCCCTTTTTATATCGCTTATTGCTATCTCCATTAGTTTTTTTGAATTAAGCTTTCCGCTCTGATCTAAAGGAATTTTTACTAGCCTTGATTTTTCATCACCAGCTAGTAGGTGGCACTTGTCCCAAGAATAGTGTGCGCTCTCGGGAACATATAGGCACCATGGTTTGTTTTGTGCAAGTTTGCGTGCCTTTAATTTTAGCCTACTAAAAAATTCAAAATTTGCAACTGTACCTCCACTAGTAAAGTGCCCACGAGAAGATTTAGGATAATTAATCATGTTTGACATAAAATTTATAGCCTGAATCTCACACTGGATTCCTACTCTTGATGTTTCCGATGCAATGTTATTAGGATTGTACATGAGCGCTAAGTGGTGACCAAGGTAAGAAGGTATAGAGTACTCGGAATACATGTGTCCAATGTATCTGGGGGAGTGTCTGGGAATTTCTTTTTGCAATCTTGCAGATAGTTTCATGATCGCAGTAGATGTTTTTTCTACAGCTTTTTTAAATTCTTTATGCTTTGTTTCTGATATAGAAAAAAATGGACCATCAGTTTTTCCCGTTTTTTGTCTCCAAGTAAACCAATCAGAATGCATTCTATTGGTGCATTTTCGAATGACCACTCTATTTTCTGCACAGGGAGCAAGAAAAAAACTTTTCAAAGCGGCTTGTTTGGGTGCGCATTTATTATTAGTTTTGAGCTTATTTTTTTTTTGTTTCATTAGAATCTCCTTCGTATAAATCGTGGCCATAAAACACACAATCCGCATTAGAATAGCGAAAATATGTACTCTCAGGATATGTTATATTATGTCATAAGTATCCGGGCATCTAGCGGCACCTTTTCACCTTATCCTGCGTCAGTCTCCTTGTGAAAATCCTCAGCGTAGCCCTGCTACGTTTCCGGTTTTCTCAGTCGGCTTTCTTAGCTAAGACGAAAATCCGCTCGTGATCTGTCCGAATACGTATGGTCTCATTAGAAATAATTATCAAACATTATATTATACACGCTAATCAACAAACATGACTTTCGTCATATCCAAATTGCATTTTTTTAAAACACTTTGTCTATACCTTGGGTTCATCCCATACTCATACAGATGAACTACACCTCATCCCAAATAGTTTTTAGGGAGATCCCTACAGAAATAAGCCTAAGCTATATGATCAGTGGCTGTCCTCTAAGATGTAAGGGGTGTCATTCGATTGATTCTTGGAATTCGAGGGCTGGTGAACTGCTGAACGCAGAAAAATTGGAATCAGATATATCCAAATTCCGAAAATTTATTACTTGTGTACTTTTTTTGGGCGGAGAATGGGAAGTAGAAAATTTAGTAAGACTACTAAAGGTTGTCAGAAAAAATAATCTTAAAACCGCACTTTACACAGGATTAGAAGAGATCCCAAGCGTCATAGAAAGGTATTTAGATTATATAAAATTAGGTCCGTGGATTCCAGAGCTTGGGGGATTAGATTCTATCAATACCAATCAACGACTTTATGATCTAAGACAAAATAAATGTATAACTAATCTTTTTCAAATAGGAGGAAAATCGGATGAGATTATTAAACGAAGCGCAGCTAAACAACAAGCTTGAATTCATTCAGAATTACTGTAAGGCAAAAAATGCGGCCGACGGCTCTGCATTTGATGCAAATGCAAACGTTTCTATTAAAAACATAGCCACACTAGAAGCAGAAATTCATAAAGATTACAACATTCAAGTAAATAGAACATTGATGTACAATAAAATTAGTCACTTATTTGGCGAAGATCTAGCAAAGGAATATTTGAGACAAATAAAAGAACACGAAATTTATGTACACGATGAAACGTCATTAAAGCCATATTGTGCTTCTATATCGCTGTACCCTTTTCTGTTAAAGGGAATGACAAAAATGGGAGGTGAGTCCCGGGCCCCAAGGCATTTGGGTTCATTCTGTGGATCTTTTGTGAATTTAGTTTTTGCCTTAAGCGCTCAGTTTGCGGGTGCAATTGCAACGGTCGAGTTCTTAACTTACTTCGATCGATTTGCAAGAAATGATTTCGGGGGCAATTATTTAGAAACTCATAGATCTGAAATCGAGGCATACCTGCAGCAAGTAGTCTACTCGTTGAATCAGCCGGCTGCAGCTAGAGGTTACCAGAGCGTTTTTTGGAACATTTCAATTTATGATGAGTTCTATTTTGATAGTCTGTTTGGAGATTTTATTTTTCCGGAAGGTGATCGACCCAAGTGGGAGTCAGTAAATAATCTACAAAAATTTTTCATGTCTTGGTTTAACCAAGAGCGTGAAAAGTGTGTATTAACTTTTCCGGTGGTGACGGTGGCTGCATTGACAGAAAAAGGAAGTGTTAAATCTCGTGATTATGCTAACTGGATTGCAAAAGAGTTGGCGGCAACAAATTCTTTTTTTGTATATTTATCAGACTCAGTAGATAGCTTGGCAAGTTGTTGTCGACTAAGAAATGCTATTTCAAAAAATGAATTTAGTTATTCGCTAGGTGCTGGAGGTATTGCTACAGGTAGTTTGAACGTAATAACAATTAATATGAATAGATTAGTACAAAAAAGACTCTCATTAGCAAATCAAGTAGAGAAAATACACAAATATCAAGTAGCCTTTAGAAGCATAATGAATGAACTTCAATCATCAGGCATGCTACCCGCCTACGATCAAGGGTTTATTTCTATGGATAAACAATATTTAACTATTGGAATAAATGGCTTGGTAGAGGCTGCTGAATTTTTGGGCCATAAAATATCCAACAACAAAACATATAAACTATTTCTACAGAATCAACTTAAGACTATATATCGTTTAAACGTACAAGCAAAAAAACATTATGGCTATATGTTTAATACAGAATTTGTTCCTGCAGAAAACCTAGGGGTAAAGAATGCTAAATGGGATCGTAAAGATAATTTATATTCTCCAAGAGATTGTTATAACTCATATTTTTATGTCGTTGAAGATGATTCAATAGAGTATCCCGATAAATTGCAGCTGCATGGTGAGGAAATACTACAGTATCTAGACGGAGGATCTGCGCTGCATTTAAATCTAGAAGACTATCTATCCGAAAAACAATATCTTATGTTGATCGATCAAGCAGCAGAGAATGGCTGTAATTATTTTTGTACGAATGTAAAAGTTACCGTTTGTAATTCTTGTCAAAAAGTGTCTAAGAAGACACAGAATTTCTGCTCATTTTGTCATTCCAAGGATGTAGATCACGCTACAAGAGTTATTGGCTACTTGAAAAAAATTTCAAGTTTAGTAGCGATAGATTCAAGGAACACCAGAAGATATTACCATCAAGACAAATCAAGGGATTGCTCAACCAATCTGAATAAATCGCATCTAAATCAGTTTTATCAAGAAGATCATTACAAAGATGAAAGAAACAAGTTTGTTCCTTCTCATTGTGGTTGAAAAACATTCTTTTGTATTTGAAGAATATCGTTGAAAATTCAGCATCCTGCAGAAAAGAATAGTTTTCTATTAGATAGTCTAAGACGTGGCTCATAGAGACATGCTCTTCTAGTGGGATTTCAAGAGGAGATTTGTTTTTCTTAAAGAATAGTTGGGGCTTTGAGTAAACGATTGGGTGCTTGATAATGCTTTTAGCTATTTCTTCAGGTCGCTCTTCTAGATGCTCATGAAAAAAGTGCATGCAAAATGGACCGCCCTCGTGGATTCTGGGATTTTTTAATAGTTTTGGATAGATTAAATTTTCTTCCTTATAGTGATGCTTTGGCTCGAACTCAGATCTAAGCCACCTTAGGAGCTTGTATATAGAGTCTTTATCTACAGACTTTTTTATTGTAGTTTGTGCCAATTGGTGTTCGGCCGCTATAATTGTAAAAAGTTTATGCTGCAATTCGGCAGAATTCACGACTAGGTTGTCTCAAAAAAATCTGTGTTTAGTAGATTGATGCACTTATTGTCCATTTCTAACAGTTTTTCTTTTTTCCATTTGTTTAGAAATCTAGTTACTGTTTCTGTAGAAACTCCTGCTAACTGTGCAATGGATTTTTGTGTAATGTATCCGCTCTTGAGCGAATTTTTTTTACTGATAAGAATATTTTTTATTTTCGCACAGGCATTCGAGCTTTGTAACATTGTACATGACTGGCGAAAGCGCATGCGGTTTGATATCTGTTCCATTATAAAATTTTTAACTTTAGTACTTCGTTCAGCATGCCTAGAAAATTCATTTTTTTCTAAACTATATATACCAGAATATCCTAGTGAATATGCCGATATTGGGTAATTAGATAGTGCGCTTTCGGGCGATACACAAAATAGAGCTCCTATTAACTGTTTAGGTTCAGCTATATCTATCAACGTTGACCCTTTATAGAGACCAATATAACCATACTGTACTAAAAAAATATGATTGGCGTATTGGTTTTCTTCAAAAAGAACCTGTTGTTTTTTTAATTTAATCAATAAATTTTTTTCCAAATTTGGAAAAAGTTCATTTGTAGAAGTATCAATACTAGTTATGCCGTTAACTTTAAATCGCCTCATTATTAAAATACTTTCATACTTCAGAGTTAGTGATTATGACGTATGTCATAATCATTTTCATAAAAGTAGCTTGAAAATAAGCACCTGGCATTCAGATTGTGGAGAGAAAATGATAATGAGTAGGATTTCGCGTTTCAGATGGAATTTGAGATATGCCTTCGTATGGAGAAAACCTTTACTTATTTATTACCTGACAAAAAGAATGGTAGAAATCATGCTTTTCAAAAAACGTAGACTTAGATATGTAGATTTTGCTCTTGATTTTACTTGCAATCAAAGCTGTCAACATTGTTTTGCAAAAGCGTATGACCGACAATATGAATTGGGGCGAGACCATCTTTCAAAATTTGACTATGAGCGAATATCTAGAGAGGCCATAGCGCTTGGAGCTGTCAGTTTTTCAATTCAGGGTGGAGAACCCTTTGCTATGATGAAAGACACAGTTAAAGTTATGTCTTCATTACCAAAGAATAGGTGTTTGATTTCTATAAAATCTAATGGTTCATTAATAACAGTAGAAAAACTTCGTCTCTTAGCATCACTAGGTTTGGATATCGTCACAATTAGTTTAGATAGTGGATTTCCGGAAGAACATGATGAGTTCAGGGGGCACAAACTTGCCTGGCAGAAGGCGCTGGAAGGGATTAAGTTCTGTAAGCAAGAAAATATCAAAGTGATGTTAGCATGTACGATAGGTAGCCAAAACATTCGTAGCAAGGGCTTTCTAAGGTTAATTGAGCTAAGTAGTGAGCTTGGTGTGCTTTTGCTACTTATCTATGCGGCACCCACTGGTAAATGGCAAGGTCAGACTGAATGCTTACTCAAAGAAGCCGACTTTTCTTTAATTAAAGAGCTTCTAAATAAATACAAACATCTAAGAACTGATTTTGACGCAAATTGGTTTAAAAAAGGTTGTGGTGCACTGAAAGAAATTATTTACATTTCACAGTATGGTGATGTTATGCCTTGCCCGTTTATACCTATTAGTTTTGGAAATCTATTTCGAGATAGTTTACTCACTGTTTGGGAGAAATCAAATGATGCTCCTTTTTTTTCGAAATATTCTAGTACTTGCTTGATCGGTGAAGATCAAGATTTTATAAAAAAATATTCTCAGGCAATTAAGTCTGCAAAAAGATTGCCCATCAGCTGGGAGGACTTTTTGCAGACGCTATAAGAGGTCGTCGCCAAATCAGGCAAGTTCAAGGCATTGCATCGCAATATGTGCAAAAAGTGAAGTGGAGCAGGGAAATTGTGAGGCCAACGCAGAAATTGGCAATTTGGCAATAGGCTCTATAAGTTTAAAAATTCTAAATACGCCTTGATACGGGGGCAAATTTTGCAGTGAAGTGACGAAGGTACTTTGCTTGGTAAGTAATTTGATAGCCAGGCATTTTTGACAAATCACAAAATATATCATTAGCCTCTTCCAAAATAAAATCAATGTGACTTTGTGTATACACTCGACGTGGCACAGCTAATCGTAAGAGTTCTTTGTCTGCATACTCTTCTAAACCCGTCTGTTCATTTTTTCTTCCAAGCATAACAGATCCAACCTCAACTCCACGAATTCCTATTCGCTCATATAATGCTATACTTAGTGCATGGGCAGGATAAAAATGCTTTTCAAAGAGCGGAAAGCTAGCTAGCGCATCGATATATACCGCATGGCCTCCAAGGGGTTTTACAATTTTAAATCCTATTTTCTCTAAACCTTTTCCAAAATACTCGATACTACGAATCCTATACTTCAAATATTCTTCATCGATAATTTCATGTATTCCAACCGCGATAGCATCTAGGTCTCTTCCACTAAGGCCGCCATAGGTAGGAAATCCTTCAGTGACAACCATCAGCGTTTTAATTTTGTCAGACAATGAGTTATCTCTAAGCGCAATAAAACCTCCAATATTTGCAAAGGTATCTTTTTTTGCGCTCATTAGTACACCATCTGCGTGAGAGAATATCTTTTTGGTAATTTCTAGAATTGAATGCGTCCTGTATTCGGGCTCACGCATTTTTATGAAATAAGCATTTTCGGCAAATCTTGCAGCATCAATAAAAAGCGGGATATTATACTTTTGAAGTATTTTTTTTGTGTTAACAATGTTTTCAAGTGAGACAGGTTGGCCGCCTGCAGCATTATTGGTAACTGTCATTATAAATAATGGAACTTGTTTGTGTCTGTCTTTTAAAATCTTTTCAAGTAAAGGTAAGTCTACGTTCCCCTTAAAAGGGTGCTCAGCTTGAGAGTTTTGTGCTTCGGCGCATGGAATATCTACAGATTCACAACCACTAGATTCAATATTTGCGCGCGTAGTATCAAATTGAGTATTTCCAAGAACAGCCATTCCCTTCTTTAAAATTGCCTTACACAAAAGTGCTTCAGCAGATCGTCCTTGATGGGTTGGAATGATATGTTCTATATCAGTGATTCGTTGGATAGCTTTTTCGAAGCGAAAAAAACTATCAGAGCCGGCATAAGATTCATCACCCATCATCATGGCCGACCACTGTTTTGTAGACATAGCGCTGGTGCCACTATCTGTTAAAAAGTCAAAGGTTACTTTATTTGAAGGTACCTGAAATAAATTGTAATATGAGCGACTAAGAACTTTTTGTCTTTCTTCTATAGTAGTTATGGGAATAGGTTCTACGCATTTAATCTTAAAGGGCTCAAACACTGGCTTATTGTTTCGAATAGATGACACTAGTTCTCCTTACGAGGGTTTTTATTTGCTTGTTGCGAAGACGAAATCCCACGTAATACTGACATTTTTCAACTTTCTAAGTATATGATCTAGATCAGGTTGAGTTTTTTTACTTCGGATGTATCCTGCTATTACACACGTTAATTTTTGGAGGATATATGAAATTGAATCGAAGAGATTTTATCAAATGGACAACTATATCAGCGGTAGCCATACCTTTAGCACACCAGCTGGGAGGAAATTCGTTTTCTGCCAGAGCTGCTGATGGTCTGCCTCTCATCAAAGAAGATGACCCAATGGCAAAAAATTTAAAATATTGTGAGAATGCTGATAAACCAACAAAGCAATGCGCGGATCGTAAGAAGAAAGAACGCAACAGTCAGTACTGTAATAATTGTCAGCTATATACTAAAGTTTCTGGAGCCAATGACAACGAGACGGGTAAATGTATGATTATGCCGAAAAATTCTGTGAAAGGTAAAGCCTGGTGTATGAGTTGGGTGAAAAAGCCGTAGAGATTGGGTAGTACTTCATTAAATTGTGCGATGAATATTGTTGTTGGTGTTCGGTATGTTACGGTTTTTATTGCCACCGATAGTATTGATCGCGCTATATGCTTTTTTTAATTAACTGTTGCTGAAAGCCGTAAAAGCATAAGCCACATAGCCGCTACCGACATGAATATTGTATTTGGGTATTGCTCTAAAAAAGTCGTTTAAATTATGATCCCAATCATATTAGTGAAAAAAAAATCGCAATAGAATTTTTAGATACACTTTATGGAGGGATTTTTTGTGAAGCAAACAGTAGTGCAAGTGCGTGCATTTGAGGGTGAATACAAAACTGCGCTTTTATTTTCTATGATAGAAGGCCTAAAGACGGGAGAAAAATTTCGTTTCGTTTGTGAGCAAAACCCAAAAGAGTTAGAACTCTTACTACAAGACGCTGCTATTCCTAACGTAAATTGGAGTACGGACAAGGTGAGTGGTGATCTATGGGAGTTGAATGTGGAGAAGTCTGATGCTTATAAGGAAGAACATATAGGGTGTTGTGGAATGTGTGGCGGTGGTTCAAGTGCAAAGTCAAAGTAATGTAGTCACCATTGGTTTATAAAAAGAAGGGAGCTTTTTAGTGTTATCTAAATCGCAAGCAAAGGCATTTTTTTTAATTGGTACGGCAGCATTTTCAGCTATATTTATCGGTTTAACAGTGGATACGTTTCAAAGAATCCCAGACCAAACAAATTCTAGTGGATTGACACCTGAGGTGATTCGGGGGAAGCATCTTTTTGATAAAAAAAATTGCATGGGTTGTCACACTATTATGGGAGAAGGGGCCTACTATGCACCCGAGCTTACAAAGGTGTTTGAAAGGCGAGGCGAAGCATTTATTCGCGCAATGTTGAAAGATCCAGAAGCCATGTATCCTGGAGAAAGAAAGATGACAAATTATCAATTATCAGATCAAGAAATAAGTGATCTAACAGCCTTTTTGAAATGGGTGGGGACTATGGATTTAAATGGATTTCCACCTAAACCAGATTTAGTGAAAATTGCCTCTCCATCAGCATCTAGTGGTGGTCAAAGTATTGTTAAAAGCTCAGATCGTCCAAATGTATTCAATCAAATGTGTGTGGCTTGTCATGCACTTAGGGGAGAGGGTGGAGCGGTGGGGCCTGCATTGGATGGGATTGGAAGTAAATTTGAACGCTCTTATCTTGAGAAATGGCTAAAAGATCCTCTGGCGATAAAGCCAGACTCAAAGATGCCAAAGCTTCCGTTGTCGCAAGAAGAGATAAATGAATTAGCTGCGTTTTTGTCTACATTAAAAGAGGGGGAATAGTGAAATTTCAATCACAAAAAGTTGCCTATTGGTTCTTTGCTGTCAGTATGTTGCTGTTTAGTCTGCAGTTAGTCTATGGCTTTATTATGGGTTTTGCTCATATGGGATATGACGGTTTGCATAATATTATTCCATTTAATGTTGCTCGTGCGACTCATACAAATTTGCTTGTAATGTGGTTGCTTTCTGGATTTATGGGTGCCGCTTATTACATAATTCCTGAAGAAGCCGAAAGAGAAATTCTATCTGTGAAATGGGCCTATGTTCAGCTTATAGCATTTGTCGTGGTAGGGATAACCGCGATTATAGGATTTCATTTTCAATGGTGGGAGGGACGCAAGTTTTTGGAGATTCCAAGACCCTTAGACTATCTTGTTGTTGTGGATGTTTTACTTTTTATTGGGTTGATTGGTGGGACTATTTGGAGGGGTAAAAAGTACACTACAACTAGCTTAGTATTATTTTTTGGTTTACTAACAGCTGCGCTATTGTATCTACCAGGAATGATCGAGACAGATCATCAGACGCACGACTCTTATTGGCGATGGTGGGTAGTGCATCTTTGGGTAGAGGGTGTTTGGGAGTTAATTATGGGAGCTATTCTTTGTTTCCTATTGATTAAGCTAACGGGCGTGGACAGGGAAATTATAGAGAAATGGTTATATATAATTGTGGGATTCACTTTTCTGAGTGGCATTCTTGGAACAGGTCACCATTATTATTATATTGGCACCCCACGATATTGGTTAATGGTCGGAGGGGTATTCAGTGCACTAGAGCCTTTGGCATTTCTTGGGATGGCTATTTATGCGATTGCTATGGCTCGTAAAGGAAATAAAATCATCGACAATAGGGCTGCGCTATTGTGGACCCTGGGCACAGCAATAATGTCCTTTGTAGGAGCTGGTTTTTTGGGCTTTGCTCATACCCTACCTCAAGTGAATATGTATACGCATGGGACATTAGTGACGGCAATGCACGGGCATATGGCTTTTTGGGGAGCCTATGCTAGCCTTGTTTTAGGCTTAATAACATATGCTATGCCGTTGTTAACTGGCCGAAAACTACAAGATTCTAAGGCAAGTATTTTTGCTTTTTGGACTTCGAATATTGGCATGACTGCAATGACAATCGCATTTGGTATCGCTGGTGTGGCACAAGTATATTTAGAGAGAAAAATGGGATTAGATTTTCTTTTAGTTCAGAAAGAAATTGAAGTTCATTTTTTAGGTCTAGTGTTGGCAGCTTCCTTATTTACATTGGGAATTATTGCATTTGTGTGGAATTTCATTCGTTTTGGTGGTCCATCGGGCGAGGTTGAAGGCAGAGTTGTATGAAGTCTCATGTAGCTAAGTCTACCTATTATGAAAATAAGAACGAAATCAAAATCTTTGAGTCTTGCTTTCATAATCAAGTTCCTCTTTTGCTCAAGGGCCCAACTGGTTGCGGTAAAAGTCATTTTGTAGAGTACATGGCGGATAAGTTAAATCGACCTATAATAAAAGTGTCTTGCAATGAAGACACGAATGCAGCGGATCTCTTAGGGCGATTTTTGTTTTTAAATGGTGCGACAATCTGGCAAGATGGACCAGTGGTAAGAGCCGTGAAAGATTCTGCTATTTTATATTTAGACGAGTTTGCAGAAGCGAGAGAGGATGTCGTAGTCGCTCTGCACCCTCTATCAGATCATCGCAGAGAAGTATACTTAGATAAAACAAACGAAACAGTGAGGGCACAGAAAGAATTTATGTTGGTTGCAAGCTATAATCCGCAATACCAAAAATCTTTGAAAGGAATTAAACCTTCTACTAAACAGCGATTTGTGGCGCTATCCTTAGATTACCTTACTTTTGAAAAGGAAGTTGAGGTTATTTCAAATCAATCCGGACTAGCAATCAAAGAGTGCGCAAATTTAGTTAAATTAGCACAAAGAATTCGAGAAAATAAAGACATCCAATTAGATGAAACAGTATCTACTCGATTACTTATTCACGCGTCAAAGCTGATGGCTGCAGGAATAAATCAACGGGTTGCTTGTCATTTGGCTATTGCCGAGTCTCTATCTGATGATCTACATATCACTAATGCGATCAAAGAATTTATCAATTTATATATTTAGTTTTGGTACAAGGCCTTTCATTAAAAGATTAGACTTCATGGAGTTTTACAAGAGAAATCACATTGAACATATGAGATCAGACTAGATGGAGAAGGTTTTCAAACAATTTTGGAAAAATTCTAAAGAGCGCAACTTGCGTAAAGAGGGGGCAATTGATTATTTTAAAATAAGAGATGAACTAGAGGGATATGTAAATGTATTTTCAAATTTTAAGGTAACCAGTATTGGACCTAGTCTCTATGATGTAGGTTTTATCAATCAAGAGCTACAAATACCTAGAGTTGCGTTTTGGACAAGCAGTTATCAAACAAATTTGAATTTAGTGAAACTTTTAGTATTGAAGTCTATAGGTTCATACAATTGCAAAATCTCGCTCCATTTAGATAAAAGAGAAAAAATACATCCCAGATTAGTTACTTTAAGCAGTATGGGAAAAATAAATCAATGGCTTGACTATAGGTTCCCTAAATTCGAGTCATGGGAAAATAAAATTATTAAAGAATTTAAATCTCATTTAAGCAAAAGAGATAAAAATCATTGGTTGTACTCAGTTTGGGAAGAGGGTATCGCAAGCAGGTCTATAGATTCGGAATTTTTAACTGAGTTGGCGGAAATAAAATTAAACCTCTTTAAAAAAAATAATGTACCGCCATCGTTTTTACATGCAACCGTACCCATGCCGTGTAGAAAAATGCAAATAGATAAAGCTGAAGAAACTTATCAAAACTCTATACATAGAGAATCAAAAAATGGCCTAAAAAAGGGATTAAAAGAAAATAAGATTAAAAATAACGATAGTCAGGAAAAAAAAATAAATCCGGTTATGCATAGTTTTGAAAAATTGGAGACTCTAGACGACTATGACGGTGCAAATAAAATATCTTCTGGAGACGATGAGTTACATGAGCATTCAAATGCGCTAGATGAGTTGGAGTTAAATAGCTGCACCACGGAGGGTGTGGCAAAATCGATGATAGAGCAAGATCGCCCGAGCTTTATAATAACTGGTGCAATGACGGAGAGTGCGAGCACTAATTTAAAAGAATATTGGTATCCAGAGTGGAGTATTTCGCAAAAAAGATACTGGCAAGGCCATTGTAGAGTAGTGGAAGAAAAAAGTTGCCGAGTCGAAATTCAAGAAAAAGATTATTTATTAAATAAGTATGGCAGAGAAATTCTTATCTGGAAAAAAATCATACGAACTATTACCAACGAGCCGATTTGGAAAGGGCGTCAGTTAGACGGAAGTGAGTTAGATATAGATCAACTTATAAGGAATGTTATAGAAAAACCTATTGGATATCCTAAAATATATGCAAATAAAATAAGGAGAACAACAGATTTAGCGGTTGGAATTTTAGCTGACACGTCTTATTCGACTGACACTTATGTTCAAGGAATCAAAGTGATTGACCTAATTCGCGAATCAATAGGAATTGCTGGTCTTCTATTAGAAGAGTGGCTTCCAAATATACACATAGCGAGCACAAATAGCGCAACAAGAAAGTATATTTCATATAATGTTCTCAAAGATTTTACGGAAAATTGGAAGAATTTTTACTCTAATGCGTGGGGGCTCGTTCCAAATGGATATACGCGATTAGGTCCCTCTATTCGGCACGCGAAGGAAAAACTTGTTCGGCAAAACAACAGGAGAAAACTTTTAATATTAATAACTGATGCCAAACCAACGGATTTAGATCCTTATGAGGGAAGGCATGGGCAAGAAGATGTTCGACAGGCCTTATTGGAGTGTAAAAAAGAAGGTATTTATACCAGAACAATTGTATTTTCTGATGCGTCTTTATATTCACTTAGGCATATGTTTGGTCAGTTCGAAATAGTTACGGGAAAAAAACAATTTTGTACCCATTTAATAAATGGATTATATTTAAGCCTACTAGAAAGTATTCGAGGATAGTAGCTTTACGTACATTAATATTGTCTTAATCCCGATTTTTTGCCGCATAGAGCGATATGATTTGAATCATAGCGTAGTTTTCAGCTGTTGCGTATTCTTATAACTGAGATAGAATTCAGTTCATGTTTTTTTGCATCAATACTAAGGAGCAATTATTTATGATTCGAAATATAGTAAACTTATCGATAGCCACGATGCTCACGCTTTCAGTAGTGGGAAAGGCAGCATTAAAAGAAGAGGTAGCCGTTTTGACCGCCCCTCCTCATGTACCACCCCCAATTACGCGCAAACACGCCGCTAAATTGATCGTAAATTTAGAAGTGATAGAGAAAAAAATGCCAATTACAGATGGAGTAGATTACACCTTTTGGACATTTGGTGGAACAGTCCCGGGAAGCTTTATCAGAATTAGAGAGGGTGACCAAGTAGAGTTTCATTTAAAGAATCACCCAAGCTCAAAGATGCCCCACAATATAGATTTACATGCAGTGACTGGTGCTGGCGGTGGAGCTGCTTCTTCGTTTACTTTGCCCGGACACGAAAGTGTATTTTCTTTCAAGGCTTTGAATCCAGGATTGTACGTGTATCATTGTGCGACTGCTCCGGTTGGAATGCATATCGCTAATGGAATGTATGGGTTGATTTTAGTAGAGCCTGAAAAAGGACTCCCAAAGGTTGATCGTGAATATTACGTTATGCAAGGAGATTTTTACACAAAGAGTAAATTTGGTAAGCAGGGATATCAGCCCTTTGATATGGAAAAGGCCATAGATGAACGACCGACCTATGTAGTTTTTAATGGGTCGACTAAATCTCTTACAGGAGACAATGCGTTAACGGCAAGCGTCGGAGAGACTGTTCGTCTTTATGTCGGTAATGGTGGACCAAATTTAGTTTCTTCGTTTCATGTTATCGGGGAAATTTTCGACAAAGTTTATGGAGAAGGTGCATCCGAATTTACAACAAATATTCAAACAACTTTAGTTCCTGCGGGGGGCTCTGCTGTAGTTGAATTCAAGGTAGATGTTCCTGGTAGTTTAGTGATTGTTGATCATTCTATTTTTAGGACGTTCAATAAGGGATCGTTGGGTTTGATCAAAGTTGACGGAGCGGAAAATAAAGAGATCTATTCAGGAAAAATAGCTGATAATATCTATCTACCTGAGGGTGGAGCCATTCAGAAAGTGCCAGAAAAAGAAATCGTAACTAAAGCCAAATCTCCTACGGATCAAATAAAATTGGGTAAGGCTATCTATGTGCAAAACTGTGCCGCATGCCACCAGAATGATGGTAGGGGAGTGCCCGGGGCCTTTCCACCATTAGCTAAATCTGATTATCTAAATGCGGATATAAAGAAAGCAATATCGGCTGTAAAAAACGGTCTAACGGGAAAAATCAAAGTGAATGGAGAGGTATATAACGGCGTCATGCCAGCTTTAGGTCTTTCAGATGAGGATATAGCCAATGTATTGACCTATGTATATAGTTCTTGGGGAAACAAAAAACAGGTTGTTACTCCAGCTATAGTTAAATCAGTACCAAAAGCGACTGGTTCTACCGAGGGAGAGCATTAAAATGTGGTCCCTCGTCTTTTTAGGCAAATTTATTTTTTTATCGATAGCATTTGCTTTAGAAAGCGAGGGCACGGTTTCAATCCCCAAAGGAAAAATCGAAGCAATTTGGTTGGCTCCAGTGAGCGTATCGCAAAAAAGTTCGGGACCGCAGATCGAGGTTTCTGCTTTTCTTATGCATGAACATGCGGTGACTAATAAGCAGTTTAAGCTGTTTCTAAAAAAACATCCAGAATGGGAAAAAACAAACGCTAATAAGTTGTTTGTAGACGATTCTTATTTATTAGAATTTTATTCTCCCCAAGCAAAAGATAATCAACCTGTAACTTATGTATCATGGTTTGCTGCTAGGGCTTTTTGTGAGCACCTTGACATGAGATTACCGAATATTAATGAGTGGGAATACGCAGCAGCAGCGTCGAATAGTAAAAGAGATGCTAATCGTGAGTCAGATTTTTTGAAGAGAATATTAAAATGGTACGGTGAACCCAAGGGAGAAAGTATTAAATCTGTAAAGAGTATTTATCAAAACTATTATGGGCTGTGGGATATGCATGGACTGATTTGGGAATGGGTTGAAGATTTCAATAGTTCATTTGTAACTGGAGAAAGTAGAGAAGATAGTTCTTTTAATAAAGAGATGTTCTGTGGTGCAGGCGCATTGTCTTCTGCAGATAAAGAAAATTATGCTGCTTTTATGAGGTTTGCGTTTCGTTCTGCACTTAAGGGTAGTAGTGGTATTTGGAATTTAGGATTTCGCTGTGTGAGGTAACTTATGGCACTTGTGTGTAAATTATTTTTATTATTCATATTTTCTGTGTTGACGTATTCAGGATCCACTTCTCTATACGGAATCGGTGGAAAATGGAGAACTACAGAAAACCGTTTGACTAACGTGGCTATATCAAAGGGATATCCGGTAGTAATAGTAATGATATATACAAGTTGTCCACACGCATGCCCTATGACCATTGCAAAATTAAAGCAAATTGAATCTGCCTTCCATAAGAAGGGTATAGATGAAATAAATTTCGTTTTGGCTTCTTTCGACTTTGAAGGAGATAAACCAGAAAAACTTAAAGAATTTCAAAGGGCACAAAAACTAGATCCGGTCTATTGGCATTTTCTTGCTCCCGAATCGGAAGGAGACGCTAGATCGCTAGCCGTTGCACTTGGGATTAGTTATAAGAAAATAAGTAAGTCCGATTTTTCTCACAGCAACGTTATAACCTTGCTTGATAAAGAAGGGAATATTCTGGCTAAAATCGATCAATTAAATGCTGATATAAAACCTATTATAGATGGGCTTAAAAAATGAAAGGTGAAATACCAAACGAAGAATCTGTTGATTTCGTAGAACCATATCGAATACTTTTCCCCTTTGGTGTATTTGCCGGAATAGTTGGAGTTTTTCTATGGATTTTTTTTCAATATCGGTGGATTGGATTTTATCCAAGAGCACCACATGGTAACTTAATGTTTTTTGGCTTTTTTTGGAGTTTCGTTGCTGGTTTTTTAATGACAGCTATCCCAAAAATGTTGAGGACACGGCCTGCAAATTATTTTGAACTATTTTTAGCATGCTTATTAGTTTTACTACAAATTGCTTTTAGTATTCGTAATGAAGATTTTTTTTCAGCTGTTGTCTATGGGATGCAAAATATATTTTTACTAACTTTTTTACTTTCACGATTGCATAATATCGAGCAAATTCCATTTTCTGGATTTATTTTTCTCCCAGCAGCCATGTTGCAGTCATTATTGGGACTTTTGTGCTATTTTTATTTTAAAGATCGAACATTATTTTTATATTTATCTGGAGAGGCATTTTTAGTTAATCTTATTTTTGGTCTCGGCAGCCGGTTGATTCCTGTGATTTCTCGTTTGCCGGGCGCATTGCTTCCGACTGAACGGAATGCTGCGAGCAGATGGTTACCCGCGATTTTGGTTTTAGTAATACTAAACTTAAGCTATCTTTTAAGTTTCTTTGGTGCAGATTACGTTTCTTTAGCTTGGTTGTTTAAGAGCTTAGGACTTTTTCTCGGGGCATTTATTTTGCTTAAGATTCACGAAAAACCTACGAGCTGGACAGCGATAGGTATTGGTTTAAAATTAGCAATTGTTTTGATGCTATTGGGTAGCATAGGAGCTCCTTTCTTTTCTAATTTCAGAATTGCGTTCTTACATATTTTTTATATTGGAGGCCTATCTCTTGTGACAGTTCTAATTTCGTTTCGTGTGATGTTAGCTCATGGTGGTGCATCTTTGAGCTATGAGGTATCGGCTCCTAGAATTTACATTATTTCAGTGCTTATGGTGGCTGCATCTTTCTTGCGCTTTTTATCTGGAAGCAATCCAATAGATTTAAAAATATTTGCGTCTATTGTCTTCTTCACTTTTTCTCTAGCCTTATGGACGAATAAATTTTCTGAGCTTCTCAGAGGCAAAACCCCCTAGCATCATTCTATCTGCAAAAATGGCGTAATGCGCCAAGAAAATAACGACAAGTCTGGCGTACTTTTGAATCAATGCACGGTCATTGGAAGATCAGTATTTTTTTTGAATAGAAAATTATCTGTCTGGCATCAGCTTTGCGTTCCGGCTTGTATGACTACTGTTATATCGAATTCTAAAATGAGATCAATTGCTCAGAGCTGTATTTAATTGCAGTCGTCAGTTAAGAATGTGCTTGTCGTGTTACTTAAGCATAAGCCTAAGCATTCATGATTTTGCAGATATTCTACCATTAATTTCTTCCTCTTGTTTTGCGGGCGTTGGAATCGCTGGAAAGCTTTGTCTGAGAATGAGCTATTGTAGCGTGTATGGAGCTTAAAATACTTAGGGGGTGTTTTCAAAATTAGAATTGTAGAGATGTTCTATAAAAAAATACCTAGAAATTTTTTATAGATTTTCGCTCTTGCTTATAAATTTGAAAACACAAGCTAAGTTACTTTGACATAAATTCTTTGATTTTATTAAGATAGAACAAGGAATGGTAACAACAACAGCTATTATAGGAACTTTGATCGCAGCTTTCGCAACAGGCTTGGGTGCGATACCTATATATTTTAAAAAAAAATTTTTCTAAAAATTCATTAGATATTGGATTAGGTTTTAGTGCTGGTGTGATGCTTGTTGCTTCTTTTCTATCCTTAATAGTGCCTGGCATTGAAGGGGCGAAACAGATCTATCCTAGGATTTGGGCGCTACCAATTGTATTAATAGGTCTAGTAATTGGATACTTTTTTATAATCCTAGTTCACGAATTTTTACCACATGAACATCTTCATAAAGAAACAGATATGAAGCACAAAAAGAAGTTGAGTCGTGTATCATTAATAGTCTTAGCTATTACGCTTCATAATTTGCCAGAAGGCTTAGCTGTTGGAGTTGGATTCGGAACGGGAGACGGTGGTAATGGCTTAGCGCTTGCAATTGCAATCGCTTTACAAAATATGCCAGAGGGCCTTGTTGTTGCATTAGGTCTGGTGAGTGAGGGTGCGTCTAAAAATAGAGCATTTGCGATGGCATTGTTGTCTGGGCTTGTAGAGCCAATAGCAGCTATCTTTGGTTTTTTGTTATCAAATCTTACTCATTATTCACTGCCCATTGCTCTTGGATTTGCTGGTGGAACAATGTTATTTGTAATATGTCAAGAAATGCTGCCCGAGTTATTTAGAGAAGGGCACGAAAAGCACTCAACATTAGGAGTTATTGTAGGTGTGATCACTATGCTTACGATTGATTTCTATTTTTGAAAAAAATCTATTATTATTGAAATGGCAATTCTGAATACAAATGATGTAATTGTAATTTAGAGAGCCTTTCATATTGGTGAGATTATTCGTTAACCGCATTCTTGGTTGTTGCTATTTTTTTAATTCATTGCCCTTAGAGTCATAGCTGGTAATTATTTTTAACTGACGCTCATTTTGCCAAGTGACCCAGTCTCCTATTCGAGTACCCATTTTGAATTGACCCTTAAAAGTTACAGCTCCCTGTTCGTTCCAAGTGATTGCTTTTCCATCTTCTAGGTCATTTTTATATTCAAGTTGGCTTTTTAATTTTCCATTCTCGTGCCAGCTTTTCCAAAGGCCATTTTTTTTATCTTTTTGATAAAGCTGTATAGCTTCTAATTTTCCATTTTTGTAGTAGGACTTCCATATTCCATTTTTTTTATTTTCAAAGTATTCGTTTTCGTAAAACAAAAAACCGTTTTTTTGCCACTGCTTCCATTCTCCATGGAGCTGGCCATTCTTGTACGAACCTAAAGAACGAAGTGTACCGTCTAAGGCCCAGCTTTTCCATTGCCCATCTGGTTGTCCGTTTTTAAAGAACTGCTCTTCTTTTAGTTGCCCGTTTTTATACCAGCTTTTCCAGAATCCGTTTTTTTGATTATTTAGATAAAAGCCTTCTACTAATTTTTGACTTGAGTCTGGGTGCCATTCAGTCCAAACTCCTTCAAGCATATCATTTTTGTATGTCGCTTGTGATTTGAGTTTTTTGCTGGGGTAGTAGAGCTTCCAAGTCCCATTCTTTGATCCTTCTAGATAGACTTGTTCTTCACTGATAGCACCATTTCTGTAGTAGTAGAGCCATGTGCCATGGGGCTTTCCATTTTTCCACTCTTTATGAGGCTCAATCTCTTTTTTAGTGATCGAGCCATCATAAGTATGAATAGTATAGGGATGATTGGGGTAAAATATTTTATAGGTTCGGTAAAATAAAATACCAACAAATATTAGTGATATTAAAAGAATGATTTTTTTACTCATATTTTTCTTTTAACCGTTTCAATACTTCTGTTCGATTGATTTTTCCATTTTCCATATAAGGTATATCTTTACAAAATAATATTCCCTGTGGAATCATATAACCTGGTAAGAGCTCGCTAAGAAATTGTTTTACGTTTAGCTCTAAATTGCTTGGATTTTCATCTGTTGATGCCAGAGTATAAATAAGTTCTCCAGCATTTCTATCAGGGATACCAACAGCAACACAATCTTTGATATAGGCTAGTTTTTTTATTACGGACTCTATTTCACTGGGATGCACTCTATAGCCAAAAGATTTGATCAATCCACTTCGCCTACTTAAATAAGAAAATACACCACTTGCATTTACATTAGCCAAGTCACCGGTTTTATAAAACAACTGATTATTGAGTTTAATAAAGGGAGTTGATAGCCCTGAGCTTGATGAATAATAGCCGTTCATTACTGTTGGCCCTGATACTATAATTTCTCCACTTTCGTTTGTATCTGCTACTATTGAGCCGTCTTCTTTTAGTAATAGGCAGGTATCTCCTGCGATCGGTACTCCAATAGGTACATTGTCAATATCTTTTTTAGGATCCCATTTGTGAGCCATGCATACATTGGTTTCTGCTGGTCCATAAAAATTATAAATTTCGGTATTAGAAAAGGATTCAAAATATTTTTGCGCAGCCTCTGTAGGAAACTTATCTCCGGCACACAAAATAGCTCTAAGTTGTGATAGGTTTCTATTTTTTAAATTACCGTGAAGGCTTAAAAAACGAAAAGTTGTCGGAACAGCGTACATAATTGAAATTTTTTCTTCTTCTAAAAAAGTTGAAAGGTCTGATGGAAAAGTGTGAATACCGATAGGTGGTATTACTATAGTGGCCCCACAGCTGAGTGTGCTAAATATATCAAATATAGAAAGATCAAAATTTAGTGGCGCTAAGCTAATTACTCTATCTGAAGAACTAAGCTTTACATAATGATTTGCCCATTCCACAAATGTACAGGCGGCTAACTGAGAAATTTCTATGATTTTAGGTGTGCCTGTAGTCCCTGAGGTGAAAAGATAGTAGGCGGGATAATTTGGTGCTGTTTGCTTAACTATTGGGTTCTTAGGTTCGAAGAGTATATCGCTTTCTGATACGATAATTTCTGTCGTATCGTTATTTTCTATTGATAAGATAGCGCTCTTTGTGAGAATTATTTTTGGATTTAATAAATTTATGAGCTCTACTTTTCTTTGATTTGGTAATTTAGTGTCTATAGGAGCATACGGAATTTTGGCACGAATAAGCGCAACTATGAATTGAATAGCAAGAAAAGATTTGTCTAAATGAACTGCTACAATATCGCTACTAGATAAGTTTATTAAATATTTATTGATGATAAAGTTACTTGAATAATGCAGGTCTTGATAGGTAAGCTCTTTTTTATTGTATTCAATTGCAGCTTTTTTAGGGTAATCAAGAAAAGATTTATCTAGTAATGAGTCTATTGTCATATTGAAATCTCATCCAATACCATTTGCAATAAGTCGTTTGGTCCAGAATATAAAGATGAGGCAATGCTATTGTAGAAATTTTCTTCGAAAGGTGATTCGTGAAGAAAAGAGTTTTTCCCATCTAGCTGCAATAGTAATCTGCTCGCTTCTTCGTATTTTTGACTGACTTGAACTTTAGTTTTAATTGCTGAAAAAAAAGCATTTTCTTTATTATCGAGTTTTGTTGCCGATATAGAAATTAATTCTCTAATATCTTCAGCAATAGTATGAATTCGCTCTCTTTTTTTAATAAAAAGCGGATGTTCTGATATTGCCTTGTTTGTTCTTTTTCTTTTCTTTGCGAGTTTTAGTATTTGATTTGAGAGTTTTTCTAACAGAGAGGGTACATAACTAAAAATCAGAGAACGCTCCCATGTCATTGCATATTGAAAAATTTCACCGCCAAGCGAATAGTCTCCAATTATATTCGCATTAGGAACAAAAACGTTTTTAAATTGAATGTTTGCTAAGCTCGTTCTTTCAAGACCAATTCTTTTTTTTACTTCTGCTTTTTTTATGCCCGATACGTTAGCGTCTAACAAAAAACAACTCAACTCTCTTGGATCGCGACTGTGTTTTGTCTTGGCAAAAACTAAAAAATGGTCACAGATTGTTCCATTTGTGACCAATGTTTTTTCACCGTTCAGAATCCAGCCGTTTCGAGATTTTTTTGCCAAAGTATTCATACCAAAAAAATCTGAGCCAGTTTTAGGCTCTGTCGCGGCCAAGGCTAGAATGGGTTTTTTATTAAATAACTTACTAGAGCTAGGGCTAAGATATTTTTTTAAAGGTATCCAGCCGCCCCAAAGATGGGCGTTTGCCATAAATAACGAATCACTACATAGGCTTGAGGCACCTAATGAGTCAAATATGTCGAAATAGGCTCGAGCACTGCAGTTAGAAGGGTGTAAGATACCCTTTTTTTTCAATTTAAGTAGATTTTTAAAAGTAAGGGAATTCTTTATATTTTGCATTGCAAAAGCCTTGTTTTAAATTGAACTGCTATTACCCTATCAGATTATAAATAAAGAGGATTTTCCATTAAATTTTTTAAAAATTTCAGAAGTATTAGAGGTAATATGCCCATATAGGGAAGATGATTTATGAAAGAAAAGATTAGAGATTATTTAGAAAGTCATTTTTTAGGAAAGTCTAGCGGTGTAAAAGATAAAGATTCTCTTTTTTCGAAAGGGAAAATTGATTCTTTAGGGCATTTAAAGTTGATTGCATTTTTGGAAAAAGAATTTCGCATAACACTGTCTATGGAAGATTTATCTTGGAAGAATTTTGACTCAATTGAGCAAATAGAGCGTCTAGTGCAAGAAAAGCTCGGTCAAATGAAATAGTTTCTTTTTTTGCGTGGAACTGGTTATGAAGCACGAAAATATAAAAAAGGTAGTAATTTTAGGTGGCGGAACAGCTGGATGGATGAGTGCAGCTTATTTAAACAAAGCTTTTTCAAAGACTCTATCTGTTACGGTGGTTGAGTCAAAAGATATTAAAAGAATTGGAGTGGGAGAAGCTACAGTACCTACACTCAGGGCAACAATTGATTTCTTAGGTATAGACGAAAATGATTGGATTGCTAAATGTAATGGTGGGTTCAAAAATGCAATCCGCTTTGAAAATTGGAGAAGTGGGCCAAACTCAAAAGATTACTTTTATCATCCTTTTCATCACTATAGGGGCAATTATGTAGATCTCTATGGTTTTTCTTATCACTTGGGCTTAGAAGGACAAATTCCGTTAAGTCACTTTTGGCTTAGAGATAAACTCACTGGTCTAGACAGAGGACCTTTTGCTTATGCCTGTAGTCCGAATGCTTATTTAAGTGACAAAAATAAAGCACCTAGAAAAGCAAATGCGAAAGTTTCTAGTTTGAACTATGCCTATCATCTCGATGCCTATTTGTTTGGAAATTATTTAAAAGATCTCGCTAGTACTCGAGGTGTCAGTCATGTAGAGGGTGAATATGTTTCTTCACTTACAGACGAGCATGGTCAAATAGTTTCTTTAAAATTAAAAGACGGTCGAGTTATAGAAGGTGACTTTTTTATAGATTGCTCTGGCTTTCGTAGCTTATTGATAGAGGGGGTTTTGAAAGAAAAATTTTTATCTCAATCAGATCATTTATTATGTGATTCTGCAGTTGCATTGCAAGTTCCCTATACTGATTCTACTAAAGAATTTCATTCTTATACATCTGCTATTGCTATGGAGGCTGGTTGGACTTGGCAGATTCCTCTACAGAATCGAATCGGCGCTGGGTATGTATTTTCATCAAAGCACTCTGATTTTCTTAAGGCAGAATCTGAGATTCGAGCGCTTATGGGCGAGAAAAGATGTAGTAACTTAGAGCCATTTCATATTAAATTTCGCTCGGGTCATTTTCCAAATTTATGGGCAAAAAATTGTGTTGCCATAGGTTTGGCTGGCGCATTTTTAGAGCCGTTAGAATCAACTGGGATTTTCTTTATTGAGTACCAGCTTTTTCAGTTGGTAAAGCATTTTCCTAATAAAAAATTTCATCCATCTCTTGCAAGGCAGTACAATAAAAAATTTCAAGAATGCTTTTTTGAGGTACGTGATTTTGTATGTATGCATTATATTTTAAGTAAAAGACAAGATACAAGCTTTTGGAGGGACGCTACACTAGAGTCTCGGATTCCTACTTCGTTAAAGGAAAAACTAGAGCTATTTAAAGAGAGATGGCCACTAGAAAGTGATTTCAGTAGCTATATCTTTGGGGCATTCAATTACAGTTGTATTTTAGCCGGCTTTGATTATTTTCCTGATAGTGTCTTGCCAGCAATTTCTTATTTAGAAAAAGATGATAGTGATTTATTGTTTTCACATATTAAGCAACAATCACTATCCTTGGATAAAGAGCTACCGTTAGTGAGAGATTTTTGTAAAGAGATTCAAGTGCGAACGGAGAGCTAGTGAGCGTTACCAGTGCACTTAAAATACTATTTTGGTCTCTATTAACTTTTTGCTTATTTGCAATATTACTCGAGTGGAGATTAAGAACCTCTGCGCCATTAAAGCCATATATAAGAGAAGAGGTAGAGACTTCTTCTCTTAGAGTACTTGTTTTAGGTGATTCTATAACCAAAGGTGACGATCATACAAAGGCCAGTTATCCTAATGAGCTTGAGAAGATCTTAAATAAACTTCCGCTTAAAAAAAAGATTCAAGTAATTAACGAGGGAGTTTCTGGAGCCGAACTTTTAGACCTCTATCGAGGAATAAATGGCTATCTGGATGAGTATAGACCCCATGTAGTTCTTACGATGATAGGTTACAGAAATAACTATACAACAGCTTATGAGTGGATTCGAAATTTAAGATCTTATCGTTTGTATTTTATTTTTGATACTTGGCTAAAGGGAATGATTGATTCTCCTAATCAATGGCAAGACGAAAAAAGTTTCTTTGATTTTGTGATGAGTACTGGATTTGATTCTATTGAGTACCATAGATTTTTTGGAGCGCGACTTCGAAGAGAAAAACGCTACGAAGAAGCGCTAAATTACCATAAAAAAGTTATCGAAAAATACCCTTTACACGAGATGGCCTACTTAGAATTAGGGCAAGTTTATTCTGAGCTAGCCGACCTTGAAATGGCCGAGCACTATTTTGATACGGCTATAGCTTTAAATTATGATACGCCTCAAGGATCTTGGGCAAATGCCTTAAAGTTTTTTTTGTATAAAAACTTAAAGCAAACAGCAAAAGCAGAGCAGCACCTAAAAAGCGTTATAAAAAAATACTCTAACTCTCCTACAAAATATATTTTTATCTATTGCGAACTACTTTATACCTTATACGAGCACGAGAGAGAGTTAGATAAATTTACTGCATTTATTGAAGACGTGCTGCAAGGAAAAGAAATTGATCCAAAAATACGACTATTGTTAGGTCGTGCCTACGATCAAACTGGCGAATCAAAAAAAGCTGAGTATCAATATCGAATGGCTAATAGAGTAGAGCAACAAGTAGCGTCTACCAATAGTGGGCAATCACAACTTTATAGACAGCTTAGTCGCGCCATACAAGAAAGAGGAATACTGCACGTTGCTGTTCAGTATCCACGTCAGCCGATTCAGCAACTGTACTCTTGGCTGGGTAAAGAAAGTCAATTGTTAATGTTAATTGATAACCAAGAAAATTTTGAGAATGCGCTGAAAAGTAATACATATGAACAAATATTTGTAGATCGGTTTAGTGGTGATTTTGGTCATTTAACTTTAAAAGGGAGTCATTTAGTTGCAGAGGCTATTGCTAGTCGTTTAGAGGCTTGGCTGATAGGAAACGGATATTTCAATTGCAGAAAGGACTCTAATTGTTTTTAGTATTTCTTACTATCGGGTCTTTGCTTTTAATTTCTTTTTTGTCAGCTGTCGCAAAAGAAAAATATAATTCTAAATATAGAGAATGGTTATTAGTTTTTTTTAGTTTAGTTAGTTTGAGACTTTTAGCAGTCGATACCGTCTCTTATCTTTTATTGATTTTTACCTTAGCAATACATTGGTTTTTTATATTACGTTCTTATTTTAAAATAGGAATACTCTTTCAGCTACTTTTCTTATTTGGATTAAAAATCTTAATTGCTTGTAATTTATTTCCGTTTACTTCTTTTCCTATAGGTTTTTCATATTATTCTTTGGCAGTCATTTCTTTACATATCGATGCGCTAAGAAATAAAAAGAAAACACTAAATTTTAGTGAGTTCTTTTTATTCTTATCTTACTGGCCTAAATTTTTTGCTGGACCAATTGAACGCCATGACGTGTTTTTGAGAGAGTTGCGAAAACGGCGACCGATGCGTTGGCGTATTATTTTCACGGCATTTCAACTTGTACTTTGGGGTGCGTTTAAAAAATTTTGTATTGCAGATCCAATTTGGAGAGTGGTAGAAGCTAATCTTTTTAAGGATGATGCAAGTAGTTTTATGATTTTTTATTCTGGCCTTATTGCTTTAGCTATACACTTTTATGCAGAGTTTTCAGGTTATGTTGATATGGCGAGAGGGATTTCGCGAATCATGGGTATAAGGTTATCTATTAATTTTAGAGCACCTTTTCTAGCGACAAACCCTCAGGATTTTTGGCAGCGCTGGCATATTAGTTTATCGAATTGGCTGAGAGATTATATTCATTATCCCGTCTTTTTTAAAACAAAGCTAATTTGGCTTTCTATATTTAGTTCATTTGTATTTATGGGAGCTTGGCATGGGTTAGAACTAAACTATTTAATTGTAGGTCTTTATTGGGCTGTGTTGATGTTTTTGTATTCTCAATTAAAGCCTTGGCTTAGACGGCCTAGGCAGCTATTTGGACACTTTTGGTTATTTATGAGTGTCTTTACTATGTTTCATTTAAGCTGTATTTCATTCTTAATTCTCTACTCTAATCGTTGGTGGAAAATTTTGTCTATATTAGATTTTAGCTCTCTTGATTGGACACCGTACGTATCTCAATCAATCTTAAGAGTCGCTTTTTTCATTTTTCCATTTTTTCTTAAAAAATCTTTTTTTCCTCACTATGTGAAAGTTGCCTGCTTTTTCTTTATCTGTTTCTTAATATTTTTCTTTCAAGAAGAGAGCGCAAGAAATATTAAGTTTATGTATTTTCAATTTTGATATGTGTATATTTTTTACTAGGTTTAATATAAAAATATGAATTTTATGAAAAAGATTATTTTTTTTATAGTTGCGATTATATTTCAACTTCTTATTATTGAGCTTACTCTAGGTTTGTTTTTTCATTTTCACCGTGATTATGATGCTGAAATGTGGAAATACTCTAGAGACATTAAAATAAATGTAGACGATGCCAGATCTCATATTCATAGAGAAAGTGCTAGCTCTTATTTAATGGGGGTTGACTTAAAAACAAACTCCTTTGGGTTTAGAAATCATGAAATTTCTAAAAATTCATCTAAGGATGTCTATAGAGTAATCGCAATTGGTGATTCATTTACGCTCGGCTGGGGAGTAGAAGAGGCTAGTGCGTACCCTCAAAAATTAGAATCACTACTAAAGCAGAAGTGTAATAATATTGAGGTTATTAATGCTGGAATAGGAAATTATAATTTAGAACAAATTGGAAAGTATGTAGAAAAAAATTTACTTTCTCTTAATCCCAGCGCATTGATTTATGGTTTTTATTGGAACGACGCTGAGCCAACGCAAAAAGAGCCGAGCTCTTGGATTGTAAAAAACTCGTACTTAGCCCTGTTTTTACGAAAAGTGCAAATGCGTTTATTTTATTATCGTACGACCGAGAATAATTTTTTAAATTATTATAGTAAGACCTTTCAAGACGATAGTTGGATCAGGTTTAGCGAAGCTGCGAGTCACCTTATTCGATTAACTAAAGAGCATAATATACCTCTTTATGTGCTTTTATTGCCTGAGCTACGTACAAGAGGTGAAAAAAAAGTGACCGATGTATATGCAAAGGTGGAAAAACTATTTCGTGTCAATAATGTTCCTGTAACTAATCTTCAGGACCAGCTACCAGGCGAGCTTGCTGCATATTGGGTTGATTCTACAGACCCGCATCCTAACGCTAAAGCACAAAAGATATTTTCTGAATCTGCGGTTGGTTTCTGGAAGAATTGTCCTTGAAGCACTGGCGCATTCGATATATTTTAAAGTATGAAGAATTTGAGAGACTTGGTCTATAGATACCGCTTTTGGTTTTTATTTACTCTTAGTGGCGTGATTTTTCTTATAGGTACTTTATATTTTCTTTCACAAGAAAATATGAGTAGTACACCATTCTTCTATTCAACTAGATGATTAAAAGTATTATAGTAAAAATTTTCGTTTCGTTTTTTTTATTTATTTCTATCTCAGAAATGGTATCGAGACTATTGATTACCCCCCCTCGTTTAATCTCTTTTGTTGTTGATGATGATCTTTTAGGGCATAAAGGTCCACCAGGTGCTACGGTACTTATTGGAAAAGGACCTTTAAAGTACTCTGAATATGGCTTTCGCAAATTAAGTTTACCTAAACAAAAAGATGAAAAGAATCACCAGAAAGTTTTATGGATCGGTGACTCAATGATAGAGCAGATCTCTATAGAAGATAAAGACCACTTTTCTTATTTATTATCAGATAAACTATCGATTGCGGCAAATATTTTAGCGATAGGAGATTGGGGAACAACTCAAGAACTATTAGCATTCAAAGAGTATGTATCAATATATCAACCAAACTTAACTGTTCTATTTTTTTCTTCTCTGACAGACTTCGTGAATAATAATTCTAATTTTGCCGGTAGATATCAGTCTAGAGTAGACTTTTTAAGACCGTATGCTGAAGTGACAGAAAACAATTCGATTCATTATTTTTATTTACGACCTTATTATCGTCTACTACGTAGATACTCACATATGTTTCGTGTGTATGATAATGCGCAGATTGCAAAGAGTTTATCAAGCCATGAATTATTACCGATTGGATCTTGTGAAAAAAACGAAAATTTTGTGCCTCTAGGGGTGTACTTTACTAATCAAGATGAAGAGTGGAAAAGATCTATAGAAATTACGTCTGCTTTATTTAAAGAGTTAAGAAGAGAAGCGCTTAAGAATAACTCTCGTTTACTTATTGTCTATCTGCCAAACGATATTGAATTATTAGATACTAAGTGGACAGAGATTGTTACAAATGCACTGGGCAGTTGTTTTGTAGGGAAAGAGACAAGTAAAAGAGAGGCAGAGAGAAAGTTTTTTGAGTCTGTTCGAATGGCAGGCGTTGAGGCATTTTCTCTGTATGATTTTTTTGCTCTAAAAATAGCAAAAGGAGAGAATGTTTTTTTAGATGACGGACATTTAAATGAGAGAGGAAATCAGCTTTTAGCAGAAGTATTAGAGGTAGAGTTGAGTAAAAGGTATGTTTTTGATGTTAAGTAGCATGGTCTTTAATAATGGCTCAGGATCGCGGACTCCTTTTGCCACAACACTCGCCTCCCGGCCGGCGCAGCCCACCACTTCATACATCCTGCATCCGCTCCTCATAAATGAGGGGCCTAACCGTGTAGCTTCCTGCGATTACATATTGATGGAAGGAAAGAGAAAATATTAACCCTTTTGAAAAGTAATTTAGGTTGGATAAAGTGCACTGATTCAAAGATCGAATTAGTAAATACTAAAATTTGCAGTGACTTCGTATAAAGTCTTAATAGAGCTTTTTTAATCAAATTAAAAAATTTGCAAATTAGAGAGTCAACATGTAGTTTTGCCAACCATACTGCATATAGATCGCACTACCGTTAGGTCCTAGAAGTGGTACTGAGCTAGAGAGCTGACCGCCAGAAACATAGTTGTACACGTATATTCCGCAAAGTTGTCCACCAGCGTAGGTGTTGATTGCTGCTACGGTTGTGTAGGCTAGTGTAGCTGATGCGTATGCTTGGTTTCCTGAAACATAAACTTGTAAAGTGTCACCAGCTGAGTTGGTGCGTGAATAGGTAACTGAAGGTAATCCAACGCCACCATTATTTTGCATATACCAACCGTTTCCGCTTGAAGTTCCCGCGAATTGAACGGTAACTGCACCGGTTTGTCCTTGCAAATTATAGCAATTTCCATTTGCAGAAGGATTTGGAGTAAGCGTATTTGTATTCACATTTGAGTTAAGTTCACTTGCTACATTAACTGCATTGCTAGATTGATATGGTATCCATGAGTAAACATTATTTTGTTCCGCGTAGCATCCTCTAGAAGCTATGAAACTAAAACTAGAATTGCTTTCAGAAATTTGAATAAAATTTAAAAATCCTCCAGAGGTAGCAATTGTTAAATTCCCATTAGAGACATTAAATGACACAGTTTCGGTCCCATTTTCTGGATCTGAGGGGTTCCAAAAAATAGTTTTTGTGTTGAGAGCACTACAGTAATCAGACACGGCCTGCATAGTTAAGTTCGAGCCGGAGATAGTATAGGTTCCATAGATGGCTTCATATTTATAAGTATTGGATGAGCTTTCGCAGATATATACTCCGCCAAATTGACCATTAGATCCAAATTGAAATGCGATTGCACAGTTTCCGTAATAGGTATTTGTCAGTGGAATTGCCCAAACCTTATCTTGTAGGCTATTAGGGTCAAGGGCTAAAGAATTCGATACTTGTCCTCCTCCTCCGGGGCCACCGCCGCCTGCACCTCCGCAGCTACACAAAACTAGTAATGTTATAAACTGTGGTAAAAGCTTCCATGACTTCATATTGACTTCTCCTTGCTTGAGGTAAAGCAAATCCGATGCCAGAAATTCTATAGTCTTTTCAGGAATGTCTAGAGGGATACATGGGTGTAATATTTGACAGATGCTTAGTTTCACTAAATGTATCTTGTTTGAGATGCGCAGATATTATTGCAGTTTTTTTTGGCATTTTTTCTGCACCATGTTTTTGAATTATGAAAATGAAATTTCATTTACTAGTTTTGATTTTATTTTTATTAACCGCCTGCGGCTCAGGTGGAGGTGGCTCTGGTGGTGCTAGTATTTCATCAACTAACGCATTAGAGAGTAGTGGAATAGTAAATAAATTGTGGGCTATTCCGATAGCATCTACTCAGTACGGGAATTGTGCAGTGGCTTTTAAGTTAGGGAACAACAATAGATTTGGTCTAACTTTTATATGTGAACAATCACAAAATACATTCAAATATGAAGTAATATATGGATCATTTACAATTAGCGGTGATTCAATAGAGCTATTTGCAGATGCAGACAATTGTTCTTCTTATAAGACAATTTTTTGGGATCCGAATGACAATGAACCAAATATTTACAAATTCCATGTAAGTGGACAGTTCTTATCAGTTTATACATCAAATTCAGTGCTCAGTTTTCAAGATTTTTCTACTTTGGTTAGTCAAGATACGTTTCCATATATAGCTAGCAGAGGGTGTTTCATAAATAATAATGGCACATACCAATGGAGCAATTATTCGGGCAGTTCTGTAGACAACGTTTTTTCTGAAATCAATCAGACAACAGAAAATTCATCAACAAATACATCTAGTAACTCTCAGCAAGAAAAAGCAAAAATTGATATCATCATCTTTCAAGATTACTCAGACTCTATGAGAGCCCCAGTAA
>JAMLID010000025.1 GCA_023954355.1 Oligoflexia bacterium | reverse complement strand
AACTATTTTTTTCTCTACACTTAGCGAAGCTTCTAATAAATCGCCCACGGATAGCTGCCGCACTTCAGATAAAAAACCAATTCCCGAACCAGATAAATTCATTACCGAAAATCTATTGTCTTCAGCTATTAATTTCACGCTATCTTCATTCAATAAGCGAATACGAACATTTCTATCTATAAAGGCGCGATCGTCTGACTTATTTAATATTTTTTTTAGCCAGTTGATCATGGGCGAATCCTATCCGGAGTTAAAAGAACAGCGATTCCACTGGCCGAAGTTCTTCCAAACGATTTCTCTAACCTCAAATCGATAACTAAATTGGCACCAATTCTTGCTGCCTCTTCTTGAAGTGCAGATCGTGCTCCGTCTCCGCCACCCCAAACTATTGCAGCAACTCTACCAATAACTTTATGCGACTGACTCACTGTTTTTTGTGTAGAAATCGCAACTGAACCCGGAGTCGTTGGAGGATACACTAAACGCTCTACGGGTACGTAATGAGTCATATATGAACATCCACTAATTACTAAAATACTAGATACTATAAAAAACTTAGCGAACATATTTCACCGCCAATCCTTGTACGCGTAGGGTTGGAAACATTCCAGTCGTATAGTTGATTTCCAAATGCGCTATAGCATCGGCACCTACGGCTGCAGCTTCCATTTTCAAAATCTCCACAGCCCAAAGTGCATTTTCGCCATCTCTTGCGACTGCAATTAAAGCAATCGGTCGAGAGCGTCTTGGGGGTTCTTGAAAGTATGTATATATTTTTTTGTAGTTCGTTTGGTTAGAGGGAAGTTCAGCAGTCATCATCATTCTAGTGGTGCTTGTACAAGAGCACATCAATACCAATCCGAAAATCCCTAGAGCTCTCTTTAAAATGACCATCCAAATGCTCCTCCTAAAAACCCCTTGCGCACAGTGCTATGGTAGGTGTACCCAAATAAAACAGTCCAGCCCGCATAAATATTAGCCTCAGCACCGATACTTGCCGTTCCCCCAAAAGCTTCATGCGCTTCGGTGGTATACTCAAGACCTAATCCAAAATAGGGAGAAACATCAAAAGGCAACCATCTATACAAAAGGTACCAACCGGTAAAGCTTTGGCTCTCACTAAATCGATCATAATCCGTTAAGTTTCTATAGGAATAGTAAATCCCCGTACCTATACGATTCCAATTGTACTCGATATACCCACCATAACCTGGTGTTCGATCTCCAGCAGAGAGCGCTATTGTATTGTGCCGATAGCCGCGAAATCCCAGAGCGGGAGCTAAAACTCCCTGACTAGCATCACCAGCCACTACTAAATCTGTGAGCTCTGAATAATCAATGTTGTGATCTAAGTTCTTTTTATCTTTTGTTCGAGTGGTCACACCTGGATTGACTGAAAAAATGGGGTTCATTTGCTCACCTACAGACATATCGGGCGCTTCCGGCTCAGAAGGCAAATCCAAAGGGGGCGCTTCTGGTTCTTGAGGGATAGGAATAGGTTTAGGTTCGGGTTTTCGGTCTTCGTCCCCAGCACTCGCAACCATCACCTGAAATAGAAGCACCGCAACTAAAGTGTAGATTCCTCTTCTTTTCTGCATTCTCTTCTACTCTAAAGGACTTTCTATTTTTTCTCTAGAAAGATTCCAGTTAGTATGGATGAATGAGCAAGATATCTACCAATCCACCATCAGGTTTTCGAGACTTTCTCCCTAACGAAAGTGCAAATCGTAGGAAAATTGAAAGCTGTATCCGATCGATCTATCAACAATTTGGATTCCAAGAAATCTATACTCCCATGGTTGAAAACCTAACTACTCTTTTAGGAAAAGGTGGCGGATCAGAAAACGAAAAACTCATTTTTAAAATCTTAAAGCGAGGCGAAGAACTAAACCGCTCACTAGAAGCCTCTTCAACCGAACTTGCAGATTTAGGTCTAAAATTTGATCTCACCCTGCCACTTGCTCGATTTTACGCAAAAAATAGAGAAAAACTCTCTAAGCCATTTAAAGTTTTTCAAATTGGCCCAGTATGGAGAGCAGACCGTCCACAAAAAGGTAGGTTTAGAGAATTTTATCAATGCGATGTAGATATTATTGGCTCTGCTAGTATCGGAGCAGAGGTAGATTGTATTCTAGCCATAGCCAAGGTCTTAGAAACTCTTGGATTAGAAAATTGTGAAGTACATATCAATGATAGAAGACTTTTACAGGCCTTGGGAAAAAACGAACCCGCCGGCGACTGGCAAAAGGCTCTTATTCTTTTAGATAAACTAGATAAATTGGGACAAGAAGGATTAGAGCAAGAATTTCAAAAATCTTTTGGGCGAATCCCCGATGGTATTCAGAAAATTTTTGCCTTCAGCGATAGTGATTTTTCTGCTCTAAAAGAGGCCTCTAATGAATCAATAGAGTCTCTAGATTCTATTAAAGCCCTGCTTACCGCTACATCGAAAGTTGAAGTAAAAATAAACCCCACTCTAGTTCGTGGCCAAGATTATTATACGGGAACCATTTTTGAGATTCGCCACAAAGATCTTAGTGGATCACTGGCCGGTGGGGGTCGCTACAATCGACTCTTAGAAATTTTTGGTAGCGAGGCGATTCCTTCCTTTGGCGGAAGCATCGGTTTTGAACGCCTCTGTTTATTACAAGAAAGTAGCGATGCTAATGAAAATAAAAAACCTACGGCCTTCGTGTTTTTCCCGTTGTTCAGCGAAAAAACAAGGGAAGTCACCCTCACGGCGGCTCAGTCAGTAAGAAACAAGAATATTTCTGTAGATGTATTTCCTGATCCAGTAAAACTTGGCAACCAATTTAAATATGCAGATTCCTGTGCTATTCCTTATGCAGTAGTTATTGGGGAGTCTGAAATAGCAACACAAAAAGCAAAACTCAAAAATATGAGTGACCGTACAGAAACCGAAGTAAGCATTTCTGATCTTCCGAAAATACTGGAGAATTTATGCAAAAAGAATCAGTGACCGACAATCGTGGACAACGAACTCATACCTGTGGTGAACTCAACAAAACGAATGAAGGTAAAACCGTTGTCCTATCAGGCTGGGTAGCAAAACGAAGAGATCACGGTGGATTGATTTTTATTGACTTGAGAGATCGCTATGGAATCACTCAGCTCGTATTTGACCCCGGGACCAGTGGCAGCCATGAATCTAAAAAGAATGCTGAGTCCATTCGCTCAGAATATGTAATCTCTGTTAGCGGAACTGTCCGCGCAAGACCTGAAGAAATGGTAAACCCCAAAATTTCTACAGGTGAAATTGAAGTAGAAGTAAAAGAATTACATTTACTCTCTTCTGCTATAACGCCACCTTTTGTTATTGATGAAAATACCGATGCCGGCGAAGCTCTGCGACTCAAATATAGATACCTAGATTTACGTCGCCCTAATATTCAAAAAAACTTAATTCTTCGCCATGAAGTTTATCAAGCCGTTCGCACCTATCTGAATGACAATAAATTCTTAGAAATCGAAACTCCTATTTTATTTAAAAGCACACCAGAGGGTGCAAGGGATTACTTAGTTCCTTCAAGAGTAAACCCGGGCACTTTCTATGCGCTCGTACAAAGTCCACAGATTATGAAGCAACTACTAATGGTTGCCGGATTCGATCGCTATTTTCAAATTGCTCGCTGCTTTAGAGATGAAGATCTGCGAGCTGATCGTCAACCGGAGTTTTCGCAAATCGATATTGAGCTGAGTTTTATAGATCAAGAGGGGATGTTTCAAATTATTGAAGGCTTAACAAAAGATGTTTTCGCTAAAGTAAAAGAAATGGATATTACTATCCCTTTTCCAAGAATGACTTATGCCGATGCCATGGAAATCTATGGGGTTGATAAACCAGACACTAGATTTGATTTAAAGATACTATCTGCGAATGAAATTTTTCGCTCGTCAGAATTCAAAGCTTTTCGCTCTGTGCTTGATACCGGGGGATCCGTTAGAGGCTTAAAAGTTTCTTCTTCGCAAGTGAAAGACTTTAGTTTTTCAAGAAAAGAGTTCGACGAACTCACCAAATACGTTCAGCAGTTTGGAGCCAAGGGTCTTGCATGGATGAAAGTTGAAATGGATCAAACTAAGAATCAGCTTGATCTAAACTCACCAATCGCAAAATTTTTAAGTGACGAAGAAAAAAAGAATATTATCAGTCAGTGGGGTCTAGCACATGGAGATATAGTTCTTCTGGTGGCTGACACTTCCTATGATATTTCTTGTGCTTCTCTAGGAAACCTAAGAAATCATTTGGCAAAAAAACTAAACCTCGTAGATGAAAGTTTATTTAATTTTTTATGGGTTACTGACTTTCCTTTATTGCAGTACGATCACGATTCTAAGCGCTATGTTGCCTGCCATCACCCCTTTACTTCTCCAGCAAAAGAACATGAAGATGATCTAAAAAAAGGAAACAATCTAGATAAGATCAACGCTGCAGCTTATGACTTAGTTCTTAATGGATTTGAAATCGCAGGAGGTTCATTAAGAATTTTTAGGCAAGACATTCAAGAAAGCATGTTTCAAGCACTTGGCTTTACAAAAGATGAAGTAGCTAAAAAATTTGGATTTTTCGTTGATGCCCTAAAATACGGTACACCGCCTCATGGAGGAATCGCTTTTGGTGTAGATCGTTTGGTTATGCTTTTAGCTGGTACCGATGCTATTCGTGAAGTTATGGCATTTCCCAAAACACAAAAAGCTACTTGCTTAATGAGTGAATGCCCAAGCACTGTTGCACCTGAACAGCTAGCAGAACTCTCTTTATCTATTCTAAAGAAACAACAAGAGGGCTCCAACACCTAAGCCCTCTTATTTTTTATAACTTAAAATCTACAGCCAAGTGCTCTGCAAGAATTAGGTACGAAGCTATTTCTTCTACAATAATTTACTGCAGATCTTTGAATGAATCGTGGAGGATATCCGACACCAATGGCACGAAATACAACTCCTCTTCCATTGCGAGCAAAGCATGCCACTCTTCTATGAGGCATTGGTCTACCTCTTCGATATGCTGCAGATAAATCTGTTATCGCTTCATCTACCGAAGACAAGCCAGCCAAATCATCTGATACTTCTAGTTCATAGGCTGAATCGAATTGTAAATTCATATTCTCGTCTGCCTTAGCATGAGTTGCACTTAATCCTAAAACACAAGCGGCTAATAATAATAAACGCATAGATATTTTCTCCTATTTTATTAGGACGTGTTTTCAATTTATAAACTACTGCGAAACTCTTAAAAAACACCTGAGCTGTGTTGCTCATCCTTGGAATAAAGTTCACTATTCCTCCTCTTCGCGCCTTGTCAGCTATTTTTTTAAGGGCTTCTCGCTACGATTCTAAATTGAAAACACGCCCTATACAGTTTTTAAAAAACTCTATAACAGAGAGAATGCTGGTTCTTAAGCTTTATTTCTTTTGCGGAGAGTTATAGTGAATGATTTTTACAGTTTTTTACCGATAATCTCTTCTAATTGCTCTAAATCTTTTAATATTTTTTGTAAGTCGTTTTTTAAATCACTGTCTTCAGATGCAATCATCAACAATTTTACTCTAGTTTTGGCTTTACCTATGGGAGTCATTAGTTCATGAATTATGTTTTCTGCCATTCTAGCCCTTGAATTTTTTTGATTGTACTCTCTGTAATATTTTCTTCAGGGAATTCTTTTTGAATTTTCTGAATCGCATTAATTAGATTTTTATTTTTTGCTTTCAATGCAAGCATAGTGCGTCGACGAAGAAAATCTTCTGATGTACGAGCCATTTCAAATTTTTTTGCATACCTAGCTTCTGCTAAAATGTCTGTCTCACCTTCTACGATTTTTTCTTTTCCATCACTTGTCTCAAGGGCAATATCAGCCACCAACTGCCAACGGGCACCATATCTTGATTGTAAATGTAACAGAGTTTCATCGCCTAGATTATTTCTGTACTCTTGCATATGCTCTTCTAAATTTTTCTTACTGCTAGGAAGAACCAACGGTTCGAACGCAGTATTGCAACCTATAGTGTTCCCAAATTGGCTGTGTTTTGATTTCATTTTTTTAATCACAAAATCAACCATTTGCTTAGCCATATTTCTGTATGTTGTGTATTTTCCTCCAGCTATATTATATAGCCCAGAACTATCTACCCAAATTTTATGCTCTCTTGATACTGCGGATGGATTAGAAGATCCTATTTCTTTTACCAGTGGACGTAAGCCTGCAAAGGTCGACAAAATATCTGAAGATCTTATACTTGCCTCTGGAAAAGTTCTTTTTACCCCTTCCATTAAATAATCTATTTCATTTTCATTTGCCTTAATTTCATCCATTCCACCATCGACTATAGGATTATAATCGGTATCAGTTGTTCCAACCAAAGTACGGTCAAACCAAGGAATCGAAAAAAATACTCTATCGTCTTTATTAGAAGTTAAAACGAAAGCATGACTTTTTCCCAATACATGATTAGGAAACAGAATATGAACCCCCTTAGTAGGTCTTAAATAGCTCTCAACATCAGGGTCAGCGAGCTTTCTGATATAGTCACACCATGGACCAGTGGCATTCACTATTGCCTTTGCTCGAATCAAAAAGTCAGCTTGATTGCTAAGAGAATCTTTAGCCCATACACCGTATAAGTCTGACTCACCTTTTTTCTCAAACCCTCTAACTAAAACATAATTTACGACTAAGGCACTATGCAATTGTGCAGATCTAATATTCTCTAAACCAAGGCGTGCATCATCCATCACTACGTCATGATAAACAACACCACCCTTCAAGCCAGAACTTGCTAATAAATTTTCTTCTTTTAAAACTTTGTCTTTTGATAAATGTCTTGTTCCATGATTTCTGAAAAGCGCTAATAAGTCATAGAGAAAAACCCCAGCCGACATTGCCATTCGTCCATGAGGGCTCCACGGATAAATCGGAATCAAAAAGGGAACAGGTTTAGCTAAGTGAGGGCTTAAGATTTGACTATGAAGTCTTCTTTCTTGGCTAGCCTCAAATACTAGGTGTAAATGAAACTGCTCTAAGTAACGAATACCCCCATGCAATAACTTAGAACTTTTCGAACTTGTACCCGAACAAAAATCATTTGCTTCTACTAAGGCCACTTTGAGGCCTCTCATCGCAGCGTCTCTAGCAATCCCAGCACCCGTGATTCCACCACCTAGTACGAGTAAATCAAATTCGCTATCTTGAAGAGACTGAATTTGCTGCTCTCTATCTAAAACGTCCATAAACAAAATTTACCCATAATGTAGAACTGTATATAAATAATATATACTCGTCTATTCGCCATGTCGAAAGAGAAAATCCACTTATAAAAATTTGGACTATTTTAAAACTGATGGTGTTTTTTAGAATTTCTCTGAAGTTTATATCGTAGAACGTATGCTTTAACTTATCGATCCAATAATTTGCATTAAATTAAGTGGTACTGAGCCATGAAATTCGCGAGCTACACGAAAACGGTCAAGAGATTCTTGAGCCACCTCTAACGAGGCCAGCATATTATTATTTTTTTCATTCGAAATTTTTTTATACCGACTCGATAAAGTCGAAAAAATCGGTTTTTCGACTCCTTTTGAAAATAAAAGTAAATCTCGAATAAGTACTTCGATAGTAGTTGCAAATGCTGCAGAATTTTCAGAATTTGCCTTCTCACATATTGCTAATAAATTTACTTTAGCTTCTCTTTTTTGAGTTAATAAATCTAAAAAGATGCAGCTGAAATTATATATTTCTTTTTGGAAATCATCAGGAGCATCACTATCTACAGTTAGTTTTCCTGTTAAAAGATCAAATTCATTACCCAACTCATAAGTTTGATCTTCAGAAACATAGCGAACAATTAGCGAACGAGAGAGAATCGTTTGTGGCAGCCCTTTAAGATCTGGAACTAGTAAAAAAAATACAGAATGCTCTGGTGGCTCTTCATATAGTTTTAGAAATGCATTTGCTGCCTGCATATTCATCTTGTGAGCGTCTTGAATCAAAAGAATTCTTTTATTGCTCTCTAGAGGATGAAAACGAATTTGCTTAGGTAACTCTCTAATCTGTTCAACAGATATACTGTCTTCTATAGGAGATACGACATAAAAATCAGGATGAATTCCTTTTTTAGCTTTTTCTTTTTGGGTCTCACGTCCTTCTGTTGACTTAGCTAAAACCGAAAAAATATCGTATATGATATTTTGTTTTTCTTCTTGGTTAGGTCCAGAAAAAATATAAGATTGGTGATTTCTTTGCTTTTCAAAGGCTTCAACTAATGCGGTTCTATGTTTTTGAAACACTGAAATCAAATAGCCTCCACATATTGAATGATTTTTTCATGAATTTCATCACGACCCCGACTAGCATCAATTTTTTTAATCCTCTTAGGGTACTTTTCAGCTAACGACAAATACCCTTTTCGAACATTTTGATGAAAAGATAAGGCTTCTTTTTCTAAGCGATCCATTACTCCTCTTGAGCCCACTCTTGCCAAACCTATTCTTGCATCTAGATCTAAAAAGAATGTCATATCGGGTTTTAAGCCTACTGAAGCAATTTTGTTCAAGTGATCAACTAATGCTGCCTTTTGGTTTCTAGCTACACCCTGATAAACAACAGAAGAATCTGTGAACCTATCACAGATGACTACCATTCCACGCTCCAGTGCTGGCTTTATAACTTCTACTACATGCTGTGCTCGACTTGCCTCATATAAAAATAGTTCCGCTAAAGGAATCAAACCTTTCATTTTAGGATCTAAAAGCAAGGAGCGTATCCTATTCGCAATCACACTGCCTCCAGGCTCTCTTGTCACAACAACTTTTTTTCCTTGGTTTGTAAAATATTTGGCCAGTCGTGCGATCTGCGTAGTCTTACCTACTCCCTCTCCACCTTCGAAGGTAATAAATAAACCCGATTTTTTCTTACTTACCGCTGCGCGTCTCTTTTTTGTTTTCATAGGAATTCTCACCTTATAGTGCTATAGCAAAAAAATGGAAAAAAAGCTTTATGACATCAGTGTAATTGGGGCCGGCCCTGTTGGTTTATTTGCTGTTTTTTATGCTGGGATGAGACAAATGTCGATCAATCTGATTGATAGTCTAGATAAAGTTGGGGGGCAGTTAAACGCTCTATACCCAGAAAAATACATATACGATATGCCTGGATTTCCAAAAGTCATGGCTAAAGACTTAGTAAATAGCCTTTGGAAGCAAGCTGAATTTGCAAAACCAGATCTAAACCTAAACAAAAAAGTAACGAAAATTCATTCACCAAGTGAAAACAAAAAATATTTCACTATAGCATGCGATGATGGTTCTGAGTTTGAGTCTAAGACAGTCGTTTTAGCGCTTGGCATGGGAGCCTTTCAACCGCGAAAATTAGAAGCACCAGGCCTTCTAGAGCGAGAAACAAAAACCGTACATTACTTTATAAAACCACTATCTACTTACCAAGACCAAAGAATTTTAGTAGTTGGCGGAGGCGACTCAGCTGCAGATTGGACACATACACTTTCTGAACTTCAGCCTAATGGAAAATCTATCGCCAAGAGTGTGACCCTCATTCACAGAACAGATAAGTTCGCAGCTCATGAAGCCACAATCCAAGCCATTCGCACTGCAGGTAAAGTAGATATTCATACGCATACTGAGATTAAATTTGTAGAAAACAGTGCTGACAATACATCTCTTAATGTGCAACTAGTACAGAATTTAACAAAAGAAGAAAGCTCTCACGAATTTGATCATATTATTATTTGTGCTGGATATTTGGCAAAACTAGATTTTGTAAAAGAGTCTGGATTACAAATGCAAGGGAACGCTATTCAAGTAAATGATATAATGGAAACCAATATTCCCGGCATATTTGCCATAGGTGATGTTTGTACTCACAAAGCAAAACTTAAGCTAATTGCCACGGGTGTTGGGGAAGCTGCCATTGCCGCAAACTTTGCAAAAGTTCATATTGACCCAACATCTAAAGCATTTCCTGGTCACAGCACCAGTAAATTTGGTCATTAGGCTACACTACTACCATCGCTAAAACCCAAGAAGTCTGCAAGATTAACATCTTCTGTTTTATCTTTTTCTTTTACAGGTACGAAGGCAAACGGTTTCACTTTACTTGCAATATCTAGCAAACTATCTGGGTTCAAGATAGTAGCAACCGAGCCATCTTTTCTCACGGTTGCTCCCTGTAAACCAGGCATAGCTGCAATATACGAATCAAGAGACTGAACAATAGCATCTTCAATTGACAAAAACTCATCTACAAGAAAAAGCTTATTCTCTCCACTTTTTGCTTTAAATTTTAGTGTATGTAGCAGAGATTTTTTTGCATCTTCTTGCTGCCCCCACAAAAGTGAGCGAATAGAGTATACTTCCATAAACTTACTTGGGTCACTTCCTTGAGGAATCTCATTTAAAAATTCGCCAGCATTATAATCAATAGATTCATCTATTTGCTCAACCGGAATTCCATAGCAAGAATCTGAAATTTCTACAAACAAAGAAAACATCACAACCAAGCTCATGGGAAATCGTAGTCGAATCACCGTGCCCTTACCTGGCTCAGACTCAATTAAGACAGTTCCTTTAAGTTTGTTGATATTACTTTTAACTACATCCATACCCACACCACGACCAGATATATCTGTAACCTTCTCTGCAGTGGAAAAGCCAGGAGCAAATATTAACGATAGTTTTTGCGCATTTGTATAAGAACCAACCTTATCTTTAGGTACAATGCCTTTTTCGATCGCCTTCTCTAAAATCTTATCTCCGTCGATTCCTTTACCGTCATCAGATATCTCTATAAAAACGAAATTACCTCTAACGTAGCTATCTAATGTGATTACTCCTTGCGCTTTTTTTCGAGACCTTTTTCTATCTTCCAATGTTTCAATACCATGATCAGCAGAATTTCTAATCAAGTGAGTCATAGGGTCAGCAATGGCTTCAACTATATTTTTATCTAACTCAGCGTTTCCTTTTTTGATTTCTAATCTGATATCTTTACCTAATTTTGCTGCCAATTCTTTAACAACTTTCGGAAAACGATTAAAAACTTGTCCCACAGGAACCAATCGAATTCCAAACATAATTCCACTAAGCGATCTTGTTAGACGAGACATTTTTGAAACTAATAAATCGACTTCAAAACGTAAATCGTCTAACTGTGGCCCTAATACTTCCATTTTTTCTGGAGTTTTTTCTAATGAATACCTTAAAAGTTCTAACTCTCTTGTTATAGAAACCAGTTTATTAACTTTTACGTCATCTATTTTAATAAACTTCGTTGTTTGAATTTTTTGATTAGCAACTTGTGTTGCATTTTTCTCATCGACAATCGAATTGTCATCTATAACGATTTTTTCGCCTTTTAAAAATTTACTGATTAGACTGACGGGCTCAGAAACATCTAAATCAGTGTTTTGATCCATAATCATGGACTGCAAACAACTCAAAACTTTTTTAACTAATGCAACGACTACTTTATCAACTGGAATCTCTTTTTTACGAGCCTTATCTAGTAAGGTTTCTGCTGCATGACTAACTTTTGTGATTGAATCTAAGCTTAAAAAACTAGAATTCCCTTTTATCGTATGTAATCCACGAAAAAGACCATTTACATTTTCTAAATCACCAGGACTAACCTCTAAAACACTTACTTGCTCTTCAATTGACTCTAAAATATCAACAGACTCAGTAAAAAATGCCTTTCGTAATTCTAAGTCTTCGTTAGCCATTACGCCACCTCTCCAACTTTGCTTGCCATTTCATGACTTACGAAAAGATCTGCGTTAACTAAATGTACTATTTGTCCTGTTTTTTTGATGGTCACACTACCATCTTCTTTTTTCTCAGAATCAAGTCTTTCAAAAGATTTTAAAATAAATCTCTTATCCATATCAAGTACAGATAAGTATAAGGTAGATTCATTTTCTTCTAAGCTTCTAATACAGACATCACCTGCAATGATTGGTTGATCAATAGCTATTGCGGTCAGATTGCCTCTCACATTGCATACTAAAAAATATCCAAAAATATTTGGCCTTTGGAAAAATCTTTTTGCAGCATCAATAACCGCTACTACTCTACCTCGTACAGCGGTCAATCCTAAAAGAAAAGGCGGTGAGTTTGGTATAGAAGTTATTTTAGTTGTGGGAACAACTTCATCTACAAGATCTAAATCGACAGCAAATGCCTTGCCTGCTACTTCAAAAATAACAACTGATAAATTCTCATGCTGCATGCTCATCTTCTCCAGCGGCATCTGCATATGCTTGAGAATCCTCAGACTCTTGTTCTTCGCTTTCTATATCACTACCCGATAATAATGGAGCCAGCCCAGAATGACTAGCAGGCGTATCTAATCCTGGCTCGATAATCGGTAAGGTATCCTCACTATCCATATCACCTTCATTTCTAGATATCCGGTCATTACGGTTAGATACATCGATACCAATACCAAACTTAAACTGCCCTACTATTTGATTTAATTGTCCAACTAGAGAATTCAATCTAGTAACTTCTAACGAAGTTAACTCTGATGCATTTGTTACTTCTTCCATTTCTTTTAAGCTCAATCTCACACCTTCAGAAATTTTTTGCACAAAATTTAAAACTATTGAAGAGCTTTCTGTCTGCTTAGAGGCTGACGCTGCAATTCTTTGAATTAAAGACACAACTGCTTCTACGTCTTTAATTATTCCATCCAATGAAACACCAGCTGTCTTTGCCAAATTCACGCCTGCTTTTACTCTACCTGACGATTCTCCAATTAATGCATTTACCTCACCGGTTAATTTTCGTGAACGCTCTGCCAACTTTCGAACTTCTTCAGCAACTACGGCAAATCCTTTTCCATGCTCACCTGCTTTAGTTGCTTCAATAGCAGCGTTAATAGCTAATAAGTTTGTCTGGGAAGCGATTTCATTAATTGAACTTACTAGCTCTTCAATTTTCTTTGAAGACTCTTCAATTTTTTCCATAGCTTCTATCGTTTCATGTACGCTGGCACCACCCTGAAGAGCTCTATCCATAGCGATTTTAGAAAGGCTGGCAGCTTGTCTTGTTGATTCACCAGAGCTTTGGATCAAATCATCGATACTACCAATAGAGCTAGCACACTCATCAATGTTCATAGATTGTTCCATCATACTTTTATTGATTCCAGATGCTGCTATGCTTGTATTTTGCGTATAATTGCCCACCATATTTGTAGTTTCAGAAACAACTTTACTAGCCCCTGAAATTGTAGAAATGATTGATTCTGTTTTATCTAAAAATGTATTCATCCAAAAAGCTAGCTCTTTCAACTCACCACCAGAGCGTGTCTGAATTCTAATTGTTAAATCACCATCTCCTGTGGCAATTTCAACTAATCGATGCAAGATAACTTTCATCGGCGCTACAATACTATAAGTAACAACTAATGCTGCCACCAAGCCAAACACTAATACGGCAATTAAATACCATCCAAGTGTTTTGGAACTTGTTTTTTCTTTATCTAAAAGCCTTTCTAGAACCTTCATCTCATAAAGCTCGTTTTTTGCTCTTAGTCTTCCTACCTGTGTTTCAATTTCGTTAGCAATCTCTTCAATTTCTCTTTTAATTATCGGAAATTCAGGGCTTTGCATATTACCGGTTAAGCGCTCCATTTTTTGCGCTTGTACAGATAGCTTAATAAATAAATTAAAAATTTGTTGATAAGACCTATCTAATTGATGATCCACATGCACTTCTGTTTCTTCAGAAATCGTACGTAGCATTTTAAGCGATTGCTCTAAATCTGTCTTTCCAGATTTTGATTGTTCTTTAACAAGACTTACCTGGTCGTTGACGGTAGTCTGATTCACCATTAACTGAGAGCCGATTCTTAATTTCGCAAGATTAAGAAGTACCTTTCCCTCACTCACTTTAATAGAAGCCCAATAACGTTGAACTCTTTCTTTTTTCTCACTTTGCTCTGTATAAACAACAGAAATAGATTGAAGTGCATAAGCGCTTACCGCTACAGGAATAATAAATCCTAGAGAAATGCGAAACGCAATTCTTTCCCAAAAATAAATCCTAGTATTTTCTTTTGGTTTGGACTTCAAACGCTTACCTCCAAAATAAGTTTCGGTTTATTTTTAAAGAAAGTTTATGAAAATTAGGGATTAAGTTAGGATTATAGTTGTCCGATGAATTAAGACAGATCTTAAAGACCTAAGGAAAGAGAAAAATCCTATGAATATTCTTGTAGTAGACGACTCTTCAACCATGAGAATGATAGTGATCAAATCGCTCAGGCAAGCAGGATACGAATCCGCTACCGTGATTGAAGCCTCGGGAGCCAAAGAGGCTCTCCAAAAAATAGCCGCTGGCGGCGTAGACATCGTATTATCTGACGTAAATATGCCAGAAATATCAGGAATTGAGTTAGTTAAAGTAATTCGCGCAAAAATGCCAAAATTACCCATTATTATGATTACTACAGAATCAAGCCCTGAAATGAAGCAAGAAATGTTAAGCGCTGGCGCTAACGGAATTATTACAAAACCGTTTCCGCCAGAGGAAATGACAAAAGCATTAGGTCCTTTTATTAAATAGGTATACCCATGGAAAAACCTGTCAGGATTATTTCTACCGAAAAAATACGATCATTTAATGATAAAGTTCGTAATGGCTTAGAACACGCCCTAAACTTCATGTTGGCAACAGAGGATTCAAAAATTGAAATTAGCCAATTTGAGCCATTTCTTATGCCTGTAGAAGCCTACTTAAAGGCTTATAAGAAGAAATCTATCATGATTAAAATTTACTGTGGCCGCGCTTATGTTGGTGAGCTTTATTGGTTTTTTGAACTAAATTCAGCCATTATCCTCGGCTCACTTTTAAGGATGCTACCTATTTCTGCATTAGAAGAAAAACTGAGAGATCCTGTTTTCGATGCCACAGACCAAGATGCATTTGGTGAAGTTGGCAACCAATTATGCGGGATTCTAGATCGCGCTTTTCGTACATTAACCAAAAAAGATATTCATTTAAAAATGGATTTCAATAAAGCTGTGTACCCAGACGAAGCACTTGAGCTAAAGACATTCAAGAATCACGAAGAATATGTAGTACTACTATGTGATATAAAAATACCAAAACAGCCTACTCAAAAACTTACCTTGCTTTTGCCACGCTCACTTTATGAAGTAATGCTAAATATAGAAATCTCGCTAGAAGGCATAGATCCGAAACTCGTTTTAATACACTCTCAGAACGAAGAACGAATGGAACAAATTCAAACTTCACTGAACAACCGCTATACAAAAGTTATTGCTGTTTCTGCAGTAGATGAAATTATTACTAAAATAGATCAACCAAGAATTGCAGCAGTTGGAATCGAATTACCAAAACTCAACTTCCCTTTAAGTGTGCAAGATTCTATTTTACTAAAACGTCTTGCAGCTAACCGCGCATTAAGTAAGCTTCCTTCGTTCATTACTTGGGAAGGGGCAAGCATAGTAAATATAGAAGAAGTTAAAAAATTGGGCTTAGCTGGAGTCACTGAAGGCTCATTCTCAGAAGACTTTGCACGCTGGGTATTAGCTTTTACTAAAAACTAACGTGTTCGGTGAATTCCCATTTTCACTAATTTTTGATGCAAATGTGATCGGTCCATTGCTAGAGTTCTAGAAAGCTGACTTAGATTTCCATTTGATAACCTATAAGCACGAGAAAAAAACTCTAATTCTTGTCTTTGTGTATCTTGTCTGATTTCAGCTCTACTCTTAACATCACACTTTTCATCCCTCTGATAAAACAAATGATTCGGCAAATGTGTAACGCCCAAAACTTCACTATCATCAGATAGTGCGAGCATTCCATCAATCACATTCTTTAACTCTCTAACGTTTCCTGGCCATGTATGCTTTAAAAAAATTGCTTTGATTTCTTTTGAAATTTTTCTTTTTTTAGAAAAAACCTGAACTAAATCTAATATATCTTCTTTTCTTTTTCTCAATGGTGCAACGGATAACGTAACTGCGGCTATTCGATAAAATAGATCTGTTCTAAATTTTTTAGAATCCTCAAGTTTTTCATTAGATGCAGAAATCAACCTAATATCTACTGAAATACTTTTACTTGACCCTACCCTATATACAATACCATCTTGAATCACTCTTAATAATTTAGCCTGTAAATCTAAAGACAAACTGTTGATTTCATCTAAAAAAAGAGTCCCACCATTTGCTCTTTCAAAAACTCCTATCGACTTTTCACTAGCTCCAGTAAATGCACCTTTTTCATGACCGAATAGCATAGATTCTGCTAGTTGTGAGGGTATAGCACTACAATTAACTGCCACAAACGGTTCAGAAGCACGGTTGCCTCTATAGTGTAAATTCCTTGCCACTAGCTCTTTTCCAACTCCCGTTTCGCCTTCAATTAAAACAGATACAGTCCTAGAAGCTAATTTTTCAATTTTTTTGTGTAAGTCTAGAATCGCATTTGATCGACCTAATAACTTCCATTTTAAATCAAAATCTTCTTTGAGAAGGTACTTTGAAACCACATCTCTATTTAATGCTTTTTTACGTTCTATAGATACTCTAACTCTGTGCTCTAGTTCAAATGGGCCATAACCTTTTGATAAAAAATCATTAGCTCCAGCCTTAATAGAATTTTTAATATCTAAAAAATCTTTAGACGAACTAACTACTATAATTTGAGCAGCTTCTTCTTGCGATCGCCAGAAACGAATAAAATCAAAACCTGTATCTTTCTCACCTTTATAATTTAAATCTATTAAGCCTAAATCAAACTTTTCTTTTGAAATAAGTTTTTTCGCATTAGCAATAGACTCACAAGTAATAATTTCTAAGTCATAAGACAAACTAGAGCGCTTCAAAATTTTACTATTTAATTCAAGAGTATCTACATCATCATCAAGTAGCAAAATTCGATTTTTCATCTATCTATTATAGCCACCAGATAAAAATTATTAAATTGTAGTGTACACCCAACAACAAAAACTTTGGTGCTCAAAAAAAACGTAAGACTTTTAAATTGTTAGGATCGGCACAACTATTGCTCATTCGGTAAAAAAGTTAAACGCTAAAAGGAGAACACAAATGAGAACCATCTACTTTTCTACTGATCCGTATGAAGAAGAGCAACCAGCAACAATAAAAAAAAGCCATCTATGGATTAGCTTAGATGATTGGCTAAACGATATAGAGGATCTCTAAAATGAATATCAATAAAATTGCATCTATCGAAAACACGGTATTAATTACCGGCGAAACAGGAACCGGAAAAACTCATCTGGCAAAAAAGATTCACGACTTAAGTAATCGAAGAACAAAGATTTTTTGCTCTATAAACTTAGCTACCATTTCAGAAAATTTAATTGAAAGCGAGTTATTTGGCCATGAACGTGGCTCTTTTACAGGAGCAGAGCAAAAAAGAGTAGGCAGATTAGAAATAGCCAACGGAGGAACCGTCTTATTAGATGAAATTGGAGAGTTGCCCTTGCGATTACAAGTAAAACTACTTGATATACTTAACCATAAGGTTATCACTCCAGTAGGCTCTAATCGCGAAATAAAATTAGACATTAGATTTATTGCCGCAACAAATGTTGATCTAAAAAAAGCCGTCTTAAAAAAACGCTTTCGAGAAGATTTGTTCTACAGAATACAAACGGTACATTTAAAACTTAATCCATTAAGAGAGAACAAAGAACAAATTAAAAATCATACTGCATCTGCACTAAAAGAATTTTCTCAAAAATTCGGGAAAAATTTTTCCTTAGACTCGCAATCTCTAGATTTTATTGAAAAATACTATTGGCCAGGAAATATTCGAGAACTCAAAAACGCAATAGAGTATGCGTGTGCGATTTCTGAGAAACCAGAAATAGTCTTAAATAATCTGCCTAATTACTTATTTGAAGAAAATCACGATGAAAAAGAAATTTATAGACATTTTCCTACTCACTACCAAGATGCAAAAGCACAATTTGAAAGAACGTACTTACAAGAAATTTTGAGAAGATTTCACGGTAAAATTAACCTCACAGCACGCTCTACCGGTATTTCTAAAGTTACTTTAATTGAAAAAATCAAAAAATATGAACTAGATATCCAAACTATCAAATATGAAATTCACTGCCAAAAGAGAGGAATCTCAGCATGAAAAATCTATTATTAATGTTGTGCTTATTTACTATAGGCTGCGGTTCAGAAGAAAAAAATGGCTTAAATGAACAAATCACACATGAGAAGAAAAATTATTTCTTAACAAAGTCAAAACCGAGGGAAATTTTTTTATCTGCAATAACAAATAATACATATATTGATGCTAATCAAACTGAAGATTGCTTAAGCTCTGATCGGGCGCAAACATTGGATAATGAATTCTGCCTTCTCTCCTGGGGAACAAACACTAGAGTAGAAAACCATGATCTAGATAAGCTAGTATCACAGTACTCTGCTTCATCAATAAATATAATGATGCTTGCAATCGCTAGAAAATGGCCTATTCGCTATTTGGATCTTTCTGACATTGAGAAGAGAATCATTATTCTGAAAGAAAGACCTTCCTGGATTAAATTACTTCTCATACGAAACTGGTTAGAGCTTCAAACTAATATAAGTACCCCTACCTACTTATATTTTCGAAAATTAATTTCTAGCTTTGTATTACAACACCCTCGCGATCATAGAGAAATGTATGAACTAGCTAGAGTTTTGTATAAACAGTATCATAGCCCTGATTCAAAAAATTACTGTACCGATACAAATAGCCCTGTACTAAAAACAAGGTGCCTACGCTATATTTCTGCACTTCCTGAATACGTTATACGTGAAGACATTTCTATAAATCGCTTTTTGTCTTTAATGAATAAAATCGATTTAAGTTACTTTAAAGCTAGTTTCCCAAGCCGTTGGCTAATTTTATTAAGAAATAGAGGTTCAATATGGTAATTATTCATTTAGTATTTTTAACTTTTTTCTCTCTAGCTAGCCGTGATGTAGATCTCCCAAGGCCTTTAAAGTGCTTTAAAGACCGTGTTTCTGCTTGTATAAACGAACACCAAGCAAAGCTAAATAATACTCAAAATCTAATAACAATCGCTACTATAGAGATTCAATCTAAAGTAGAAGAAATAAAAATAATCCAAGAAAATAAATCGAGGCTCTCTTTAGACCTTAAAAATTTTGAAGAGCAGAGGCTACTAACTGAGTTAGAAATAAAATTTATTCATTCTAATAAAATACTAGCAAAACCGAATCTTAAAATTCTAGATGAGATCTACGATATTTCTTCTTGGTTTAATTTTTCAAATGAAGATGCTGATTGGTCAGAAAGCGCTCCTAGCTTTCGTTTAAATGACCTGATGAATGAATTTGAAAGCCTCAATTCATCGATTAAAAAAACTAATTTGCAGTTATCTCATGTAGACCAAAGACAATTAAGTGAACAAAAGTTATTACAGCAACTGGAATACTCCATACAAACACTTAAATTAGATCATAATCATCTCTCACAGCAGGTAAACAGGGGCTGCAAAGAGCAATTTTGCCCTCTAGAACCTTGAAAACAGGTAAAAAAGTGAATTTTTTATAATTTGGTCAAGTATTAATCCCTCAAGGCCTGTCGCTCGACCACCGAATAATAGTCAATGCGAATATCTTTAGGAGATGAGGCAATGAAAGCAAAAGAACTAACGAATTTAAAAAAGAAACTTTTAAATGAGAGAGCTCGGTTACTAAATACTGCAACTAACTCTCGTCGACAAGACTTTGCTATTGCTACTGACGATCTTGCAGATGAGGCCGATCTTACGAGTGTAGAGCGCTCGCAAGGAATCGTTTTCACTTTAAGAGAAAAAGAACAGAAGGTATTGGCTGAGATAGATGAAGCTCTCCAAAGAATGGAAGAAGGAGCATATGGTCTCTGTGAAGAGTGTGGTGACGAGATCAGCACCAAGCGCTTGGAAATTTTTCCTACCGCAAGGCTATGCATTACACACCAGGAAGAAGAAGAAAAAAAGCGGAAGTTCTACGCAGCATAAGCGTTTAAGTAGATAGATGTAGTTGATTAGATTTTAATTGGAGAGAATATGGTAACAAACTACGAAGGCGAACAAATACAAATACCTGAAAATATGCCGATGCTTCCGGTGAGAGATATCGTGATATTTCCTTTCATGATTCTGCCACTATTTGTCGGACGCGATAGTTCGATTAAGGCTGTAGAAGAGTCACTTGCTAAAAGCGACAGATTAATATTTTTGTCTTCACAAAAAGACACTGCCGATGAGTTTCCACAACCAGAAGGAATCTACGAAACAGGCACTATTGCTATGATTATGAGAATGAGAAAACTTCCAGACGGAAGAATCAAGATTCTCGCTCAAGGATTAACAAAAGCAAAAGTTAAAAATTTCTCACAAACTGAACCATTTTATAGAGTTAACATTGAATCAATTACTGATGAAGAACTCAATACTGCCGACGCTGTAGAAGCAGAAGCACTAATGAGATCAATTCGAGAAAACTTAGAAAGAGTAATTTCTTTAGGTCGTGTATTATCACCAGACATTATGATGGTATTAGATGATGTTAGTGACCCAGGTCGTTTAGCAGACCTAGTAGCATCAAATCTTGGACTTAAAATGTCCGAGGCTCAAGCACTTTTAGAAATACACAACCCTCTAATTAGAATTAAACAAGTAAACGAAATATTACTACGTGAACTTGAAGTTCTAACAATGCAAGCTAAGATTCGATCCCAAGCTAAAGACGAAATGAGTAAATCTCAAAAAGAATACTTCTTAAGAGAACAAATTCGTGCCATAAAAAATGAGCTTGGTGATTCAGATAATAAACAAGAAGAAATTCAAGAATTACGCCAAAAAGTTATAGACGCAAAGATGCCTGCTGAAGCAGAAACAGAGGTTCTAAAGCAAATCAATCGATTAGATAGAATGCATCCTGACTCGTCAGAAGCCTCTATTTTAAGATCATATCTTGAGTTACTTGTAGAACTACCTTGGAACAAATCTTCTCAAGACAATTTAGATCTTAAAAATGCAAAAAAGATCTTAGATGAAGACCACTTTGATTTGAAAAAGATTAAAGAAAGATGCTTAGAGTATTTAGCTGTAAGAAAACTAAATAAATCAATGAAAGGCCCTATTCTTTGTTTTTCTGGGCCTCCAGGTGTAGGTAAAACCTCTCTAGGTAAATCTATAGCTCGCGCCTTAGGAAGAGAATTTCATAGAATCTCATTGGGAGGCATGAAAGACGAAGCAGAGATCCGCGGACATAGAAGAACCTATGTTGGAGCAATGCCAGGAAAAATCATCCAGGGGTTAAAGCAAGTTAAAACAAATAACCCAGTATTCATTTTAGATGAAATTGATAAACTAGGAAACGACTTCAGAGGAGACCCTTCTTCTGCCCTACTAGAAGTTTTGGATCCTGAACAAAACAACAGCTTTAGAGATCATTACTTGAATCTACCATTTGATCTATCTAATGTAATGTTCTTAGCAACGGCAAACGTTTTAGAAAATATCCCTGCTGCACTTAGAGATAGAATGGAAGTTATTCAACTTTCTGGATATACAGAGGATGAAAAACTGAAAATTGCAAAACAATACCTAGTAAGTAAGCAAATTAAAGAAAATGGAATTACAGAGAAAAATATCGACATCTCAGATGAAGCTTTAAAGTTTACTATTGAAAACTACACTAGAGAGGCCGGACTAAGAAACCTAGAAAGATTAGTTGGCACTCTTTGTAGAAAAGTTGCGCATAAAGTAGCTGAAGGTGAGAAACAAAAAATCAGTGTAACACCAGAACTAGTAGCAAAATTTTTAGGGCCACAAGTTTATACTCGTGAAGATCAACAAGAACATGATGAAGTTGGTGTTTCTACAGGTCTAGCCTGGACTCAAGCTGGAGGAGAAATTCTCTATATCGAAACCTCAATGTGTAAAGGTAAAGGTGGAGTAATCTTAACAGGCCAGATGGGTGATGTAATGAAAGAGAGCGCAACAACTGCGATGAGCTTCATTAGAGGAAATGCCCACCTATTTGGGATTGACGAAAAAATCTATAACGAGAACGATGTGCATATTCATATCCCTGCTGGAGCGATTCCTAAAGATGGACCATCAGCAGGTATTGCTATGGCAACAGCAATTATTTCTAGGCTCTCAGGTGTAGCCATAAGAAAAGATATTGCGATGACTGGCGAAATGACACTAACAGGAAAAGTACTTCCTATCGGTGGCCTTAAAGAAAAGTCGTTGGCTGCAATGCGACACGGAATTCAAAAAATCATAATCCCTCATAAGAATATTAAAGACTTAGAGGATATTGATGAAGAATACCGCTCAAAACTAGAATTCATCCCAGTTAAGCATATAGATGAAGTATTACAATTCGCGTTAGTGAAGCCTACAACGTCAAGCAAGAAAGACAAAAAATCATCTTCTGGCGGTGGCGGCAGATCTAAAGATAGAATTTCTGCATCAGAGCGAGTTGCATAATTCAGACAATACATTGATCTATTGGTGAAAATCTAGAAGCAGTGCTATTGTGTGCCTATTGTGGCTTTAGATGCCTTTCCAATTTTTCCGGTTATTTTTCTAGTTGCACTGGCTGGATTTTTTTCAGCCTCAGAAACTGCGCTATTTAGTCTGACTCGTTTTCAGCTTAGAGCGCTACGGCAAAAAAACCCTGATAAATTTAAAAAAATTAAACACCTTTTGGATCGCCCTGCTGCCTTGGTAGCTACAGTATTGTTAGGTAATGAGCTTGCAAATGTATTTACCTCTAACATATTAGCGTCATTCTATGCGCAATTTAATTTACCTTCTTATTTAGTAACTGCCATTAATTTACTCACAGTGATGCCTATTATTTTAATTTTTGGAGAAATTACTCCAAAAGTATTTGGAGCAAAAGGCAACCAAACCTTTGTAACCTTTTTCTTAACACCTTTTTGGTGGTTCTATCGCTTCTCTTTTCCTATTCGATTTATTTTAGAGTCTATCGTGGACTTCCTAACTAGAAAAATTAGAAAAAGCACACTTAAATCTGAACAAATAAAAGAAGAAGATATTTTAATCTTACTTGAAGACGGTAAAAAAAAGGGTGCTATACGTACAATCGAACAAGAAATGATCGCAAATGTATTCGAGTTTGATGATGATAATGTATTAGATTTAAGTACACCTATTCGAGAGTGTTTTACTGTTCATCAAGATGAAAGCCCACAAGATGTCATCACTAAAATAAAGCAAAATTTTTACGCGCGAATTCCTGTTCGCCAAAGTGAATTCAATCATAAAATTGTTGGCATTTTATATGCCAAAGATCTATTGAGCTTTATCAATAGAGAGGAAAAAGAAATGAAGGTTCGTCAGTTAATGAAAGACCCTCTCTTGATACCCTCAAATATGAAAGCCGAAACACTTTTTCGAAGATTTCGGCAGCTAAAAAAACATATTGGAATTGTTGTTTCACAGCATGGAGTTGCACTTGGTGTTGTCACTATGGAAGACATATTAGAGCAAATTTTTGGTGAGTTATGGGAGGAAAGCCCGTGACCCCAGCAAGCGAATCAGCCATACTTTTATTTTTAGCTAGTATTTGTACTGTATTAACAGCCTGTTTCACTGCAATGGAAGTTGCTCTTATTAGTAGCGATCGAGTTTTGTTAAACAAGAAAAAAACAGAAGGCAATCGTGGTGCAGCTTTAGCATTAAAGCATTTAGACAATATCGATCTTTTATTATCCACAACACAATTAGGCTCAAATTTATTCATTGCTCTAGCCACTACCCTAGCCACAATATTTTTCTCAAAACAATATCCCGGAAATCAATTTCTCTTCATGTTAATTTTTGCACCATTAACTCTAATTTTTTCAGATAGTTTGCCAAAAGTTTTAGGAAGAATTTACTCAGAAAAAATTGCTTTATTTTTCTCTCTGCCACTTCTCATTTTTTCTAGATTCTTCATGCCTGCGCTACTTTTAATTTCATTTTACACGAGCCGACTCTCTAGCCTTGTAGGCCTAGGCACCCAAGATTCTTTAGTACGGAGAAAAAAGGCAAGAGAAGAATTACAAGCATTATTATCAGAACAGGACTCTCAATCAGATATTCGCCTAGGTCATAAAAGAATGATTCGACGTATTCTAGGGCTCTCACAACAAAGTGTTAAAAAAATAATGATCCCCTTAGTGAATGTTGATGCGATTGAAAAAAATTCAAGCATAGAAGATGCCATTGATGTATTCGAATCTCTCAGACACTCAAGACTACCTGTATATGATGAAAGAATTGATAATATCGTTGGAGTCTTATATTTCTCAGACGTATTTCAGTGTTCAGAGCCTGAAACAGAAAAAGTATCTTCTTTTATGAAAAAGCCTCTTTTTGTTCCTGAATTTCAGCAACTCAATACATTAACAAAAGAGATGCAACATGATTTAGATATCGCTGTAGCTGTAGATGAGTATGGCGGTGCCGTCGGTATTCTTACAAAAGAAGATATACTTGAAGAAATCGTAGGCGATATTTCTGACGAATGGGATGAGCCTGATTTAGGCATAACAGAGATCTCAGAAGACTCTTTTTTAATCCAAGTCAATACTGAGATTGATGAGATTAATGAGAAATTAAATATACAAGTACCTAAGGGCGATTACGAGACCTTTGCTGGCTTTTTGCTACAACAGTTTAACAGAATACCTTCAGAAGGCGATGAGCTCTATTACGCGAACTTCAAAGTAAAAGTACATCGTGCCACAGATAGAGCAATTGAAACTGTGATCGTGAACATTCATAGGGTCACTGAAAAATGATTTTTTTGACCTATATATCGATCGACTCAGAACTTATTAAATTAATTAAAGCCTCGACTGAGCCCGTCAGTAATTTAAAGGTTATAGACGGTGTTGGTACATTTAAAGAGTTTTTAGAAGCTTATAGAAATATACAGTACGATATTGTGATTATAGATTTATTTTTACCAGAAAAAAATGGACTCGATTTAATTGGATCTATAAGAAAAACAAACGAAGACATCACGATTATACTAATCGATAAAATCAACTCAAAGCATACAGTAGAAAGGGCTTTTAGGCTTGGGGCCTCTGACGTAATTCCTTACCCAACCAATGAAGAAACTTTATCTTCTACAATTTATCATCGCGTGAATACTTTACTTAATGAAAGCAATTAGCACACAAATGGTTAAGCAAACCCAAGTGGAAAATTACTTGGGTTACTAAAGAACGTCTTTAACTGTTCCGGTGCTTCCAGAACCATCATTATTATAATTAACTGCAGGAGTACTTGTCTCTGCAACTTGTTTTTTAAGCTGCTCGGCGTATGCACATTTAATGTGATTATTATTCATCTCGTCTTTTGAATTTTGTCCTACAGCACTGAATGCAGAAGGAGTAAATCCAGCGATCGCTACTACAGCTACTATGATCAACTTTATCGACTTCATGTTATACCTCACTCAATTGTATCGACTCTCCACGTACTTTTCTATAGTCGACACTTCTATCTTCAGTATGATCAATGCAATCGGCTTGCCAAACACCTATGGTCTGGCCAAAACCATTGAATATTAATAACTTAACACAAATAAGGCCTATATTCATACAGCGATTCTTAATGGAAACTGTTTTTACGCTATACAAGTGTAACTTTTTTTTACAGACGCTTGAAAAAAGAGTAGTCAAAGACGAAATAAATAATTGAAGGTATTATGTTTTTAAGGCGCTATAAAGTCTATTAGCTCGCCTATAATAATCTATGCTTTGATCTTTCGGAGAGGCCACCAACATAATTGAGGCCTTCACAAGAGACTAATTTATACCTTTAAGAATTGCATAAAACTGAAACGAAGAAAGCCAACTGGGTTTAACACCTCAGTTGGCTTTAAAATTATTAAAAAATTATTTAGCTAAAAATACTCTTACTGAGCATCGTCTACATTAATAGGATTACCGTTTTCATCCACCTTAATATTGGCTTCGCTACCTGCAGCAGCAATGGCAGCGGCCTTTTGATCAGCTACAGCTTTTTTAACTAAGCTACAATCAATCTTTTTCTTAGGACCAACCTCTGCATAAGCAGAAAAGCTAAAAACTAAACCAAGTGCTAATAAAACCTTCAACATAAAAACTCCTCAAAAACCTTTATTCTTCCCGTAATCTAGAGCAAAGCGTGTGCCAAAGCCTAGTATAAGGAAATAAAAGGGAAAACCCACTATCGCCTTCTTATCTCTGTATAAAGTTTAGACAGTCTGTCTAAACTTTATACAGCTAACTTAAGAGATTCGTAATTCTCTTATTCTTATATCGGCTGAATTCCGGCAGGCTTTATAATTTCTAATAAATTTTGAAAAGCAGCTGCTACGGATACCGCTATCTGGCGCCCACCTTGTGATTTTACCCCGCTTATATTGCCACCCTTATCAAAAGAGATTTGAATTGCTCCAACACCATCCTGAATGATCTCAGAAGGCTTTGTAGCACCACCAGAGTATTTAAATGTAATCTTTTTCTTGTCTTGATCAAACATCTCAAAAATTCGACCTTGGCTATCATACTGTAAAACAATACCTTTACCATCAGAGGTAATTGCTTTGGTCAATTGGCCTGATTTATCTTCGTAAAAAAACTGGCTAGTTTTTACATTTTTCGCCTGTTTATCGTTAACGACAACTTTCGTAATCTTGCCTTTAAATTTTGTGTGATATTGCCACTCAATATGCTCTTCAGGAGAATCTTTTTTCCAAGGCAATCCGCTACCGGCATAATATTCAAACCGTGTAGTTGCTCCACCAGTAACAATAGATAAAGGCTGTCCACAACACTCGTTATATATAGTTTCAGTTTTTTCGCCATCAACTACAGATATTAATTTATAGCGATACTTAGACCCATCGGCTCTTCTTTTCTCAAAATACTCATATGAAGTTTCTGATTTTTTGCCGCTAGAATAGGTATTAGTTACCGTCGTTTTATAATGACCATCTTTATCTTTTTCATTTTTCCAGTATGCATAGTCAATTTGAACGCCATTAGGATTTTTTACGGTCTTCACTCCACCTGAACCAGCCGAGTTTGACGGCCAATAAGACACTTCTTCAAACTCTTGATTGGGTTTTCCATTTTTTGGGTAACCAATTCTTGTTAAGTTGTGAAGAGAATCGTATTGGTATGAATACTCTGAACCAGAGGTGTCTTTAGACCAAATTAAATCTCCACGCCCACATTTTTTCGCAGCATTATATAGCGAACCACCACTTTCACAGTATTTAAAGAAAGCTTTTGTTCCTTTTGCGTCTATCACTTGAGAGACTTTTCCACTTCCATCATAAGAAAAGCGAATTTTTTGTGCTTTCTTATCGGTAACAAGACTTACTCTGCCGTTTTTATCATAATCATAAAAAACTTGAACCTTACGAATAGGGTCTACAAGTCGGCTCACCTTATATACACCCTTCAACACTCTACCTCGTGAAGAATCAACACCTTGATCTACTACATTTAGTTTTTTATCAAATAATTCCTGTTTACCATCACCATATTCACGAACATAGCCACCTTTAATTACTGTAACTACCTGTGTGTCACCTCTTTGCGTGCTATATAATTTAGTACCTACGGGAAGATCAGGAAAAATCCCTAAATCTCTGCTTAGCTCATCACGAGCATTAGCATCAACCAAGAGCTTATTTTTAAGCTCTGCGGTTGCAGAGGCAGTAATTTTATTTTTCTTAGAGTTCTCTGCTAAAAGTTTATCAATTTGTGCACTCAATTGAGCTTTCGAAAAATCTTTTGGAGAAAATCTCGTTGTATCTCCCCCTCCACTTTCTTGAATCACAACACTACCGTCTGCAGAAGGAATCAAAAAGCCCTCAAAATCAGAACCCCATCCGTAACCAAAAATTCCATCGTACTGAGATCGTGAATTGTATGTACGTTGAATTTTTAATTGAAATGTATTCATTGCAGAATCATGCTCAAGATCTGTGAATCCAACGAAATAGTTACCATTACCCAGTGCAACTAATGCATTTGCTTGTGGTGCCAATGCAAGACTTAGTGATCCAACTGCTAGTGCAAAAAATTTAACCTTCGACTTCATGTTTTTTACCCCTCTCGAAATCCTTTTGAGATTATACCTTGATTTGGATGATCTTATAAATCATAAAACCACCCATAAATTGAAGAATTAGTGCCGCAGCTATGAATGCCCAACCAATTGGGTCGCCAAACATCGGAGACAAAAACTCAGGATCTGAAAAATGGAACATCAATACCATGGCGTAAGGCATACAAAATACGATAATTCCTTGCATTAAGTTCTGCGCCATCATTGCTGAAATTTTTTGCTCAACTTTTAAACGCTCCCGGATAGTGTAAACTATGGTTTCAAAGGTCTCCGCTAAGTTTCCTCCGGTTTCTTTTAAAATCACCACGGCCGTAACAAACATATTTACGTCTTCTGAAGGTAGTCTCTTAGCCATATTTTGAAATGCCTCTTCAACAGAAATACAACTGCTGTTGCTTTAAAACATAATCAAACTCTTGTGCTAATGGATCAGGCATTTCTGTTTTCACCATACCTAGAGCTTGAACAATAGATAAACCAGATTTCATTCCGTTCGCCATCAAGCCCAGACCATCAATCATCTGAAAATTAAACTTTTGAATTCTCGCATGAAACATTTGATCTACTACAATTTTTGGAATGAACCAAAAAACAACAGAAATACCTACTCCAAAAAGAGCTGCCGGAATTAACTGTGGTAGAATCAAAATAAAAACTAAGAGACCAGGAACCACAGCAGTAGCAATCATTCCACCTAGCACCTGATTTGGAGTTACCTCAATAAACATTAGCCCTAATTTTTCTACAATATAGTCACGAGTGCCTATAGACTGCCAACGAAGCCACTCTAAGAAACGAGCTGCATTCATATAAGCTGCAAAAAAGATGATGACACCAACTGTGACAGATAGCGTATATTTATTAAATAACTCGTTCATATAATTGCCCTACTTTGTAGTGAAAAGTGATCTTGGAATCTTTAAACCTTTAGCTTCTATCTGCTCTACAAACTTAGGAATAAAGCCTGTAGCTACAAAGCGACCAACCACTTTTCTTCTCTTATCTAATCCTTCTTGTTTAAATAAAAATACATCTTGTAAGCTCACAGTATCACCTTGCATACCAACTACTTCTGTTATGTAAGTAATCTTTCTTGAACCATCCGATAGACGGCTTTGTTGTACTATTAAATGAACGGCGCTTGCCGCTTGCTCTCGAATTGCTTTTGCAGGTAAGTTCATACCAGCCATCATTACAAGAGTTTCTAATCGAGCAATACAATCTCTTGGTGTATTCGAGTGGATTGTAGTTAGCGATCCGTCGTGACCAGTGTTCATCGCTTGTAGCATATCAAGCGCCTCTCCTGCACGACACTCACCTACAATAATTCTATCAGGTCGCATTCTTAGCGTTTGCTTAACTAGGTCTCGAATGCTCACTTCCCCTTCGCCCTCGATATTTGGCGGTCTTGTCTCTAGTCGCACAACGTGATCTTGACCTAACTGTAATTCTGCAGAATCTTCTACTGTAATAATACGTTCAGTGGCAGGAATAAAACCTGAAAGCATATTTAGTAGAGTAGTTTTTCCTGATCCAGTACCACCAGACACGATAATATTTAAACGACTCTCAACACATAGTCGTAAAAAGTCTGCGATTTCTTCTGTAAATGATCCGTATTTAACAAGATCTTGCCAAACTAAACGCTTTTTCGGAAACTTACGAATCGTTAGCGTTGGTCCACGAATCGCTAAGGGTGGAATAATTGCGTGCACCCTTGAACCATCAGGTAAACGAGCATCAACATAAGGGCTCTTTTCATCAATTCTTCTACCAAGAGGCATTACTATTCTCTCGATAACGTTCATAAGTTGCTGGTTCGATGAAAAGACTGTTTTTGCTAACTGCGGCTTACCAGATTTTTCAATATAAATTTGGCTAGAACTATTCACCATGATTTCAGTCACGTTATCATCTGCCAATAAGTCTTCTAGCGGACCAAAACCCAAAGCTTCATCTAAAATTTCTTTTACTAATTGCTGTAAATCTTCTCTAGTAGGAGCAACCGATGCTGTATCTTCATTATTTAAAATATCTACAACTGTAGCTCTACACTTTTCTCTCAATTGCTTTGCAGCTGCTTGATTGGCTGTTTCTTTTTTGAAGTCAATTTTTTCAACTAGTTCTTTATGAACTCTAAGCTTAAGTGCAGACCATGGGTCAGTCACCACTTCTACTTGACCAGGTATTCTTGGCCCAGAAGACTCTTTTTCAGCCTCTAATGATGCTCCTGGAGCAGCTCCGCCCACAGGTTTTTTCGCAGCAGCAATTTGCGCACGCGAAGGTTTTTTTAATCCAGATAATTTTTGCAATAGCTGCGTTTGCTGCATTTTTCTTACGAGCTCATGCAATGCCCTTGTTGTCGGTGCATTAGGCGCAGCTAACAAAAGTGGTTTCCCCGCGGTCAACGCAGCTGCATGAGATGCCCCATCTTCTGGTATAGCTGCATATACTGGCTTACCTAAATTTTTCTGGATCGTTGCAGGCGCTACTGCTGCATTTTGTGTATAGCGATTGAGTACAGTCTCGATCATTTCTAATGGAAACAAACTTTCTATAATCTCGGTCATGATTCTTTTGGTTTGATGCATTACTAAAATATCAGGATTCGTCACTAACAGAATCAAAGTAGAAAATTCCATCGCCTTAATCGTGTACTGATCAACCTGCGAACCACAATCAATAACTGTGATCGGGTATACCGATGGCATTGCTTTATAAAGTTTACCTAAAACCTCTGCACTAATCGCTTTTGATTGCGCCAAAGTTTGAGGCGCTGATAAAAAATGTAACCCTGATGGATGGGGTGTCGCTAGCTTAATCATTGCAGGCTGATCAAATGGGCCTGTGTTCTGCATCGCCTCTAATAATCCTTTTTGAGGACGAATACCGAGAATCAAAGACTGATCGCCACATGCAGTAAAGTCTTGATCAACCAATAGCGGCTTCATGTTAAATTCTTTTAAAAAGGCTAAAGCAAGATTCGCAGCGAATACGCTTTTTCCAACTCCGCCTTTTCCTCCAATTACGGAGATTACATGACCTGCCATCCTTGGCCCCCTATAACTAAGGTATCACTCGTCTTCTCTTCTTATTACTATTATTCAAGATTTTTGCTTTAATGTCAGCGGTTCCTTCACCAGCATCAGCAATTATTTTTGGCGTTATGAATACAACAAATTGTGTTTTCTTTTGACGAAAAGCTTTTGAACGCAAGAGTGTAAAGATGGGGTTTCCTGATCCTTGGGAAGGATCTCCACCAGATTCAGGGTCTTTATCAATGTCCTTTGAGGATTCGCTAGAAATAAGACCACCAAGTGCTGCGCTATCTCCAGATTTTACGATTACCTGATTTTTCATTTGCGTGCTTACGACTCTTGGTTTTCCTCCGGCACCGGCTCCGGCCAATGCACTAAAAGAAATTGTGGTTTGCATTCTTACTTTTTCATCTCCCAATATCTGAGGAGTCGTTTGTACGTTAATTCCAACAGAAGCATTTTCAGGAATTGGTACTCCATTTATAACAGCAGCAATATACGGTACTTGATCTTGTCGATTCACCTCTTGTGCTGAACTGTCTTCACCCACTTGTACGGTAGAAAATAACACTCTTGCAAAACCACCATTAGCACCCGACTGTAACTTAGGAATCAAGCTGCTTATAACTCCAGTAAAAGATCCGTTCGATGATCCCGCAGCACCACCAGTCGTTGATTCTCCTATCTGAATCCCAGCGCCAGTACTGAGCGAAGGAGCCCATTTAAAAAACGAGCTTTTTAAAAATTCTTTTCCGATTTCTACAAAGTGATAGGTTATTCGAACCATCTTAGGCGCAGGGGCAGGCGGAGGCTCTTCTACCTGAATTAAGTTTCTGATCGAATATTTTTTCGCCCCAGGAACAAGAGTACCTTCCTTGAGAGAAGGGCTACTCATAACTTCTGGTAAATATGTCTGAGCAATTGTTTCAGCTCTCTCTCTATCAATCGTACTATCTACCTTACCCAGCAAAAAGAAAGTATCATTGATAATTTTCACCTGTACGTTTACACCACCTGGATCATCATTAATTTCTTTTTGCATCCTTCTAGCAATTGCATCTCTAGAAATTCTACTTAATGAAACTAGATTTAAAACATCAGGATAGGCTTGTTGAACAGTCAGAATTCTATCAAAATCACGCGGTACAATTAACTCACCATCAATCACTATTTTATCATCTACAGACTCGATACGAATCCCCTCTATATCTACTAATAGAGTTCTAATCGCCATAACTTTTTTAGATAAATCATCTGTGACTACAGTATAAGAGATGCGCTTACCTAAATTACCTTTTTGGTCAAAAATATCTACAGTAGTATTTCCTTTTTTAAGAGGAACAATACTAACAACCCTACTTTGTCCTGTACTATCTTCTTGGCGCTTCACAATATCGCTTTTACCAATCATAATTTCTTTTGGTTCAAACGAGAGTTGTATTCGATCCACGTTACCTATGGCGACTGTACGGTATTCTTCATTTTCTTTTAATTTATCCGTAAGCGTTGGGTCATCTTCACCTACGGCATAAGCAAAGATACTTAGTGAAAATAAAAAACTGATTGCAATCCATCGCACCATCAATCTGATGCTACCAGAATGCGGATACGTTGTTTAGCGTAAAATATTCAAATTACTTATTACCGAAAGCCGGAGGACCAGCATTACCCGGAGCTCTTCCTTGTGGTGCTTGAAAACTGAGCCCATCTTTACCCATTAAGTCTCTTAGCATTGTTTTTTGTAACTCTTCTTTTGTATTGTCGTCGTTATTTCTTAACGTTAAATACACGCCATCGCCTATTTTTGTAGAGTAAACTAACATTTGCGCTTGAAACGGATCTACCTCTAAAGTCACGTTAGCAAACTGCGTATATTCAGATAAATTAATTTTATTCTTATTATCTTTCTTATACGGGTCGGTCTCTAAAATACCAGGAACCGTGTTTGTTACATACTTACCTGTTGCTAGAACCAATACGTCTTGCAAAACTGTTCGTCCCTCATAGAACAACTTATTCCCCGAACCGGTCGGGTCAATCACTGCCAAAACATCTACTCGATCGCCTGGCTTAATTAATTTAGCCACAGCAGACTCATCACTTACTTTAATAGAAACGGCTCTTTTACCTATTGCCACCTGACGAGCAAGACCTGTTCTGGCTCCTAACTGAGTAACTTTAGATCTTGTAATTTGTTCACCAGAGATAATTGGTGCAATTGCCAAAGCACCTTTGAAATCTGCTATTTTTTGACTGGTTCCCGGCTGACGAAATGAACGAGGAATCGACTTAATCGTAAGATTTGTCTCATCCAGAATATCTAGCTCTTTAATATTTTTTTTCGCCACCACAACAGATGTTTCTGTACCGTACTGCGCTCTGATTGCTTCTTCTGTAGAACTCACATAGGAAAACACCATCGAAACGGCTAATGCTGCTACTACAAATGAAATGGTAAATGCTCTATTTCCCATAACCCCTCTATAGAGATTTATCGGCCTATTTTTGATAAACCTTCAGAGAAAAAGCGGAAAATAGTGGAAATAGAAAGGGTTTAAGGACCTCCACCACCTGTAGATTCAGAACCGCAATAGTCAGTTAAGCCTATGCCAGAGGGGTTTAGCTTTCTATGAGTACAAATACCTACTACTGTCCTAACTCTTACCTTTTGCCGGTATGTGCCCCCTTCTGCTTCACCCGGGTCATCTACGGCAATATCCATAGGTTTAGGGGTTGGACCAATTCCCAAGGTTTCAATAGGGGCCTCAGGTAGCTCGTTTGAAACCGTAGTGACTTTTGAAGAAACACCTATGTAGTAGTGTGAGCGCTTGGTATTTCTAAAGTCTTCTGTCATTGGACCAGACCGGTGATTAAATAAGCGTAAAAATAACTGTGAGCGAGCATGCTTTTGGCCAACGATAGACATATTGATCGCCGAACTAACGTGAACAAGGTACCAAATAAAAGCCATGAGAATAGGGATTAACATCATGAATTCAATCATTGCTTGCCCTGACTCTTTCTTGCTTCTCAATTTTTTATTTAACATCCATTATCCTGAATAAATTCATTTCCATCACCTCGGTTAATACCAATACTACTAGAAATTCTTGTCATCTCTCTCTGGCACTCATCTACCGTTGACTCTCTTCCCAAAAAGGCATCTGAAGTGAATTGCAAATATCCCTTCCACTCGATAGGCTTCGCAGGCTCTGTTGCTGTACCGGCCTGAATACTCTCGCCTTCTCCTTCTTTTGCAATAAAACTCGCTAAAGGGATCAGAAACATTTTCACACCGAAATTATATTGAACTCCCTCTGCCCAAGAGTATAGACGACTATTTTCTTTTCCAGCAGCGTATGGATGCGTGCCGACTGTTGTTCCTGTAATAGGCTCAGGCCCAGAGGCATCTCTTTCGTCTCCCCCACGTGATCTAGCCAAAAATTTTATTAGGTCGTTTCCCGACGCATTATTCAAAGTAGCGCGAAGAACCTCTTCTGCTGCATCGGTTTGATCAGTACGTGAAACCCCTCCAGAAAGCATAGAGCGTGATGCCATATAAGTCGCATAATGCGCATAATGACCAAATGCGATTGCCCACGCTACTTGAATAAACACAAACATTAGAGTGATGATCAACGTAGAAACAATTAGAAATTCGATAATTGCTTGCCCTGATTCTGATTTTTTCTTCATCTGCTTATTTATCCTTTGGCTGAAATAGTCTAAACGTTTGCCCTCGATTGGGTTCTGAAATTTGAATATGTCTTTTTGGATTGCCTTCATCCCACCCTTGGGCTGCTGGATCTGCGTACTTATAATTGTAGGTAATATGTTTAACGAGAGGCGAGGTAAATTTTTTATAAAAAAACTGACTCTCTTTTAACTTTCCAAGAATAAAGATAATACCACCTACAACAACAAGCATAGTGAGAATATACTCAACCATCGACTGGCCTTTTTGGTTTTTTACAAATAAAAAATATTTACTTTTCTTGAAGCGCACTAGAAGTAGATTACTATAAAAGTTCACCACATTGCCCTTCCCGTGATTTGCATATAACCAATCACAACTAAGCTCGCAGCAATACAGAGTCCAAAAGCAAACTTTCTCGATTCATCAATCTTCAATGGCTCTGGAACTAACCCTGGCAAAACTAAAGCTCTTACAACATAGAAAGTGCGCTTCAAAACATAAAAGAGCCTACCCCTGTAGGCCGTTTCTATTAGCGCGAATATACCTCCAACTATAATAGAAATAATTGCTGCTACCAATACTAGCTTCCATCCAACAAAAGCACCTACGGCCATTAGCAACTTAACGTCACCTGCCCCCATATATCCAAAAGCATAAATAGGAAAAAAAAGAATAAACCCAAAACCAATTCCTAGCAGTGCATGTCCCAAGCCTAAAAATCCATAGACCAAAATCTGTGCCACTATTCCCACTACCATCATTGGAAAAGTCCACCAATTAGGAATTCTCTTTGTAAGTAGGTCATAAACCCCTCCAAACAAAGCAACGGCCAATGAGATAGAAATTAATTGTTCCAACGTTCAGTACCCGCATACGCATCTAAAGACCGCTGACCGTCACCACCGACTTGTGTGCCCGTTTTTAAATTCTGCTCTAAAAATGAGCCTATTCTGAGCATTGTTTTATCTAACTGTGCTTTAAAACCAACGTCTTTATTGAAGAATACAAGCCTTGTAAAGGTCAGAGCTAATATAAGAATTAAAAGATATTCGACAATTGCTTGACCTGACTGAGAAGACAATAGAGAACATTTCTTTTTAGAAAGAAATTTTTCCGCTTTCTTTTTGAAAATCCTCTTCATAAAAGCATCATCCTTGAAGCTTCAACAGCAGCCTTACTAATAAACTTAGGCCATACTTATATTTATATTATAACGGATTAAAAACGAACAAGCGTAGAAAAATACAAAGCTGTACGCTAGCGTGAATTCACACGGAAAACGAAATATACCCAGAGCTTGTAGTTACTCTTCAAACTCTAGAGCTTCGTCTGTGGCAGAATCTAAGCCTTGAAAGATCTTCTTCAACATCCCCGTCATCTTTGTGCGAAATTGCATAAAGATGGTAACAATCACGGCCAAGATCAACATATACTCGACAGTGGTCTGTCCAGACTCATCTCGGATAAATTGTCTCATTACAGTCTTCATACCCATACTTCCCGGGCCTCCAGCTCTTACTAAAGGCTATCGGCCATTGGGGCATAACTCTTAAGTAGAATTTTCCCCTTTCTTTAATTGTATCAACCTGATTAATTTTGTCAAGAATTATAGAGGTCTTTTTTTACTCTAACTATTTAATTTTATTATAATATTTTTAAATGCGATTTTTTACTCTGCCAAGGGGTCAAAATCAGGGGAGTCTAAGGGATTTTCTTCATAATTATTAAAATCATCATTAATTTCAATAACTTGATCTCTAGCCTCTAAAAAAAGCAGGGTTAAATTTCGCTCTCCCGCTAATAAATCTAAAGAAACGATCTTTTTCGCTATTTCAGACCATTTCTCTTCTGACCTATGCTGAATCTCTTCTTTTATTGCTTCTCTGATTAGTGAAAAATTCTTCCCTACAGACGAGCTTACAGCAATCACCAAATCCCCTGATAGCAGTTTTATAGAGCGAGTCTCAGGCATAATATCGATCATAAGACCTATACTCTGATCTGGAAGATAAGATTCACCTAAACTCATTGGATTCGCTACTTGTGCTAGTAATATAGGATAAAATTCATCTTTTCTAAAAACAAACAAACTACAATTGCCTAAATTAGTAGCAGTAAGAATATTATTTTCGTCTATATTTCCAATCAGTAGAGAGCAACCTCCTCTTTTATTAGAGGATAAATTTTTATTTCTCTCTAACAGAATGCTATTACATTCTGAAAATACAAATCGCTGCCACTGACCATATTTATTATATGGGCCGCTAGAAGAAACCTCTATCTCTTCGATATGTTTTCTAATTTCTTCCACAGATTTTTTTACAGAAATATCTCCAGCACCTTTTCCACCGAAGCCATCTAATAAAGTAAAAATGCCTCTACTAGGATCAACAAAAAAACCATCTTCCTGTACTGGCCAATTGCCCTGCTCTGAACACACACCAAATGCAAAAGTTTTTCGATTCAAATCAGTATCCTCCGCCCTGTCCACTGAATGGCTCAAATCTTGATAGTTTATTTCTGCATCTTGTAACGTAAATGTCTTTTTCAGGAGCCGTTTTAAGACACTTTTCGTATTTATCTTTGGCCTCGGGCAAATCACTTAAACTTTCTGCCAATATAGCCTCTGAATAAAATCGTTTAGCTCTCATATGCAAGATATCTCTAATCGCTTGTTTACCCTCTAATGCCTCTCTATTTTCTGAATCGATTTTTAATACTTCAGAGTAAAGATTATTCGCTTTTACTAAATCTCCACCGTCTTGTCTTTGTGAGGCGGCCTCTCGTAATAATGGATTCAACTTAGAGTCAAGTTGAGATCTAATTTCTTCTTTTAGTTTTTCTATTCGCTCAGGAAAACCTTCTTCTACCCATCCGATATCTGGAAGCTTAGCAGCCTCTGCTAACGCTTCTATATATTTCCCTTCTTTAAAAATGAGATTCACCGCCATAAATGCCTCTTCAGCCCTCATACGATGCTCATCTTTCTTTCTTTGCTCTTCTGCTAAACGCTTGTCTTCTTCGTCTTTTCTAATTATCCCTTCTTTCCATTCTGCAGCTAAACGACTGTTAGGGTCTTTGACATATATATCTTGAATAATAGAATTTAACTCAGGACGAAAGCTCTTATCATTCAGGGCTTTTTCATATACCGCTTTTCCTTTTTCTTCTAAAGCGGCAACAGCTTTACGCGTCTCTTCTTGTTTTCTAGCTAGTTCTTCTTGTTTTCTTTTTTCTTCTATATCGTCTATGCCTTTTTTCGCCAGACTGTCATAAAATTTCGTATCTTTATAATCATCTACCAAAGCTAAAATTTGTCCGGCTAAATCTTGCATTTTGGCAAATTCTTTCAGCTCATGCGCATTTACTAATTTTTGGTACGTATCTATAACAAATTTTCTTTTTTCAGTAGTAAGCTGTTCAATTGTTCTCTGGCCAGGTTTCGAGCTTGTAGTTTTGGGTTTTTTCACTGGCTTTTTTTCTTCATTAAGTAGGCTGAGACTCGCTACTAAAATCACTAAAACAATTAGTATTCTTCTATATCTAGGCTGGGCATTATATTGTTTTAAGTATTTTGCAAAAACACTTTTAGGCTCTTCTTCTTGCGATTCTAGTCCAGGAATCGCAGAATTAGGATCTGCCGTATTTTCTTGTCCCGGAGGGCCTGACGAACCAAAAACCGCATGCATGGGACTATTCGGATCAGCCGGTACATGAGCTGCTGAGGGCATAGCAACGTCTTGTAGATGTGAGGGCACTTCCATCAAAGCATTTTGATTTTGAAAGAAATCTTTGTTTTCTACAGAAAATTCTATTTTAGAGACGCCTACTTGAATTACGTCACCAGCAACCAACTCTACTTCGGTTACGTTATTTCCATTAACCATTGTGCCGTTGGCACTATTAAGATCTTTCAAATAAAAAGACAGACCTTCTCGGCGAATCTCAAAGTGTTTTCTTGATGCTTTTTTCTCAGATAAAATAACATCGCAATTGCTTCCTCTTCCGAAAAGAGCAACATCACCCTCTATTAAATATTCAGTAACGTTAGCTCCACCAGGTTCAAATCGAAGAAGAGCATTTACACCAGCTGAAATAAATTTTGTTCTACCATCATCTTCAAAGTTATCAGGTGTAGCTACAGCTCCTGGTGATGCAGACTGACCGTCAAGATTTATGCGTAAAGAATATTGGCCAACTTGGATTTCTTCGCCTCCCTCTAAAGGAGCATTCTCAACTTCATTTCCATTTAATAAAACCGCTCCAAAATTGGCCTTACGCTCAACCATCCATGAGCCGGATTGAAAGCGAATAACTGCATGCAGTCTACTAATACTGGGCTCATCCAAGTGAATCGTACAGCCTGGTGAGCGACCAATAGTAATCTCTTTGCTACCATCTTGAGCTTCTACTTCTGAAACTAAATTGTCTTCATAATAGACAGAGACTCTAATCATCTTATTCTATTTTCCTCTTGATCTAATTCTTCTAACGATTTTTTTGCTTCGTCATAGATTTTGACCATTTCTTTATTTGTTTCATTTTCCATTTTATTGGTAGTACCTGTTTCTCCTTCTAAATATCTTATAATATTTTCGTAGTGCATTCTTGCTTCTTTAAAGCGCAATGCTTTTTTTGCTCTAAGTGCTGCAGCAGAAGTGCTTTTTAGTTCATCTTCCATTTCAATTTTCGCTGACTTTAAGTAAATTTTTGCCATTTCATGTGTCGGATCAACTGTCAAAGCCGTTTCGAATGCCGTAAAAGCTCTTCGATAGTTTTTATTTTGCATTTCTCTAACACCAGAACGAAAAAAAATTTCAGCATCTTTTCTTTGCTGAGTATCAAGTGAGTAATTAGGCATATACGCACTTAGAGCGTCTTCAATTTCTTTTTTCTTTAATTTTTTCTTTGGTTGTGGTGCTTCGTCTTGCGATTCAATTTTCTTAGATTCTCTATTGGTCTGTGTCTCTTCTGAAAAATACAAAATCATGACTATTACGCCCAATGCCCCATAAACAAGTACTCTCTTTTTCTCGACTTCTTTTTTCTTTTTCTTTTCTACTTGTTGCTCTTCTGAAATCGCCTCTTTACTTTTCATTCTCTGAGGTAAAATAGTGCCAGGCAAAACCCCTTTTGCCTTAGCTAAAGCTGGTAAAAAAGGTTTTTCATTTTTTCTCACTTGTCCAGGGGCATAAACCTCAAATACTGTTAGCCCCACCATTACTAAATCACCGGGATTAAGCTTTGATTCTTTAACTTTTTCTCCGTTGTATACATATCCGTTAGAACTACCTAAGTCTCGAACAGAGTACTGCGAACCCTTCCAAGAGATTTCTAAGTGTTTTTTTGATGCATTAGAGTCATTAATATTAATTTGGCAGCCTTCTCGACCAAGAAAAATTAAATCTCCCATTAGAGAAAAGCATGTTCCCTTATCTAAGCCCTGAATAACGAGCAACCTCAATCTCTCACCGAATTGTCGCGTCGGCGGAAGACCTCGGGAAAATTTTAATACCGCGGGGCCACCTGCCATCTAATCTCCCTGCTTTTCAAATATAAAAAGATACGCCTCTGGCCTTCCAGGGACACCCGATAGGGCGATGCAGGTGATTTTATGAAATCCAGAAGGAAAATCATAATCCTCTTGTACACCTTCATTACCAGCCATAGCTGATTTTTCTACCATTTCTCTGATCAAACTAGGAAAAGACTCATCTCTACTAACAGAATCAATTACTTCACCCAGTGCCCCTCGTATCCCTGTTAATTCTTCAAAGGGTGGGTTCGCTGAACGCACTCGTAGCTCTGGATCTAATAGCAATGTTGAATGTGAAACTTTTGAAATAGTATATTCAATTGCATTCATCAAATTAGAAATAATCAAACCCTCTGTATCACCACTAGAAATATCTTCACTACCTCCATCCGTTTTTCTGCTTATTCTCGAAAGTGCTGAATTTACAGAATCGATAACTTTATCAATGATATCGTTTCTATATTTTTTCTCGACAGAGTCTGCCTCTCCCTTAAGAACCTTATCCATGTCATCCGCAAGCTTCTCCAGCGGTTTATGCGTAAATGCATAAAGTATATATAAAAACACTACCCCTAAAGCACCTGACCAAAATAACGCTTCTAAGTAGACAGCAGAGATCGTTCCTGTATCTAGTGCTAATGAAGATGTTGAGTAGACTACAGTTGCAATAGCTCCGGGAACATTTATCCCTTTTGTGGGAGACATTACCATGATCGGCGTAAATGCAATCACCTCTTCTTCTTCTACTCTGCGAATAATACGAGGCTTACCCCATAGATTTTGACGCTTTTGTAGTAAGTCCTTGTACTTTAAAAAGTTAGGATTATTGTACGCTTCATTCAAGCGTGAGCCAGGAGCCATAATTCGCCCTTCGAGATTGGCGACTATTGCCTCTTTTACATTGACTTCAGAGTCTGCAAACGCAGTTGTTAATGAGCCTTCTCTTTTTTCTAGAATCGCTTGACGATTCAAATCTGAAAGTATTTGTGAAATATAAAGTGCCTGTGATTCTGCTTGCCGAAGAACCTCTTCTCTACTTCTTTGTAAAACTGGATATACCGTAAAACCAAGCGCCAGAATTGTATATATAGCAAACACAACAATAAGCATTGTTACGTAGTCTGTTCTTTCGTAAAAATCGTAAACCACTGGTAAGAAAACATCGTCAAATTTTTTCTTATATTTTCCCACTAAACTTTTAGGCTCTTCCGCCTCTAATTTAAAATGTGATGGGTCAATATTTACAGGAGGCACTACAGAATCCGATGAATATGCATCACCACCAAGACCAGGAACTGCACTTGATGTGCTAACACCGGGGACAACCATAGATACACTAGGAGTAGGTAAAAGAACCTCTAAAACAAATGGTCCAACTGATATTTTGTCTCTAGATTGCAATAATTTTTTCTTGGCCAGTACACCATTAACAAATGTTCCATTACTCGAACCTAAGTCTCGTAACTCTGCTTTTCCGCCGTTACAAACTATTGAACAATGCTTCTTTGAGACCTGCGTGCTTGCCAATACAACTTGGTTCTCAGGTGCTCTACCTAGGGTATTTTCTCCCTCATCTAAAAAATATGTTGCCCCTCTATTTGGGCCACCAACTACAACAACTCTAACATTCATCACTTTCGCACCACCAATTCGAGAGTAAAATCTCCAATAACTAACCGATCTTTATTTTGTAATTTTTCACTATTTATTTTTTTACCATTCAAAAAAATTCCATTCGACGACCCTAAATCATCCACTTGCAAATGACCTTTATCTAAACGAATCGCACAGTGCTTTTTAGAAACTTTTGGTGAATCAAGTACTATACCGCTTGGTGGACTAACTCTACCCAATACGTTAATACCTTCAATTAGAGATATTTTTACTCCCACATACTTTTCTTCTGGAGCAGCTAAAATTTTTAGGAAAACTGACATATTTCAAGCTCCTCTCCTAAAGACAAGTTACATTCAGAAAATCTTCCACTCTTTGCTTCAATTACAGAAGTTGCAAAAAAATGAATCCAGCTCAACCGCCACGGTTTCATCTCGCGATAAATGGCGACAATTTTATTTTTTGAATCTAAGAAAGCGACATCAATTGGCATAGACATAAAAAAAGTATGCACAGAATTACATGGCTTAATAAGTAAAGCCTCATCACTGTTCAAGTTTTTTTTGCCAAGTAGACCTTTCATTCTTTCTGCTGCCGATTCTGTAGCCAACGCCTTAGAAAATAAAACGGCTCCATCCTTTCTTTTGATTTGAATCTTTTTCGTAGCAAACTCCTTTAGCGGCGTGATAGTCAAAACTAGAACACACCACCACTGTCTCCGCCCTTCATTCCTAAAATAAATGGCGCAAAAATAATGATAAAAATTGCAGGCATAATAAAAATAATCATTGGCAAAAGAATTTTTTGAGTAGCTTTTGCACCTTCTTTTTCAGCTCTAATAAATCTTTGATGCCTAATTTGTTCGCTTTGTTGTCTGAGAATTTTACCTATACTGGCTCCCATTTCATCAGCACTTATTAGTACAGCTATAAAAGAATTAATTTCCATCATATCAATTCTCCAAGCAAAATTTTTCATTGCTTCTCTTCTTGAAGAACCAATTTTTATCTCTTTCAATAATGTTTCAAGCTCTTGAATAAGTGGACTCGGCTTTGCTTTCTCAGTCACTTTTGCAATAGCTCCCATAAAATCTAGCCCCGCCTCTGTAGATAGAGCTAATAAATCTACTACAAAGGGCATGGCACGTTTAATAGCATCTTGCCTAGCAGTGATTACTGACGGCAGCCAAATTCTATCCGGATAAAAAAAGCCAACGACCATCGCTGCAGGAAAAGCCCACAACGGCACTTCAACTTCCCAGGCAAATTTTACGAAGAATAGAAGAATTGGAAACCCAACAATTAAAGAAACTTTAAAACTATATAATTCATCTGGAGTTAGCACATCTGTTAAGCCCGCCGATGCCAATTTTCTTTTTAAAACTTTTCTCTTATTATCAATTTTTAAATCTTCAACGATTGGAACCACATAACGCGAAAAAAATGGACGTGCATATCTAAGAACAATATTCCCAGCATCAGGAGCACTATCTCGAATATTACCCAATGCCTTACTCGCACTTCGCTTCTCTTCATCAGCGAATACGGTTCGCATCATAAAATAAACGGCAAGACCCAAAGCAACGTAAGCTAAATTAATCATAGAATAATTTTAATTCGAGGCTAGAATGTATTCAATCTGGCAGAGCAATTCCTTGAATAAAAAGGAATACGTGTAGAGGTATAGATTGAAGAAATATTTCCAGTACTACAAGCTATGGCGAAAACATCAAATTTCACTACGGTCGGCAGCCCTGACTTACGTTTTTATTCTTTCGATTGTTCCGATTTTTGCTATTTCTCTCTCTTTTTTTTCATTAGTTTTTGATTCTTCAAGCTATAGCCTTGGTTTTAAAAATTTTTTAATGAAACATCTTACAATTGGTACCGGTAGCGTGATTATTCATTATATCGATGGCTTCTTAAGCCGTGTAGAATTTAAATCTATTGGCTATATCGGGTTTCTTGTATTTATGATTATCGCCCTCATAATGCTCTCTCATATTGAAGATGCCATCAATCGAGTTTGGGGTATTGAAAAGAAAAAAGCCCTCTGGAAACGTTTTTTTATTTATAACGCCCTAATTGTTCTTGGGCCAATTTCAGTTTCAATATCACTTGCGAACCTATCATTGGTTTCAAAAATATTTCCACACCTTATCGTAAAACTGAATATCGCTGTAATCTTAATTAATGCCATTCTACTTGGCCTTTCTTATAAGGTTTTTCCTAATTGCAAAGTTAAATTCCACTGGGCAATTCTTTCAGGACTCTTAACAGCTCTTTTGGTTGAAGCTGCAAAATACGGATATGCTGTGTATATGGTGAAAGCTCTACAGTACAACAAAATTTATGGTGGATTGGCAGCCATACCACTATTTCTCGTATGGATATACATTAACTGGATGCTCTTTCTCAATGGAGCTTTACTAACCTATGTTCTGCAAAATGGATTAAAAAATAAGGAAACATAAATCAGATGAATAAATATTTACTAATAATTACTCTTAAAATTACTTTAATTTTCACTCAATCAATTGCTTATGCAAAAAATGAGAAAAAGTGGACGGAATGGTATTTATATACAATAAATGGGAATTTTCAGGGTTACTTTGAAGAGTCTCTAGAATTAAGAACAGATAAAAACCAACTTGCAATTAGCCAAAATTGGGTAGAACAATCCGATGGCATAGCGAAAACATTTATTGGCTCTGTAGCAGATAATAAAGCACTTAAACCCGTTGCCTTTTTCAGTAATAGAGAAGGAAAAACCTCATACAAAATTGAAGGAATAGAAAAATCAGGTACTCTTTCTATGACTTTTCATAAAGATTCAGCAGAATCAAAAGAAAAAAAGTCTATAAAAATATCAGATGATTTAGTTTTGTCTAATTTTATACCCATTTATCTAGCAAGACTTGTGGGCCAAAAGGAAGAAATACAATTCAAAGCACTAGTAGAAGATGCCCAAGATGGAAACTTCGATATGCGCTCAGCCACAGCAAAAATTAATGGCAAAACAAAAACGATTAAAAAAGAAAATTGTAGGCAATTTGAATTAAACATTGATGGAATTTCTCAAGAATGGTGGATAGCAAAAAATGGTAAGCTCTGTGAAGTTTTTATCCCTAGCGGAAATTCTCGATTAGTTTTATCTTCAGAGAAAGAAGTAAAAGAATATAAAAAGAAATGAAATTTCTAATAAAAAGATTTTTTGAGCTTATTCCAGTTATTTGGGGAGTAGGAACAATTGTCTTTTTACTACTTCACTTGATTCCTGGTGATCCTGTAGACATTATGCTTGGTGAAAACGCTTTACCTGCAAAAAGAGACTCTTTACGTGCCAGCTTAAATCTTGATAAACCCTTAATCACTCAGTATGGAATATTTTGGAAATCGGTTCTTAGTGGAAACTTAGGGGAATCCTATATTTCTAGAAAACCGGTAGCAGACCTTTTAAAAGAAAGAGTTTTTGCAACATTCTCTCTCGCCTTTTTCTCTATCATCTGGGCACTCGTAATTTCTATACCACTTGGCGTACTTGCTGCCGTATTTAGAAGAACCTTAATCGACCAAGCAGTACTACTAATTTCTGTTTTTGGTGTAGCCATGCCAAACTTTTGGTTTGGCCCTCTATTAGTACTCTTCTTTTCCATTCAACTGGGTTGGTTACCTGTTTCTGAAATGAATGGATTCAGTAGCTATATTTTGCCTTCTTTCACTTTGGGATTAGGGCTATCAGCAATCTTAATGAGAATGACTAGAGCAACTTTAGTAGAAGTCTTAACCCAAGATTATATTGTAACTGCAAAAAGCAAGGGCATTTCTTGGTGGGCTCTATACTTTAAGCATGCTCTACGAAATGCCTTAATCCCTCTCATCACACTTATTGGAATGCAAATTGGTGGCCTTTTAGCTGGGGCTGTTATCACTGAAACAATTTTTGACTGGCCCGGAATAGGAGAACTTATTTACCGTGGAATTCAATCAAGAGATTTTCCCGTAGTACAAGGCGCAGTACTTGTAATCGCCTTTACCTACGTAGCCGCAAATACGTTAGCAGATCTGTCATACTCTTTTGCCAACCCAAGGATTCGTATTGAATGAAAAAACTTTGGAAAAGTAAAAATTTTCAGCTGGGCTTTTGCTTAATTATTTTTTTAACACTGATCGGTATTTTTGCTCCACTAATTTCTCCCGAAGATCCAAATCATATCGCTATAGAAAGAGAACTTTGTAAGCCCTCTCTTACAAATCTTCTTGGGTGCGACTCTAATGGATCAGATATTTTATCGATAATAATTTTTGGAACCAGAGTTTCTCTAGAAATTGGTGTTACAGTAACTTTCATATGTGCCATCACGGGCTTATTATTAGGAAGCCTTGCAGGCTGGCTAGGTGGCTGGGTAGACACTACACTTATGAGAATTATTGATATTATTTTTGCTTTTCCGGGAATTATTTTAGCCATTGCCATTGCCTCTGCCCTTGGTCCCAGTAAAACAAATTTAATTATTTGCCTAACCTTAACCGGTTGGGCAGGCTATGCTCGACTTATTCGCGGAGAAGTTTTAGCAGTTAAAAATTTAGAATATATAGAAGCTGCTCGTTCGTTGGGTTTTGGCCAATGGAGAATTCTTATGTTTCATATTTGGCCTAATATTTTTTCTCCTTTACTCGTAACAGCAACATTTGGGCTAGCGGGAACGATTTTAGCCGAAGCGAGCTTATCTTTTCTAGGCATTGGAGTGCCTCCAGAAATTCCCTCTTGGGGGTCTCTCTTAAGCTTTGGTAAAGATGTGATCTTAGAAGCACCTCATGTTTCAACATTTCCAGGTCTGGCAATTATGTTCAGTGTATTGAGTTTTCATCTGCTTGGTGAAGGGCTTCGAAGAGCGGTAGATCCAAAATCTGACCGCTAACCCCCTAAATGTAAAGTGCTTAAACAATATACGCTGACTATATTTTGGACACTTTTAAAAACATAAAATCTCGCTAAATATCGGTATTTCAACTACCGAAAATAGATAAGAATGGCTTTGTTTTTGCACTACTTAGGTGAATGATGTTAGCAGCTGAGAAAATCAACCTCAAACAACTCAAGACCCTATGTGGTTTAGTGGGGATATTTGCCTTTTTCTTAACGAATTCTGCTGCTGCAGTTGAGGCATCAAGAATACCCGGCGCGCTCGCACCGACACAATTTGGAGATAAAAGAAGTGCTCCAGTGGATACACAATCTCAATACGATCCTCAGTTAGACGATAAAAATGATTCGATTAAATTCGGTAATTCAAATTTTTGCAACAGTAAAAAATTTAAAGAAAATTCTAAAGAAGCAAGAGACTGCTTTATGCAATCTGATTCTTATCAAATAGCGTCTGAAGCCTATAGCTATCTTGGCATCTACGCTACTAATAAATCTGCATTTGCTCAGCAAGTGCGCAATCCAAAATTTAAAGAAATGCTAAACAGTGCTATGCAAGACTGTCTAGGCTCAGACAATAGCAATTGCGATGACGATAAAAAATCAATGCTAGTTAGTGCAATATATCAAACAAATTTTGTTAGAGATATAAAAGCAAAACAAATTGAAAGCAGTGATCGCTTAGATCGAATTCGCAGCTTGCGTGAAAACGAAGACGAAGAACACAAAACATTTGACCCCACTTACTACCAAGGCAATAAAAACGAAGGATGGGAACGCGAACTTGAAACCTATAAAGAAAGAAAAACCATAGATGCTTCAAGGACTGATCGTGAAAAAACATTTCGCCTATCCATCGAAGATGTTCAAAGAGCTGCTTCTTTTCAAATTAAAAACGAAGAAGAAAAAAAGATTTTAGGAGAAAGATTTCTCAATGACTATAGAGCCTTTGTCGGCAATTATCTATCTGGACCAGTAGGATCTAGTAACTGGTACAGGCAATCACAACTAAAAGGTAAAGAAGGCGAACAGCAATCTGTTTGGGTGCGTGACCCCAATGGATCAAATATTTTAGTAGAAGATCAGGCAAGAAAAATAAGAGAACTAAAAGTGATACAGAACCCCAAAATGCGAAAAATTGCTGAAGACTATTTACAAAGTATCGAATTACAAAGTATCGAACAGTCTAACATCAAGAGCACCGAAGAGAAAAAAAATATGCTAAGTGGCGATTTGCGAACAAAAGAAGCTGCTATTGGATTACCTTCAAAAATGATCAACCCAGATACCAAAGAAACCATAGAAGACCCAAAAGAAATCGCTGCTCAGGTGGTTCGTGAGATTGACCATGTAATCACCACAGAAGAATCGAAATTAAAAACAGACAGAGCACCCTCCAATTCTAAAGACTCTCAGTCACCTCCAGTGATTCC
>JAMLID010000024.1 GCA_023954355.1 Oligoflexia bacterium | reverse complement strand
TTTCGCTACAATCTGGCACTTAGTTTAGTTCGCTCTAATGAGCATACTAGAGCTGTTCCTATTCTTTTGAGTTTAGTTACTCGCTTGTCTAAAGAAGACTGGTTATACGCAAGATCACTATTTCTATTGGGCTGGACAAAAGACCAAATTTCAAAAGGACAAGATAGTTCTGTAGAGTCATTTTATTCTCGTGCACTATCTGCTGATCCTGCTTTTGATAAAGCACACTTGGCCTTGGCTATTTTTAAATTTAGAAAAGCTGGCCTTAGAAATAGTGAAAGTGATTTTAAAACATTTATAGACTTAGCCCCAGATTTAGATCCGCCAGCAAGAGTGCGAAATTATAATGTAATGAATGACGATGATTTTTATTCATACGCACGTGCGCAAATCAGAGAACTCAATGTTCCTGGAGGTATTGTCGGCGGAAAGCCCTCATCTCTAGTCATGGCGGTAGATGCAATCCTTTCTTGTTTGCAAGATAGAGTAGGAGAAGCTAGAAAAATTCTAGAGGGAGCAATCGGTGCATCGCCCGGTGATATTCATGTGATCAAAGCTATTGGCTACCAAAGGTGGAAAGAAGGGCAAATTGAAGATATGACAGATTTACTAAAAGAGTTACCGGGAGCTAAAACGAGTTTTGCAGTAAATCTCATGTTGGGAAAAGCTTTTTTAAAAGTAGGGCACTTAGAGTTAGCGAAAAATGCTTTTATGAATATTACGGATACATATCCTAATCGTTCAGAAGGATACTCTCACTTAGGAGATGTTTTTTCTCGCATGAAGCAATACGCGACCTCAAAAGAAAAATATAACGAAGCTTTGAGAAAATCAGAAACCGATATAGTTGCCTTGAGAGGATTAGCAAGAAGAGATGGTGCGTTTAAATTTAGTAAAACCATTGAATCTTTACTGCCATTTTAGTCGAGTGAAATATGGAACCAATTAAAGCTGCTATTTATAACAAAAAAATTAGAGAAAATATAAATCAAGTACTAGTTCAAGATTTAGATTCTGCCCATCAGTTATTTAGTAATAATGATTCTTCTTATTCATTTAAAAACCTACTAGTAGGTAAAATGGAAGAAAAGCGAGATCGCTGGCAAACATGGATCTCTAACGAGGTATTTGAGTTATCTGACAAAGCTGGAATTTACCTACTAAATCATACTCAAGAGACGACCTTGGGGCAGATTAATCGTTTTGCACTCTATTGTAGTTTGTCTGTATATGATGAAGCTCTATTAACTCATGAAAATACTCAGGCAGATGGAGTAGAGCGAGCAAGGCAAGGTGCTGAAGCATGTGAAGCAGATTTAGCCCCAATCTTTGTTGGATTAGGTTCAGAAAAGAGTTCTGTGTTCAGAAGTCACATTAGAGACTTGCACGAAAGAAACAATTCAATAGTCTCTTGTACACTAGAGGATGGGTCGAGATTTTCGATGAGTGCTCTTTACGATAAGGAGCAAATCAATGAAGTGAAGAAATTTTTCCAGCAAACGGAGTTATTTTTACTTGATGGACATCACCGCTTAGCTGCCGCAAAAATAAATACAAAAAATGGGATGAGTGATGGAAGAATCTTAACTTGCATTTCTTCTATGCAAACGGAAGACCTGAAAATTTACCCTATTCATAGGACACTCTCATATCCTGCCTGGGGAATTCCAGAGCGCCTATATGATGGATTATTACAAATAGGTGCAAAAAAAGTTAAAAATTTAGCAAAGAATATTGAGTCTATAGAATCTTTTATTCGATCAGACGAAGCTAATGGAAGAATGGTTGTGCTTCATGCCTATGACCAAACACCAACAGTATTTGATTTGCCGAAAGTAAAAAACTCTAGTGATCATTTAGATTCTATATCAGCTTACCGCTTAGAAAAAATGTTAGAGCCTATCTCTGAAATTCGCTTGAATCCAACAAGTGAGCCATCACTGGCTCTTGAAGAATTAGCAACAGACCACGCAGATGCCGCATTTTTCTTACCGGCGGCTTCTACAGAGGCTGTATGTGCAGTGGCTAGGGCTAGAGAGATTATGCCAAGAAAATCTACGAGGTTTGTTCCAAAACCGGCGCTTGGTTTAGTAGTGCGCCCTTGGGGAATATGATTGTCTCTGCAGCTAGACGTTTAAGAGTTAAATTGTACCAACCTTAAAGTGAATTTCGTTAACCAGCGGTGATCCTATTTCTGAATTTAATTTTTCTATAATTCGTGCTCTTTTGCTGCTTAGTTCTAAAGACCAGGTGGAGTGCCTTGTTGCTACGTAAAGGGTGCCTCTTTTGAAGTTTAGGGGTTTTGTATTTTTAGTAATTTCTGGGCCAACTGCTTTTACCCAGGCACGAAAAACCTTTGCTTCTTCCCTCAGATGAGCAGGCATTAACTGATCCAAGAAATCGCTAATCCAGCCACCAATTCTTTCAGGTTCTTGAGTCTTTTTATGCTTTTCCATGATTGTCTGTGTTGTACCAGAACCCGTGGATTCATGCTATATACAAGGAATGAGAGATTTTGGCGCGCCGCGCTTATTTTGGATTTTTTGTTCTGCGCTAATGATAATATTTACCTCTTGTGGGTACCAATTTCAGAACCGCACGAATCCTCTTCAGCGCTTAGGCATTGAAAAACTATATATAGAAAATTTTAAAAACGATACTTATCGACCGGGAATAGAGCAGTTTTTTTCTACGGCACTTATTCGTGAAATTCAAAGATCGGGTGCTTTTGAAATTGTAAATAATAGAGACGAGGCAGATGCTGTTGTGGGTGGAACAATCACCCAAGCTGATGCCCTACCGTCTTCTTTAAGCTCAACAGCGATTGGCGGGGCAACAGATAAGTCTATAGATGTAGCAGCACAATTTAGTGCAGTTGTTAGCTGTGGTATTACGGTTACAGATCGATCAGGACGAGCGTTATTTAGTCAGTCTGTAAGTGGGAATAAGATTTATCCTGGTTCTAGAGCTGTAGGAGACAAGGGCGCAACAGTTTCTCTAGTGAATGAGAGCGAGCAACGCTTGGCAATTCACTTTATTGCTGCAGAGATGATGTCTAGTGTTTACCAACGATTAGTGGATGTATTTTAATGGCAGCGGTAAATGAAACTAAGTTTAAAGAAGAAGTTAAAAAAGGTAAATTAAGAACGCATTATTTTATCTATGGTGAAGACACATATAAACGAGAGTTTTTTTTGAAGAAGCTTATTGAAGCGTATCAAAAAGAGCAAAGTTCTGCGGTTGAAATTTTATATGCAGATGCAGTTAAAATTGACGAATTGATCGATTCATTAATGAGTAGTTCGCTATGGGATCCATCAAAAATAATTCTCTTAAAGAACGGTGAGAAAATTACTACTAAAGTTTTAGAAGCTATTTCACCAGCATTAGAATCAGAAGAGGGAAATCATTTAATCGTTATTGGAGAGAAAGCCGACGGTCGATTAAAGTTTTTTTCTAAGATATCCAAATCTTATGATCATATAGGTTTTGTTAAGCTAGATCTTGTTGGTGAGTATGAATGGAATAGTTGGTTTCAGTCATTTATTAAATCTGAAGAACTGAGTGTACAAGATGAAGCAAAGCATCTAATCCAAGAGTGGACAAACACTTCTTTGACTGAGTTAAAGCAACTAATCGATCGCTTAAAACTTTATGTGTATCCAAGAAATATAATTCAACTCTCTGATGTTTTGGCCGTGGGTCACAGAGTTTCTCCATATGATATTTTTCAATTTACGGGAGCTTTATTACAGGGAGATCAAAAATTCGCCCTAGATCTGCTAGAGAGGTTATTGAGTCAAGGTAATGAAGCGAGGTCAATTCTGGGTTTAATTGCTAAACAGTATCGATGGATAGAGGGCGTTTCTGCTGCTTTAGAGGCCGGACATTCTGAGAAAGACATCGCTAGAGACTGGGCAGTATATCCATCCGCTGCGAAAGTTATTTTTCCGGCGGCGAAAAGATTGGGATTTTCTAAGGTTCACAAAAATTTATCTCTTATCACCGAGGCAGAACTCAACATGAAGCTGTCTAAGGTGCCAGTAGAGTTACAGCTGAATTGTTTAGTAAGTGAGCTTTGCAATAGTAGGCTTGAATAAATATCCAGCTTCATCATGTATGACTAAATATACAGAGAATAAAAAAGCGCTTATAGTCTGACCTATAAACGCTTTTTGTTTTAGAGCAAAAATCTGCGGTTTTAAGAAAGAGCTTTATTTAAAGCTTTTTGTAAACGAGATGTTTTTCTAGCCATTCTCTTTTTAGGGATGTAGCCACGCATTGCTGCCTTTGCCATTGCTGAAGTAGCATTTACTACAGCGGTGCCAGCATTTTTTGCGTCTTTCGCAATTGCTGCTTTAGCTCCAGTAACTACTGTACGAATACTTGTGCGTACAGCATTGTTACGTGCTCTTCTCTTAATATTTTGTCTATTACGTTTTTCTGCAGATTTTACATTTGCCATGAATTATTCCTCACTACCAAAGCTTGAGGTACTCCAAGGATCATCTTGATCTTCTTCTGAGTCGTCCTCGTTATACTCTTCCCAGCTTTCCATTTCTTCGTCTGAATCATCTAGTTCGTCATCAGCTTCTCTACCAAAAGCACCTGGAGACTTAGATCTGTCCAAAACAGTTTCTTCTGCTCTAAAAATAGAAGCACTTGCTACTGCTGGTACCACTGCATCTAGTTTTGGTTTAGCTGAAGTCTTAGGAGACGCTTTTTTTGCAGCTTTTTTAGGAGCGGCTTTTTTCGCTGTCTTTTTTGGAGCAGCTTTTTTAGTCGCTTTTTTTGCTGTCTTTTTCGGAGCAGCTTTTTTTGCTGTTTTTTTAGCGGCTTTTTTAGTCGCTTTTTTCGCTGTCTTTTTTGGAGCAGCTTTCTTTGTTGCTTTTTTTGCGGCCTTCTTGGTTTTTTTCTTTGCCATGAATGAACTCCTAAAATGTATTAAGTTTTGCAAAACTGCCCTATTCTTCCCATGAAGAGGGCGAATTTTCAAGGGTTAGTGCTTTAGTTTTGAGATATCGTCAAGAATTCTTGGCCCGGCAGCACCGGCATCTAGCCGATCAAAGGGATTTGTCCAGTCTACGCCTATCTCAGGGTCATTTGTGGTTCTTCCACCAGTGCGTAGGCTGTCGAATGAAATGAAGCGAACCGAGTATCCGCTGCGGCCAATATCAAGGCCAAGCTCTGATTCTGGCTGAATTCCTAGGGCTGTATCAGCAGCTGTTTTTTGATTATTCCAAGAGGTCATTTGTCTACGTTGGTCTTGATCCATACCGGCAACGGTATAGCGTGATCCATAAAGTTTTGCGTATTGACGAAGGTCGGGCTCATCATTCAAGAGCGGATCTGGTATGTAGTGGTTTCGTACTTGATCTGTACTATCCATATAATTGAAAAGATTTGCCCAACTCGCATCACTTAAAACAGCATCTAGAAAAGCCTGAAATTGACCTCTAAGGGTGAGTTCATCGGCAATACTCCCAACTAAGTTTTGATATACGCGATCTCGTAAGAAGCTTAAATCGTTACTAATACTTCCATTTACAGGAAAGATTCCAGCGCTCTGGGTATAGTATTTTCCATAATAAGTTGGGTTATCTTCAAAAAGACCCATTGCGTCAGGTGTTTGAAAGTTAGCTGGAACGGTATAGTAACCAATTTCCCAGGGGGCATATGCACCAGCAAGACGGGGGCCGTAATCGGCGCGATTATAAGAAGTCATGGCTCCACGGATATACCCAAGGTGTCCATTTCTTGCAAAACCTGCGACTTCAGCATCATAGTCGTCGCTACTTACTAAGACGTTGGGAAAACGATTCGCAAATGCACTCGAGGCCAATGAGTCTCCTTGTACTAGCTTACCTCTAGCAACGAGCATAGGCTTAAAATCGCTGCTTGGTGTTGGGTCTAAGTCTTTTCCTATGCGGCTGCCAAAGGGTTTAGCTGCAGAGTAGGCTGACAAAGTCACAATTCCATTACCACCGAAGGGAGAAAATAAAAGTCGTGTCTTCGCTTGTAATCGAACTGCATAGTAGGTGAGAACGTTTGGGTCTTTAGTGATACCAAAAGGGAATCTAGGAATGGTTCTAATTTCTCTTACTTGAAAACAGTTTCCTCTATCTAGTCCGCTGCCAGGTCTTGTTTCGAATCTTGAATTGGCGAATGAGGCACGGGTATAAATATTGTTAAACTTAACAAGGGTTGGTGGATTTTTTAAATTAGGATTTTGGGCAGCCCCACCTCTATTTGGAAGTAATTCAGTGAGCTCTACTTCAGAAAAAATTCCATTGTCCTTATCTACAGAGGGGAGGTTGTTCTTGGCACTTAAATAGGCTTGAATAGGGCGTTCAAAATAATCTAGAGTTTTATTGCCGCCTACAAGTCCTCGAAAAGAGCCCATAGCGGACTCTGTTAAGGTTACAGATCCTAAACCTTCAATGGATAAATCTAAATTTAAAGCTTCTTCTATATTGTCTATTCTTGCTCGTAAAATAGCCATCCTAGGTAAAACACCTACGCGTTCTAATCCTGGTGTAAAGGGAAAGGGGTCAGCGCTATCATTACCGACTGTGAGTAAGATAGGGTTTGGATCTAGATTAAATAACCAAGCAATTAAAAATTGTCTGTTGATATCAGTTCTACCCAAGCAGTCTTGAATTTTTCTGTCAATAATTTGGTTTGTAGCGTTTTTTACCGCCGCAACGATAGGGTCGGCCACACCGAAAGAGCCGCTACCTTGGAATTCTGGAATACCAGGAACCCCTGCCTTTTGGCAGTAATTGTTGTTTGGATCGAAGATGATACAAACCGTAGGAATAAAAGGCCCATTTGTTTCGTTAATTGTTTCTCTTGGATCTTTAAATTCAAAGTGGTGTCTAGCGTCGCCACTTGGTGTACCAAAGGCACTAGCACAAGGACCAATGATCTGCCCAGTAACCGTCGTGGGAAAACAAGGCATAGCTGCATATTGAGAGCGAATCATATAGTAGTATAAAAACTCTTTTACAGCCCGTCTCATTTCCCAGTTGAGATAAGCAGCAGCGGTTAGTTGTCTAGCTTGTACAGCGGCCCCTGCATAGGCAGCAGAATCAGCAGCATTTTGTAAATTTATTTTTGCATGTACAAGCATTCCTATGTTCGTAGTGAAGGCGAAAAGTAGAATCATGGTAGTGGCAAATAAAGCCATGAATAACGAAGCTTGGCCGGTTTGATCTTTTAGAATTCTCTTTTTATATGAAGTCGAGGCTTTGCTTTTAAAACTAAAATACATAAAAGAATTTTACGTCTCGATTTCGCGAGCGTCAAAAACTCTTTCAATACTACAAAAAGGAAGCAGCATAGGATGATGGTTGCATATGGCAACAGGTAAGATTTTATCTTCTTCTTTATAGGCGCATATAAAATAGCCTGGCTGAATGATCTGTTCTTTTAATTCCTCAAATATAGCTAGGTTTCCTTGAGTGATTTTTTTGACTTGTGCTTTGTTACAAAAAACCTTTGGAAGGTGCTGCAGCATGCTTAGCATTGGGTATAGTTGAGGGATCTCTTCAAGATCGAGGAGGCTTGCAAGTGAAATAGCGTTTTCGATAGAAAAATTTGATGATGTAGTTCTTCTTAATTCTATTAAGTGGCCAAGATTTTTAGATTTCTTTGCGATATCTTCAGCTAAAACTCTAATGTAAGTACCGCCAGAACATGTGACAGAAAATTCTAACTCATCTGTTTGATTAGAAATCAAAGATAAAGAAGTGAGATAAATTTCTCTAGAAGGGATTTCTACAGAAATTCCTTTCCTTGCATATTCGTACAGAGGCTTTCCTTTTATTTTGATTGCAGAATATATAGGGGGAGTCTGCTTTGATTTACCTAAAAAGCTAGAAAGAATGCTTTTCCATTCAATAGATTCAATGGGAGTGATTTCTTTTCTTTCAACTAACTCTCCCTCTGGGTCTCCTGTGGTTGTATTAGAGCCTAGTTTCATTTTTGCTATGTACGATTTTTCGCCTTCGAGAAGAAATCGCGCGACTTTTGTTGCCTCTCCTATCATGACAACAAGCAAGCCTGAAGCGAAAGGGTCAAGAGTTCCGCCATGGCCAATTTTATCGAGCTTAAATTTTTTCTTAATTTGATTTAGAGCATTAGCAGAACTCAAACCAGAGGGTTTATCGAGTAGGAGAATACCGTCGCTTTTCATTTTTATTCCTACTCTGAGTCTTCTTCTGTAGCGTCCTGGGTATGACTTTTTCTATATTCTGAAGTTTCTTTTTCTAAAGATTCAGCTGACTGAAATGCAATACTTACAGTAGCAGCATTGTCAAACATAGCATCATATTTGAATAAAAGGTGAGGATGTATTTTAATCGGAATTCTTTTAATAAGTAATCTATGAATAAATCCACTAGCGCGGTTTAGTGCCTCTAATGCCTCTTGAACGTCTTTATCACTTTCTTTTTTCCCCATGAAAGACACCCAGACTGTTCCATTACGTAAGTCGGGCGAGAGGTCTACGTTTGAAAATGTAATCATTCCCACTTTTTGTAGTTTTGGGTCATGAATTTCTGTTCGCGCAATACTTACTAGTTCTGAGCGAATCGAGTTTGAGATTTGTTTTGTTCGTTTACTCATTCTTTATAAGTGCTGCTTTACCAGCTCAACGTGGTAAACGCTGACAATATCCCCTGCTTGATAATCGTCAAAGCGCTCTACACCGATACCACACTCTTGGCCTTTAATTGTTTCAGAGACATCATCTTTAAATCGTTTTAGTGATACAATATTACCTTCTGCAACGATGTCAGAGCCTCGCATTACTTTAGCAAAAGCATTTCTTGAAATCTTTCCTTCAAGAACGATTGATCCAGCAACGGTTCCAAGCTTAGAAACATTAAATACTTGTTTTACTTCAGCCTTACCAACAAGGGTCTCTTTTCGGATTGGCTCTAATAGATTTTCCATTGCCTCTTTAACATCGTCTAAAAGTTTATAGATGATGTTATAGTGTCTGATGTCTATTTTTTCTCTTTTAGCGGCATCTCTAGCTTTATTGTCTGGCTTTGAGTTGAACCCAAGAATAAGTGCGCTTGATGCTTTTGCCATTAGAACATCATTTTCCGTAATTACGCCAACTCCGCTCTGAATAACTTTAGCTTTAACTTTTTCACTTTCAATTTTTTCAATAGATTCTCTGATTGCTTCACTAGATCCAAAAACATCGGCCTTAATTAATAAATTAAGTTCTTTGATGTCTGGATTCGGGATTTTACTCATCAAGTCTTCTAGTGAAAGTACTTTAGGAGCAGCATCGGCAGATTTTTCCTCTAAGATTTTCTTTTTTCGGTTGTCTACAATTGCTTTTGCGTCTGCTTCGCTAACAACAACATGAAAAGTATCTCCGGCGCTTGGCACGTCGGCTAGACCAATGACTTCTACAGGGAATCCAGGAGGTACTTCTTTGACGCTCTGACCTTTATCGTTCATCATCGCTCTTGCTCGGCCGTAAGTTGTGCCTACGACTATGATGTCACCAGACTTTAATGTACCACTATCAACAAGAAGATCTGTAACTATACCTCTACCTTTTTCCATTCTAGATTCTAATATTACACCCTCAGCACTTTTTTTAGCGTTAGCCTTTAACTCTAGAACTTCTGATTGAAGAGCGATTGTTTCTAAAAGCTCCTTTATGCCAGTTTTCTTTAAAGCAGAAATGGGCACTAGAGGTACTTCTCCGCCCCATTCTTCAACAAGCACGTTGTTTGCAGATAAATCTTTTTTCAGTTTTTCTATATTTGCACCTGGTTTATCCATTTTATTTGCGGCAACGATCATAGGAACACCAGCGGTTTGTGTATGTTTTATCGCTTCAATTGTTTGAGGCATGATTGAATCATCAGATGCAACAACAAGCACTACGATATCTGTAAGGTTTGCACCTCTTGATCTCATATTAGCGAAAGCTTCATGTCCAGGAGTGTCTAAGAATGTAATAGGTTTCCCATCAACAGTAACAGAATAAGCACCAATGTGTTGAGTGATTCCACCAGCTTCTCCAGCAACTACGTTGGCATTACGAATGGTATCGAGAAGAGAAGTTTTTCCATGGTCTACGTGGCCCATGATTGTCACTACAGGAGGACGCGTACTCAAATCTTTGTCTGATTCTTCTGTAGCAATTGTGTTCAATAGGTGGGTTTCATTAAAAGCTACGTTTTCTATTTCCCACCCAAATTCAGAAGCAATCAGTTGAGCAGTATCAAAATCAATCGTTTGATTGATTGTTGCCATGACACCTAATTGAACTAGCTTTGCCATCACTTTAGCAGATTTCTCTCCCATGCGTTGAGCTAATTCTGATACAACTATTTTCTCGTCTACTTTTATTTTCTTTTTATGGGCAGCCATTTCGGTAATTTGTGTTTTTTGTAAAAGTTTTCCTGGTGGAAGCTTCTTTCTCTTGGGTTGGAAAACCATTTCTCGTTTTCTAAAATCTGCGATGCGTACATCTTCTATTGCTGTACTTTTAGTGTGCCCTGTTCTTCGCTTCTCATCCTCTTCTTTTTTTACATAAGAAGTGATTGGCTGAAACATATCTTCTTTGCTTTGGCCCTGTTCAGTATTTGCAGAGTGAGCGCCAGGTGTTCTGTATGTTGGTCTCTGGTTATCTTCTTGCGATTCAGATTTTTCTGGTGCTTGCTTGATAATTTTTAAGCGCCTTGCTTTAAACTCATCTAGAAGCTCGTCTTTTTCAACAGGCTTTTTGCTTCCGGGCGAACGAAAAATTACCTTTGTACCAGGAGCATTTTCTTTTGGTGTATAGGGAAACTCTTTTTTAATTATTTTTGGTTGTTCTTCCACTACAGGAGGTTCTGATTCAGTTACTTGAACTGCTTCTTTTGAAGAATCAAGAGTCACTTCTTCTTGTACTTCTTGCTCAGCAACTTGTGCTGTACTAGCTAGTTCGAAAGCTTCTTCATCTATATCAATAAGTTGACTAGAAGTTTTTGCTGAAGGTATTGCAGTTGTTTCTTCACTTTCACCATCTGAGTCAGCAGCACGTCTTTTAATAACTTTTCGCTTAGGTGTCTTCGAAGTAGATGGTTTCTTAGCCTTTACTTCTGCGGTAGCTGTTACAGAAACTTCTGCAGAACTGTCTGCCTTTTTTGCTTTAGCAGTAGTTCTTTTTTTAACGGTTTTTGTTGTCGCAGCTTTTTGAGGTGCGCGTAGAGCAGCTCTTGCAGCTTCTGCTTGATCAGAGGCTAAACTACTCATATGGCTTTTAACTTCAATATTTATTTCTTTTAGTTTGTCTAGAAGGGCAAAAGAGTCCAGACCCAGCTCTTTTGCTAACTCATACACCTTCATTGATTCTTGCTGTTGCTCTGACATCTTATAATTTCTCCGTTTTCCTTTTCCCTGTTCTTAAAGTCTCTTTAATTACTCATTACCGTCGCCTTTGTTATTTGCAGATGCAATCGCTTCTTTTAAGCGGTTATCTGCATCGGCTAAAGTAGCTTTTGAAGAATCAGAAGCTTTTGCTTCTTCTTTTACAATACCGCTGGCTACTTCTTCACCTAAGGTTTTTACAGCATGATCCACTTTTTTCTTTAATTCTTGTGCTGCACCTTCACCTTCGAATCCTGGGATTCTTGCCAAGGTTTCAACCGATTGTTTAGAGAGGTCTAAAACATTTAAAAAGCCACACTGGTAAATTGATTGAGCTAATGTATCTGTTAGTCCATCAATGTGTTTAAGGTTGGCGATTGCACTTTTTGTTCTCAAATCAAGTTTAGATTTAGAAAGAATATCTACTTTCCAACCAGTAATTTGAGATGCTAAGCGAACATTTTGCCCTTTTCTTCCGATGGCAAGGGATAATTGGTCATCCTCTACTACGATTTCTAAAGTGTTTGTTGCTGGAATCACTCTAACCATAGAAATTTCTGCTGGAGCAAGCGCTGATCTAACAAATACAGTTACGTCTTCATTCCAAGGAATGATATCAATTTTTTCACCTCTAAGCTCTTGCACTACATTCTGTACTCTAATGCCCTTCATTCCAACACAAGCTCCTACAGGATCCACGTCTCTATCGTTAGAATAAACAGCAATTTTTGCTCTTTCACCTGGTTCACGTACACAAAGTCGAATTTCGACAACTTCTTCAGAGATTTCTGGAACTTCCATTTCAAAAAGAGCAATCAAATATCGTGGGGATGTTCTCGATAACATTAATTGAGGCCCGCGATTTGTTTCTGCTACGTCTTCTAAAAGTGCTTGTATTCTGTCTCCTGGTTTGTATTGCTCACCTTGAATAATGCCTTGACGAGGTAAGAAAGCCTCGGTTTTGCCTAGATCCACGATGATGCCACCGCGCTCTGATCTTCTAGCGATACCACTGATGATTTGCCCTTTTCGGCCGATAAATTCTTTGTAGATGATATCTCTCTCTGCATCGCGAACTTTTTGTAAAATGATTTGTCTAGCAGTTTGCGCATCGATACGACCAAAGTTTACGGTTTCAAGCTTGATGCCTAGTTCGTCATCAACCTTTGCCTCGTCATCTAATTTCTTTGCTTCGTCTAAAGCGATTTCACGATCGTCATCTGAGATTTGGTTGTCATGAGCAACAACTTTTTTAAATTGGAAGATCTCAACTTCACCAATTTCATTGTTCCAATGAGCCTCTAGTTCAGCGGTTGGTCCTAGTTTTTTTCTTGCTGCCATAAGCATTGCTTGCTCTAAAGCTTCAATAACGATTTCTCTGCTTATTCCTTTGTCTTTTCCAACAGCATCAATTACTCGACTTAATTCTGAGAAGTTCATGATATTTTCCTTTTTCTGCCTAATTTAGGTTTCTAGCTTAGAGCTAACATCCAATTGCGCTTTGGTAACCAAGCTGAACGGAATGAAAAATCTCTGGCCGTCTGTTTCTAACTCTATAGCTTCTTCTTTAAAAGATCGTAAGGTTCCAAAAAAGTTCTTTTGTTTCTGGTGGTGTTCAAAATAAATGGCATTTCCCATCTCTTCTAAACTTAGTGCCCGTACTGTTTTAATCAATACAGGACTTCCCACAAATCGGACGAAATCTTCAGGTTTTTTAAGTGGCCTGTCGATGCCCGGGCTAGAAACTTCAAGGGTAAATCCCTCTGGTACTAATTGTTCAAATTCAGGACTAGTGAACACTTCATCTAATTGATGATCAACTGTCGCACAGTCATCAAATGAGATCGGTGTTCCCGAAAGACTGTCGATGAAAAGCCGCAAAGTGGCCGATCCATGAGAGCTTTTAGGAGAGAATTCAAGATCAACTAATTCGTAGCCTAGTTTCTGAATATAAGAAGAAACTAGTTGTTCTATAGAACGTATTCTTTGATTGCTCGAATTTAATCCTGCCATTCTTTAAGTGCACCTAAATTTGACGGAACCCACGCCCTGCCCAAGGATCTCCCTAAAAGCACGACGTTTCGAGCTTATAAAAAAAGCCCCTCGGACGAGAAGCTTGGCACATAGATAACACCCCTAAACTATAAATGCAAGATAGCCTAAGTATGGATAATTATGGGAAGAAACCAGAGAAAGTTCACAGAAAAAGCGGCCGATAAAGTTTAGAAGAGTGCTCATTTACCTGGGAGACTGTTTGACACGTTATATTAAGACAAGGAAAATAGATAAGAGCAAGAAAACTAGCTCTTTTTTCGAAAGGCTACTTTTCAGCTGTTTTAGGAGGAAACCAATGCTCGCCAAAGGACTGGCATCAGTTGCTTGTGTGTTTTTATTATTTTCATGCTCTGTTCGAGCACCAGGAAGTAAAAAAGATAGAATCGTGAATTTCACGCAATGTATTTTGCCTGCAGATCAAGGAAAAGGAAGTTTCCAAGGAGCATGGGCAGCTCTACCGATTCCCGTAGTTTTTGATAGAGACTTTTATGTAGCTGATAATGGTGAAATTATGAATTCTCTTAGGGGTTCGGTAACTACATGGAACACTTGGGCTGGCCTTCGTGGAATGCGAGGAGCTTTTAGTATTATAAACGATGGTACTGGAAATACATCAGGGAGAGATATTCCTGAATTAACAGATTGTGCTCAAGCATCTTATTCATCCTCAGTGACAGATGCTGTGGGTATTTGGAAAATTGCTACGAGTGGATTTCATAAAAACCAAAGAGATTCTTGTGGAACCAACGGAAAAATTCTACCCGATGGAGTTCAAGGGCAAACCGATTGGATTATTGTTGGCGGTAAAATTGTGGGAGCAAGTATTCTCTTAAACTTTGAGGGATTCAATGCTCCTGGTAAGCAGCCTATTGATTCTGAGAGTTTATTGCTTCATGAGCTCGGGCATGTTTTAGGTCTTCTTCATTCATGTAATGGAAGTTCTGGTGATTCCATTGATGGAACAACTGCTCCACACTGTGGAGTTGCTAGAGAGCAGTATGTCGATGCGGTAATGTTTCCCTTTCTTGAGGTCAGCCAAAATCGTCGTAACCTTGGGCAAAACGATTACAATCGAATCAATTGTATCTATTAACAACTGACCCCTTTAATTGTTGTTTGGATGGAATTTCTTAAGTAAAAACAGTTCATTAGCAATGTTTGTATACTTTGAAGCGTAAAGAGCAGAGCATCACCTGAGTGATCAAATGGTTCAACAACAATTAACGGGGGCAGCTATTATATGTTATGAGATTTCTAAAGTTATTCTAGTGGAGCAATCAGCCCTTTTTCTACCAACAACTGGTAGGTTTTAGGACTCATATATAAAACAGGTATAAAGTTCACCACATTAGAGAGAATACGGATAATAGAGTTTTCTCTATCAATTAAAAGTGAAACATTTCCTTGTCGATCCATGATTTTTACTGGGTCACGCTCTTCTAAAAGATTGTCACCATTTCTTTTTTTAACAAGCTCAGACTTTGCTTTTGAAAAAGCAATATCTGAATCCGGAATATCATATAATAACCAGTCAGATGCATCGCCATGTTGATTGATACAGTCTTGGTATGTTTTTACTTGCTCCTCGATTTTTTTCACGATGGATTCACGAATTCGACTACCATTTTCATCCCTAGTTACGAGCTTATGTTCAAATGGTGCAAGTTGTACTTCGACTGGGCTTTCGTGAAAAAGAAGCATCTTCATCATTTCACGAATTTTTGGATTCTTAACAGTGCCCTCTAAATAGTGTTTATGGACTGTAGACATGAAGTAAAAGTCGTTAAAGCCAAAGAATTTATCCGGCTCATTTTCAATCATCTGAAGCAGGTCTTGAAATTGGTATAGCAATCGTTTTTCTAAAAAATATTTCGTAACTGTTTCGGCAATAATATCGTATTTTGCCCCGCCCGAATTTCGGATCACCTGAGAGTACCAGCCAAACCTCGCAATAAGAAAATCTTCCACAGAGTGGAGTGCGTTTTCACGAATGGCTAAACTTTCTTTACCTGATCCTGTAGGGAAAGTGGTCATGTGATACAGAATAAACTCTCTGTCGATTTGCCCATACTTTAGACCAGTATAATGAGCATCGCGCATTAGATAGTCCATGCGGTCACAATCCACTTCAGAATGTAAAATCTGATTCCCTAAAATATTCGCATTTGTACCTTTGATGAATCGCGAGATCTCCTGGGTGTCGATATGATCATCTTCTAGTATTTTTGTGATTCCTCGATCGTAATTAGTATTTTTTAGAATAAAGGCACCCAAATGTTCGTGGTTATTGGGTAGAGGTTTTCCTCTATCAGAGGCCTTAAAGGAAGAATCTCCGTGCTTGATATAAGCGCCTTCGCAGGTATGTGAAAAAGGAAACGTACCGATATCATGTAGTAAGGCAGAGATTCGAATACTTTTATGAAATAAAGTCTCTGAATCTTTTGCGCTTGGATCAAATAATTTTTCATCTGGGACTGCCCGACCAATGGCACGAACAATTTGATCTGCCATATGCATAACGCCTAGTGCGTGAGCAAATCTTGTATGCTCTGCTCCAGGAAAAATATAAGATGAAAATCCTAATTGTTTTATCCAACGAAGCCTTTGATAAAAAGGTGATTGTACAATTTTATTTTCGGTTTCAGTTAACCGAATAAATCCGTAGAGAGGGTCGTAGGTAAGTTTGCCTTGCTTCATGCATCTCTTCTCTTTGAGCACAAGTCTTTTATGCCCATCTATATCATTGTATAACGAATTATCCAGGAGCCCAAAAAAAACTCTAGAGAGTCTTGTGGCGGCATTAATCTATTGATTTTATTAACTATTTTAAAATTTATTTTACCTTCTTTTAGGGTTTTATATGATTGTGAACCTTTTACCGCATGAAGAAGAAATTTTTTGTTACCCATGTTAAATAGCTATTTACTTGGGGTGTATTTTCAAAGTTAACAACAACTATGCGAAAGCCACTAAAGCGCCTGATTTGCGGTTCGTATTTGGAGTAGACTTACTATTCTTACTTCTTACAGCTTGTTAGGTACTTTTTGTATTTTTCACGCAAGGCTTTTAACTTTAAAAATACGGCCTAAAATTTCTTGTAACTTTTAGAAGTGGGTAAGTAAGCGATGCGTTCTTTAGTAAGATTTTTTTTTCAGCAACATTTATTTGGAAACATGCTAACTGTTATAGTTTTGTTGCTAGGTATTTACAGTCTATTTGCGATTAGAAAAGATCTGTTTCCAAAAGTAGAATTCGATATCACTTTAGTTGCGGCAGTTTTACCAGGTGCATCTCCAGAGCAAGCAGAAAAGCTTTTGGTTAATCCACTAGAGCAAGCCATTCGTGAGGTTGACGGAATTAAAAAAGTAACAAGTAATGCAACAGAAGGCAGAGCTGTACTTACTTTGCAGCTTGACCCTGATGCCCGTGATCCAGATAAGACAAATACAGATATACAAAGAGCCATTGATCGGGTGGATGGATATCCTGAAGAAGCAGAAAGGCCAATTGTTACGGCGTTAGAATCTGGGCAAACTCCAGTCATTGAGTTAACAGTAAGCTCAAATGAGCTTGATGATTTGGTTGTTCGTGATGCAGCTAAATTTTTGGCTGATGAATTAGCCTTCGTGCCCGGTGTTGCTAAGATTACAAAAAGTGCATGGCGTAAGAGAGAGCTTCAAGTCCTGTTAAACGAAGACAAATTACAAAGAGCAGAGGTCTCTGTAGGGCAAGTAATTTCTGCACTAAAAAATCAAAACATTCAGCTGCCTGGTGGTGATATGATTCTGCCAAATGGTAGAGAAAAATCAATTAAAACTGATGGCGAAATTCGTACAACTGAAGATGCTGAAAAAACAGTAATACGGTCTAATTTTTCAGGATACGCAATTACCGTTAAAGACTTGGGAAGGGTCAAAGAATGGATGGAAAAACCAACCATTCTTTATCGATCTAATGGTGAAAAGTCTTTTTCACTAACGATTATTAAAAAAGAAAAAGCAGATGCGCTTCAGGTTGTGACACGCGTACAAAAGAGAATGGATGAAATCAAAGATCGTTTACCCAAAGGAATACAGTATGAATTTGTAAACGACTTTACAGAATATCTATCTAATCGAATTCAAATTTTAAGCAGCAATATGATAGTAGGTATTGCTCTTGTTTTTATCGTGTTAGCGTTGTTTTTGCCGTTTCGTGTAGCCTGCGTTGTCGCTATAGGCATTCCCTTTTGTATGCTTTTGGCTATTACCACAATTCATTGGATGGGAATGTCGATCAATTTAATTAGCTTAATTGGATTGATCATTGTTTCTGGAATGTTAGTAGATGATGCCATAGTCGTAGTAGAAAACGTTTATAGGCGAATGGAGCTAGGCGACACGCTTGAGGTTGCTATTGTAGAGGGCACAGCTGAAATGGTTGGCCCAGTAACAGCATCAGTATTAACAACTGTTGCGGCTTTTTCTCCTATGATGTTTATGACAGGAGTTTTTGGTAAGTTTGTTTTCGAAATTCCTGTGATGGTTATTTTACCGCTTGTATATTCTTTATTTGAGGCCTTTTTAGTTGCTCCTTGCCACATCTTTACAATCGTTGGTGATAGTGTGATGAAGGCTAGGAAATCAGAAAAAATTCACTGGTATGATAAGTTTCTTCCAAAGTATCGTAATTTAATTAAATGGACGATTTTTAATAAATGGAAAACCATTTCTATATTTTTGGCATTATTAATTTTCACTGGAGTTGTAGCCACGAGAATGTCTTTTATTCTTTTTCCGCCTGATGGGATTTATTCTTTCTTCATCAGAGTTGATGGCGCTCCAGGTGCAAGCCTTGAAGAGATGGAAGATATGGTAAAAGAAATAGAGCCTTTCATTGCGAAGTTACCAAAAGAAGAGTTACGAGCATATGTAGCGAATATAGGACTACAGCAAAACGATCCTAATGACCCATTAACAAAGCGAGCGAGCCATTATGCTCAAATCAGAGTAAATTTAACTCCTGAGAGTGAAAGAGATAGGGCCGTGGGAACCATAGTTGAAGAGCTTCGTGCTGCAGTTCCTAAACCAAAAGGTGCAGAAAAAATAGGTTTTGAAATCGCTAAAGGAGGCCCACCTCAAGGAAGACCAATCTCTATTAATATTTATGGAGAAGAATTTTCTACATTGAAAAAAATTGCAGATAGAATCAAAGAAGAAATGAAAACTGTCGATGGAGTATTAGATATTGAAGATTCTGAGATTATTGGAAAAAAAGAAATTAAAGTTACTCCTGATAGTAAAAAAGTCGCTTCGGTTGGGTTGTCAGTAGCTGATGTTGCCCAGTCTGTTAGGGCTTCTTTTGCGGGAGTTGTAGCTACTAGCTCTAGGAGTCTAGATGAAGAAATCGATATCCGAGTACAGTTAGATGAAGAGAAAAAAGATGGTAATGTTCAGTTAAGTGATATCAAGATAGGAAATCAAAGAGGACATTTAATACCGTTGAATCAAATCGCTCGTTTTGAAGAAACAGACTCCAGGCTGTTGATTCAACACCAAAAATATAAACGTTTATTAAATGTGAGTGCTCAAGTTGATCTTTCAAAGACCACGGCAATTCAGGCAACAAGGATATTAGAAGAAAAATTGAATTGGATTTCAAGAGAATATAATGGCTATTCGATTGAATTCGGTGGAGAAAACGAAGATACGCAAGAGAGTATGGCCAGTTTAGGAAAAGCCTTTGTCGTGGCAGCAATACTTATTTTTACGATTTTAGTCATAACGTTCAACAGCTTTAGTCAGCCGATCTTGGTTTTATTTTCTATTCCACTAGGATTTATTGGAGTGATTTGGGCCTTATTACTTCATGGTCGTCCTTTGTCGTTTATGGCGATGTTAGGAATCATTGCTTTAGCAGGTGTTATCGTGAACAATGCGATTGTGTTTATGGATTTCTTTAACCAAAGAAAAAAAGAAAAGGGCTCTCTAGTGGATGCTCTTTTAGATACGGCGACAGCTAGGCTTCGTCCGATTATCTTGACTTCATGTACAACAGTGCTTGGACTGTTTCCTACCGCTTATGGTATCGGGGGCTCTGATGGCTTTGTAATGGCATTAGCGCTTTCATTGGGCTGGGGATTAGCAATTGGGTCTATATGTACAGCTGTGTTTTTTCCTGCGTTGTTGATGACATTTGAGACAACGACTGAAAAATTTCTAAAATTTATAAACAAAACGCCTCTGAGATCTTTGTTTTTTGTTCTTAAAGGGCGTTAACTCACTATTTTAAAAATTTTCGTGTGCTCAAGCTTATCGAAATAGCCTCTACTGTTGCGGTAGTAATGGGTCACTAAGTTTAGTGAAGGCTTCAATCACTTGTTCTTCTGTTAGAGTGTTTGATACTTTTTCTCCATACTTTCTTGCACTAAAGCTATTTGCTTGAATCTCACGATCTCCAACAGCTAGCATATAGGGGATTTTTTGTGTTTGTGCCTCTCTTGTTTTCGCGCCCATAGAGTTATTAGAATCATCTACGTCGACGCGAAATCCTAGTGAACGAAGTTTTCGAGCCGCCTTATGGCAATATTCTGCATGGGAGTCATTGATCGGAACAAAACGAGCTTGCAAAGGGGCTACCCAAAAAGGAAAAGCTCCAGAGCAATGCTCAATTAAGATTCCCATGAAGCGTTCTAGCGAACCAAGTACAGCTCTGTGAATCATTACAGGTCGTTTTCGAGAGTTATCCGCATCTACGTACTCTAATCCAAAACGTTCTGGCATAGAGAAGTCTAATTGAATCGTAGAAAGTTGGTGGTATCGGCCAATAGCATCTTTGATATTAAAATCAATTTTAGGCCCATAAAAAGCACCATCACCTGGGTTCACTTTAAAGTTTAAATTATTTTTCTTAATAGCTTCCTCTAAAAAGGCTTCTGCTTTTTTCCACATCTCATCCGATCCAACGCTTTTTTCTGGGCGTGTAGATAGGTATACAAGAGGCTCTGGAAAGCCAAATACTTGATAGGCTTCACGAATCATTTTCACTAAGTCAGCCACTTCTTCTCCGATTTGGTCTTCAGTGCAGAAAATGTGAGCATCATCTTGGGCGAAAGATCGAACTCTAGTTAATCCAGCGGTTACTCCGGAGCGTTCATAGCGGTGTAATCTACCGAAATCTGCATAACGAATAGGTAGTTCTCGGTATGAGTGTTGGTTTGTAGAAAAAATCATTGCATGGCACGGGCAGTTCATTGGCTTCATAGCAACGTCCCTCTCGTCTTGCTGAGAGAAATACATATTTTCTTTATAGTTGTCGTAGTGGCCAGATTTATGCCAGAGATCGACATCTAGAATTTGAGGAGTGATTACTTCTTCATAGCCGTACTTTGTGTACAATTTGCGAATAAAGTTCTGAAGGCTGTTGTATACAATCGCCCCTCTGGGGTGAAAGAAAGGCATTGCGGCAGCTTCTTGATGAAAGCTAAACAGGTCTAGCTCTTTTCCTAATTTTCTATGGTCACGCTTTTTCGCTTCTTCTAAAAGTCGAAGATGCTCTTCTAGCTCTTTGTTACTGTTAAAGCAAAGACCATAGATTCTTGTGAGCATTTGGTTTTTTTCAGAACCTCGCCAGTAAGCACCGGCCATATGAGTAAGCTTAAATGCTTTAATTTGTGAGGTATTTTCAAGATGTGGGCCTTGGCACATATCTGTAAAAGCACCCTCTTCATAGGTGCCTACTTTTTCTAGGTTTAAATCTTTAATAAGCTCAATTTTAAAAAGTTGTCCATGATCACCGAAAAACCGAACAGCCTCTTCTTTAGACAAAACTTTTCTAACAAAGGGCTTCCCCTCTTTGATAATTTTTTTCATTTCATCTTCAAGTTTAGGTAAAATATCTTCTGTTACATGCTCTGGAAAAAGAATGTCGTAGTAGAACCCATGTTCTATATGTGGCCCAACGCCAAACTGAGAGCCTGGGTACAGTCGAGTGATTGCATGAGCTAATACGTGAGCACAGGAGTGTCTCATCGTTTCTAGGGCGCTTAATTTTGGTGTGGCTAATAATTCTTCTAATTCTTTTTCCATATAGCCCACTATTCTAGCATGTTTCAGGTGGTTCAGAGAACTGACTTTTTCGTTCAATCTCCTAGAATGATAAAAAATTCTTATCATAATGAAAACTTCTATTCATTTCCCCCTTTTTTAGGTCTGCATTATTTTCAGGTGAAAGGAGAAACGTATGAAAATCGTTAACAGAAGAAATTTTTTAAAAATAGGTGCAGGATTCACAGGTTCATTGGCTTTAAGTTCTTTTGCCGCAAAGTCTTTTGCCGCAACTTGCTCTGGTGTTTTAACACCAACACAGACTAGAGGTCCTTTTTATCCAGGAGAGAAAAATTTTACTGGTGACCAAGACTTAACCTTTATTGAAGGTTCTAGTAGAAGAGCACTAGGAAAGGTTATTTACGTAACTGGTACAGTTGCAGATAAAAATTGCCAGCCCATTAGCGGTGCGAATGTAGAAATATGGCAGGCCTGTGCTTCGGGAAGATATAACCATAATGCTGACCCTAACGAAGCTCCTTTGGATCCGAATTTTCAATATTGGGCTGAAGCTGAAACAGCCGAAGATGGAAGTTTTTTATTTAAGACTATTGTTCCCGGTGCCTACCCGGCAGATATTGACTGGACTAGGCCTCCGCATATTCATTTTAAAGTCTCTAAGCTTGGGTACAAAGAACTAATTACGCAGATGTATTTTTCTGGAGACTCGCTAAACGATAGAGATTTGATTCTTCAATCACTTGCAAAGGATGAGAGAGATTCTGTTATTGTTGATTTAGTACCGTCGCCAGAAAGCCTAGAACCAAATACAAAAATTGGACACTTCTCAATTTTACTAGATAAAGTTAGAAGCTAGATTTTTTCATAGAGTGAAAAATAAGCTGGGTGCGGATTTTGATAAAATATACAATCGAGTATTTTTCGACTCTTAAGTTTGAGTAAGGGGTTCTTTGATAGAGATTTATCAAAAACCTCTTGTTCCCAGTCTCCCTGATGTACCAGTAGGGCTTCACCTTTATTATTTAATCCCTTATGGATCGATGAAATTAATTTTTCTGGATTAGCGTAGTCCTTTGGTAAGCCCCACTGTAGAGCAGGATTTTCAGAAACAAATGGATAAAAAAATAAAATTAAATCATATTTCTTAGTCCATTGAAAAAAGTCAGCACAGATAAAATTATCGGAAGCCTTAAAAAGAGATAAGTAATAATTTGCTTTGTCCATTCGTGAGTGAAGATTGTGCAAGATTGGAAAAGCATCTAATTCAATACCAGTGATCTGGCTCTTACTGAAAAAAGTACGATAGGCTGGATAGCGTGAAAAATCTTGTCCACCGACTTCAAGAATGGTTTTAAATCGTTCACTTTCTTCTTTTGAAAAAAAGTGTTGAAGATAAAATAAAGTAGCTAGTGTTTTTTTACCGTTTTCTTTATTGAGGTGGCTTAAAAGAGATTTAGCCTTGTAAGAGGTAGCAATTTCTCGCATTGCTTCAGGTTCTAATGATAAAAAATCGTTATGCTCCTTATATCCTTTGCGTTGAAAGCGGATACGATTTCGTAATGAAAAAAATAAACGATTTCGTTTAGAATGTAGCCAATCAGAAATTTCTGTCATAGATTTTTGTTTTTCCTTCACCTATCTTAAAATCACTGTATGAAAAGCTTACACGAAGCTATATTTGCTGTCTGCGAAAAAGAAAAGGATAGGGTTGCTTATAAGCTTCAACTAGAAGAAGGCGGCTATCGTTCTGTTACCTATAAAGAGTTTGTATCGCTTTCTAAAAAACTTACTACGCATCTTCGAAAAAATGGTGTCAGTCCTGGCGGTAAAGTTCTAATGGCCTCAGAAAATTGCCCTGAGTGGACTATGGCAGCAATGGCTGTGTCTAATATAGGTGCCACACTGGTACCAATAGCATCTATTACAAGCGCGTTAGAGTTTCGAAATATCATTGATAGAGCAAACCCTCAATTTTGTTTTTTATCTAGAAACTGCCCGTCATATACAGAGATCTCTAAAGAGTTAGCTTCAAGAAAAGTGGGTATTCTAGATTGGAACTCGCAAGATCGTGAGCCGTTGTCTAAGGTAGTGCAACTATCAGAAGCAGATGTTCTTACGGGATTAAATCCTAAAGACACTAGTCTTTTGATTTTTACCAGTGGAACTACGGGGAGCCCTAAGGGAGTACCTATTTCCCATGAAAATATTTTGACGAACGCACAAGATGTATTGAAAGTAGTAGATGCGTCTTCTAGTGATAGAATCGTTAGTGTTTTACCACTTTCTCATATGCTCGAATTTACAGGTGGCTTCGTTGTGGCGACTTTAGCAAGAGCTCAAGTGACATATGTGAAGTCATTAAAGGCAGAAGACTTACTTATGGCATTAAAAGATAGTAAGGCCACTACTTTAATAGGCGTTCCTCTTCTATTTGAAGTGATTGCCAGAAGTTTACAGGCAAAGCTAGATAGTCTACCTAAATCTCTTGGCTCGGCAATACAACTACTGCAATCAACAGATTTAGGAAAAAAAATAGTAGGATTTCCGATTAAAAAAGCTCTCGGTGGTAATATTCGTTTTTTTATTGCTGGAGGTTCTAAATTACAACCAGCGACATATGTCTTTTTTGAAAAATTAGGAATCCCTATTCTTCAAGGATACGGCTTAACAGAAACATCGCCTGTATTATCGATTACAAATTTACAAACCGCTGGACCAGATCATGTCGGTGCTGCTTTACCATCAGTTGAGTTATCGATTCGAGGCTCATCTGATGAAATTTTAAAGCAAGGTGAAGAAGGAGAAATTTGGGCAAGAGGCTCTAGTGTTTTCTCAGGTTATTTAGATGCAGAACATACACAAACAGCATTTTTTGAAGATTGGTTTCGTACAGGTGATTTAGGTACTTTAGATAACAAGGGCATGTTAAGAATCACTGGTCGTAAAAAAGACATTATAGTTAGTAGTGCCGGGAAAAATATTTATCCAGAAGAAATCGAAGCACTCATTTTGGCAACTAATCAGTTTTTAGAGGCTACCATAATAGGAGTGGCTGACCAACAGGGACATGAAAACGTAGTTTTGGTTGCTGTACCAGATCGCACTAAATTTAAAGGCATGTCAAATGAAGAAATAACTCGTGAGTGTAGTGTACTTGTCAGAGAAATATGTCAGGTACTGTCTGATTATAAGAGACCTAAAAAAATAGAAATATGGTTCGATGAATTGCCTAAAACCATGACGAGAAAAGTAAAAAAGCATGAAGTGAAAAAGCTGCTTCAGCAAAAAAATCAAAATCTCTCTCAACAAAAGAATACGAAAGAGTTGCTTCAACTAAACAGTAAGCTTGAGCGCATAGTAGCTGAAGCAATTTCACATATCTCTCATACTCCTGCTGATGAAATAGGGATAAATGATTCTCTTCAAAGAGATTTTGGTTTGGATTCTTTAACTTTAATTGAATTGCTTAGCTCAGTAGAAAAAGAATTTAATATTAAAGTAGAAGGCTTAGACTTTTCTCAAATACAAACGGTAAAAGATTTTCTTACTGTTCTTCAATTTGCAGTAGAGAGTAAACCTAAGTTTCGTTTTTTTAAAAACGTGCCTTTTTCTGAATTTCGTCCTATTGATAATCTTTTTTTCTTATGGTCAATACCAAGGAAATTAATTCAATTCTTTCTTAAAAGATACATACGACAAAAGCACCAATTAAGAGTTTATGGGCTAGAAAATATTTCAGATAAAAGCGCTTTTGTTTTTTGTCCAAATCATACGAGTCATTTTGATTTATTATCTATTACCAGTGCCTTACCAGCGAGCCATGTTAAGAATACCTTTGCCGTAGCTGCGAAAGATTATTTTTTTAGAACAGCAATGACTTCTTTATTTGCTCGCTTGACTGTGAATGCGATTCCTTTTGATAGAAAAGGAAGAATTTTAGAAAGCATGCAGCTTTGTCAGTCAGCTCTATCTGACGGCAGGCATCTGGTAATTTTCCCAGAGGGAACAAGATCTGTAGATGGATCTCTGCAAGAGTTCAAGTCTGGTGTTGGCCAGCTATTAGCAGGTGAAAAATGCTTGGCGGTTCCTGTATATATTCGTGGAGCCCATAAAATTATGCCAAAAGGTAGTAGGTGGCCTGGACAAGGGCACTTAGAAGTGTTTTTTGGAGAGCCTGTATCGTTTGCAAGTATGGCAAAAGATAATGAGAGCTACAAAGAAATAGCAAAAACCATTCAATCTAAGGTAGAAGACCTCATAAGAAATAATTGAATGTATTTGTAATACTAAAAATTGGAGTTTTTTTTGTCAAAGTATTTTGCTTCTTGTGCAAGAGGTCTTGAACCTCATTTAGAAAAAGAAATTATCGACTTGGGGGCAACTGAAGTTGATGTGTCGAGCGGTGGAGTATGGTTTTCTGGCGAGCAAGACGTTTTTTATAAAGTAAATTTATGGAGTCGTTTAGCTTCTAGAGTGTTACTGCAGCTTAGAAATTTTCATTGCCATAATGATAAAGACTTGTATGACGAATTAGTTAAGTTTCGTTGGGAAACCTTTTTTCAAAAAATGTATACATTTTCTATAGATGTGAAATCTACAGGAAAATTACCAAAATTTTTATCAAATTCTCATTACGTTAGACAAAAAGCAAAAGATGCTATCGTTGATCGGTTGCGAGAAAAATTAGGTAAACGGCCAGATGTAGACACAAAAGAACCAGAAATTTCTATCGTATTACACCTAGAGGCTGGCCGCTGCACACTTAGTTTAGACGGTACAGGTGTTCCATTGCATCAAAGAGGTTATCGAGCGGCCGAGGCAGAAGCACCGCTTAGAGAAACTCTTGCTGCTGTTTTGTTGAAAGCAATTGAGTGGGATCCGAAAACGCCTTTGGTAGATCCCTTTTGCGGGTCAGGAACTATTCTTGCCGAAGCCTCGCTGATTGCACAAAATATTGCTCCAGGCTTAAATAAAGATTACTTTTGTTTTTATAATTGGCCTGACTTTTATAAGGACAGGTGGCAGGCATGTATTGCTGAAGCAAAATCAAAGCAAATTAAATTAGAGAAGCCTCAATTTTTTGGCTCAGATGTTTCTCAGTCTGCGGTAAATCAAACAACCAAAGCGCTAAGAATAACAGGAGCATTAGAATTTTCTAGGCTTATGCGCTCAGATGTTTCTCAAATTAAAATTCCAGAAGACTTTTCTCCAGGCGTTATTTTAATGAACCCACCCTATGGCGATCGAATGGGAAACGAAGAAGAGTTAGTTGGATTGTATAAATCAATAGGCGATAAGGCCAAGCACGAGTGGAAAAATTGGAGAATGGGTATTTTTACTGGCTCTAGTCTATTGGCGAAATCTATTGGTCTTAGAACATCTAAGCGGATTGCTTTTTGGAATGGGAATATTGAATGTAGGCTTTTGACCTATAACTTATATTAATCTGTAACTATAGGGCTATATCATCTGAGTTTTGCTTGTTGTCGATCTAAAAAAATAAGTGTAGCCAAAATTTGCGCATAGCCCAGTAAGAAAACATTTATAACAGGAACAAATAGCAGAATAGTTAGAAAAATACCCAAAGCTGTATTGTGAAATATATCCGCAAAAAATAATTTTATCCGACCTGAAAAGCTTTCTTCTTTTCTTGCATAAAGAGTGGCTAAAAAACTATATGCGTTTAACCAAGTTGCCAAAAGAAAGCTAAACCATCCTATAATTGGTATGAAGCTAATAATGCTAGAAAATAAGGCGAAGAGAATGAGAAAAAGAGAAAAAATAAATTCCCTGCCTATTCGTCTTAAACCAAAAGGAGGAGATTTTATTTTGACCTCTGACCATTTGATTCTTTGGCATTCATCGATGATGGGATCTTCAAAAGGGAGTAATGAGATATTTCCTACAACAAGCCAAATGAGAAGAAATAAAAGCATTCCTATTGGTATACTAAGCCAGAGCGTTGTATCACCTAGAAAACTTATCCATGCCCAATACAAAAGAGCTGAAGATAGGCAGAAAGTAAGAAGTCCAGGAAGTGAGCCTAAGACAAAAAGCTTAGGCTTGCCAAAAAATAAACGTAAGGCCTTAAGTGGAGTGTTTACCACTGAAGTGCTGTCCAGAGCGCTCTTAGTTCTTCACGCTTTCTGGCATCCGTTGCATTTTGAATCTCAAGTTTAAGCTCCTCTGAGGTTTTTTTAGCTAATTCAATAGCGAAAGGAACTTTTTTAAACGTAGAAAGTGATTTTATGGCTTGTGCCCTTTCTGTTATTGGCCGATCTAGATCATAGAATTTTGGTGAAATAGAATTGGCTAAGAGCTCTATCATCATAGACTCTAAGTCTAATACTTTACCATCTTTCTTATGAAAGCTAATAGGTGCTGTGCTGCTATAGTTAATGCTACTCATTGCTCGCATTCGAACTCTGCTCATCAATGATTTTACATGATTGTCGATTGTTGTTTTCCAAGATTTGATCATCGACTGCTTTAAAGCCTCTGCCTTCTCTGGTGTTAGCGATGAGAAGTAAGGAGTAGCTTCTATCCAATTTACTAAACTAAGTTCGACTTCGTTTAGTCCTTGCTTAGCGTTTTCTGGTAGTTCAGAAAGACTCCAGAGCAAACTAATGAAATCCAGTGATCGATCTCTCATTTCATTTTCGTTTTGTCCTTCGAGTAATACATCATCTCTAAAAACGTAAATTGTTTTCATTGACTGCATTGTCACTGAGCCTAGGCCGGATAAATAAAATGAAATAGTGCCTCTCACTGTACCCAAAGCAGAAGAAAGGGCTTTTTTGAGTGCCTTTTCGTCTTTAATTTCTGATGAGTTTTCGATAGTTTGAAATGCACTTTTCATTGCTAAATAATAAGAATGCATTTTGCCGTATTTAGAATCTTTCTCTTGAAAAAGCTTTAGTGTCTTGATCGCTTCTTTAGTTGGGTCAGAGCCAATATCGTAGCGTACACATAGAGGGTCAACGCCTCCGCTCGTAGAATTAGCTTGCTCATCAGAACAGTATGGTAGTGATGGATCAGAATCTTTGATATCTTCTGCGTTATTATAGAGAACAGATAGTGCCTGACGATCATATTCAAAAATGGGCCCAGCACTTGAATCAAGAGAAGTGAATGCCGCATCTTCTTCATTATAGTTGTTATAGTCCATTATAGAATTTGTAAATGGCTTTGAGCTATCTTCTGAGTCAAAAGAGAGAGATCCCTTAAAGTTATGTCCTAGTCCTAGGGCATGACCTACTTCATGAAATAAAACACCTTTTAATAGGCTTCGGGCAAAAAGCTCAGGATCTTTTCGAGAGCTTAGGCTTACAAGAGGTAGAGCGCTTTGTAGGCAATTAACAGGTAAATGTCTGCCAAAAGCTTTTTTTCCATTCAAAAACTTTTGCTTTTTAAGAAAAGCCTTATCTTCTAAAAGGCCTTCAGAGTTTTCGGCTTGTTTCCAAAATTCTTTTCCGATATTGATCCAAGCGTAAGGCAAGTAAATTAGAGAGTGGCTTTGTATACCAGTAGTTGGTTCTGCGCCCTGGCTTTCATAGGCGGCACCTGCATCTTGGATGTTATCCCATACTACGATATTAAAACGTGGGTCTCCTATTTTTGTTCCTTCTGGGGCTTTTCCCGCAAATTTCACAATATCTACTCCCCACATTTTTTGTGAGTAGCGATTCCATCCTTCGATACCATTTTTTACATCATTTAAGTATTCATCTTGAATATTACTCGTCACATACCAAAGAATGGGGTCTTTTTTATTCCAAGAAAAGCGACTGGCTACTCTTGTTTCTACGCGGCCTTCTTCCTTGTGATCAACCCAAACCTTGCCTGCATCGATAAAGCCAAAATTTTCAGCTAATGGCTCTAGGTCGGCATCATCAAAGATAGGATCTTGTTCATTAGAGATTAGGCGTTTTTTAGGCATTAATGTTTCTAAAAACTTAGCATTTGTTCCGTTAAACAAAAGAACTGAGCTTTCTATCATAAGTAGATTGCCGTTTTCTGCAGCTTCAGCTGATCGAATCCAGGATTTTCGAAAAGGACTTTCTTGTTCTTGGCCGAGCAAAAACATATCTAGGACTGGCGATCCTGAATCTACAGTTATAGTAATTGTATTGTTATCTTGTGAGACGATGGGAAACTCATGAATCAATTTCTCAGGATGGTTCATGTCTGATTCAAAATTAATTTTTTCATCAGATAGTATTCTCAATTTATTTTGGAAAATTTGAAACTTAACTGGAATATGGCCAAGAGCGATGGCTAAAATATCTTCTGATTCACCGTCTTCAAAAATAACTGAATCTTGTAGGCTCGCTCCGTATAAGAATTCTTGAGATAGCAAGGCAGACTTATTAAGTTGCACCGTTGCTGTTACAGACTCACCAGCAATCACAGTACTTGGTTCGATGCGAACGTTTCTAACAGCGGGCTCATCTTTTTTTGCACAGGCAAAAATTAAGGTCGTAGCTAATAAAACAAAACTAATGTTTAAATGTCTCATGAATCCCCCAATATAATTCAGCTTCAAAAAAAGCTAGCTTGTACTTTTATTCAGTTTTTATAGGCGATGCAAAAGAAATTTTTTCTTATATCGTTTCCTTTAAAGAAATTCTCTCATATAACCGATTTCTTAAGTCACGAATTCCGTGTAAGTGTTTGGATTTATTGGATTGAATCTACTCCCAGCGTATAATGATAAGGTATGGAATCTCTTGGCATTACAGCAAAAGGACCGGCAGATAAGAATGAAGATGCTCTATTCTATGACCATACGCTAGGTCTGTTTATCCTTTGCGACGGTTTAAGTGGTAAAGGTGGGGGTGATGTAGCAAGTAGACTAGCTACTGAAGAGCTATTGAATTGGTTTGAGATACATAAGCAAGAGATCATTTCAGCAAGAGAGTCTAGTGATAAAAAAAGAAGAGAAGAAATTCGGTTAAGTCTCGAAAGAGCAATTCAGCACCTATCCGCTAAAATTTTTATTAATGCTAAAGAAAACCTAGCACATCAAGGAATGTGCACAACCTTAGACGTACTTTTGAATCTTGGTTCTTTTGTGTTGATTGCACATGTTGGCTCTGGTCGTATTTATCTAAGGCGCATGAATGAGAATCATCAGCTTACTGACGACCATACACACTTAGCCCATATACGTAGAACCGGTAAGCTAGATACTATCTCAGCTCAGCAAATTCAACAGTATGGAAAACGCTTAACACGAGCAGTGGGGTATCAAGAGGTAGTAAAAGTAGATTATTTAGAAATAGAAATTCAAAATGGAGATGATTTTTTTCTGCTTACTGATGGAGTCTTCTTTGGTCTATCTGATGAAGAAGTTCAAAAACTTTTAAGCACCAATAATGAATTCCAAGAAATGCAAAATTTTTTATTAGATAGTGTTGCGGTTCGTGGAGCAAAAGATGATTATAGTTTTATTTTGTATCGCCCTGAAGTAGCTATTAGCTCGGATCAAAATACACAGGCAGAAAAAAAAATTAAGATGTTAGGTAAGGTACCTGCGTTTGAGTTTTTATCATATCAGGAGTTAATTAAAGTAGTTGGTATAGCAGATCTTTTTAAAGTTGATGCAGGCACAACGATTTGTAAAGAAGGTGATCCGGGTGGAGAAATGATGTTAGTTCTCTCTGGCCAGGTTAATATCGTCAAAAATAATCAAATTATACGTCAGATCGGTCAGGGAGACGTATTTGGTGAAATGAGTATGGTTGACTCACAGCCAAGATCCGCTTCGATTATAGCCAAAGCACAAACAAATTTATTGGCTTTTCCTAGAGAAGCTCTTTTTAAGCTTTTAAAGTCCGAGCCAAGTTTGGCTGTTAAGTTACTCTGGGGAGTAACTAAAGAGATGAATCTACGTTTAAGAATGGCTTCTAATCAGTTAGTTGGGAGGCCTAAAGAAGAGGGTCTCAATGAGAGTCATTCTAAAATTGTTCCCTTTGAGTGGAAGAGGTGAGTAATATGAAAATTTTACTAATTTCTGATTTAAAACCGTTGAAAGAATTATTGGGATTTCATATTTCTGCAACTTTTCCAATAAACGTAATTGAAGCAGATAACGTATTGCATGGCATACAAGAATTAAAAAATCATACCGACTTTTCTCTAATTATTGCTCCTTATAATGGTGCTGAGTCACAGTTTGTGAAGCACTTAAAAGGGCCTGGTGAGCACCCTAGTGTATTATTTTATTATGATCCATCAATAGAAAAACCAAAAGCTGAAGTCTTGCGCGAGATTAATTGTGTGGCTTCTATTGATAATACAAAATTAATTGAAGATATTGAAAAACCGCTTCGAGACTTTTTATCTGCTGGTGGGCTCTCGGGAGATGATTCAGATTTCTGTCCTATACGAACAAGTTTGCTAATAGAGGTTTCACCTTTAAAAGGTGATGTTTACATTCGATTAAATAAGACCAAGTTTATTAAAATGTTTCGTGAGGGTGATGAGTTTGATGGCAATGACTTATTAAAATATCAAGAGCAGAAAAAAATTGAATTTTTATATTTAAAGCGCACAGAAACCTCGGAGTTCATTTCTAAATTAAAAGATAAATTAGAAAAGCTATTAGCAAAAAAAGATAATGATCCGAAAGTATTGAATACTGAAATAGAGCTGACACTAGAAACATTACAAGAAATTGTCAGTAAAGTAGGATTCACTGAAGAAGTTCAAGACGTAGCCAAAAAGAATGTACAGTTAACGTTAAAGGCTATTGGTACTCATCCGAGGCTATCTAATATCATCCAAAATATTGCAAGTGGTACAAATTATATCTCTAGCCACAGCAACGTACTAGCGCATGTAAGTTGTTGCTTAGCCAAAGAAATGAGCTGGGGCTCAGAGTCTACATTTACTAAATTAGTATTAGCTTCGTTCATGCATGACATAGCAATCACAGATACGCAAATTGCAAAGATGCAAACAATGGAAGAAGCTAAAAGCTTAGATGATGAAAGGCTGCAAGAATTTAAGACTCATCCTTCAAAGTCGGCCGAGCTGGTACGTTCGTTTAAAGAATTACCTGCAGATGTAGATGTTATCGTATTACAGCATCATGAGCGACCTGATGGATCAGGCTTTCCTAGAGGGTTATCACATAATTTTATCGCCCCTTTAGCGGCAATTTTTATTATTGCCCATGAAATTACACTGAGAATTATGGTCGAGAGAGAGCGCTTCAGTTTAGAAAATTATATATCCTATGCTAAGTCAGCCTACACGCAAGGCAATTTTAAAAAGACCCTTGCTTCTATAGAAAAAATGAAGCTCTAAATGGGGCAATATCCAATTAGGTCAAAGAGCTTATGCCAATGACGGTTCCATGGAGCTTTAATTATTATCTTTTGACGATTTATGGGGTGTTCAAAGGATAGTTGGTATGACCTTAAGTACAGAGTATTAGGTAGGCCTAGCTCATGAATTTTGCGATTCCATTTTTTATCGCCATACTTTTTATCGTTAATAATAAAGTGCCTGACGGTTGAAAATTGTTTACGTATCTGGTGTGTTTTTCCTGTGAGTAAATCAACTTTCGCAAGGGAAATCGGCAGCTCAACTTTAGGTAAAGAGCAGAAAAATAGAGGGTCTACACTTGTTTTTGCAGAAACCCATTGATCTTTTTCTTCTAATTTAAAAAATGAAAAACTGGCTTTTGGCAAAATACCTTTGGTGGCGCAGATATATTGTTTTTGGATGAGGCGATGAGAAAATAAATCTTGGAAAAGACTGCGCTCCTCTGAGCCTTTACAAAGCATCCACAAGCCTGAGGTTTTTTGGTCTAGGCGATGAATGGGACTTAAATTTTTCAGTCCAGTACTGTTTTTCATTACGCTTAATCCGTTCCAACGGGGTGAAATTCTTCGTGTTTCTTTCTTTTGATCTGGAGAATGCGAGTAAAAGCCCGAAGGTTTATCTACGACTAAGATCCAAGAATCTTCATATAGGGTTTTAAACGTAAGCACGACTTTTTTTAGCGGCTTTTTTTCAAAAAGAAAATGACTTCTCTTATTGACGCAATATGTTTAAAATTATAAATAGACCCTAAAGAATGGGGATTCTGGCTATGTTTACATTTTTATTTTTACTACTTGTGGGCGGGGGGCTTTCTAGTAGTTATGCGTCTTCTCTTTCAGAAACGGTTCTTGAGGCATCTCAAGCGACTGGATTCGTGATGCAACACAAAGAAAAGATTGTCCTTGAAGATTGTACATTAAGAATGGTGGCGGGTTCTAAATTTGTTTCACTATCTCTTTATTCAAAGAAAACACAGGTGATGGTTTCAGCGTATGTTCCCTATAGCTTCCCTTGGAGAGAGGGAGTACTACCAACAAATGAAAATAGAGTAACCATGAAATACGAATCTGAAATTTTTGAACACGCAAGAAAATTTCAGGATGGGCTTTATCAAAAAGAAGCGACTCTGAAAATCTCTATGGATCCAGAAGGGAAGCGTGTTTCTATGGCGTTGGCTAAGATAAAAGCTAGCGGTGGATATCCTATTAACGAACAAGAAGTGTTAAAATTAGAGTGTATTTTTTAGTTTGATTATTTGATTTCTCAGGCACATGCCATTATATCACTTATTGAGGGATCATTGCAGTGAAACGAATTAAAACACATTACCCATTATATTTAAAGAAAACGAAAGAAAAGGGTTGGGGCGTATACTGCAGCAAGAGAATCACAAAAGGAAAGGTTTTTGAAACCTGTCCTATTATTTATTTACCAAGAAAATTAATTCATAAGTTTAGTGGTACTCCAGTGGATTCTTATCGTTTTGAATATTATGGAAACACTACTGCACTAGTGCTTGGATACGGTTCTCTCTATAATCATTCAAAAAAACAGGCTAATTGTGACTATCGTATAAACCGAAAAAGCAAGACCTTTTCTTTTTACGCGACTAAAGACATCCCAGCAGATACTGAAATCTTGCATGACTATAATTGGGATAAAGACGATTACGAAACTCGAGCTTTTGCAGAAAGCTGATGAATAAGGGAGCAATGAGCTCCCTTCGCACTGAAAAGCTTAATTACCGCACTTTATGTCACGTTCTTTACAAAAGGTAGAACTAGATTTTTCGTTACACTTAGATAGAGCAAGCGCTTTGGCAGCGGTCTCTGTTGGCTCAGTAGCTGTAAATGTACCATCAAACGGAGTGTTGATATAACAAGTAGTCCACTTCTTCTCTGGCAGTGGTTGGTGTTGGCGTGACTCTAAATCGAAAACTTTTCTTTGCAATTGCTCTACCGCAAGCTCAAGACGGTAAATTCTTTCCATAGCTTCTTTTTGGTTCCAATGAGTTCTTTTCTTTGTTCCTATCTCTATGCGAAATACATCTTCCGCAAGAGTTGGCATTGAGCCCACTAGTAATCCAGCCGTTACAAATCCTAATATCCATTTTTTCATAAAGTCTCCTTCTTTATCTATTGTGTAAAACAAAGCAGAAATTTGTGCCAAATAAAACACAAATACTAATGCTAAAACGTCTCTATTTTGGGGCAGTCTGTGCGGACTGTGGGTTTTTATTGCTTATGCATAAGTTAAGAATTGATGCGCTCTAAAACCGCCAGCGATTCAATATGCCGAGTTTGCGGGAAAAAATCGAGAGCCCCTAGTTCTTTTATCGCCCAGCCTCGATTTTGAAGTTTTAATAGGGTGTGACTCCAGGGATCAACTTCACAACTGATGAATACAATTTTTTTACTATTAAGTTGTTGTATGGCTTCGAGAATTTTATTTTGATTTTTTCCAAGGCCTTCTCTTGGGGGATCCAGAATAATATCAATAGAGTGTGAAACAATTTTTTCTCTAATTTTTTGCAATCCATCACTGACTTCTGCCGAAATAAAGATACGATTTTCTTCTTGTAGTTGTTTGGGTGTGTACAAGTCTATGCAATAGGTATGCTTGTATTTAGAAAGTAGATTAGAGCTTAAATTACCACTACCTCCAAAAAGATCTAATAGAACGTCTCCACCTGTAGATAAGCGTTCTGAGATCCATTGGATAAGAACTTGATTTTGTTTTTCATGTACTTGACGAAAACCCATAGCAGAGTGAGGTCGATTTCTCCGCACTGTAGTTTCTCCAGTGAGGGTTTTTTCTATTTCATATTTTTGCTCTCTTCTTGGTAAGGGAAACTGTTTTCTTAAATTAAGAATTTCATTATTTATTGCTAAGTCGGCAATAGCGCAATTTTCTATGTCTATAATGTGATTAGTACCTTTTTTATAAAACCCTAATTGATTTTCTTGTCCGCGAATTTGTATACGATTTCTATAGTTCCATATTTTTTCTGCTGGAAAATCAGTGAAAGCTATATCTTGAGTATTTACCCCAGTTCTTTCTAGGGAGTGTAGTATGCCTTTTTTCTTTGTTTCCCACTGGTGTTCGTATTTGATGTGCTGCCAATCACAGCCACCACAGATCGTAAACGCAGGACACTGGGGTGTTAGTCTTAAAGACGATGGTTCTAAGATTTTTACGATTCGCCCCTCGGCATATCTCTTTTGGGCATTTGTAATTTCTACTTCAATCAAATCTCCAGGGCATGTATAGGGAACAAAAATAACTCGATTTTCAGTGTCTCGACCAATGCCAGCGCCACTTCTAGAAAGATCAGTGATGAGTAGTTGCATAGAGCTTAGGTAGATACCAGCTATATACGCTTTGTCAAAGTGTAAAAGTAGGGAAATCTCAGAGAAAGTTTGGTACAAAGAGGCTGCACTAAGGAGGATATCATGAGAATTTTGTTTTTAGCACTTTTGAGCACTGTTTTATTTTCGTGTGGCTATAATACGTTGCAAGGATTAGATGAAGATGTGAAAGCATCTTGGGCCGATGTAGAGAATCACTACCAAAGAAGAGCTGATCTAATTCCAAATTTAGTGAATACGGTTAAAGGTTTCGCGAAACACGAGAGAGAAACATTAGAGGCTGTAGTGAAGGCAAGGGCTGAAGCAACTCAAACTAAAATAGATGCCTCTACGATTAGTGATCCAAAAGCATTTGAACGCTTTGAGCAAGCTCAGGGACAATTAAGTTCTGCCCTTAGCAGATTAATGGTTGTAATAGAAAAGTATCCAGACTTAAAAGCAAACCAAAACTTTTTAGATTTACAAGCCCAGTTAGAAGGCACTGAAAATCGGATAGCAGTATCTAGAAAGAGATATATAGATACAGTGGCAGAATATAATAAAAGCGTACGATTTTTCCCAACAAATCTAACAGCAAAATTTTTATTAGGTATGGCCCCTCGAGAAACATTTAAGGCCACTACACCGAACGCTGATAAAGCCCCTGAGGTTCAATTTTAGTGAAAAAAATTTTGTACTTAGCATGTGCTTTAGCTTTGCTGATGCCTTTCGCATTAGCGATACAGATCCCTTCAGCTGCGCCCTTGGTTGATGAAGCTAGAATACTTAGTCAGGTAGAGAAAAATCAGTTAGATGCTTTACTAAGAAAAATTAAAGTAAACTCAGGGGTCGAAATGAGTGTTCTTATTACTCCAAGCCTTGAGGGTCTTGCTGTTGAAGATTATTCATTACAGGTAGCAGAAAGCTGGGGGCTGGGCCGAAAAGGTAGCGATAAAGGGATACTATTTTTAATAGCGATTAATGATAGAAAAATGCGCTTTGAAGTCGGTTATGGTCTTGAAGGAGATCTAACAGACGCGTACTCAAGAAGAATTTTAGACAATTACGTACGACCTAATTTTCGTGCGGGAAAATACTATGAAGGAATTCTGGCGGGCATTGCGGGTGTTCAAGAAAGGATTCCCTTAGGCGCAGAAGAATTAAATGAGTATACTGCCGAGGCAGATCTGAATCTGCCTTGGTTTATTCGTTTGCTATCAAGCAAATATGCTCCACTATTTTTTTTGGGGCTATCATTTTTTATCATGATACTGCAAATCCGATATGGAAGAAAAATACGTTCTGGTCGGTCTTATGGTGGGTGGAGCGGCGGCTCTTCATCATGGAGTAGTAGTGGTGGTTCGTCATGGAGCAGTGGCGGTGGGTCTTCTTGGGGCGGTGGTGGAGGCGGATTTGGCGGTGGAGGATCATCTTCTTCTTGGTAGGGAATAGAAATATATGAAACACTTTTCACTTTCTGAAATCGAAAAAGCAATTGCAGAGGCAGAATACTTAAACAAGGGTGAAATATTACCCGTTATTGTTAAGTCTAGTGCTTCGTATTCATATGCATCTTTTGTGTATGCGTTTCTTTTTTTGATCTTAGGAACGGCTCTATGGCTAGCTTATGAGTATATGTTTTGGGGCGATTTTTACTTAGGGTCTTTGATCGCGACACAAGCGCTTTCTTCTTTTGTTGGGGCTCTTCTGGGGTTATGGGAAAAGGCAGTTCGAATGTTGTATTCTCAAAAAATGATGGCTGCCGAAGTACATGAGTCTGCGTTGGCTTCGTTTACAGAATACAATTTGGGCCATACTAAGGAGAAAACAGGGATTCTTATTTATATTTCTATGTTTGAGAAGAGAGTAGAAATTGTAGCAGATGAGGGTATTTATAAAAAAGTCGGTAAAGATTTTTGGTTAGAAGAGGTTGAAAATATCGTAAAAGGAATCCGTCAGGGCAACCACAACCAAGCTCTTATTGAAGAGATTCAAAAAATAGGAAAAAAACTCAGAGAACATTTTCCACAAATGGAAAAAAACGTTAACGAGATCTCAAACTCACCTAAAGTTTTGAGTTAAACCTTCAATAGTGAATATGTTCGAGTCGCTCGTTTCTTAATAAAACCGAGTCGGCTGTTGGACCTCGTCTATACTCATCAACATAAGCGGTAAGCGGCTTTCGAGGGCTTTGCTTACAATAAACGCCAGTTTTAAAATACGGCCCAGCTGCATCGTTAGGGTACCCCAGATAACCGCGATAAGAGCCTAGATATTTTCCGTTATGCCAGGCATCGATTTCACCTTTACCTTTTTTTGACCAAACGATTCGATAAACGAAGTCATGCCATTGTCCTCTTCGAAAGGGAATTTTAAATAAGGTTTTATTGATGACATCTTTGCCAGTGCGAAAAGGTTTGATTGAATAACTAACAAAAACTTTTAGTCGACCGTCTGTTACTTCATGAGCTAACGGCGGCCCACCTCCAGGAACGCCTGGCATAGCAGCATTATGCCATTGTGCGATCGTACAAGCGTTGCCTTTCTCCGGAATAAATCCACCAGGCAAAAAGTGAGAAATCCGATACCAGATCTCTTTTTCGTAGGGGGCGTAGTAAGGGTCACTTAGTTCACTTTTCCAGCTATCTCCATAAGTTTCGCCGTACCTAAGAGTAACTGCTGCTGCGAATTTTCCGTACCTTCTACTGTCAGGATTTTCTATGATTCTAGCAGCATGCTTAGTAGAGAGACGGTGGATTTTCCATCCGGAAAAGTTCTTCGTTTCGAAATCTCTAATTACTCTTGGAACATCACTTTCTGCATGTGTAAATGTTGTCATCAGTACGCTGAGAATTAAAAAAAACACCGAACCTCCCCAATAAATAGATTGCGGATGACTCGTAGCATTATTGCCCTTTGATAGCAAGATAAATAAAAAAATAGGGGGATAACCCCCTATTTTTTCTCCTAGTAGTTACTACTCTTTTAAGCGGAGAACTGTTCTTGTTGTTTTTGTAAAAAACGTCGAACTTGATGTATTTTTCTCGATCTCGATTTTCGACGAAATTTATGCAGTTTCAGCTGTAGGGTATCTGTTAGGTCCCACAGGGCAGCATATAGATCATCTGAGTGTTTTTTCATTTTTAAACCAGCAAAATAACCGTCATTACAGTAAAAGGTCACTGAAAATAAATCAGCTCCTGGCTTGGTCGGAGAATTTTCCATTTCAAATGTCAGAGTAATTTTGCAGTTTTGTAGTCTTGGAAATCTTTCTTCCAACTGCCAAAAACGCTCAACTGCAGCTGATTTAACAAGCTCTGACCGTTCTAGATTGTGAAACACTACATTTAACATTTTATAACCTCCATTGTTTATGTAAGAGGCCTATATGAGGCTTATCTGTAATAAAAGCGTAGCAATTCAAAAAAGATTAATAAAATAGATAATAATTCTATATATTATCGCTTTTTTCTATATGTTAAATTTTTGGATTACCTTAATAATAAAGGGATTTTCTATTTTTCTTTCTACTGATAATAAGATTATTTCTTCGTATGTCTCTTCTATTTTTCCAATCTCTATAAGTGTTCCATTTTGAATAGAATGTTTTACAGAGTGACTAGCGATTGGAATAAGGCCGAGACCGTTTGTTGCCATAATTTTCTTCACTGCAATATCTTGTGTTTCTATGGCAATATCGAGAACAATTCCATGAATTTTTGCCCAATGCTCTACATCGTATCTAAGTTTGCTATCGTATGTTGGAAGAATAAATGGCTGATACGAAAGTGAATGAGGGAAATTTTTCTTAAGATGTTTATATTCTTTCGACGCATAAATAAATACAGGATCTTTTCGTACCAAACGATGAGCTATATTTTTAGTTTTAAGAGAAGAGGGTAAAAAGTTTGTTAGTAAAATATCAATTTTATATGCCAGTAATTCTCGTAGTAGATGATCAGATTTGCCTTCTACTAAATGAATATGGCATGGTGAAACTGATAGAGCAGTTTTAGCAAGTGCCAAGCTCGCGTTTTTAGGAATGTCATCAATAGTGCCGATATGTAAGTGAGGCTTTAACGGGATTTCTTTGTCTGATAGAGCTTCAGATAATTCTTCACCAAGTTTAAAAATGCTTTTTGCATATTCAAGAGCGATAGCACCTGTAGGGGTAAGCTTTAAGCGATTTTTTTTTCTTTCAAAGAGCTGGACCCCAAGATTTTCTTCGAATTGCTTTAATTGAGCAGATAGTGTTGGTTGGCCTAATTTAAGTTTTGCGGCGGCCTTAGAAACGCTTTTTTCTTCGGCAATCTTTTTAAAGTAATATAGGTGATGATAGTTAATCCACTGGCCCATACGCATTCTTGTCATGAGCTGGGTTTTTTTCCAAGTTTAGAAAAGTAAACAAAAAAATAAAATTAAAAATATAACAATTTCAATTATTTACAATATTGACACGTTGAGTCTATGGGCGTAGTATCGCTGACCTGTTCTTTTGGATTTTAGAATAGATCAGCCTTTAGGAACGTTAGCGAATGATGAGAGTTCGGCCAATTCATTAGCCATTTTAACATACTTAGCAAGGTGGTTTTATGAAGATGAATGTTAGCCCAGTATCTGAGCAATTGAAAAAAAGAATAGCATATTCACTAGTAGTTGGAGCACTCACAGTCTATGGTTGTGCTCCAGAAGCAAAGCAGCCATATAATAGTGTTTCTCCTAGTGAACTCACAAATTTAAATGATCAAGCTGATTATGTTCAGTTAGCTAGCCAAGACCGTGATTTATTAGAAAACAATTACTTAATAGAAACTGCTGAAAGTGACGGGCCAGATTACGAAGAAGATGAATTAGCTGATTCGGATCAAGAGTGGGAAGAAGCTTCAGACAACGAAGTGATTGCCGAACAAGAAGAAAGCGATGATATTTTATTAAGCCTTTCTGCCGCTAAGAAAAAACCTGTGGTAAAAAAAGTTGCAAAAAAAGAGCTTCCAAAAAATCCACCAATTCCGACGAAAAGACCTAATTATAAACCAGCTAAAAAAACTGAAATAGCGAAATCAGAAAAGAAAAAGAGCCAGTCTTCAGGGACATCTTATTCGCTTCCGCCTTATCAATCTAGCTGGGGTTTAAGTAAAAAAGTTTATCAAGAAGCTGACAAATATTTTTATTCTAACAAAAACAAGTTTCCTAATACTCGATATGTAACTGTTATCGACTTCAGCAAACACTCTAGCAAGAAAAGAATGTTTGTATTCGATTTAAAAACAAAAAAAGTTGAGAAATATAATACATCACATGGTCAAGGTTCGGATCCTAAGAATTCAGGTCTTGCTAAATTGTTTTCGAATTCAATGAACTCGCATAAGACTTCATTGGGTGCATATAAGACTCTGGATTCCGGTAAGTCTAAAAAGCATGGAACCGTTGGTCGTTTAATGGGTCTACAAGCCTCAAACTCTAACGCACTAGCAAGAGCCATCATTATTCATAAAGCCAAATATGTTAATGAAGCAGGTCGTGCAGGTAGAAGCCATGGTTGTTTTGCTTTAGATACAAGAGTGTATTTAAAAGTTATTAATAAAGTTAAAGGTGGTAGTTTACTATATGTAGGTCGGTAGACTTTATATAGTTGCCTACTTAAACTGAGTAGAAGGGGAAAAAATGAAATCTTGGAGCCTAGATTCCCCTTCTATTTTTTCCAATAAACAGCAAACTGCTTCCTATAGAAAAATAGGTAGTGGCAAACGTAAACTACTTTTTTTTCATGGCTTTCCTGGTTCGAGTGCTCAAATTTCAGCTTTTTATCCTGTAGTAGAAAAACTTAATTTAGAAGTATTATGTATTGATAGGCCAGGTTATGGGAAATCAACAGCAACGATGCGAGATAATCAATTTTCGCTCTATGAAAAAAGCTGTGAACATCTACTTAAAAAGTTTGGTTGGGAAAAATATGAATTACTTTCTGTTAGCGGTGGAACGCCATTCGCTTTTTACCATTTGAATAAAAATGTAGCAAAAATTGAAAAATTTAGTGTCGTGAGTGGATTAGGTCCAGTACAGCAAAAGCAATTTAGAAAAACCTTTTCTTCTTTGTCCTATCTGGGGTTTTTATTATTACCGCAAGTACCACAAGTGATTTTACTAAAAGGATCCGACCTTATATTAAAAGCGGGTCAAAGAAAGCGTCGTTCTTCTATTATGGAGTTGTTTTTTCCTATTTCAGAAAAAGACAAAGAGTGTATGCAAAAAGTTGAGGTCAATAAAGTATTAAACTCAGCAATACAGGAAGCCTTTGAGCAAAGAGGACTAGGACCCCAATTAGATGCAATGTTTTACACTAAAAATTGGTGGGTAAATCAATATACAGATCTTGGCAGCAAAATCCATTTTTGGCATGGGAGTGATGACCGAATACTTTATCCATCTATGGCAAAAGCTCTACATCAGCGTTGCAAGAAATCTAAGTTGACAATGGTTGACCATGAAGGGCATTACAGTTTAATTATAAATAGAATAGAAGAAATTTTAAAATAGTTATGAATACCAAAATATCAATTGTAGTTCCTACACATAATCGCTCGTTTTCAGTAGAGAGATTCTTAGAATCACTAAAAAAGCAGACGCTATCGCGAGATCGCTTTTCTATCTATATTGCGATGAATACAAAAGATGTAGAGTTAGAGAGTAGGCTAGAAAAATGGAAAGATGAGTTTACTATATCTTGGGGTGCTACTGGAGAGCTCGGCGTGAATAAAGCACGCAACCTAGGGATAATAAATTCAAGTTCTGATATTGTTCTTTTGTTCGATGATGATATGGAGCTAGTAGAGCCAGATACATTAGAGCAACACATTAGAATCCATGCAGATGAAAATGTTAAAGGGTTAGGTGGCGGATGCCGAATGCCGTCGAATGCGACACTTCCTGCATTGGCGTATCATATTATTGGAATGTCATGGATGCTTCGCTATGCAAAAGAAAATGGAGAAACACCTTACTTATTGGGTGGGCACGCCTCTTATAAGAAAGAGATATTTAAAGAGACTATGTTTAATAGCGATATAGCTTTTGGTGCTGCCGAAACTGAATTCAATCTGCGTTTATATAATGCTGGAAAAGTTTTAAAATTCGAACCTGAAATTCGTCCGATACACCATAATGATGTTAGTTTTAGAAATTTTATCAAAAAAGCCTATTTGCAAGGCTACAATGGTGCTACTCGAAGAGCTACTCATGTTTCACCGGATCCAGTTATGAAGTATGAGAAAGCATTAAATAAAATTTTATCCATTGAAAATCCGAGGAAATGGCAAATACCTGGATTGAAATTTTATTTTTGGCTTTATGCATGGGCTTCAGATTTGGGAGCAAAAGTTTGTCAAAATCAAGAGTGCTCGCAGATTCAATTAAAAACATTGAAATGGTTAGCAAGAATTAAATAGTGTCTATTTTAGATAAAAATTCTGATTTTATTTTATTACAATCTAGCCACCTATACTGAGTGCTTACTGTAAGTTTCTTCTCTTTAGCTATGCCCTCGGGTCTGCGCATGCTTTGAGGAAGCCGATCCCATTTTTTATTAGCGATAGAGTCAGAATAGGCCTCTTTCATTGATACAAATTCAAAACCATTGCTTTGTGCTAAATTAATAAATTCAGATAAGAATAATGCGTTCACATCATTTTCATGTAGTAATAATACATGTACGGGTTGTTTTCCTAAGCATTCTTTGGCAATAGAGCAGCCATCGAGTAGGGTGTCATGTAATATTTGCGCATAAAATTTTTTAAAAACATTCTCAGAAATAGTATTTTTATTTTCTTGATAAAGTTCATCTAAGTACCAGTCATAACTTTCAATTGTTATGTATCCATACAGATATTCATTTTCATCTAAGTATTCTTTTACTGTTCTATTTTTATCTGCTTGCTTATGAGCTTCTCTCAAATAGGGGTAGCGAAACCATCGAGAATAGGTAGGTAATTTTTTCAGCAAAGTGTCTGCTTCTTCAATGGCACGTATAAATTCCTCAGCACTAACTTTAGTGAGGTCTGGATGTGTAGAGGTATGATTACCAATTATGTGCCCGGCGCTAGCATATTTGCTAAGCTGTAAAATGTTTTGTTCTTTTTTAGTGTTACAGAAGAAAGCAGCTTCTTGTATTTTCTTTTTAGACAGTTGCTCTAATAGCTTTTGAGATCTCACTTCACCTGAAAAAAGAACGCTATCTATAGTTGGTGCATCGTCAAAACTCAGAGCAACTTTGATTTTCTTCTTGAACGTAAAAAAATTCATCTTGTATCCTTATAAGAATTTTTAATTCTTTTACCATTTAATAAAGTGCCGACAAATGTATACCTGATTAGTTTTTCATATATCAAAAAGCCTGAGCCAATAGATATTGTTATTGCAAATAGAATTCGGATGAAAAAATTATGGGTAAACGGTGCAAGTAAGCAGTCAATGATGTTTTGAACAGGTTCGTGGTAGAGGTATAGAAAATAAGCGCTATCTGAAAAATACAGAATTTTAGGAGAACCCGAAATAGGAAGTGCAGTAACGAAAGATAAGCATGCGCCTAAGATAGATATTACAAATGAGTAGTAGCTGAAGCTGGCTAGTAAAGTGGTTTTTCCAAAACTAAAATATAAAAATGCAGATGTTAATATGGCAATTGGTATCCATATTGGGAGGGCAAAAATTTCTTTTATAGTAAAAAACTTCAACTTATATAGAGAGAATATAAAAGACCCAAAAAGATAAAAACAAAAATAATATCCAAATGTTTGCCAAACTAAATAATAAGAATTTGGATTATCAATATCCATAGTTCCACTCATTAGTGTTTTGAAGAGAAAACCAAGAGATAAAATTATGAAAATAGATATCAATATGTGGATTTTCTTTTTATTAAAAATCATTTTTAGCTTTAAAAGCACCGCATGTGTAATGGAAAATAAAAATAGATAGTATAAAAACCATAAATAATCTGGACGTGCCTTTGCAGGAAATTTGTATGCTAAAGATACGCTGTAAGAAATTAAATCACTAAAGCTTGTGATTGTGTCGCTGTGTAGTAATTGTGATAGTCTTGAAAAAAAATAATTTGGAAAAGTAAAAAGTATGATTCCAATAATAAACGGTAAAAGTATTCGTTTGCCTCTTAAATTTAAAAAGTTTTCAATTGATTTTCGTTCAATAATTAATTGAGAAAAAAATCCAGAAAGAAAAAAGAATGTTGGCATTCTGAATGAATGAGATAGCCATAGAATTGAATCTATCCATGGTTGGTTGTGTGTGAATCCTTCACCATTGACATAAATATTTCTGAATGCGTGGTAAAAAATTCCCATGAATAATAGTGTCGCACGCAATATGTCTAAAGAATAAATTCTCTGATTCGTGTTCTGATTCATTCAGTGTAAATATTATATACGTTCTTGCAGATTTTAACGATATTTGTTTTTAAGCCAATGATTATTCTTTAGGTATTTTCAGCATTACTTGCTGTAAAAAAGCTCTTGGAAGATCGATAAGTTTCAGAGATCTAAAATTTTCATGCTTTAATCCATGTACGCCAGTTTGCATTTTATTGTAGGCAGTATTTCTTTTAGGCATTAACTGAGTATTAAAAAATAAATCATAAAATGAAAAAAATGAGGCAAAGTTTTTATTAGCGTACTTTGAATCGACTAAGTGATGAATTCTATGGTACTTCGGAGAGACCAAGATGTGATTTAAGGGGCCAAGAGAGATATTAGAGTTAGAATGTAAGAAAAACTGATAGAGATTATAAATCAAATACGTAATAGCTAGGCTTTTGAAGGAACTGCTAAGCACAGCCATAGGAACTAAAGATAATATTTTCATCGGGATTAAATCTAGAGGATGATTTCTAGAAAGAAACGATAAGGTTCCACTATAATGGTGAATAGTGTGAAACTTCCATAGTAAATTTATTTTGTGTTTAAGTCTGTGTGACCAATAGAAGAGAAAGTCTATCATTAGAAGACCGAAAATAATTTCTAAAGCAGGGCTTAATTCTGTTAAAAATTTTGGAGAGTAATTAAGGGCGAATTGATTTAGTAAAAGATTGATTTCATACAAAATAAACAAGGTAAGAGCGCTACTGAATACTATATTTAAAAAATAGAACGCTGAATCGAAAAGTAGGTTTTTCCCAATCGTTTGGTGATGTTTATTTATGTGGTAATCAATTAGAATAAACAAGAATACAGGAATGAGAAAATACGGATTTAAAAAAAAATTCGTTATATAGATTTTTTCCTAATGCTGGCAGCCAAAGTTCTATTTTTTGATTTAAAGTTAACTGGTAGTTCACTGAAAAATTTTAATTGCTTTTATATATTGAATTCAAGACGAATCAGATTAAATTTTAGATGCTAGGTATTCTATACCATCGATGCAGAGCTTTGCTCCTCTGATTTTTTCCATGACTGAGTTAAATCTTCTCAACTCGGTTAGTTGATCACTTCTATCTTGTTCTAGCATATACTTTAAAAGTCCGTTCACTTTACCACCTATGTTTTTAGCTGCATTTTCATTTGTCTTCCTAGAGTTCAAAAAAAAATGCGCCGGACTTATAGCCGACGCATTTTTTGAGAAAATTTTTAATTACTGCTTAGAGTAAGATTCCATGATGTTTAAATTTTGCTTCATATACAGAGGCATAATTTTTATCAGGGAATAGATTTCTAGCTGTTTGTACGATGGAAGTGGCTAAATCTCTCATTTTTAGTCCGCTTCCTAACCCAAACTGTGACTCTAAAATAATTTTGTCCATATCTTCTCTCGGGGCACCAGCTAGATATAGCTCAAGAAACGCCTGAAAAATTGGGGTAGACCAAAGTTCATCTGATATTCCGTCAGAGACTTTGGCGTGAGCGGTGTAATATTTTGAATGATTATATTTCATATCTAGTGCATCTAGCTTTCTTCCTTCCCAGCACTGATTGTGACCATCCCACTTAAATACCCATTCAGGCTTTCCTTTTAGGCCATTTTCTTTTGTGGCACTAGATGAGGCAGCCCAGTAATCTCCAAAGCCTTCACCCATTGCGCCGGTATCACCACCGCTCCAGTAACGATTAATGTGATGATTAATAGCGTGGCCTAACTCGTGAAGAATAACATCAGCATCTTCATTGTCGTCTACGCAGCCATGACCGAAGGCTAACCTTCTGCTTGACGGGATGTAATGAGAGTTGTCGCTACCATTTACTCCATTTGCATCAACTTCTATGCTATTAGGAAAAATCACAGCGCTGTTTACATAGCCTAGCGATTCTATATAACGAACATTTTCGTCGAGATGAAAGTAAGTCATCACATCATTAAAGCGAACATCTTTTCTTTTATTTTCCCATACTCCATTTTCAGAAGTAGATGGAGCCACACGGGGGCTTTCAAAATCAATCAACTTTACTTTTGGTCCGGCAAGGTTGAAAAGTCCATCAACGATAGAAAGGTCTTTTAACGTAACTTGTCGGTAGGCCGATTCAAATTCTTCAGCTGGGGTATTGTCTTGTAGATCTATTCTGATCAAAGTAACCGCCGGATTAGGATTAAAAACCGTCGCAAGTCCATCAGAAGAGGTTGTGAGCTTTTGCAAGCCAAAGGTTTTAGCATTTTTTGCTTCAAAAGAGCTGACAGCGCTTTTTAGGCTTTTAACAGTGCGAGTGCCTGCCAATCTTTTTTCAACTGTTTTGACGGTTCCTTTTCTTTCTATTGCTTGGTCTTCTATGCTTAAGATGCTTCCGTTATTGGCATTTACAGTAACTATCCAGTGCCCGTAAGGGGAGCTTACGCTTAGCTCGATTTTATAAACTAGAGAACGCTCTTCATTGTTTAGATAAACCAATTTTGAATGGATTGTGTTTAATAGCTCTCCATCAACTGCAAGTACGTTCCATGCTGATTGAATCGCTTTCTCTTCCGAAATGGCTGAGAAGATTTTTTTATCATTTTTTACAGGTACTGTCTGGTTATAAAACCTAATGACTTTCCCATTCAAATCTGTGCTGATAATAAATTGAGCGTTTTCTATAGCAATCGAGTTTTGCTGCTGTGTAAAGCTATAGTGAATACCAGTTAGGCTACGCTGAACGTTTTCTAGCTTAAGCTGAGTGTTATCTAGATTTAGTCCATACTCTTTAGAGACCTGTTTTACTAGATCTGCAATATCACCACCAGCTAAAGCTGATTTTGCGCTCGTTGGCATATATTGTAGTTTTACGCTACCGTCATCGTTTTTTGTCGATACAGAGGCATTCGCGCTTAAAGAGATAAATAGAGGGGTCAACAGGGTTAGGGTCAGATTTTTGAGGCTCAATGGATACTCCTTTATAAAGGTTAGCCTCTCTTCCATGGAGGCGTACTTAAAACGGTAGAGACTATTTTCCGTAAAGTAGAGTAGAAAAATCTGACAAAATCTTAATATATGACAATGGAATTTTTTCACGATCGTATTTTTACACGCTAAACGATCTAAGCTTAGTTTATTTCTGGCAATACCATTCACTGCCCTTATGGTCTGTTAGCACTTCAAAGTTTCCAGAGCCTTGAGCTTTTGGAGTAACGGGACGCATAGAATCGTTGAATGCAGTTTCTTGGTCAGTAAAATTAAACTCTGTTAATCCATTTATAGTTTTAAGAGATGATTTTGGAACAAAAATATAGTTAGAATTTGTTCCAGAAGCTTTAGGGCAACCACTTTCTTGAATGCTCAATAAAGAGATATTCTCTATTTGAATGCTGTGAGCTCCCTTTGAAAAAGCTTTTGTTGCAGAGGCTGCTATAACAGCACCATTTAGCCCTTGAGTTTTAAAATATCCACGATGTTGGAGGGATCCAGGGCTATCAGGTAATTGAACTCTAACCCATTTTTCTTTATCTTGAGCATGAGAAACCAAACCTTTCATTAGTCCAGCTAATTCATTGTTGCTCTTCTTTTGAGCCTGAGAAATCAGCTCTTTCGCTTTTTGATTTTCTTGGCCTTTTATGCGGCTTTTTCCTACAACGAGAATTTCTATAGGAGTTTCTAATTTGTTTGTTATTTTTTCTTTCCAATTTTTTACCGGATTTTCTTCGTCAAGAAGTAGGCTTGCCAACAGACCAATATTGTATGATTCAACATCGGCCATAGGAGGTAATCCCCCTTGTTTATCTAGCTGGGCTACCAATTCATCGATTCCTTTACGTATAAGTTCTTTTAAAGTGGCATCGTCCATTTCACATCCATGTTTTGAGTAAATTTCAGCTATGAAGTCAAAATAATTGGCTGATCCTTCCCCTATATCTGATCCATTGGTTCGTATATATTCGTCACTACTCGATTTATATTGGTCTTGCCAGTGAGCAGCTTGGCTAATAAATTTTTGCTTTTCTTCTTCTGTCTCTGCACTAAGTGCTTTGTATAGGGTTTCGAACTGCATTCTTCGGTAATAGCGAGGTCCGGCCTCTAAAGGAAAATCCGAGTAACGATGAATTATACCATTGGCTAAATCTTCATCTTGTTTACTTACAAAAGCCCAGCGATGGTTGTGGCCATCGTTTTCGTGATGTACCCCTTGTCCGTAGGCATGAAAACCTTCGTGGACCAAAGTGCTAAAATCTTTTTCTACTGTATTTTTTTTATTCTCAACATATAGCTCTTCTGTAAGTTCAAAGTCGTTGGGAATGCGACCAGCTTCTTTCATTTTTTTTACTACTTCTTTTTCTTGCTCAAAGGTGCGAAAGCCAGATTCTCCCATTAGTAGGCCGACGGTTTTTTTTCCACGAAAGTTGGTAAATGAATACTTAGATCGAAGAAGTTCTGGAGATTTTTCTAGCTCTTTAGGGTCGAGTTTTTCTAGCCCTCCTTGGTCTTTAGCTCCAAGAAACCCCTTAGGTCGCCAGAGCCAGGGCTGTTTTGTGAGTGGATCGATTAGAATAACTTGGTAGGTGCCTATTCCCGACTTTGACCAAATCTTATTGGCGCACTCTGGTGTGAGTGTATCTAACTGAGTAGTAACAGATAGTAGCGCTTCAGGAACTTCTAATAAAAACTCTACTGAATCACGTGACTGCGGGTCTAGAGTAGATGGAATAATAGAGGGCTCACATGCATCGATATTTTCAGCCCATAAAGAAGAGGGGTTAAGAAAGAGTGCTAAAATACTTACTAGAGCGGGGGTTCTCATGTCGGTATTATCGGTATTTTGTAGAAGAATCCTGAGGCATAGCGAATTGAATCATAAATAATGTTAC